>JBEKIW010000003.1:0-306382 GCA_050011565.1 Dehalococcoidia bacterium
CACATTCCAGCTCAAACTGGTCGAATTGCCAAGAGCTATACTGGACGGGCTGGCAGTGAAAGAATTGATCACGGGTAAGGCAGCAGGTGCCGGTGCCGGCGCTGTAACTATGACCTGAGTCGTAGCCGTAACGCTACCTGCGCTACTGGAAGCGGTCAGTGTATAAACAGTGGTAGCCGCAGGAGCTACAGCCCTCGGCCCCGTCAAAGCCACATTACCTATCCCCTGGTCTATACTGACCGTGGTGGCGCCCGTAACAGTCCAGCTAAGGCTTGAGGATTCGCCAGCAGAAATGCTGGCCGGGCTCGCATTAAAAGAATTGATTGCCGGTAGCTGGCTAGGACCGGTAATAGTAATCGGCCCACCCGGGTAGCAGCCGACAATAAACAGCACCGCCAGCAGAAGCACAGGAACTAGTTTTTTCATTGTCCACCTCCCAATATAATTTAGCAGAAAAAACTCTAACCGCAATAACTTAAGTACATCGTACGATAAGTGATTTTGCCGCGATGGTGGCGCTTAGAGACTCCCCTTAGGTTTAGTAAGCGAATTATTCCCGTCGTCGCTTTCATCTATAAGACCATTGCAATCGGCCTTCACCCCTACGGACAGACCCACGCCCGTATAATTATTTCTGGCGAACCGGCCCAAGAATCAGGCATGACCAGGACTCGGTGTAGGAATTGTTAGCTTCAGAGCTTTCAACCACAGCATTGCCTGTGTCAGCCTTCACAACTATAGCATCACCAGGGAACGTACAAGCATATGTGTAACCGGTAAAGGTCTCGGTTCTCGACTCGCCCGGAGCTAGTGAACCTACGCTATCATTTGCTGCCATAACACCATCGACAAGTACGGTTGAAGTGCTCGGTCCGGCTGTTGCATCGCCCTGATTGGTTATGGTGTAGGTGATTGTATCTCCCGAGCGCACGATGTCCTGTATGATCAGGTCGGGCATACCCGCCGCCGGCGCACCGGTAACCAGGACTGTAACTGTCATGTAAAACAAGCCAGCTACGTTAGTGGCTGTCAAAATATAGTTAGTACTCATCGCTGGTGAGACTAAAGTGCTCCCGGCAGAGCCAACAGCACCCACTCCATTGTCTATCGTTATCGACGTGGCATTTGACACATTCCAGCTCAAACTGGTCGAATTGCCAAGAGCTATACTGGACGGGCTGGCAGTGAAAGAATTGATCACGGGTAAGGCAGCAGGTGCCGGTGCCGGCGCTGTAACTATGACCTGAGTCGTAGCCATAACGCTACCTGCGCTACTGGAAGCGGTCAGTGTATAAACAGTGGTTGCACCCGGAGCTACAGCCCTCGGCCCCGTCAAAGCCACATTGCCTATCCCCTGGTCTATACTGACCGTGGCAGCGCCCGTTACAGTCCAGTTAAGTGTCGAAGACTCCCCAGAGGAAATGCTGGCCGGGCTCGCATTAAAAGAATTGATTACCGGTAGCTGGCTAGGACCGGTAATAGTAATCGGTCCACCCGGGTAGCAGCCGGCAATAAACAGCACCGCCAGCAGAAGCACAGGAATTAATTTTTTCATTGTTCACCTCCCAAACATAATTTAACAGAAAAATGTGACCACAACAAGCTATTCAATTATGCGTTATTACTCATACTCAATAACGAGCTTGGGCTTGGCTTGAGAGAAATCTAAGTAGTTATCTTCACTAGAAGGCCATATTTTGCTAAAGTTCATTCGAACTTGAAAGCGGTTGCTTCCAGCATCTAGCTGCTCCTGTAGCGCAGAGATAGTGAGACTAGAATTAATGCAACTTGAAGGCCAGCTAGAAAAGCTACATATAGCGCTAGTTGTCGGACCAATAAAATAAGAATTTCCTCTTAATTTCCCATATGTATATTTGTTTATATGAAGCTGACCCATTCTAAAAAATGGATCTCCATACACTCGAACAGCACCGGCATCTAAATCAATCGAAACAGATTTGATAATAACGCCCTTTGGTACCCCAGAAATATCGAAACTCAAAAAACCTTGAACTCCCGTTCCATTAGCCGTATATCCAACAATTACCCCCTGCCCTACATATCCACCGAGCGTCACATAGCCATCCTCTTCTGCTAAAGAAAACAACTCTATTGTATTAATGGGTACTGATGCTACAGTAACCTGAGCTGTAGCCGTCACAGTTCCAACCACATTAGTAGCTGTCAGGGTATAGGTCGTGGTCGTGGTCGGAAATACCACCCTGTTTCCGCTCAAGGAAACATTGCCTATCTGCTGGTTTATGCTGACCGTTGCAGCACCGGAGACATCCCAGCTAAGCGTCGAAGAGCCACCCGGAACGACATGCCCCGGGCTAACGTTAAAAGAGTTCACAATCGGCTGACTAACTCCTCCGGGAACAACAATCGCATTAGCCAGAACCTCATTTGACCACTGCCCGTCGTCGTCCTGGACTTTAAACCAGATAGTATGAGTTCCGGGGGATAAAGACGAGGTTTCGAAACTCGCGGCAGTGCTTAAATCTCCGTCTCTGCTCGACCGCCAGCTGTAAGCACCTACTGTGCCATCAGGGTCAATGCCGTGGCCGGTGAAGGTCACCGTTTCCCCGTAGGTGCTATTAATCGGCGATACGGAGTCTATATAGGCGGTTGGCGGTTGGTTGGACCCTGCCGGCGTTAACAGACAACCAGTAGCTACCAGTAGAATCATAGCCATAGGCAATAGCAACTTTTTCATTTCCTTACCTCCGAACAGATTTAAAATGTCCTATCTTTGTTATAAAACCTGAGTCTATTTTAATCTATTATTTCTTCTCTTTTAACCTTCGCCTGATAGCATTCTGATATATAACTCTAAGGCTGCCGCCGTGAAGCCTGAATTTTCTTTTATCCTTCTTCTGCTGCCTGCGCTCAGCTTTGTTCTTCTTTTCAATTTCTTCTTCCACCTTCAATGCCCTACTTCAAGCCGGCAACCTGCTTTTTATCTTTTCTACAATCTTGCCCATCGCCTCACCGGCGCTGGCGGTAATAAGCGCTGCAGCCTTAGCATCCATTGGTGTCGGACTTAAATTGATAATAACGAGCCTGGCTCCGGACTCGACGGCGTACATAGGCATATAGGCCGCCGGATAAACAACGAGTGTAGAGCCGATGACAATAAAAAGGTCGCAATTGCGGGAATGTTTTATAGCGTCGCTTAATGCCTGCTGCGGTAGTGACTCGCCGAAAAAAACGGCATCCGGCTTCAATATGCCGCGGCAAAACTGGCAATCAGGAATTTCTTCCTTATCTAATCTCACAAGTATATCATCTACAGGGAATCGCCTATCACAGCTCATGCATCTTACAAATTTCATGTTACCGTGGAGCTCGAAGACCTTGTCCGGGGAGCTTCCCGCCTTTTGGTGAAGGTTATCGATATTCTGAGTTATGACACAGGTTAGCTTTCCCAGCTTTTCCAGCTCGGCAACGGCATGGTGAGCTTGATTCGGCTCGGCGTCTTTCAGAAGGCCACCTTCAGCCATCATCTGCCACTGCATTCGCCGCGTCTTCTCGCTGCTCATGAACTTTTGAATTGTAAAATCATCGGGGTCGAACTTCGTCCAGATTCCGCCCGGGCTGCGGAAATCAGGTATTCCGGACTCGGTGCTTATGCCGGCTCCGGTAAAGACCACCACCCGGCTGGATTCAAGAATCAAGGCAGCAACTTTATCAACCAAAAAATCGAAGTCCTTTGCTTCCATTGCTTATCTTGATTCTTTATATTCTATCTCAATGCTAATTGGCTTTGATTAAAATGTCAAGATGCCTCCCAAAAAATCAATAGACATAGCCCCGGTCTATCGCTATACTAACCGGTAAATTAGATTTCCCAGGAAACTAATATGTCTGACTGTCAGGATATAAAAACGTCCATCCAAAGCCGTTTGAACACCAGGTTCGTCGGCAGGCAACTATATTATTACCACCAGCTCCCCACAACCATGGAGACAGCCAGGGAACTGGCTAAGAAAGGGGCTGCCGAGGGAACTGCAGTTATTGCCGGCACGCAGACGACAGGTAGAGGGCGGCTTGCCAGGACCTGGCTATCGCCTGAAGGCAGCCTAGCTATGTCGGTTATGCTCAAGCCGGCTCTAAAAAACCTGCCTCAACTGGTCATGATTGCCTCTCTAGCGGTGGTCAGGGCAATCAAACAGGTTACCGGCCTTGAGTCACACATCAAATGGCCCAATGACATCATGCTCAAAGGTAAAAAGGTCTGCGGTATACTGATAGAAAACGAGGTCAAGGGAGGCAGGGTAAATTTTGCCGTCATCGGCATAGGCATAAACGTCAATTTCAACCCTCAGGACTTTCCGGAAATCGCTGACATAGCTATTAGCCTGTCCCACGAAGCAGGCACAGAAATATCATTTGTCGAGCTTGCCGGCACATTGCTAGATGAGTTGGAACGGTTATATTTGGAAGCTCAAGCCGGAGCCGCCGTTTACAAAGAATGGCAGGAAAACATGGAGACCCTGGGCAAGCGGATAAAGGTGAATACCGGTAAAACGGTGGAACAAGGCCAAGCTGAAACAATCACCGAAAACGGCAACCTTGTTCTCCGGCACGATGACGGCAGCCTTACCGAAATCGTGGCCGGAGACGTCACGGTAATAAAAGATTAACTTTACCCCTGCCCCTTATGGTGACAGGAGGTAACCGTGTGTTATTTCTTCGGTTGATCGAGCCTTCTGAGTAAAGGCCCTACCAGATCTATGGGCAAGGGGAAGATTATGGTATTAGTTTTCTCAGTAGCAATCTGGGTCAGCGTCTGGAGATATCGAAGCTGAAGAGCTGAAGGCTGAGTGGCTATAATCTTCGCTGCCTCAGCCAGCTTCTGCGCAGCCTGAGCTTCACCTTCAGCATGCACAATCTTAGCTCGTCTCTCTCGCTCAGCTTCAGCCTGTGCCGCCATAGCCCGTTTCATGGTGTCAGGCAGCTCAACATCTCTGACCTCTACCATGCTTACCTTTATGCCCCACGGCTCTGTGCCTTCATCAATCAGTGTTTGGAGCTTTTCATTGACTTTGTCCCGATGGGCCAGCAGGTCTTCGAGCTCAGATTGGCCCACAACGTTCCGCAGGGTAGTCTGTGACAGCAGCGAAGCTGCTCTAATGTACTGCTCTACGTTGAGCACGGCATCTTCAGGTTTCATAACCCTGAAATAGACCACAGCGTCGACTTTAACCGTAACCGTATCCAGTGTGATGCATTCCTGACTCGGCACATCCATGGTGACCACGCGCAGGTCAATCTTTACCATGCGTTCGATAAACGGGATTAGCAAGATGAACCCGGGGCCCCTGACGCCAACGAACCGCCCCAGGCGAAAAATAACTCCACGTTCATACTCCTGCACAATCCTGATAGCGGCTGACAGCAGTATTATTACTATAAAAACAACGACTATAATAAGAATTAGACTCATATTTTCCTCCCTTTACTTTTTCTTTGAGTCACCAACAGTTTCAGACCTTCGACCTTGGTTACCGTCACCTCCTCTCCTAGCTCTACCTTACCTGTGTCGACTTCAGCTTTCCACAGCTCACCATCAATGAGAACCGTGCCCTTCGGGTTAAGGCCCGTTTTGGCTACCGCTACTTGGCCGATTAATCCCTCTGCTCCGGTGGCTACCCGCCGTCTCTGACCCCGAACCGCGGCACCCACAATAAAAGCTATGAAGGCAGCAACAAGAATTGTTACCCCGGCGATTAAAAATCTGTTTACTTCCATTTCCGGCGAACTATGACTAAATAATATCAACGATCCTATAACTAGTGAAGCGATGCCACCGGCTGTAAGTATACCAAAAGCCTGCGTGAAAACCTCAGCCACAAATAGTCCGATGGCCAGAAATATAAGCAGCACTCCAGCCCAATAGGCATTGAGCACACCCAAAGAATAGAAAGCTAGAAAAAGGCAAATGCCGCCGATAACCCCGGGGAATATCAACCCCGGATTTGAAATCTCAGTGATTAAGCCTATGGTGGCCAGAGTGAGCAGGATATAAGCGATATTAGGGTCGCTGATTACTTGAAGAAAGCGTTCAATACCATTCATTCCGTTTGCGTTTAGTTCGTATCCAGTGGTATCAATAGTAACCTCTATGCCGCTGGCTAGAGTGACTTTCCTGCCATTTATCTGGCTAATCAAGCTTTCCAAATCATCAGCCTGTAAATCGATAAGCCCGGCCTCTAAGGCTTCGGAAGCAGTAAATGACTTGCTTTCCGAAACCGCCAGTGCGGCCTGTTCGGTATTACGGCCTCGCGTTTCAGCAATGCTCCTAATCCAGGCTGCTGAATATTCGGTTACCTTCTTTGATACCTCTTCAGGCATTTGCTCGCCGGTGCTAACCGGGTGAGCAGCTCCGATGCTTGTCCCGGGAGCCATGGCCGCAACATGCGCCGATATGGTAATAAATGTGCCGGCGGAAGCCGCCCAGCTACCACGAGGCGTAACATAGACTATAACCGGGACCTTCGCATTCAAAATACGCTGCACAATATCTTCTGTGGCATTAAGCAGCCCTCCGGGCGTATTCAATTCGATGATACAGGCAGCAGCGCCTTCGGATTCGGCCCGGCTGATACCGCGGTCTATATAACTGGCAACCACAGGTACGATAGTGCCGTTGACAGTTAATATTTCTATTTTCGTCGAGTTGGCTCTAGCCGCGCTGGAAATGAAAGACACAGCTGACAGCACAGCTAAAAAGAGGATAAGGAATCGGAGCCCTGATTTAAACATCAATTACAGAATGAATCAATTATAATTTAACTCAATGATTGGCAGCAAATAGGCATCAGTTTGCTGCCGGTGACACATTATTTTACGAGAAACTCAAATTGAAGCCAAAAGCTCGTTAGTGTAGAATAGGTCAACTTGAACAAGATTCAGAATATGATAAGTCAAAAATGCAAGGGGGCTCGAGATTTACTGCCTAAAGACACGGAGGCATTCCGCTATATCGAGGATGTCTTCAGAAAGTCATGCCTGAGCTGGGGTTATCGAGAAGTGCGAACCCCGACATTGGAATATCTGCACCTGTTCACTGCCGCCGGAACACTGACTCCGAATATGCTGAGCAAGGTGTACTCTTTCCTTGATTGGGATGGCTGGAGCGGCGAAAGAGTGGTATTGAGGCCGGATGGGACTATACCCGTCGCCAGATTGTATATCGAAAATTTGCCGCAAAATGAAACAGCCAGACTGTTTTATGTTACCAATGTCTTCGCTTTTGAGGAGACGGGAAAGGATAACAGGGAGCGATGGCAATGCGGAGTGGAACTCATAGGCAGCGATAAACCTGCGTCAGATATAGAATTAATTTTGCTGGCCTTTGAAACTATGCGCCAGTTAGGTGTTAGCGATGTTCAGATACAATTGTCTCACGCTGGAGTACTGAATGCTTTGCTCAAGGAATTGAAGCTGAGTTCCGACGAGGAAGTCAGATTGCTCGACCGGATTCTTGACGGCAACTGGCAGGTGCTGACAGAAGCTAAGCCAAAAGACTCTGAGATTGGCCGTCTGATATCATTGTTCCTTGACCTGAAAGGGAAAACCAGCGGTTTTCTGGAAAACCTCAGGGCTATGCCTCAGATTCCGGCAAGCTTAAAGGCGGCATTGACCAATTTTGCTGAAATCGCAGGGCTGCTTGATACTCTGGGCTGCAGTTACCAGATTGACATCACATCTACGCGAGGCTTCGAATACTACACCGGGCTCTGCTTCCAATTATCGGCCAAAGGCTACAAGATAGGCAGCGGCGGCAGGTATGACAACCTTATACCGCTGATAGGCGGGAAAAAGACACCGGCCTGCGGCTTTGCTCTGTACCTGGAGTCACTGGCTGATTTGATACAGCCCAAAGCCAAACGGGCAACGGGACCAGAAATACTTATTCGCTGCGATGCCGGGACGGCAGACGCAATTAGAGCCAGCTTCGAGCTGGCCGCACTGCTCCGTGGGGCGGGCTATGTGACTGAGCTTGATTTTAACGGGCGCCAACCGGGTGGACGATGGCTAATCGCCGTCCGAGAAAAGCCTGTGCTTTTTACCGTCATTGACTCAATCCGAAATCAGAAAAAAGAGGCGCCTACTGTGGCCGATGTCGTCAAAATGGTAGGAGGCTCGGCATAACTTGTCAACTGCAGTCCAATCCGATAATGTCAAACTGGCTTTGCCGAAAGGGAGACTCCTGCCGGCCACGGCCTGTCTATTGAAAACGACAGAGCTGGGTTTTGAAGACTACACTCCAGGGACACGCAGCTACCGGCTCAAGTCGACAAGTCTGCCTCATCTTTCAGCCAAGATATTTCAAGAAAAAGATATACCTGTCCAGGTGGCAGTAGGCAATTACGATTTAGGCATCTGTGGCCTAGACTGGGTGGACGAGCTTCTGGCCAAGTATCCAACCAGCGCCGTGCTCAAAGTTGCCGATTTAGGCTACGGCAAGGGGAACCTTTATCTGGCCGCCAGCCGCTATGGCAAGATATCCGGCTTGCAGTATTTATCAGCCGGGCTATACAGCTGGCGAATAGTAACGGAGTACCCAAACCTGGCAGAATTGGCAGCTTTGAACCTCAGGCTGAAAAGGTTCAGGATATTTCCGGTGTGGGGAGCTGCCGAAGCTTATCCGCCGGAAAACGCCGACCTGGCTCTGCTATGGGCAAAAGATGAGCCGGAAATAGAAGCACAGAGTTTAATACCACTGAAAACTTTAATGTCTGCCAACGCCTGCCTCATCGCCAACAAAGAGAGCTGGCAGGCGAAGAATGTCAGCCGGATAATAAGCTATTTCAGTCGGGCTCTCGAGATGAAAGACAAGCCGTGGTTGAAAATCAAAACTCAATCGGCAAAAAGCTCCAACAATTTTCGTCCTGATGCCGGTGAAGAAAAAATCTGGCTGGCTCTGCCCGACGGACATCAACAACCGCCAACCCTGGAGTTCCTTAATAAGGCCGGGCTGGAACTGCAGGGCTATTCGGAAGGCGAGCTGAGTCGACGCCCGGTATTTAATACGGACTGGATTAAGGCCAAGGTTGTCCGGCCACAGGACATGCCGCTTCAGGTAGCTAACGGCAATTTCGACGTAGCTATAACAGGTAAAGACTGGCTACTTGACCATCTGTGTCGTTTTCCTTCAAGCCCGGTTGTGGAGCTTGTAGACCTCGGTTTCGGCCAGGTGAAAGTTGTAGCTGTAGTCAGCCAGGACTTTTCCATGGCGGACATCGGCCAGCTGAAGCAGGCACAAGATTCCAAGGCGGCGCCGATCAGAGTGGCCTCGGAATATGTAAATATCGCCGATAAATATCTTCGTGATAATCATGTCAGCCGGTATCAGCTAATTCCTACCTGGGGAGCCACCGAGGCTTTCTTGCCGGAAGATGCCGACCTGCTTATAGAAAACACCCAGACGGGAAAGACTCTGGCCAGGCACAATCTCAGAATAATGGATACTATACTTCAATCAACGGCCTGTCTTATAGGCAATAAGAACAGCCTGGGGTCATCCCTCAAGAAAAAGAGAATTGCCTCACTGGTTAAAATATTCAGCCAGGCAGTCGATGGTAACTAAAATGAGAATAGTTGAAGGTTTCCAAAAGGCAAAACCTCTGTTGACGCGAGAAATCCCGCGGTACGGAGCCGCGCCTGAGGCTACAGTCAAACGCATACTGGCTGAGGTACGAGCCAAAGGCGATAAAGCTCTCTTTACATACACCAAAAAGCTGGATGGCGTCGAGCTCAAGTCATTGGATGTAAGTAACAGCGAAATTTCAGATGCCTACAAGAAGGTAGATAAAAAACTGTTGGCAGCGCTGAAGTTAGCGGCGGATAGAATAGAACAGTTCCATTTCTTATGTAAGCAAAGGCTTAAACCTGGATTTCTTACTAAAGGCCTGGGCCGCCTGATAAGACCGCTGAACAGGGTGGGCATTTACGTGCCCGGCGGCAGCGCTGCTTATCCCTCGACAGTGCTGATGACCGCCATACCGGCACGGGTAGCCGGAGTAAAAGAAATCTTTGTCGTCACTCCGCCTAAAAAGAAAGGGGTAATTCCACCGCCAACGCTGGTGGCAGCTGATATAGCCGGGGTCAATCGCATCTTTAAAATAGGCGGGGCTCAAGCTATTGCCGCCCTGGCCTTTGGCACCGAATCAGTACCGAAGGTGGACAAGATATGCGGTCCGGGCAATGTTTTCGTGGTTGCAGCCAAGAGAATGGTCTACGGTACGGTGGACATAGAGAGCTTTCCCGGGCCCAGTGAGATAATAATTGTAGCCGATGACACGGCTGATGCCTCATTCTGCGCCGCCGACCTCATCGCCCAGGCCGAACACGACCCGCTGGCTTCAGCTATCTTAATTACCACTTCGTCCAAATTGGCTAAGGCAGTTGATGTCGAGATAAAAAAACAACTGGCGAGGTTGGAACGGAAGACCATTGCCGCAAAGGCTCTAAAATCCGGAGGCATGTTAGTGGTGGTCAAGAGTCCGGATGAAGCCATCGAGCTGGTCAACCTGTACGCGCCGGAACATGTATCGCTGATGCTGCGCAATGCCGGCAGTTACGCACAGAAAATCAGAGATGCCGGCTGTATTTTCATTGGCGGCAGCTCGCCGGTAGCGTTAGGCGATTATATTGCCGGGCCGAGCCATGTCTTGCCTACGGGAGGCAGCGCCCGTTTTAGTTCCCCGCTCGGTGTTGAGGACTTCCTCAAAATCACCAATGTTATCGGCCTGGACGAAGCTGCCGGGAAAGAGCTGGGGCAAGCAGCCATAACCATAGCTGAGGCTGAAGGACTCGAAGGTCATGCTCAAGCCATCAGGTTAAGACTCAAAGACAGCAGGAAAGAGACAAAATGATTTCACCCGAAGATATAGAGGGACTAATAAGGCCGGAGCTAAAAGCCATGCCGGCTTATACACCCATCGAACCGACTGAGGTATTGAGCCGGCGCGTCGGGGTCCCCGAAGAAAAAGTTATCAAGCTCGATGGCAACGAAAACCCGTACGGCTGCTCACCACGCATAAAACGGGCATTAGCCGACTATGCCTATTATCACCTCTATCCCGACCCGGAACAGAGAGAGCTGAGAAAAGCACTGGAGAAATACACCGGAATAAGTGCGGAAAACATACTGACCGGCAGCGGCAGCGACGAGCTTATCGACCTCGTCCTGCGACTGTTTATTCAGCCCGGAGACAGGGTGATCAACTGCCCGCCCACCTTCGGCATGTATCCCTTCAGCACCGACGTCTGCGGCGGCAAAGTGGTCAGTGTACCGAGAAAGCCGGACTTCTCCATCGATGCGGCAGCCACCAAGAAAGCCATGGATAAGGGGGCGAAGGTTATTTTTATCGCGTCACCGAACAACCCTTCTGGCAACATAACAGAGGAGCCAGCTATTCTGGAGCTCTTAAATAGTGCCGCTGTGGTAGTAATCGATGAAGCCTATTTTGAATTCAGCGGCGTAACGGTGGCGTCTCTGGTTACCAAGTACCCAAATTTAATAGTTCTTCGTACCTTCAGCAAATGGGCCGGGCTGGCCGGCCTGAGAGTCGGCTACGGCATTTTCCCGGTTAACATAGCTGAATATCTAATGAAAATTAAACAACCTTATAATGTCAATACTGCCGCTCAAGTAGCCGCTCTGGAATCGCTCAAGGATATGAGCTATCTGCGCGGTATGATTAAGGCTATCATTCAAGAGCGGGAACGGCTAATGACCAGGCTTAGTCAGCTCGACTGGCTAAAAGTTTATCCTTCCCGGGCTAATTTCATACTGTGCTCGGTGCTTAACGGCAAGGCAAAGGCTATACATCAGGGATTGCAGAAAAAAGGCATCTTCGTCCGCTACTTCGACACACCGCAGTTGAAGGACTGCTTGCGTATTAGCGTGGGCAAGCCGGAACATACCGATGCCTTAATTGCCGCATTGAAAGAGATTCGCTAACGCGGTATTTATCGATAGAGAATAAAGCGAGGTTGAAAACATGGCTGATAGAAAAGCTACGGTGACCAGGGAAACCAAGGAAACTTCCATAAAGGTGGAGTTGAATATCGATGGCACAGGGCAGTCCGAAATTACCACGGGAATCAGGTTCTTCGACCATATGCTCGGTCAATTGGCCCAGCACGGAATATTTGATATAAAGCTGTCAGCTACAGGGTCCGACCAGCATCACGTGGTTGAAGATGTTGCCATCTGTCTGGGCAAAGCCTTTAACCAGGCACTGGCAGACAGGCGCGGCATAATCCGGATGGCGCATGCGGCTGTACCTATGGATGATGCCCTGGCGATGGTCGCCCTGGATATCGGCGGCAGAGGTTATACAGGCTTCGAAGCTACCTTTAACGACACCAGCATCGAAAAAATGTCGGCTGACCTGATTCGCCACTTCTTCGTTTCCTTTGCCTCGGAAGCGAAGCTCAACGTACATGTCAGGGTTCTGAGCGGTATCGACGACCATCACAAAGCGGAAGCTATGTTCAAAGCCCTGGCCCGGGCCCTTGACGCGGCGACCCGCCTGGATGAGCGAATCGCCGGAAGAATTCCCAGCACCAAGGATACCATCGAGAGCTAGCTAACCGCGAATTCCAGTAAATCGGCTTTAATCGTGTCCTTGAGATACTGGACTGCCCAATCCACAAGCGCCTGGTCCTTGAGGTCGGACACAATGTCAGGCGTCAGGCCGACACCATCTATAGGTCTGCCAAACGGAGTCAGCCACTTGTAAGCAGTTATATGCAAAGCTGAACCGTCACTTAGATTGTGAATAATCTGAACACTGCCCTTGCCGAAGGTCTGGCTGCCTATTAGTTTAGCCCGGCCATAGTCCTGGAGAGCGCCCGCTACTATCTCGCTGGCGCTGGCGCTGCCATTGTTCACCAGCACAACCATTGGCAAATGAGTGCCTATGCCGCCTGCCTTCACCGGCACCACACTTTCATTTCCCGTATCATCCACTACCTTAGCCACCAATCCCATGGCCAGAAATTGACTGGCGACGTCAGCAGACGAGGTAAGCAAGCCACCGGGGTTATTACGAAGGTCAAGGACAACGCCCCTGGCCCCTTTACCGATAGCCTCGGTTAGGGCACTCTGCAAATCACCGCCGGTAGATTGCAGGAACTGGGTAATCTTGATATAAGCAATATCATCGTGCATTTCCAGAGAAACGCTTTTGCCTGTTATCTCGGCCCGGACTATCGGAATAGCCACCGGTTCGTTTTCACCCTCATGAAGTACCAGAAGCTTCACCGTGGTGCCTGCTGCCCCTCGGATTTTAAAGGTGGCTTCGATCAGGCTCATAGTGGAAGTACGCTGACCGTCAATCTCCAGAATCTTGTCGCCGGGCTTGATACCGGCTTTTTCAGCGGGGGTGTCGGCAACCGGCGACACCACAGTTAGCTGATTATCTTTCATGCTGATAACAGCCCCAATGCCTTCAAATTTGCCCTCAAGGTTACTCATCTCCAGCTTGTGAGTTTCAGGGTCGGCATAAGAGCTAAATTGGTCGAGCGACTGCATCATGCCTCTGACCGCGCCTTCGCTCAGCTTTTTAGGGTCCAGCTTACTCTTATCTACATAGTTGTCGTTTAGCGCTCGCCAGGCTTCACTGAGAACATTAAAGTCAGCAGGCAGTTTAACATCGACATTAGGAGCGATCTGGGGCACTAAATTGTTTGTTTCAGCCGGCTTACCTGTTTCGATAGATGTAATGCCGGGGATAACCTTCTCATTAATAAAGGTGCAGCCACCGCCTAATACGGGCAAAATAAGAAGCAGAATTGCTAATACCAAAGACACGGGGACAGCTCTTTTTATACGCATGATTTACCTCCGTCCGTCAGGACATAATAAAGAAATATGACAGGTATTGTAGCAGTTTATAGCGGAAATAAGAAATTTAAAATTGCTGATTTTGAGCCACCACCCGTCTCACCAGCTCGAGTGTCCTGTCCAAGCTGTCTAAGGCTAAAGAAAGTCCCAGTTGCTCTAGCTCGGCACGTCCCAACCCTTTAAACAGGCGCTGCCCAGCCACTAATGCCATCTCGTCATAAAGAACCGGCCAGCCAGTGCCGCGCCTGTCCACGCAAAACAAAATAAAATCCCGAAGTTCAGGGGCTAAAGAATTCATGTGGATATAAAAAAGAACGCAAAAAGCCCCTGAAAAGTTTAGCTTTTTACATCAGATTCGGGAGCAAATTATCATAAATAAACAGGGCTAAGTAAATCTATAAGCCGAGTTCAGTACTCCGAAATAATCGGAGCGGTGACCATCCATCTAGCCCTGATGTTGCCATCAGGGTCAAGCGACCAACCCGGGGTAGGGCCGGGCGTCCCTCTAAACCCTCTATTTGGTCTTGCTCCGGGTGTGGTTTACCCAGCCGGCCAGTCACCTGGCCGCTGGTGAGCTCTTACCTCACCATTTCACCCTTACTCTTCATACAAAGAGCGGTATGTTTCTGTGGCACTTTCCGTAGGGTCACCCCTCCTGGGCGTTACCCAGCACCCTGCCCGGTGGAGCTCGGACTTTCCTCCCTGATTTCTACAAACCAGAGCGGTCACCCAATTTACTTAGCCCGATATTTACTTTACACCCTGGTCTGAGAGCCGTCAAATCTAAGCTTTTTGGCTGGTGAACTTCTGCAGCGCCGCTTTGGCCAGGGCATGGGCTTCATTATTGCCCTCATGTCCGACGTGGACAATGGACAGTTCGGAGAACTTTTTACACAGCTCAAGGGCTTCTTTATACAATGGAAAGAGGAAAAGGTTTCTTACCTTATAACTGCCGATCAATTGTTTGGCCACGAGTTCCGAATCCAAATAGAGCGTAGCCTGGTCTGCTTTAAATCTGGCGGCTTCTTTCAACCCGGCGATAACCGCCTGATATTCCGCCTGATTATTAGTGCCCTCTCCTATATATCGCGAGACCTTAGCTAAAACCTTCTGCTGTTCATCCTTAATAATGGCGCCGATGGCCGCCGGTCCGGGATTGCCCCAGGAAGCTCCGTCAGCATATATTTTTAGATTCATTTTATAAACGACTGAAAGTCCACTGCAACCGGTTAGGGTTGCCTATATTGATGTAAAACCGAGGCAACTACTAGCCCAAACAGAGTATCCTGCCGCAGCTACTGCACTGTATTAAATCCCCGGCTCTGGCTCGCTGCAACTCGTTCACTGCCAGGTTAAGCCGGCACCCCTGGCATCTGCCCTGCTCGATTTTCACGACGGCCTGTCCCTTTCTCAACCTTATTCCCTCATAAAGCTCCAGAGTTTGCTTGGCAATATCCGCGGCCAATGCCTGCCGCTTCCGGCTCAGGTCAGACAGTCGACTTTTTACCTTGGCTTGTCTTTGAGCGAGTTCTTTCTGTTCCCGTTGCCACTCCCCTTCCAGGTTACCGAGTCGTTCACTATTTATCTTTATTCTGTCCTGTACTGACTCTATCTCAGCCATCAGGTCAAGCAGATCGTCTTCCTTCTGCCTCAACTTAGCCTTGAAAATATCAAGCTCTTTCTCGAGGCTGACCAGTTCTTTAGGGTTCTTACTTTTGCCGCCGTACAGCTTATCGTTTACCTGCTTGATGCTGTTTCGCAGGTCTTCGATCTCCCACTCCACATCCCGCTGCTGCTTTTCCGTCTCAGCCAGGTGCTTCTGCTCAGCGAGAAGCTCAGCCTTAACCTGGGTCAAAGCCTCGCTCTCACCTAGCTGGCGATTGATGTCATCTAAAGTCTCTTGTTCCTTTTGAATGTTAAGGTCGATTTGCTGTAAATCGTAGAGCGTCCTGGCTAATGTCATGCCAGGCTAATTCTACGTGACAAAGACGAGGCCTGTCAAAGGTTGGCAGTGGACAAGAGTGTTATGTGGACGCCGACTATCTTGTATATTCCAGAACAATAACCTGGGTACTGGCAGGGAGGTTGGACCGGCTGACGGAGAGCTTAGGTTGGGAGACCTTTTCCTTTATTCCCATCTCTTTTAAAAACTTGTCCACCGGCTCAAGGTCTTTTTTCAGTGTCGCTGTTTTGTAGTGCATGGGGATGGCGACTTTAGGCGTCAGACGCCTCACTATCTCAGCAGCCGTCGAACCACCTATGGTAGATATGCCACCGACGGGTAAAAACAGCACGTCGATGTCTCCCACGTCCTCTATAAGCTCGGATGACAGCTGATGACCAAGGTCGCCCAAATGGCACAAAGTAATGCTGTCCATTTCAAAAAGATAAATCGTATTTTTGCCCAGCTTTTGTCCCTGGTCGGCATCATGCCAGGTGGCTATGCCGGTGATGAACGTTTCCTTTATCTCATATTCACCGGGCCCTTTAATCACTTTATACTCGCCGCTGACGGCCTGGGTGTAGGAATGGCCGGGATGAAAGTGGCTCACGGTAACTATGTTGGCCTGGGGCCGGCCCAGAGAATAACCCAGCCCCGGAGGGTACGGGTCGGTGATAACTGTAACTTCCTTACCCTTGATGCGAAAACAGGAATAACCTAACCAGGTGATATCCATGTCGATGACCTCAATGAGAATCAGTTAGCAGAGGTGTATCTTTCAATTTCTAAATCGCCGCAGGAGCAGCCAGCCCGAAGGCAAAATCAAGGCGGCAGCAGCCAACTTTACTAAATCGCCGATTACAAATGGATAAAGCCCGACCTGCAACACCTTATCTACAGGAACAAAATGCACCAGCCATAGCAGGCCAAAAACATACAACACACTTTCGCCGGCCAGCATGGCCAGAGCCGCCGTCCATACACGCCTGTCCCAACCTCTTTCCGCCAGCCAGCCGACAACGAAAGCGACGGCCACGAAGCCAATCAGATAGCCGCCCGTAGGGCCAACCAGACGAGCTATGCCCGGCGGACCGCCAAGCGCAAACCAAAAAGGTATGCCGGTAGCACCTATGGCCAGATAGCTGAGCTGACTCAAAGCGCCGCGCCGGCTGCCCAAAAGAGCGCCGGTCACAAGAACGGCAAATGTCTGCCCCGTAATCGGCACCGGGCCGATCCAGAAACTTATCTGGGCCAAGGCGGCCGTTAAGCAAGCAAAGCCAACCACCAGAACGGCATCCCAGATAAGACCGGTCCTGGAAATTGCCACATCCATAAAAGTAATCCGGGCAGTTGACGTTTTCATTCTATTCGCGCCTCCTCATTACCGACAGACGGAAATCAAGTATAGCAGTGGATGAGCACGAGGTCAACTTTTGTTAGCTACAACCGGTAACACAATTGACGCCGGACGGCGGTGGCGGGTAAAATTCCGGTATCATGTACGAAAAATTTACCCTAGACAATGGTCTGCGTCTCCTCACCAGCGAAATGCCCCACACCCGTTCTGTCTCCGTCGTCTTTTTCCTGGGAGTTGGCTCGCGTTATGAAATTGACTCTGAAGCCGGCATTTCCCACTTCATCGAGCATCTTTGTTTCAAGGGCACAGACAAACGCCGCACCGCCAAGGAAATAAGCGAAGCTATTGAAAGCGTCGGCGGTATACTCAACGGCGGTACTGACAAAGAGTTGACTACTTACTGGTGTCGGGTAACCAGCGAGCACTTTCTTTTATCGCTGGACGTGCTAATCGACCTGCTGCGCAGTTCACGCTTTGCGGCTGGAGATATCGACCGCGAACGTCAGGTAATTATCGAGGAAATAAATATGAGCCTCGACTCTCCCAGACAGCGGGTGGCTATGTTGATAGACGAGATTCTATGGCCGGGGCAGCCGTTAGGACGAGACATAGCTGGAAGCAGAGAAACATTAACCGCTCTGACGCGCCAACAAATGCTGGACTTCTTCTCCAACGCCTACCTGCCAAATAATACTGTGATTAGTATTGCCGGCGATATACAACAGAAGGAAATACAGGACGCCGTAAGTAAGGCTTTAGGCGGATGGAAACCCAACAAAATACCGTCAGACTTCCCCAACACCGGCAACCAGGAAGCTCCCAGGTTGAAAATCGAGTTCAGGGAAACCGAACAGGTCCAGCTTTGCCTGGCCGTACCCGGATTTTCTTATTTCGACCCTGACCGTTTTGCAGTTGATCTGCTCAGCACCATACTGGGAGAAGGAATGAGCAGCCGCCTTTTCACCGAGATTAGAGAGCAACAGGGGCTTGCCTATGACATCCATAGCTACGCCGACCACTTTGCCGATTCAGGTGCGGTCATCATCTATGCCGGAGTTGACTCAAGCCGGGTCGATAAAGCGGTGAAAGCCATCATCGACCAGCTTTCCAAGATCAAGGAGCAGATTTCAGACGCCGAACTCAAGAAGGCCAAGGAGATAGCTAAAGGGCGTCTACTGCTGGGCCTGGAGAGCAGCCGAAATGTTGCCGGATGGCTGGGAGCACAAGAGCTGCTGACTAAACGCATACTTACACCCGATGAGGTGATAGCACTGGTTGAGGCGGTTACTATCGAAGACCTGAAACGCGTGGCGCGACAGCTCTTCACCGGCGAAAAGCTGAACCTGGCTGTCGTGGGTCCGGTCAAAAAAGAAGTGCCCTTGGCTAAGCTGCTGAAGATTTGAGATTGCTTCGGGGCTTATGCCCCTCGCGATGACAGGTAAAAGAAGAAAGAGCCGTCCTACTCGGACGGCTCTTTGCTAAAATTATCTAGAACCTTTTAAGTCTAGTACTCGGGCATGGATGGCATAGAAGGAGTTTTTTCCTTCTCCGGTATGTCCGTCACCAGCGCTTCGGTGGTTAGAATCATATTAGCGATACTGGAAGCATTCTCCAGTCCGGTCCTGGTAACCTTAAGCGGGTCGATGATGCCCTTGGTTACCATATCGCCGTAATCGTCCCTCAGCGCATCGAATCCAACACCTTTCTTGCTGCGCTTGACTTTGTCCACCACCACCGAACCTTCCTCACCGGAGTTTATGGCAATCCAGCGCAGCGGCTCTTCCAGAGCCTGCTTGAGAATAGCCACTCCGGTGGCTTCATCGCCTTCCGCCTTAATTTTATCCAGGGCCGAAATAGCGTTGATTAAGGCAACTCCGCCTCCAGGCAGAATGCCCTCTTCAACGGCAGCCCTGGTAGCTGAAAGCGCATCCTCCACCCGGTGCTTTTTCTCTTTAAGCTCAACTTCAGTGGCAGCTCCCACCTTAATCACGGCCACACCGCCAGCCAATTTAGCCAGCCTCTCCTGAAGTTTCTCTTTATCATAATCAGAGGTGGTCTCGTCGATCTGCGCTTTTATCTGCTTGATGCGGGCCTTTATATCAGCTTCCGAGCCTTTACCTTCAACTATAGTGGTATTGTCCTTGTCGGCCACTACCTTGCGGGCACGACCCAGGTCGGCCACAGTAGTTGAGTCCAGCTTGCGTCCTATCTCCTCGGAGATTACCTTGCCGCCGGTCAGCATAGCTATATCCTCAAGCATGGCCTTCCGCCTGTCACCGAAGCCCGGCGCCTTGACCGCCAGACAGTTTAGAGTGCCCCTGAGCTTGTTGACCACCAGCGTGGCCAGAGCCTCTCCTTCGACGTCTTCAGCGATAACTACAAAATTTTTAGAAACTTGAAGAATTTTCTCCAGAACAGGCAGCAGGTCAGTTATGGCTGAGATTTTCTTGTCAGTAATCAGAATATACGGGTCTTCCAGCTCTGTTTTCATCAGCTCGGGGTTGGTAATGAAATAAGGGCTGATGTAGCCACGGTCGAATTCCATGCCCTCGACGTACTCAGTTTCGAAGAGCAAACCTTTCGATTCTTCAACCGTAATAACCCCGTCCTTACCTACTTTCTCCATCACCTCAGCGATAAGACTACCGACCTCGGCGTCAGCCGCTGATATGGTGGCTACTTGTGCCACCTGCTCCTTGGTGGTTACCGGCGTGGACATCTTTTTCAATTCGGCCACTATCGCCGTCACACCTTTTTCAACACCGCGTTTGAGAGACATGGCGTCGGCCCCGGCAGCGATATTTTTAAAGCCGCCATTAACTATGGCTTGAGCCAGAACGGTGGCTGTAGTGGTGCCATCGCCGCACTTATCATTGGTCTTGATTGCCGCTTCTTTTACCAGCTGCGCACCCATATTCTCAAAGGGGTCGGGCAGCTCGATATCCTTGGCGATTGAAACGCCGTCGTTGATAACGTTAGGTGCGCCGAACTTCCTATCCAGAGCTACAGGACGACCGCGCGGTCCCAGGGTAACCTTAACCACATTAGCCAGAGCGTCAATGCCAGCCTTTAAGGCTCGCCTTGCCTCTTCACCGTAAAGAATTTGTTTTGCCATCTGCTAAAATCCTCCTATTTATATTTTGTAGATTTTTCTACTTTTTCTTCTTGGCTAAAATATCGCTTTCCCTCAGGACAATCAGCTCCTCATCTCCCTCCTTTATCTCGGTGCCGCCATACTTGGCGTAAATCACTATATCACCAACCTTCACATCCATGGGGATACGTTTGCCGTCTTCGGTCATCCTGCCCGGACCCACCGCCATGACCTCGCCCTCCTGCGGTTTCTCCTTAGCCGTGTCCGGTATCACGATGCCTCCCTTCGTCACCTCCTCCTTGGTACTCGGCTTAACCACTACTCTGTCTCCCAAGGGGTCAAGTTTTACTGCCATATTTACCTCCTCTTAAATTTTAGCACTCTTAGATAGAGACTGCTAATTATGATAGCACAACCGATTTTATTTGTAAAGAGGGTGCCGCTTCAACTGCTTGACCGGTTATAATCGAAGTTAGGGCACTTGATACACTACCCTGTACCGTGTAAAATTAAGCTTACATGGTCCAGAAAAGTCAACGAATCAAATGGGACGGGCTTGGAGTCCGGGCACTGCGGCAGCATATGAGGCTAACGCAGTCCAAGCTGGCCGAGGAGCTGGGCACCCGCCAGCAGACAATTAGCGAGTGGGAGACGGGCATGTACAGTCCGCGGGGAACTTCAGTCACGCTGCTGACCCTGGTAGCCGAACGCTCCGGTTTCAAATACTCGCCGAGGGCTAAGAAAGAGGCAATTGAGTAAGAAGTGCAGCGGTTGCCTGCCGTCTAAGCAAAATTAAAATTTTTTACTAATTTATACACGTAATAGTGTAAATAGAATATGAAGATTACGGAAAGGCTTATCTCTCGCCTGTGGCAAAGCCACCTGGTAAAGTACCCAGTCACTGATACCGGCCAATGGCTTAACATAATTTTCCCGGGCAGGGTCAGCAACACCGGCGGCTGTGATTTCAAAGATGCCGTTTTTGCCGTGAACGGTCGCATAATAAGCGGAAATATCGAGGTCCATTCCAGGTCCAGCCAGTGGCACAGCCACGGCCATCATCAGAACTCGAAATACAATAATATAGTTTTGCATGTCGTCTGGCAGCTGGACAGCCAGACTCCCACACTGCTCCAGAATGGCCGGGCCATCCCCACCATCTGCCTCGGCTCATTTATTGACAGCCCTCTAGACGAGCTAGCCCACTTGCCAACCAATGCCTCAAGCTCATGTGCCGCGGCCGGCACGTATTTAAATACTAATAGCCTGAACAAATTGCTCACTATCGCCGGAGTGAAAAGATTTAAGGCTAAGACAGCCTCGTTCCGCAAGGCATTAAATAAAGAGGATGCCGGTCAGGTGGTTTACCAGGGCATAGCCAGAGCCCTGGGTTATGCTCAAAATGCCGGGCCGTGCCAGGAACTGGCCCGAAGGTTACCAGTAAGCAAACTGATAAAAAATGGTAAGCCTAAAGTAGATTTTTGTAATCAGGCGCTGCTTCTGGGACATGCCGGCTTATTGCCTTCTCAGCGGCACCGGTCAGTTAAAGAGAGGGAGGCAATTAAGTTGGAAAAGATATGGCAGTCCGCCGGCATAACCGGGACCATGAAAGCAGCTGACTGGTGCTTTTTCCGGGTTCGTCCTGACAACTTCCCCACCCGCCGCCTCGTTGCCCTGAGCTGCCTCATATCCCGTTATCATAAATCAGGCCTGCTTCGAGGTATTCTGAGACTGATAAAGAAAGCGCCCGCCGGTACTGAACGCCGCTGGCTAGAAGACGGTTTGGCGGTAGCCGGCCGCGGCTACTGGGAAAACCACTTCGATTTCGGTGTCACTACTGGCAGGGCCTCTGCCCTTCTCGGCTACGAAAAGGCATCGGCCATAGTCATAAACACCATACTTCCCTTCGCTGCCGCCTGGGCAGAACTAGACTCCGATCCAAAGCTCAAGAATAAAGCCGGCGAGATTTATGGCCGCTATCCCGGGACAGGAGACAACGAGCTAACCCGGTATATGAAGCAGCAGCTCAGGCTCAGGCCGGATATCCGTCTTGGCGCCTGCCAGCAGCAGGGGCTGATTCATATCTTCAACGCTTACTGCCGCCGCCGAAATTGCAGTCGATGCCCCGTGGCCCTTAGCCCAGGCTGAGGCTGGGTACCACATCGACATCGCTGCCATCGACTTTGCCCAGCCGGTAGTGATAATAACCGCAGGCGGCAACCATAGCCGCATTATCGGTGCACAGGCCCGCAGACGGCATATTTATCGGCAGTTGTGAATTATTGATGACACAGTCACGCAGGGCTTTATTGGACGCCACACCACCGGAAAGCAATATCTGTTTTACTCCCATCTTTTCCGCCGCCTGAATGGTCTTTGTGGTCAGGACGTCAACCACAGCTTGCTGAAAGCTGGCTGCCGCCTCGGCCACACGCGCCGGGTCTGAAAAATCATTGTCCCTGACGAGGTGCAGCACCGCCGTTTTCAACCCGCTGAAGCTGAAATCGTTGGTTCCCTTAAGCCAGGCGCGGGGCAAAGAAAACGACGGTGTACTTCCGGCGGCTGCTTTCTCGATGGCCGGGCCGCCGGGGTAACCCAGTCCCAGAATTCTGGCTGCTTTATCGAAGGCCTCACCGGCGGCATCATCCCTGGTCCTGCCCAGCTTCTCAAATTGCCCGTGCCCGCTCATAAGCACCAGGTCGCTGTGCCCGCCGGAAACGATTAGACAGAGGCAGGGAAACTCGGGTTTGTCTTTACTCAACCAGTTGGCATAGATGTGGGCTTCAAGGTGGTTGACACCGATTAGCGGCAAGCCATGGGCCACGGCGAGAGCTTTGGCTACATTGACTCCGACCAGTAGCGAGCCGGCCAGACCGGGGCCGATGGTCACCGCCACAGCGCCTATCTCCTGCCAGCTTGCTTTGGCCTCGGCCATGGCGCTGTCCAGCACCGGCAAAATAGTTATCAGGTGCTGCCTGGAAGCCACCTCGGGGACAATGCCGCCGTAGCGACTGTGTATATCCACCTGAGAGGCAACGACATTCGACAGTATCTTATCCCCGTCTTCGACTATCGCCGCCGCCGTCTCATCGCACGAGGTCTCAATGCCCAGTATTTTCACATTCAGGATTATATCACAAGCCTACAAAGCAGCTTGAAATTTAGCTTGTTGCAGAACTCCATCGGCTAAATGTATTTTAGCCTTTGAACATCAGAGGTAAACCGATAATCAAACCCACCCCGCCGGCCACAATAAATTTAATAAGCAGCGAAGTAGACTGCTCTGCTTCCGGCCTAAGCATAATAAATATAGGGCCGGCAACTATGCAAATCACTCCCAGCACAAACAGCACTGTCCCAAATTTTGCCCAGCCTGATGTTGGCTTGTGCTGTTTTACTGGTTGCCTTGCTCCCTGCCCGAATTGCGCGCCGCAGTTGGTGCAAAATCCGGATGATGAGGGCATCCATGCACCGCAACGCGGGCATGATGTGGTCAGAGGTGCACCGCATCCCGCACAGAACGGCTGGCCCCAATAATTTGACGTACCACACCTAGGACACATAAATACCTGCTGCATGGCTTCTCCGCTAGTTATACTCTCCAAATTATATGTCTCATGGTTGCTAAACACAATACTTTTAAGAGAAATTTTCTTTAGCGCCGATAGATACTCCCTGCCAATGTAGCCGCCACTCTTCTATCACGTGTTGTCATTTCACCGACCGTAGGTGCTATAATTCTAGTACGGCAAATTGAGGGCAGTTCTAATTTGCTAGGTAGACTAAACCATTGTAGAATATGTTATGAGCAAAATGGATACGGGTACCTGGAAAGTTAAAAGCGGGTTAGCCCAGATGCTGAAGGGCGGCGTCATCATGGACGTGGTCACACCGCAGCACGCCAAGATAGCCGAAGACGCCGGCGCCTGTGCTGTTATGGCGCTGGAGCGCGTACCGGCCGATATCAGGGCTGCCGGCGGCGTGGCGCGCATGGCTGACCCGACCATAATCACCGCCATAATGGAAGCGGTAAGCATTCCGGTGATGGCTAAATGCCGCATCGGCCACTTTGTCGAGGCTCAGGTTTTGGAATCGCTGGGAGTCGACTACATCGACGAATCTGAGGTGCTGACACCTGCCGATGAAAGCCATCACATCTGGAAACATGATTTCAAAGTACCCTTCGTTTGCGGCTGCCGCGACTTAGGCGAAGCCCTGCGCCGAATTGCCGAAGGCGCCGCTATGATTCGCACCAAGGGTGAAGCCGGCACCGGCAACATCGTGGAAGCGGTGAGACACATGCGGGCAGTCCAAGATGGTATTCGCCGGCTGCAAGCTCTGCCCGTTGACGAGCTTACCACCGAAGCCAAAAACTTAGGCGCTTCACTGGAACTGGTACTGGAAATACACAAAACAGGTAAACTACCGGTAGTCAACTTTGCCGCCGGCGGTGTAGCCACACCAGCCGATGCCGCGCTCATGATGCAGCTCGGCGCCGAGGGCGTCTTCGTCGGCTCCGGCATCTTCAAGGCCAGCGACCCGGCTACAAGGGCCAAAGCTATCGTTAAAGCGACCACCCATTATCAGGACGCGGCGATTATCGCCGAGGTCTCCAAGGCGCTGGGCATAGCCATGCCCGGGGTGGACATAAAGACCATCCCGCCGGAACAATTATTGGCCACCAGAGGCTGGTAGCGTGAAGATTGGTGTCCTGGCTCTCCAGGGAGCTGTGGCTGAACATATACAGATGCTGTCCGCTTTAGGCGCCGAAGCCATCCCCGTCCGCTTACCCTCAGAACTCGATGGCTTGGATGCATTAATTATCCCCGGCGGAGAGAGCACCACCATCAGCAAGCTGCTGTCTGACTACGGGCTCATGGGACCGATACGCCGGCTGGCTAAAAAAGGTTTCCCCATTTTCGGCACCTGCGCGGGCCTGGTACTGCTGGCTAAAAAAGTGCCCAATTTACAGATGGAATCCATTGGTATGATGGACATCAAGGTGGAACGTAATGCCTTCGGCCGGCAGGTAGACAGCTTCGAAGCCGACCTGAAAATACCCGCCCTGCATAACGGCACTTTCCACGGCATTTTCATTCGGGCGCCTATAATAGAAAAAGTCGAACGTGATGTTGAAGTCTTATGTCAACTAAATGGAAAACCGGTGGCGGTCAGGCAGGGCAAGCTGCTGGGCTGTACCTTCCATCCGGAACTTACCGATGATTTGAGGCTGCATAAGTACTTCCTCGACATCGTTGCAGGAGATGGTGATTGCAAAAGGTAATTGCTGACGATTTAGATGCCCTGCTTGGCGTCCTGTCGCAGCATATTCGCCAGGCGCTTCTGGAGCAATCCGATAACAGCGAATTACTGGAAATAGTTATAGACCTGGGACGTCCACCGGAAGCCCGTTATCCGCACCAGGAAGTATTGCTGAGCCACATCGAGGTCACCGACTCGGATATCGAGCATGTCGTCTCCCGCATCGGCTGCTTCAGCGGCGATAACCGTGCCGGCATCGAGCGCACGCTGCACCGGATTTCCGCCATGCGCAACCGTGAAGGGCGAATCGTCGGCCTGACTCTCCGCGTGGGCCGGGCTATTTTCGGCACCGTGAAAATCATCCAGGACCTGGTCGAGTCAGGCAAAAGCGTGCTGCTGCTCGGCCGGCCCGGCATCGGCAAGACAACCATGCTGCGAGAGGTAGCCCGGGTTCTGGCTGATGACTTCAAGAAACGTGTTATTGTCGTCGATACCTCCAATGAGATCGCCGGCGATGGCGACATACCTCACCCCGCCATAGGCCATGCGCGGCGGATGCAGGTTCCAACTCCTACCTTGCAGCACGCAGTTATGATAGAAGCCGTGGAAAACCACATGCCAGAGGTCATCATCATAGATGAGATAGGCACCAGCCTGGAAGCTGAAGCCGCCCGGACTATCGCTGAGCGCGGCGTCCAGCTAATCGGCACCGCCCACGGCAATACCCTGGATAACTTGATTGTGAACCCTACGCTATCCGACCTCATCGGCGGCATTCAGACAGTAACTTTGGGAGATGAGGAGGCACGCCGCAGACATACCCAGAAGTCAGTCCTGGAGCGCAAGGCGCCGCCCACCTTCGATATCGTCGTCGAAATCCAGGAACGCGATAAAGTCACCATTCACTCCGATGTTGGCCAGGCGGTAGATGCCATCCTTCACGGCAGGACACAGGAAACTGAAGTACGCTGGTTTGATGAAAACGGCGAAGTTAGACGTGACAAAGTGACAACCTCACATGCCCCCAAGAAGAAGGAAGCAGCGCCAAATAGGGAAACGCCCCGAATATACCTTTTCGGCATAAACCGCGCCAAGCTGGAGGAAGCGGCCAGGGAAAGAGGAGTCGCTCTGGAGATTACCTCGGACATCAAGCAGAGCAACCTCTTGCTCACCGCCAAGACCTATTACCATCGAAAGCCGCAGAAGATAAGAGATGCCGAGATGGCCGGCATTCCCATCTACGCCGTTAGAAGCAACAACCTGCCGCAGCTGAGACAATGCCTCGATACCATATTTACACCGCAAAGAGAACCTCCGTCTTCAGCCTTAGCTGAAGCGGAGCAAGCCATTACCCAGGTTAAAGACGGCAAGGGACCAGTGGAACTGAGCCCGCAAAATGCCTACATCCGCCGTTTGCAGCATCTGGTGGCTGAACGCAACGGTCTGGCATCGCACAGCCTGGGCAAAGAGCCTAAAAGAAGAGTGCAAATTATCGAAGGCTAAGACAGCCTTTTTGCCTTTGGCAGTAGGGACAGACCTTCAGAGGTTCTGCTCTAAAGTGGTTGCTACCTTATGATATAATAATATCATGTGGTGGTCTAACATCCAAGAGTATCTCAAAGCTCATTGGCAATCCTCAGCAGATAAAGCCAATTCAATTATCTTTAAGTGATGGAATAGGGGCATGGGTTCTATTAGGAAATTCTTTAATAGGCATAAGTTGCTTCTTAGTATCCTTAGTCTTTTCTTTATCTTCCTACCTCAGTATATTGATTCACTATGGGATTTGGCAGAAAAAATCTTGGGGCGGAGTATAACTGTGCCTAACGTTATGTGGATTTATTGGATTACAATTCCGCTTGCCATAATTATGGTTAGCTTGGTTATATGGGCTATAAAAAGTACAAAGCCCCTTGTGGTCGAAACCAAAACAGAGATAATTGGTAGAAGTGAACATCCTACCGATACGCTTACAAAAATGCACCAGCGAATGATAGAGCTTAAAAAAGTTAGGCTTTCTCATAACATTAACCTGAAACAGTTTGAAAGCGTACTCCCCACACTAATGTACAAGCTTGGTTTAATAGAGTTAGGCAAGTGGGACGATACTGAAAAGAGTATTCGAAAGAGAATCAAGCGTGCAGTAGGTAAAAATCGGAAAGGAACAAGAAGTGCGTATTTCAAAGCAATTTGTGAAGCCTCTAGGATAAAAAGGGAATGGCTTCAATCGCAGAATTGGACAATCCAAGATGGTCTTAAAATAGGTGAATGGCTAGATGGATATAATTGGGGGCTTAGAGAACTTCGGGACAATGACACACAATGGAACGAATTATGGGAATCAATCAAGCCTTATCTATTGGATAGTAAATTGCGTGAGTTAATCGAAAAACACATTAACCTTTCATACGTTTACTCTAGTACGTTATTGGTAGATGACTATTCAAAAAAATACCCAAGAAGTATACGCCTCTTGATGCTACATGAGACATTAGTGGGAAGCCCTATTAATCCAGTAAAGGTTGAATTTGCCTTGAGCGAAGTATTGGCTGAGATTAAAGAACAAATGGGCATGTTAGGTCAGGGGGAAAAGGAACTACCGATACTATCTTCAAATTCCTCAATGAGGTCTCCAGTCACTAATAAACTCAAATTTGTTGTACAGAAAATCACAGAAGCAATGCAAATAACTCCAAAAGGTAATGATATAACCGTTCATCTACCTCAGACTTTTCTATATATGGTAAACATTGATGAGCTGTACAATATACTGCTAAAATTTCAAAATGACGATAAGATACTCAGAATAAAATACTTCCCAGAATACTTGTTGTCTACTTTCCCTCATAAGTTTACCAAAGAAACGTTAGATGAGCATATACTTGATTATGCAGACCCAAACAGGAGACAATTTAGAGTTAAAACGAATAAAAAAAGGTTTGATGACTTTGCAAAACAGCTAGGAGCATCTTAATTTGGTCAATTTATACAAGGTGATGTTAGCCGATGAATTGTAAATATTGTAACTCCACAAACATCAAGAAGTTCGGTACTTTCAACGGAATACAGCGTTATTACTGCAATGACTGTAAACGCAAGTTTGTACCGAATACCGCTTTGCCCTATATGCAAACTCCAGTAGAGCAAGTGGCTCTAGCGTTGAGCTTATATTATGACGGCTTATCGTTGAACGCTATCCGGCGAAACCTCAAACAAGCCTATGGCAATTATCCTTCGGATTCCACAGTCTACGGATGGATAACACGATTCACTAAAGAAGCCATAGAAAAGACAAAAGACATCAAGCCAGAGTTAGGTGAAGTCTGGCTTGCCGATGAAACCGTTATTGAGATAGACGGAGTAAAGCATTGGCTCTGGGACATCATAGACATCAAGACCAGATTTCTTGTGGCATCGCATATTTCGCTCAAAAGAACAGTAGACGATGCAATTATGCTGATGCACAAGGCAAATCGAAGAGCGGGCAAATATCCTAAGGTGATTATGACCGATAGTTTAAATGCCTACTTAGACGGAATATCGCTAACATACGGAAACCAGACGAGACATCTACGTGTAAAGAAGTTTACAGTAAAGCCTAACAACAACATCATTGAACGACTACAGGGTACTATCAAAGGCAGAACAAAGGTTATGCGTGGCTTAAAGAGTTATGAGACCGCTAAACTAATCATGGAAGGCTTCGGTGTGCATTACAACTTTATAAGACCGCATGAATCGTTAGAAACGGCGACCGACAAATATGTTACGCCAGCGGAAAAAGCAGGCGTGAATTTACCATGTGAAGATTGGTTGAAAATGATTAGGTTTACCCAAAAGCCTAGTGTCAGCACTGCATTCTTTGCACCAATAGCCCGCAGACCATTGCCCTTAACAAGAGAGCAAGTTATCCGCAAAAAAGAGCGTGAAAAGAAACGTAAAACTAGGGCAAGACAATATAGAATCAGAAATGAAGCTATTCCTAGCCTGAGACAAATAATCGTTGCACAACATACACGAAGGATAAAATGAATCTGTTAGATGAAATAAATAGATTTGAAGGTATGTTATCGGAAGCCTTGCAATATAAATATGATAGGTCATTTACGAGTCTATCCTCGGAACAACGGGGAGAGCTTATTAAAATACTTCCTGTAAAACAGATGAATATTCGTGATTTCTACAAATTATATTTAGTGAATTTAACGAAAGGAATATATCCAAAAGAAAGACTCCCAAAACTAATCGCTCAGTTATTTGATATTAAGATACAGTTATTCTGCATTATGGAGTTAGACATTGGGCTGTATAACCACCTTATTTATGACCTGGGTTTTGATAAAAACAGCATAGATAAGTGCCCTTATATAGCGCTTCGGAAGATTTCTCTTGACCAAACTATGATAGTAAAGAGTCGAATTTTGTGGGAGAGAATCATGAACTTTATATATTGTCTGGAAACGGGCAAAGACTTAGGAGATAGAAAATCCAAGAAGACACATTTTTTCCAATTCATTGAGAACACAAAATGGGCATATCTTGAAGACTACAAGCAGTACATCTATCGGTTTGATGATAAGCTAAGGACATCCGAGGTTCACGAAGGTTCAATGCTACGGAAATATTTTCAACAAGAATTGCTGGGTACTGCACACGAACTGGAAAGAATAAATGGATTAGTAAATATCGTGATGAATGCCATATGGATTAACCTACTGAGCATCATTCAGGGAAAGGAACCTAGCAGCAGATTTTGGACTATCGAAATGGAAGGACTTGCGAAAGAACCTAAACTAGATTAGCTTCACAAAACATAATAGGAGGGGCTACCCTTATGAGTTTTGCAACAGGTTATAAGAAGATTAAAACAACCACTTCCGAGCAGAACCCCTTCAGGTCTGTCCGCTTTGGACAGGTCTAAAGACCTGTCCCTATATTGTCTTATAATTAGAGAGGCAAAACCTTGAGTTTATTTATCACCCTTGAAGGCGCCGAAGGCTGCGGCAAGAGCACTCAAGCTCGAGCTCTGTGGCAAAGGCTTGTCCGGCGTGGCATACCCGCGGTGCTGACACACGAGCCCGGCGGCACGGCGCTGGGCAACCGGTTAAGGTACGTGCTTAAAAGAAGGCTTCAGGATAAAATTTCTGCACTGGGCGAGCTATTTCTGTTTGCCGCCTGCCGCGTACAAATCGTAAACGAAGTGATTCGTCCCGGCCTGGAACAGGGCAAAGTAGTCATCTGCGACCGTTTCTCCGACTCCACCATCGCCTATCAGGGCTACGGCCGCGGACTGAACCTCGAGACCATTGAAGATATTAACGACCTGGCTACGGAAGGGATAAAGCCCGACCTCACCATATTATTGGACATACCCGCCCGGAAGGGGCTGAGCCGCAAACAATCGAGGTCAAACGACCGCTTCGAGGCCGAAAATATCACCTTTCATCACAAAATCAGAGACGGCTACCTGAAGTTAGCTGCCGGGGAGCCGGAGCGGTGGCTGGTAATAGACGCTACCATGCCCCGAGCCGAAATCGGTAAAATTGTCTGGAACAGGGTTAGCCATCTACTTCAGGCGGAAAAAGTTACGAGGCATGTCTAAGAAACGCGTAGCTGTAGCCTTAAGCGGCGGAGTCGACTCCTCGATGGCAGCCTGCCTGCTCCAAGAAGCCGGCTACGAAGTCATCGGTATAACCATGTCCTTGTGTACCGAGGAGAAATCGACGCCGGATAAACGGCGACACGCCTGCCCATCAGCATTGAATATTCGCGATGCCGAGCACATCTGCCGCACTCTCGGCATACCCTTTCACCTCATCGACCTGGAACATGAGTTCAAGCATCACGTAATCGATTATTTCTGCCGAGAATATGCCCGCGGCCGGACCCCGAACCCGTGCATTGCTTGCAATCGGCATATAAAATTCGGCTGCCTCCTTGACCACGCCCTTTCGCTGGGCGCCGGCTATTTAGCTACCGGCCACTACGCCAGAGTCAAGCACTACAACGATACTTACCACCTGCTTCAGGGCCTTGACCGGGCTAAAGACCAGTCTTACATGCTCTACACGCTGGGGCAGGACAATCTCGGCCGCGTACTCTTTCCGCTGGGTGATTACACCAAGTCGCAGGTACGAGAGTTAGCCCGGCAAAAAGGCTTGCCCACCGCCGGTAAGCCAAGCAGCCAGGATATCTGCTTCATCGCCTCCGACTACGGCACATTTCTCAGCCAGTATGTTGCCGCAACTCCCGGGGAAATCGTCGACAGCCACGGCGAAGTGCTTGGCCGCCATAGAGGGACAGCGTTTTTCACGGTGGGGCAGAGGCACGGCCTGGGGCTGGCTACCGCCGAAACACTCTACGTCACCAAAATAGACCCGGACAAAAGCCAGCTTGTCGTCGGCTCCAGAGAAGACCTCTATCGCTCCCGTCTTACCGCCGCCGAAGTGAACTGGATATCTGGAAATCCACCTTCGGAACCATTGATGGTGACTGTTAAAATACGGTATCAGTCGCCGGATGTTTCCGCCACACTATACCCGGCACCAGGCTTGGCTGAAGTCAACTTCCAGCATCCGCAGCCCGCCATTACACCCGGCCAGGCAGCGGTCTTTTATAAAGACGACGAAGTTCTAGGCGGTGGCATCATTGAAAGCTAAAGTTAAAAAATCTAAATCCGACCCGCCGAGCCTGGTTGAGGAAAACTGGCTCAGCGCCAGAGGCTATCGTCTCATCGCCGGAGTAGACGAAGCCGGCCGCGGCGCCCTGGCCGGCCCGGTAGTCGCCGCCGCCGTTATACTGCCGCCGGCCCCTTCATTCCGCTGGCTCGAATCAGTCCGCGACAGCAAAGAGCTGCCGGCAGCCAGGCGCGAGTCACTTTTCGACCTGATTAAACAGGACGCCATAGCTGTCAGCGTGGGTATCATCGCCCCGCAGATCATCGACGTTATCGGCATACTCAATGCCACTAAAATTGCCATGTGCCACGCCGTCGAGCAGCTAGCCAGCCCGCCTGATTTCTTGCTCATCGACTTCGTGCGCCTGACGCAGCTCCGCATCTCCCAAAAGCCTATAGTCCGCGGCGACAAGTTATGCCTTTCCATCGCCTGCGCCTCGATTATCGCCAAGGTTACCCGCGACCGGATTATGGTGGAGCTTGACCATCTTCACCCGGGCTACGGCTTAGCCGACCACAAAGGCTACGGCACCAAAAAGCATGTATCCTGTCTGCGTCAAAACGGCCCTTCACCCATCCACCGCCACTCCTTCGCCCCGGTAATAGAGGCTGCGCAGTCAAAATGAAACGCAAAGAGCTCGGCGCTACCGGCGAAAAGCTGGCCAGAGACTTTCTTAAAAAGAAGGGCTATAGAATACGCGACACCAACTTCCGCTGCCGTGAAGGCGAGATAGACATCGTCGCCCAGAAAAAAGACTGTCTTGTCTTCGTCGAAGTCCGGACCAAGGCCAGTTCCGGCTTCGGCAGCCCCGAAGAATCGGTGACCTTAGCCAAGAAAGAAAAACTTATCGCCTCAGCCCTTACTTACCTGTCCGAACACCAGGACCTGCCCGAGTCCTGGCGCATAGACTTCGTTGCCGTTGAGCTCGACCAGAACGGCAAAGCCAAACGCATCGAGCTTATAGAGAACGCCATAAGCTAAGGCAAAGGTAAAACATCGTGGTTTGTTTCCCCCTTAGAAAAAGGGGGGTTGAGGGGGATTTAATTGACAGCGCTAAAATTGTTATTTATAATCAAGAAAAGCACTTGGAGCAGGCGATCTCGACAATAGCGGGATGCAGCCGGGCTTTAAGCCAGCAACGGGGATTATGTCCCGTGGGACTAAGTGTCCTGCGGGATTTTTTATGCCAAAACCAATGAGTGAACAAAGGGAAAAGTCCAGGGTAGCCGCGCTCTCCGTTATCTCCAACACGGTACTGGTACTGTTCAAGGCCGCCGTCGGCATACTCATCGGCTCAGTTTCCGTGCTCTCCGAAGCCATCCACTCGGGAATGGACCTGGTGGCGGCTCTCATCGCCTTCTTCGCCGTCCGCATAGCCGGTAGGGCCGCCGACGAGGAGCACCCCTTCGGGCACACCAAAGTGGAAAACATTTCCGGCGGCATTGAAGCCTTGCTGATTATCGTAGCTGCTGTCTGGATTATCTATGCAGCCGTGCAAAAGCTCATAAATCCTCATCCATTGGAGACAGTCGGTTGGGGTGTCGGCATCATGCTTGTATCAACCATCGCCAACTTTATAGTCTCCCAACAACTGTTCAAGGTCGGCAAGGAAACCGATTCTGCAGCCTTGCTGGCAGACGGATGGCATTTGCGGACCGATGTTTATACCTCAGCTGGGGTCATGGTTGGACTAGGCCTCATCTGGCTCGGGGGATACGTTTTCCCCGGCCTCAATCTGGTCTGGCTCGACTCGGTTATAGCCATTGCCGTGGCCGGCCTTATCCTCCACGCTGCGTACGACTTAACCAAACGTGCCATACAGGACCTGGTCGACCAGAGCATCCCGATTGAGGAAAAGAAGTGGATGCAAAATTATCTCTCGGCCTTATATCCCACGGTGCGCTCCTTCCATCGGCTCCGCACGCGTAAAGCCGGAGCCACGCGTTTTATCAATTTACACCTGGCTCTCGATTCAAAATTAACGGTAGCCGAATCCCACAGCATCGGTGACAAAATAGTGGCCGACTTCAAAGCCCACTTTCCGCACGATGTAGATGTTATAGTTCATATCGAACCGTGTGATGGCGTCTGCAGCCCCGCCTGTGAAAGCGGCTGCCTGCTCAACGACGAGGAACAGAAAGCAGCCAAAACTTCCGGAGAAGGTACCGCTAAGTAGCGAACCTACCGCATAAATCGCTGCAATCTGGTAATATCGCCGTAATCACTTTTGACCTTTAACTTTTGACTTTTTACCTTCGTTCAGGTACTGCTTGCGGAATTTATCCAGCTTGGGGGCAATCACCACGCTGCAATACGGCTGTTCCGGGTTTCTGGCGAAGTACTCCCGGTGATATTCCTCCGCCGGATAGAAATCCTTAAACGCCGCTACCTGCGTCACCACCGGCGCCCCCCAGGTCTTCGAGGCATTCAATTGCTTTATGGCTTCCTCGGCCTCGGCTTTCTGCTCTGGGTTGTGATAAAAGATGGCCGAACGGTACTGAGTGCCGACATCAGCCCCCTGCCTGTTCAGCGTCGTCGGGTCGTGCACGGCGAAGAAAATGGCCAGTATTTCCCTAAAGGAAATTTTCTTGGGGTCGTAGGTCAACTGCACCGACTCGGCATGTCCCGTGGCCCCGCTGCAGACCGCGGCGTAAGACGGATTGACGCTGGTGCCTCCCGAATAGCCGGAGACCATCTTCTCTATACCCTTCACTTCCTTGAAAATAGCTTCCAGACACCAGAAGCAGCCGCCGGCCAGCGTGGCCACTTCCTTATCCTTATTCGGATTTGTTTTTTCGTTTTCTGGCTTCATACTATCGGCTTATCCCTTGACAAATTTCAGGGCCGCCCCGTTAATGCAGTAGCGCATACCGGTGGGAGGCGGGCCGTCGTTGAAAACATGGCCCAGGTGGGCATCGCATCTGGCGCAGAGCACTTCCGTCCGGTTCATGAACAGGCTGAAATCTCCTATTAGCCTTATATTCAAGTCCGAAACCGGCTCGTAGTAGCTTGGCCAGCCCGTGCCCGATTCAAATTTAGTCGTCGACTTGAACAAATCGGTACCGCACCGGACGCACTGAAAAATACCCGTTTCCTTTATTTCTTCAAAGGCGCAGGTGAAGGGGTGCTCGGTTCCTTTTTTGGTGGTTATCTCATATTGCTCGCGGGTCAACAGCTTCTTCCACTCGACATCCGTCTTGATGACCTTATCGACGTAGACAATTTTGTTCTGGCGGCTGTCAAATATCCGAACTCTTTTTGTATCGGTAGTCATTGCTCTGTTCCCTTTACGGGGATTGTAGCAGTGCGATAATTAAAAAGTCGTTAAATTTGGTGGCTAAAGGTTACAAAGTTATAAAGAAAGATGAAGTTGGTTCTAAAAATCATTCCCCTCTACCTCGAAGGGGAGAGGGGAGCAGGCATTCACTGGGATTTACGTATATTCCCTCTCCCTTGACGGGAGAGGGCAAGGGTGAGGGTGAAATTCAAAATCAGTCGTTGTGATTTTGCATCCTGACTCTTCTGCCGGCCGCCGCCGCCAGTGGCGCCACCGCTATCCACAGCGTGATGGTAATCAGCATAGACGTGGGATAGTCAATTTTGTTAAGGCCCAGCTTGGGTGCAATAACGCCCCAGAGCAACATAAAAAACAGTGAACTCAGAAAGAAGCCGGGGATAGCCGCCAATATGCTTATGAAGCCCATGTCAGTCCTCCTTAGCCATATCTATCGACTTCGGCTAGATAAGCATTATACGTATAACGAACTTATTCTTCCAGTATAGCCTTGATATCCCTGGTGGCGCCGGCCATCACCTCGCGTATGCGCTTCATTTTGTCGGGCTCTATGCTCCGTGCCCGCTGCTTCATCAATCGCCCCAGCTCCCTGAAGTCGCCCATCATGTCCATAATTATGCCCATATTCTCCGGGTTCCAGTGGTGCTTCATGTGGTTCCTGACTTCTGCGGCCTGGTCCTCCCGCTCCAATAGGAACTTGCTGCCCTCTTTGGTTATGGTATAGACCTTCTTGCCGTCACGTTCTACGGAGCTGGCATAGCCCATTTCCTCGAGCATCTGCAGCGTGGGATAGACCACGCCCGGGCTGGGCGTGTAAAAGCCGTGCGAGCTTTCCTCGAGGGCACGGATGATTTCGTACCCGTAACGCGGCTTCTCTTTCAGCAGGTCGAGTATCACATATTTCAAGTTCCCCTTGTGAAAGGGACTGCCATGACCAAACCCGTGGAAATGTTCAGCTCCCCAGGCTCTACCTCTAAACATATCTATTACCTCCTTTAAACTCAAGTGCACCCACTATTTAATCTTTCGATTGGAAATGTCTGCTATGCCAGTGCCACATTCTGCCAACCCTAGCTGCCGCGGCCGCCAGAGGTGCTACCGCTATCCACAGCGTGATGGTCATCAGCATGGCCATGGGATAGTCAATGCCCTGCCATCCCATCTTAGGAGCAATAACGCCCCACAGCAGCATGAAGAACAACGAACTCAGAAAGAAACCCGGAATTGCCGCCAGAATTCTAAAGTAACCCATTTCAGCCCTCCTTTTATTTTGTTTTATTGTGACATATCTAGTACTATCACGATATATCTAGATATATTATAGAGTGCCTTAGCCGCCTTGTCAAGAGGTTTTTGGTTGAATTTTTAAATTATTTTTCGCGGCGATTATCTTTGTAATCTGAAACAATCAATGTAATCAATTTTTCATTTTTACTTGTCATTTTGATTTTTGCTTTTTAACCTTTGATTTTAACCCCGCTCATTCTGAGCTTGTCGAAGAATCTCTTTATTCTCTCTCCCCTGATGGAGGAAGGGTGGGCAGGCATCCAGCGAGGATTTACTCCCGCTGGGATATGGGGAAGGAGATAGTCAGAGTGAGGGGGAAACCATCTTGACACCATGCCAGCGCTGTCATAATATAGTCATATAGGTACTACTTGGAGGGGGTGGTTCAAATGGCACAACAAAATTCAATGGTAATCCAGATTTCCCTGGGCTGGGCTAATGCCTTTGTCATTCGGGGCAAGCGCCCGGTGCTGGTCGACACCGGCTATCCCGGCAGCGCTCCCGCCATTATCGACAAGCTCACCCAGAACGGCGTCGACCCCGGCTGGCTCTCCCTCGTCCTCATCACCCACGGTCATTCCGACCACTTCGGCAGCGCCGCCGAGATTAAGAAGCAGACCGGCGCGCCTGTTGCCGTTCACAAGCTCGATGCCGGAGCCTTAAAAACAGGTCGAGACCCTTCGCTTAAGCCGACCGGCTTCATCGGCAGGATGTTCTTGCCCCTGCTGGAACGCCGGGGTCCGGCCACAGCGCCGCCGCTGAAACCCGATATCATCATCGAAGGCGAGCTGGACCTCAGCAAATTCGGCGTTGACGGCAAGGTAATTCACACGCCGGGCCACACTCCCGGCTCCCTATCGGTCATTTTACCTAACGGCGAGTTCATCGTCGGCGACCTGATTATGCGCGGCATGCTTCGCTTCTGGCAGCCGAACTACCCCTTGTTCGCCGATAACATGGAACAGCTAAACAAAAGCCTCAAGCTGATACTTCGCAAAAAACCGACAAAAATCTACTGTACCCACGGCGGCCCCTTCAGCCCCAAAGCCGTCCTGCGGAAGTTTTCCTAAGCAATGCTGCCTGACATCTACTGTGCTTTGAACATTTCGCTAAATTGTTGTCCTGGCCTTCTATAAGAGGAGCGACTCGCTGGCAAGGCACAGGCAAGCCAAAAAACTAAGAGGCTTGCCCTTCAGGGATTATGTTCTAACACGACCATTGACACATGCAAAAACATGGCGCATACTAACACTAGCGATGTTTCTACATGATTTATTAGGGACTCGCAGATGGCTTTGCTTTTTATTTTCCATCGCTACTATACCACTCCTATACCAGGTTTTACATTGACCGGATATCACACCTGGAAAAGTCTGGGCGTTGCACTTATTTTAGATGGAATAATCCAAGAAACTGTGGGAAAGGGAATTCCGCCGGTATAACAGGAAATTTCTGCAATTCATTCTTATTTGGAGGTTGAGTAATGAGATTATCAGATTTTCAATGGGTCCGCAGCAGAAATAGCGTTTTCGGATTGTGTCTATACCTGGTACTGCTTGGCCTCATAATCGTTGGTGCAGCTGAATCGATAATGCCGAATGACGTCTATTCTGCCGAATCCGCTATGGCCGGGAATAAACCGGTCATCCAAGTGTTCAAGGCTGAACCCATGGAACTGGATTCCCCCGCTTCGGCCGCCGTATATACCTTCAAGGTGAAGCTCGCCACGAATGTACAGATAAGTGAGGCGGGCACTAACATTAAAAACATCAGTAACCCTTCCGGCGCCACCCTTCAAGGGACTGCCAACGGGCTGCCGGCCTCCTCAATACCGACGGATGGCAGCGGTAAGTTTGTCTGCACCATCGTGGCCAGCAACGAATACGGCACCAATACGGCAGCGCTAGAACTATCTATTGCCGCCAATCTTATACCGGCTGGACAATCAGGGTCGACGGATAACCAGACCAAGCCCCGTACACCTAATTGGTTACTTCAGTTTTCCACGCCAAGTACTTCAACTCCGTCGACTGGGTCTAAGACTGGTTCTGAACCTGTGTTTTTCACATGCCCCAGCAGCTGCGAAGCCTGCCTGAAACCTGAGGACGCAGCCAGCCGTGGGTACACCCAGAGATGCTCCGACCAGCCCTGCTATTACTCCCCTGATAACCAGCAAAAGTGGTATTGCTACAGCGAGCCGGAAGGCTGGTGCTGCGCCAATGAAAAAGTCAGCCAGACCACCAAACGTGAATGCACCCAGATGGGAGGCTCCTACTGGTCCACCAACCAGAACGAGGCACTACAAGCCTGCCAGCCGGTAGGCTGGTGCTGCAGGGACGGTAATCTATACCAGGCCACCAAGGATCAGTGTGCCCAGATGGGAGGCTCCTACTGGTCCACCAACCAGAACGAGGCACTACAAGCCTGCCAGCCGGTAGGCTGGTGCTGCAGGGACGGCAATCTATATCAGTCCACCCAGGCTCAGTGTACCCAGATGGGAGGCTCCTACTGGTCCACCAACCAGGCCCAGGTCGTGGCAAGCTGCCGTCAGGCGGCGACGTGCTGGTGCTGCGCGTCCGGCAAGGTCTTTCAGACCACCCAGGCTCAGTGCACCCAATCCGGAGGGGCCTGTTATTCCACCCAATCCCAGGCGGACGCAGCCTGCCGTCAGACACAAATACGCACCCCCACCTTAAAGTGACGGTTTCTATTTAGCAGGCCCGGGAAAGTTGGAATAAATATGGAGGTAGTTAAATGAGGATATCGAACTTCGGAAAGTATCGTTGGGTAGCGGTCTTTTTCAGGTTATGCCTGGTTGCCGTAGTTGCCCTGTCACTGGTTATGGGAGGCATGGCACTGAAGGTCCAGCCTGTACACGCTGCTACCGTTATACCTCTTTTTATAACTGCAACATTCCCGGCATGCCAGTCCTGGTCACAGCAACTTACCGTTACACCAGCTTGTACTCCATCATTCATTTTCTTTTGGCTGGTGGGGACATTGCCGGGATTTGCAAACCTAAATCCAATTACCGGGGAACTCACATGTTGCCCTCAACCCACGGATGTTGGCGTCTATAACTTTGACATTATATGCACCGAGATGTATTGGCCCAGTGCGTGTTGGCCTCCCATTCACACGACTATTCCTGTCAGCCTCACTGTCACACCACCTCTCCCCACTACCCCCCTGACTATCAACCCAACGTTTTATCCGGTAGCCTGGGAGGGCCTACCGTTCTCCATGACGCTGAGCGCCACCGGTTGCTCAGGAGCATATAGCTGGGGCGCCTTGGGATTACCTGCCGGGCTTTCCGTGACAGACAACGTCCTCGGCATCATCTCCGGCACGCCCGGCCCGGGCACTTGCGGCACTTATACCGTAACAGTTACTTGTACTGATACACTTATGTGCCCTACAGCAGCATGCTGCCCACCCGTCAGCCGTCCCTTCATCTTTATCGTTGATTGTTGGGCTAACTACCTTCCCATCTTTTACTACACTACCGCTTGCGATTTCACGGTCGAAATCGGCTCCGGTCTCACGCAGGGTCAGACAAAGGTGTTGGTCGATGGCGCAAATAAGGCCACCCTGGTAGGAGGCCAATCTGAAACCTTTACCTCAGTGCCGTGCGAAAGCCATCTGGTGATGGTAGATCAAGCGGTACAGGTCCCGAACTCCAATATGAAGTTCACAGTCATAGGTTCAAATACCAAGACGGTGTCCGATGTAGACAACCATGCCTATTTCGATTATGCGCAGGAGGTAAATATCACCACGGCCAGCGACCCGTCCGGAGCGGCACAGCCGCCGGGCACCGGCTATTATGCCATAGGCAGCAATTTCAGCAGTACCGCGCCGGGCACCATTGAAACCGATATCCAGAACGGTAAAAAGTTGGTCTTCCGGGAATGGAGGCTGCCCGACGGCACCACGCGCCCCACCAGGGACCTGATATTCCCCGTCAACCAGGCAGGGACCGTCACCGCCGCATACGATACTTTTTATCAACTGCGACTGACCTCGGATTACCCGGCCATAGACGAGCGCTCCTTTGAACCCGCAGGCAGCACCGCCACCTGGAACCTGTCGCTGCACGCAGTCCCCTTGCTGGGCTTCTGGGGTTTCCTGGGTGGAGTACAAAGCCCGCTGAACGCCAGCGGCAGCCAGCTTATTACCGGACCCACCACCGTAGAAATCCAATGGGGGCCCAACTACACCATGCCCATTGTAGCCATAATAATTGCATTGCTGGTCATAGCCGGCCTGATCGTTCTCATATACCGCCTCCGGTCAAGGCCTGCCGCCAAAACCGAGGTAAAGGAAGCTACACCTAAGGCTAAAAAAACAGCGGCTGAAAACTTCTGCCCTAAATGCGGCAACCCTGTCGACAAGGATGCAGACTATTGCAAAAAGTGCGGAAAGAAACTTAAATAGGGCGACAATGATGACATTCTTTATCCAAGGAGGTTAAATAGAAGATGAATGTACCTGCTATGGACTATATCGGCTGTGGTTTTACCTGGCTTTTTGTGCTGCTCATCCTAGGTGGATATTTCTATATCCTGAGCAAGACAGGCAAAAAATGGGTTTTCATGCTTATATTCGCTGCAGCCTGGTTCGTTATGGGCATATCATACATATTTCTCATCGCTGGTGTAGCTGCGGGTGCATGGTCTATCACGCTCATTAGAACAATCGGATATGTGTTGTTTCTATCAATGATATTGACAGCAATCGCGGAACTGGTAAAGTTGGGGGGAAAAGAATAAATTAGCACGTGTGTTGAGTCCGCATAACGCCGGGACATACCCAGGCTTCCTATCGGTGATTCTGCCCGACGGTGAATTTATCAGCGGCGACCTTATTATGAAGGGGATGGTTCGCTTCTGGCAGCCGAACTACCCGCTTTTTGCCGATAACATGGAACAGCTAAACAAAAGCATCAAGTTGATACTGCGCAAAAAGCCGTCAAAAATCTACTGCACCCACGGCGGCCCCTTCGACCCCAAAGCCGTCCTGCGCAGGTTCTCCTAAGCAGTGCTTCCTGACATCCAACGTGCATTGAACATTTCGCCCTTTTGTTGCCTTAGAGGTAAGATATCAAGCCCTCCTGCACCCAAATGGCTGCCCTGATGGGTTTCAAGGATTGACGCTAGCCAGACTCCGGAATCATCTGCCCTTATCTATTTTAATAACCGTAGCTTCAGAGCAAGCCCTCTATCTTCGATTCCCATTTCTGAAAAGCTTATTTGCGACGACGATATTATTTTCTGAAATTCCTGCAACCTCACAGACGAGTGAAGCCTTACAAAATACAGGACGAGAAAGGATAGGAACCAGCCGTACCTATCTTTTAGCTGCATTCTCGCCTCCCTTGTAGTGTCTTGTCTTAGCTCGTAAATCCATGCTTCACCACCAATCTTAAGAACGCGATGTATTTCTTTCAAGCATTCTCTGGGATTCGCCCAGTGATGAAAACTGAGTGTGCTTACGATTAGGTCAAAATATCCATCCCCATAAGGAATATGCTCTGCACTGCCATACTCAAATTGAACACGTCCGGATAGTTCAGCATCTTTAGCGTTCTTGCTAGCTATCATCACCATGGCTGAGGAAATATCGATGGCTTTAATCTCAACATTCTGAGACCTTCGAGCCACCTCAATCGGAACATAGCCAGGCCCTGTTCCTATGTCTAATAGTTTCCCCGACGATACCTTTGAGATAATCTCTCCTGTAACCTCTCGGTAGAAGTCTTGCATAATTGGGCTTCTAGCCACAATTGTTGAATAGACTTTTGCCCCAGGCTTAGGAATACCCTCGATCTTTAAAAGCTTCATAAATTAACCCAAGGACTTCAATGGGGGACCAGAAACTCACCAAGGCAAAAAACCAGAATATCAAAGCCAATAAAGATAGCTAAAAAAACAAGGATAGAGCGCTCCTTGCTTTTTATGATGCCGATAAGTCCGGTAACAAAGGCAGCTACACCACAGGTCCCCGCGAGAAACATCGGGACTGTAAGCAGAAGGTTACTGAAGAACGTTTCGCCACCCCGCTGTCCGGAAACAACCAGGATGATAAACAACACCAAAAACAGAATGAAAGCCGCAATCAGGCCGACTGACCATTTACCCAAAGAGGTTTTTGGTAAAACATCTATCCGCACAATACTATCCTAGAACGTAATTTGATTGAAGTCAATATGTCAGTCAGAATGGGCCGGCATACTTGAGTCCCTGACAGGTTCATTCAACTCCTGCATGCATTTGTTTCTTACTTGTCAGAAGCGCGACAGCTCGTTGTTTCGCTTGAGGCGAGCATGACTTGAATAACCCGGAGGGGGTCGCGACTAAGGTCTCCCGGCTTTCTCCACGGCAAGTCCGCAGTTGTTTATCTTTAGCTTTCCGTCATAGAACAGGGCAGCGACGCGGCTCCCCACGATGTGCAAGTCAGCAAGTGGGTCGCCGGCGACGATAGCCAGGTCGGCCACTTTGCCCGTCCGGATGGAGCCAAACCCCTCTTCCAGCCCCATTGCCTTGGCGCTGCCTATGGTGGCCAGGCGCAGGGCATCGGCGCCGGTGAACCGTCTGGCACTTCTATCCCTGTTCAACGTGAGGTCAAACATACCCATCTCGTACTTGATTGCGGCCGGTGTGCACGGCGGGATGCCGCCGTCGTTGCCACATCCCATCCGGGCAGATTTTTCAAAGAGCAGCCTGAAATTGTGCGTACCGTTGATACCGGCGGTAGAATAATATCGGTATAAAGCACTGTTATCCATGATGCCAAGCGTCTTCATAAGCCCCCGGGAAAGCCTCTGGTGGCTACCGAGTACGCTACCCCTCAGTTCGGGAACGAAGAACTCCTCGGCCAGGGCAGCTATGGTTTTGTCCCTATACTCCATTATTTTGAGTACTTCCGGATGGTCGTAAGAGGGATGCCCCTTCACGCCCCACACCACGTCATAGGCCACCGACAAGGTCGGCTCCGAGATGCATTTGGCAGCGATGAAAGCCTCTACATCGGCCTCACTGAGGTCGGCATCGCGGGGAATATGTGCCAGTGACGTTACGCCGGCTTTCACTCCTCGCCGAAATGACGCTACGCTCACCTGATGCATGGTGCTTTTCAGCCCTCTTCGCCGTGCCTGGTCAGCCAGCGCTTCGAGCTGCCTGGCGGTCATCACAGTATGTGTGGGCTTGAAGTTGACCAGGTTCTCGATTTGTTCCCCGATCTTGATGTACTCTGCACCTCGTTCATCGATGGCACGGTCCACCGCATCCCTGACTTGTCGTGCGCCAGCATCCAAAGGAAATACCAGCACCCCGCTTTCGCTCTTCTGATACTCAACCACCGGAATGCCCAGAGCCATACAAAAAAATCGCCAGGTAAGGGTAAGTCTAGGCGAAAAATAGTTATTCGGAGGAGTGACCACTACTGCCTGATAGATACGCGGGCCCGCTATCTCTCCTCGGGATATCCTTTCTTTCCAAGCGCGTAAGATGCGCAGGTCATCGATCTTACAATCCCTGATGTTGGTAATGCCGTGTGCCAGGCATTCGGCCATGTTCTTGGCAAGCTGTTGTTGGTGATACTTGTTGCCCAATCTGACATCCTTAATTTCAGGGCTGACTGTGGTTGTGGTATAAGATGCATGGCAGTGTGTATTAAACATGCCGGGGAAAGCTGCCTTGCCCTGAAGGTCTATGGTGAAGTCGGGTTTAATGCCAGTGGGTTCGCCCGGCATTCCGGGCATGGCCTTTACCTTTTTCCCCTGAATGATAACTCTGGTTTCCGGTGCGAAATAGCGCCCGTTGATGGCATCGACAAACCTGCCATTCTTCAGCTCTACCAGGGCATCATCCCCAGGCTCATAATTGTCCACGAAATTGGTCTCAGCATAACCTTGCATTTCTACCTCCCGTCCGAATGGCGTTGCCGATATTGTACAATAGCACCAGCCTTGTCACCAATGTGCCGGCCTTGCCTAAGAAGGGCAACTAGCTTCCTTTGGTTGTCTGCGAGCCAGGACTATGCTGCCGATAACGCCCTACTTGTCAGGACATGGTTGCCCGTTTGCCTCTCAACTTCCTAGTTCTTTGCCTGTTATGAGATAGTAAATCAGGCTTGCAATCCCACTCAAGATTGGTAAACTCAGGACTGAAGCCAGTGTAATTAAAAGTGCTAACTTGACTCTGCTTAGTTTTTTCCTGCGGATTAACCCTATAATAAAAATCACCAGGCCAATCAGGATGATAGAAAAGCCAATTATATCTGTATCTATATCATAGTATATATACAGAGGGAAACTTAGTATAAAGACGATTACGCCAATACCCATTATAAAAAAGGACGCTGTTATAAGTTTGCCAAACCTGTTTATCATTTTCCTCATTGTTTCCCTCTTTTATGCTCAGTGTTGGTGCTATTACAGAAGACTGCTTGTCAAATTAAGTAGGACGAATCGCTTCCTTTGGTTGTCTGCGAGCCAGGACTATACTGCCGATTATTCCTGTCAGGAAAGCCAGCAGAATAACGTATAAGATAAGGTTAGCCATCGTTTCAGGAACGAGCTCAAGAAATACAAAACCGATAGGGATAGCAATAGGAGCAGCTCCTGTCATTATCAAGAAGGTCCTGAGCAAACCTGCCACCTTTCCTTTCAAAGTCAAAACTAGCAACGCTATCCCGAGGAAGAAGAACAAAGCAAAAACCAGAAGGGGTAAAAAGGCCATATAAGTAAGAGTCCATTGTCCCACGGCTGGAATGAAATTCACTGCCAGGACTAAAAAATCTCCGACCAGTGCCCAGAATACCGGCCAAATTGCTTTCTTCATCTTCTCACCTACTTTTTCACCGATTTCACGTGTTCGTACTTGAGTTTAGTCCCTATCCTGAAACACTGTCAATGCCCTAAAAACGGGATGAACCCACTGTGCCTCTTATCGGCGACAACATCCAATTTGAAGTATCCCTGTGAAGTTGACCCTACTAAACAAAAGCCGACCGCCTACTCCTGGGGCTATTGTGCTTGTGGACTCACTCGAGAAGTGATATAAGTACTGGGCGTAGGTCAGCACATTCTGGCTCAGACTTGTCATTTGGCCTAGACGAAATAGGACCCAAATCAACAAAATGTGATGGTTGGGAGAGGGAGTAATGGAAAAACAATACTATGACATGGCGATTCTTGTATTACCTGCTTTAGGTGCACTTTTACTAGCCTGGGCAAGTATCCCTAGGGGATGGAATAGGAAAACATGCGTGGCGCTAGTTGGGGCGCAACTGATTCTTGTTGCTTTTATGATGGCCTATTACAAAACATATATTTCTTTACATGAGAATCTTAAAACCGGATTTTGGTTTCTTGTGGGCCTTTATATAGTGGCAGTCGTCATTATTATCGTCCAGCCCTGGAAAATAATAATGAAAAGAAAAACTGCAAAAATTTCGAGTTCCATAGATGAAGCTCCAAATGCTATCTCTCCTACGCTGTTAGTAGATGAACCAATATTGCTAGAAGAACAAGACAGACTTAATAGGAACAAATTTGTGGAGCAATTCGCCCAAACACTAGTAGGACATCGTGGCAATTCTTGTCTAATTGCCGCCTTGCATGGTCCATGGGGCAGCGGTAAATCTTCATTGCTCAATCTTATAGAGGATCAGTTGAACAACTCATCAGCAACAAATGACTACATTGTCATCAGGTTCAATCCATGGAATATCTCCAGCCTTGACCAGCTAATAACAATGTTTTTCCATGAACTAAAAGTAGCAGTCCAAGGCAAGCAGCAATTCAATGTGGATGGTGGCAAGACAGCCAAGCTGCTAGACATATTTAGTGGCATATTGACGGTCAGCACGCTTTCACCTGTCGGTAGTCAATACTTTGCAGTAGGCGCAGAGGCGGTTAAAAAGGCGGGCAGAGTTATCAAGGATAATAGAACCAAGTCACTTGTTGAAATAAAAAAACAACTCGATAAGGAGCTATCCAAAGCAGCAAAACGTATATTTGTTCTGATAGACGACATTGATCGCCTAGACGAAGAAGCCGCTAGATTGCTTTTCAGAATGATTCGGCTAAATGCTGATTTTAAGAATACTACTTATTTACTGGCATTTGACTTAGATGTAGTGACAGACCTAATCGCGAAAGACCAGCCAAAACACGGCAAGGAATACCTTGAGAAGATAATACAACTTCCTGTACATATTCCGAAAATTGACGATGCGGTTCTTCAAGCTCTCCTAGTAGAAGAACTCGATGTTTTCGTCAACAAATATGACGGCGATAAATTTGATAAAACATATCAAATAAGATGGCAAGAATTACTTGTAGAAGGGAGATTTTTCAAATTATTCAGGACAATAAGAGATATCGTCAGATATAGTAACGGCCTCAACTTGAACTACGCACTAATATCTGATGAAGTCAACATGGTGGATTTTATGGCACTAGAAGGCATTCGCATATTTGCGCCGCAGTCTTATGATCAAATCCGTCGTAATAAAGCAATCATCACAAGGACTAGCACTACTGGAATCCTACAGCCGAAAGAAGACATAGCGACAACAAAAACAATACTAGAAAAGATATTTAATCCAGCGTCGTCAGATAACACTGAAAGAGGCAAGATAGTTGAGGATGTCTGTAAGGTGCTATTCCCACAATTAGGAAGAATATACGCAAATTTTGATTTCAGTAATTCTCAGCAGGAGTGGAGACAACAAAAGCGAATCTGCTCAGAAGAAGTATTCGAGAGATATTTCATGCTTGGCATTCCAAAGGGAGAAATCTCTGAAGAAGAAATGAAGACAACATTGGCATTAGGCAATGACCATCTGAAATTTGCCGAAGCCCTAAATGAGTTGTTTGAGAGGAAGCTAGGGAAGCGCTTCCTGGAGCGCTTCGAGGACTATATCGGCGAAGTGCAAGAGGAAAATATCCTGGAAACCATACTTGGTCTATTTGAGATTGAAGAGAGGATAGTATCCGAACCCAGAGGTATGCTGCAAGCTGGTGCTGACTACCAAGCTGCTAGATTAGCATACCTACTACTCAAGAGGATTCGAGAGAAGACTCAACGAAAGAATACAATCATAGATGCAATCAACAAAACATCCAAAATATTCTCACCTGTCCATTTTGTATCTCTCATTAGTCCTGATAGCACAGAGGATGCTCCAAGGAATGAAGCACGGGTAGAACTCGAATTGTCGCAAGAAGACTCTTTCGAGTTACATAATTTATGTGTAACAAAGATTAAGACAGCTGCTGTGTCAGGTGAGCTATCGAAATCACCACATTTAGGCATGATAATGTATAGATGGCATGACTGGGGAAATGCTGATGAAGTTAAAGAATATGCTAGAAAACTTGTTGAAACAGATGAAGGAGTAATAGATTTTCTTGTTGGAGTAACAATTGAAGTATTGTCCTCTAGTACGGGACGCCGAGCCGAGATACAGCAGAAGGATATTTCCGCCTTCATAGATATTGAACTCATTAAGACAAGAGTCGCACAGATCAAAGAAACTGAGTGGGAGAAGTTGAACAATATTCAACAAGAAGCAGTTGATGCTTTTCTAAGAAGCATGTCACCAGATGAATGATTTCGATTAACGAATTTTCCCTACCATAATGACCGATTAAACGAACACGATGCTACGCAGCTAATGCTGCAGCAAGTTCTTTGGCCGGAGCTTTGCACGCCGGCACCGGTGAGCCTCTTGGCATTGTGGACCAGCCGGAGGATTTGGGGGCTGATGTTACCTTTGAAAAGCCGTTCTAGCCCAGCCTAGGTGTAGACGGGATGGCCCTGGGGTATGCTCAGGACTTTCTCGTCCTGGGCGATGACTAAGTGTTCCCCAGCACCAACTGAACACTGTACTACCACTATTAAAGTGACAATGAAATCAACTTATTATTGCACATTCCGTCATTTTGTTTAGTATCGCATTTCATTCCGTCGTTTTTCGTTTGCCCCGTACGAGCCAGACTGCTATACTAACCAATCGTGGACTACGAGATTGTTATCGGGCTGGAGGTGCATGCCCAGCTATTGACTAAGAGCAAGATGTACTGCTCCTGCAGCGCTGATTATGCCAATGCGCCGCCTAATACACACGTCTGCCCCATCTGCCTGGATATGCCTGGAGTGCTGCCCACAATCAACCAGATGGCTCACAAAGCGCCAGGATGTCAATCTGACTTCAGGCTGTCGGGCAAGCTATATGAGAGACCACAGTTTGTCTAGTTTAACCAAATATTGAGTATACTATCCTATGTTTCCTGTTATTCACCTGGTTTCAAGACAAGCTGGTCAACTGCGGCTTTCTCTACTTGTTCCCGTGTCCAAAGCATCGGATGATATTTTATGTTGCGCCAGAGGTCAATCATATCGTCATAATGCTGGCTATATGGATGACCGCTCTGCCCGGTAGTGTGAATGGTAACACTATTTGTGAAGTCGCTCAGGTCAACAATCATGCGCATAGACGGCACCCATTTTACCGAAAAGTCGCCGGAGTCAGTGTACCATACGGTGTTATTCACAGTGCCTGTACTGCCGCCGGTTGGAAATGGGCCACGATTAACCATTTTCTCAATCAAACCGATGCCACTCTGCCCCAATGGATTACTGACAAAGACCGCTTTATGAAGGTCGCCCCATCTCCAGTTAGTACGGTCTTTGCCCAGCGATGCCACAGTGCTGTAATAAGCTTCACTAAAAGAGCGAACCAGTATATCATCACGCGTTTCGACCATATCTTTGGTTGTTATGTCATCCCACCAGGCATTATTTGGCTCAGCCATTAACAGAAACACTGCCCACATTTCCCTACCTCCGCCATGAATTATCATTTCTTTAGTCAATTGGTCATCGAACAGGTTGTTGACCAATTTCGCCCAGAATTCGGCATAAAGTGCAGCTTGCGGGTTGTCCATGTCACACTGAAAATTCCATTTAAGCAGCCAATCGCGAGCTTCAGTCAGCTCAGCGTTATCGAACTTCAGATTTGCGAGGTACGGTAACAACTCCTCTGCGCTAATAAGTTTATTATCACCTTGAATAGCCTCAAAGGTGGCAATGGTATGAGGTGCCTTCTCTTTCAGCAATTCAACAGCTCTTTGGGCTCTATAGCCGTAATCCCATTCACTGCTGATGGTATAATTTAGCCCCTCACCTAGCTTTGTCGCTAGCTGGTCATAATATTCCGGCGGGACCACAGCCTGGTTTGATGTAGCAATGTAACCACGTTCCGGGTTAAAAATACGGGGTAAATCATCGAAAGGAATAAAGCCCTTCCACTCAAACTCATCAGTCCAGCCTGGGGAAGGCACCAGCCCGCTGTCATTCTTGGCGCGTATTGGAATACGCCCGGGCGTCTGGTAACCGATATTGCCCTTAACATCTGCATAAACAAAGTTCTGTGCTGGAACATCCCAATACCGCAGAGCGTTGCGGAATTCCTCCCAGTTGGTAGCCATATTTAATTGTGTAATCGACTGCATCAGTGTGCTCGGTTCCAGAGCCGTCCAGCGCAATGCCAGCGGGTCTTCATTATTGAAGCCCGTGATGTTGCCAGTTTGTTTATCTATTTTGTTATCATTAATGATTGGGCCAAGATGCGTTTCACGCACTTTGACAGTGATTGGTTCTTTGCCATCTCCAAACATAATAGTTTCCTCGCGCAATGTCATGTCACGCCATTTACCGTTCCACTCATATTGGAGCGGATTAGCTGGATTAACATGAATGCTATACAAATCAAAAACATCGGGGCCGACGTTGGTCACCCCCCAAGCAATAGAGTTGTTGTGCCCTATTATGACTCCCGGCGTAACCGCAAATGTAAAGCCCACTATATCCAAAGCGGATTCTCCATTGGCGGGGCGATAGTGCAAGCCGATTTCATACCAGATAGATGGCATCTGAATGCCAAGGTGAGGGTCATTAGCTAGTAGCGGCATACCGCTTTTCGTCATCTTGCCGCTAACTACCCAGTTATTGCTACCTATGCCTTCACCTGGGTCGAATACCAGACTAATTGAGGGCAACGGATTATTGGCAACCAGCATGCCCGTATCAGTGCATTTCTTTTCACCCGCAATTTGAGCATTTCCTGTTCGGCCAGAGATAGGCAAATCCTCCGGTTGGACTATAGTCGGCCTGGTGCCGTAGGGCCAGGGTGGCGTTAACAACTGGTCAGCCATCTCCTGCCCCAGAAGTTCGTAGAGCGTGGCACGGTCCTCCTCATTGTTCTCACTAGGTCCCAAATCCCACGCCATCATTTTGGCAAATACTAAGGAGTCAACGGGTGTCCACGGCTCAATTTTTATTTTAATACCTGTAAGCCCGAGTATACTGTATTCCAAGGCCAGCTTACCTGGCTCACGGTTCATAATGTAAGCATTGACGCCATCAGTAAAAGCTTGTAAGCGGGTTAGAGCCTCCTTGTCACAGACTTTTACTTCTTGCTCAGCCACCTGCCGCCAACCGAGGGTACGAATAAAGATATCTGTACTAAGTACGCTGTCTTTTTTACCGACCAGTTCTTCGATTTTGCCACTGCCAACATGGCGCCAGAACTCCATCTGCCACCATCGGTCCTGAGCCTGTGTGTATCCTTGAGCGAAGAACAGGTCATGCATATTGTTGGCATAGATATGTGGAATACCCCACTCATCACGCAAGATTTCCACAGTATCCTGTAGCCCGGCCACGTTTAATTCCCCATTATGCTGCGGTAGCGGTGCCCTGGTCACGTTGTAAAACCAGGCGTAGCCAGCAATCACGGGCAGTATGATAATAACCCCAATAATTGGTAAAACAATTTGAACAATCTTCTTAGAGCGAGCTTTTTTCATCATCAACCTCCTTTATAATAGCAATCCCAGGCCTTTTTAAAAGATGCAAAGCTTGCTTTTTGCCCATTCTAATCAATTCGCTTTGCCATTACAATTATCCAACATCAAAAATCATTGCTTCCGAGAAACACTTAGACCGATTGCGCACAAACACGCTATCTTGTGCAGCCTCTCATAACGACCCGTCATCTTATTTAATGACGCACTTTACGCCGTCGCTAATCGTTTGCCTCATACAAGCTGGACTGCTATACTAACCGACGTTGTGGACTACGAGATTATCATAGGGCTGGAGGTGCATGCCCAACTGCTGACCAAGAGCAAGATGTACTGCTCCTGCAGCGCCGATTATGCCAATGCGCCGCCTAATACACACGTCTGCCCCATCTGCCTGGGTATGCCCGGCGTGCTGCCCACAATCAACGAGAAGGCGATAGAATATACGGTGATGACTGCCCTGGCCCTCAACTGCACCATCGCCGAACATGCCAAGTTCGACCGCAAGAACTATCCTTACCCCGATTTGATGAAGGGCTATCAAATTTCACAGTACGATGCGCCAATGAGTAAGAACGGCTGGCTGATGATTGACCTCGACGGCAACAAAAAGAGAATCGGCATTACACGCGTGCACCTGGAAGAGGACGTGGCCAAGCTGACTCACTGCACCTCGCCGGAGGGCGAAACTTACAGCCTGGTGGACGTCAACCGCTCCGGCGTGCCATTGATGGAAATCGTCGGCGAGCCGGATATCAGCTCACCGGAGGAGGCCAGGCAGTACCTGATGAAGCTGCGCACTATTCTCCAGTACCTGGGCGTGTCCACAGGCAATATGGAAGAGGGGAGCTTCAGATGTGATGCCAATATCAGCATCCGCCCCAGGGGTACCAAGGAATATCTGTCCAAGGTAGAGGTCAAGAACATGAATAGCTTCAAAGCCGTCTACCGGGCGCTGGACTATGAGGCTAAACGCCAGCACGAGGTGCTGGAAAAAGGCGGTAAGCTGGTGCAGGAGACGCGCGGCTGGGTAGAACCGAAAGGCATAACCGTGAGTCAGAGAAGCAAGGAATATGCACATGACTACCGCTACTTTCCCGAGCCTGATTTGCCGCCGCTGGTCTTCAGCAAGAAATGGGTGGAGGAAATAAGGTCGCGACTGCCCGAGTTGCCCGACGTCAGGCGGGACCGCTTTATGTCTCAGTACGGACTGCCGCTTTACGACGCCACCCTGCTGGTAGATTCCAAATCCATGGCTAACTACTTCGAGGATTGCGTTAAGCTGATGGGCGCTTCCAACGGGGCCGACCTGCCTAAAAAAGCAAAGACGGTAAGCAACTGGCTGCTGGGGGACTTTCTCAGGCTGCTCAACGCCAGCAATACCAGTATCGAGAATACCAGGGTCAGCCCCAAGCATCTGGCGGAGATGCTGAATTTGGCCGAAAAAGGAACGCTCAGCGGGCCGGCGGCTAAAGCCGTCTTCGAAGAGATGTTCCTCAGCGGCAAGAAAGCCGCAGACATCGTGGCCGAGAAGGGCTTGAGCCAGATAAGCAGCTCGGAGGAACTTGAGAAAATAGTGGCCGAGGTGATAGCCGGCAACAGCCAGGCGGTCTCTGACTATGCGTCAGGGAAGCCGCAGGCGCTGGCGTTTCTAATCGGCCAGGTGATGAAAGCTACCAAGGGGCGGGCGAATCCCGCCACAGCCAGGGATATCCTGTTACATAAGCTCGGAGGGAAATAGAATGACTACTTATTTACTTATTGCCCAGTGCGTGGTCGCTGCAGCCATGATTGCCGTAGTTACCATGCAGGTGCGCGGCGGCGGGCTGGGAGGTATTTTCGGACAGCCGGAAAGCGTCTACCGGACGCGGCGCGGCGTTGAGAAAAGCCTGTTCCAGTTCACCATCGGCTTGACCATTATATTTGTCATACTCTGCGTCTGGATAGTGGCAATTGAGTAGTAAGATATCACCCTCACCCTCACCCTCACCCTCACCCTAACCCTATCCCGTACCCCTTATCCCAGCGGGAGTAAATCCTCGCTGGATGCCTGCCCACCCCACCTCCCAAGGGAGAGGGGATAAACCGGTATACGGATAAGGAAGATATGGCTCCAGTCATCACTTTGACCACTGATTTCGGCACTAGCGATGCCTATGTGGCCAGTATGAAGGGCGTCATACTGAGCCTGAACCCCAAAGCGGTCATCGTCGATATCTCCCATGCCGTCGAACCACATAACGTCCTGCAGGCAGCCTTCATACTCAGCACCGCCTATCCCTATTTCCCAAAAGGAACAATACATTTGGCCGTAGTCGACCCGGGCGTGGGCAGCCGGCGGAAAGCCATCATACTTAAAACGCCGGCAGCCTTCTTCGTGGCGCCGGATAACGGCATATTAAGCTACGTAATAGACGAGCACGGCAAAACACCGGGTAAGCCAGCCCGCCATATACCTGCCATCGCCGAACCGCGTAAACTACCGCCGGGTCTGGAGGCAATGGCTATAACCAACCCTGAATACTGGCATCACCCGGTAAGCAGCACCTTCCACGGGCGGGATATTTTCGCACCCGTGGCCGCCCACCTGTCGCTGGGCGTGCCGCTGCATAAGTTCGGAGACAGACTGAGTCAGGTTCACGTCTTCAATATACCACGACCCTACAAAAACGCCCAGGGCGACTTAATCGGCCGTGTGCTGCACGTAGACAACTTCGGCAACCTGATTACCAATATCAGGAGCAGCGATTTGCCAGCGGAAAAAGTTACCATAGCCATCGGCAAGCAGTATATACATGGTATCAGCCAGTTCTACGCCGGGACGAAAGGTCTGGCAGCTATTACGGGCAGCAGCGGTTATCTGGAGATATCGCTGAAGAACGGCAGCGCCGCCGCATTTTTGAAGTCAAAGGCGGGGGACGAATTGAGGTTGGAATAAAATCCCCCTTAATCCCCCTTTTTCTAAGGGGGAGATTTATGGTGGACCTTTTCCAAAGGGGGAACAAAGCCTCTCCCTTTCATAAAGGGAGATTGAGAGGGATTTTTAATCTAGTGCTACAGGCTTCGCTTCCAGATGGTGCCTTTGGGCGTGTCTTCGAGGGCAATTCCCAGCCCGGTGAGGCGCTGCCGCACCATATCGGCCAGCTGCCACTGCTTGGCTTTACGCAGCTTTTCACGGGTCTCAATCAGCAGCTGAATAAGCTGCGCGACCTCCATCTCAGAGTCGTGTTTTGGCGTCTGATTAAACTGGCTGCTGAGCTCGCTCAGGAGCGTAATAAAAGGTCCGGACTCGAGCGGCGGCTTCTTCGGCTCCTCCAGTGTGAAACCGAGCACCCCCATTAATTCTCTCAATGTATTCTGAGCCGCGGCTACATCGCATTTCTCTTCACGTCCGCGGTTTATCTCTCTGGCCAGTTCGAACAGCGCCGCCAGTGCCTGCGCCGTGTTGAAGTCATCATCCATGCTGCCGGTAAACCGGCTTTTATACGGCTCAGCATCGAGGACGCTGCCGTCAGCCTTTCCGCCGTCTGTGGCAGCCTGTCGCAGCCTTTCCATGCCGGACTCGGCGGCTTTCACTACTTCTTCACTGTAAGTCAGCGGGCTGCGGTAATGAGAGCTGAGTATAAACAGCCGGAGAGCGTCGGGGCTGTAGCGCTCCAGAGCCTGCTTTACGGTTATCAGGTTGCCCAGCGACTTGCTCATCTTATTCTCACCCAATTGCAGCAGGCCGTTATGCAGCCAGTGCCGGACAAAGGGCACCACGCCGGTGAAGCTTTCGGACTGGGTTATCTCGTTCTCATGATGCGGAAATATAAGGTCCAGCCCGCCGCCATGTATGTCAAGGGTTTTGCCGAGGTATTTCAAGGCCATGGCGCTGCATTCTATATGCCACCCCGGCCTGCCCTGCCCCCAGGGACTCGGCCAGAAAGGCTCTCCCGGCTTGGCCGCCTTCCATAAGGCGAAGTCCAGCGGGAATTCCTTATCGCCCTCTTCAGCCGAACCGCGAGACAGCATGTCGTCCAGTTCCTGGCGGGACAGCTTGCCGTAGCCGGGGAAGTTTTTCACCCGGAAATAGACGCTGCCTCCCGAGTCATAGGCAAATCCTTTGTCTATCAGTCCCTGTATGACTTCGATTATCTTGGGTATTTCCTCGGTCGCCCTGGGGTAGACGTGGGCGCGCATAATATTCAAAGCATCCATGTCTTTGAAATATTCGTTGATATATTTCTCAGCCAGCTCGGTTGAGGAAATCCCCAGCTGGTTGGCCCGGTTTATAATCTTGTCATCGATATCGGTAAAGTTCTGGACATGCTTTACCTTGTAACCTCTAAACTCGAGATAGCGCCGGATGGCGTCGAATATAACGTAGCTCATGGCGTGCCCGATGTGGCATTCGTCATAAACGGTTACGCCGCAGATATACATATTTACCGTTTTTCCTTCGGGCTTAAACTCTGTTTTCTGCCCCGACAGCGTATCAAATACTTTCATTCGTTTCTCCGAAGGCTAACGTTTATTCGTTGGTCTCTTTTTGGGCTGCGTCTTTTTCAATGCACTCTCCAGCTCGGCAACCTTCTTTTCCAGGGCCTCGAGCTTTTCCCAGACCGGGTCAGGCAATTTCTCCACAGTTTCGGTATCAGGATTACGGACTTCAACCACGCGACCGGGAACACCGACGACAGTGGCATGGGGCGGCACTGAGGTTACCACCACGGAACCGGCGCCAACTTTTACATTGTCGCCGATGGTGATAGCGCCGATAAGCTTCGACCCGGCACCGACGACCACATTGTTGCCCAGCGTTGGATGCCGCTTCTTCTTCAGCAGGCTGGTACCGCCCAGGGTAACTCCCTGGTACAGGGCAACATTGTCCCCGATTTCAGACGTCTCGCCGATGACCACGCCCATGCCGTGGTCGATAAAAAATCCCTCGCCGATTTGAGCACCGGGGTGTATTTCAATTCCGGTAAAAAAACGGCCCAGATGTGAAACAAAGCGAGGGAAAAAGGGTACATGCCAGTTCCATAGGGTGTGAGACAGGCGATGGAACTGCCGGGCATGAAAGCCGGGATAAGCAAAAAAGATTTCCCAGGCATTTTTAGCCGCCGGGTCATGCTCGTAGACCGCCTGTACGTCCCTGCGAATACTTCTGTATAGATTCATTAAATTTTCCTATTCACCTGTCTGTTAGAGTGAGCGGGAAAATCCCCCTTAATCCCCCTTTTTCAAAGGGGGAAACAAACCTCTCCCTTTCGTAAAGGGAGATTGAGAGGGATTTTTCTCAAGTCTCACCCTCACCTTAATCCTCTCCCGTCAAGGGAGAGGGAATAGATTATGACAGTTTGAAATAGTTTATTTCTCCTCCACCAGGGCCACGGCGTAGGCAGCCATACCCTCTCCTCTGCCGGCAAAACCCAAACCATCTGTGGTTGTCGCCTTGACCATCACCTGTTCCAAATTGATACCCAGTCTCCGGCTGATGAGGCGGCGCATGTCCTCGATGAAAGGCGATATTTTGGGCTGCTGGGCGACGATAACCACGTCTAGGTTTACCACGACAAGACCTTTATCCCAGAGTAGCTTATTGACCTCATCCAGCAAAACCAGGCTGGAAATATCTTTATATTTAGGGTCTTCCGGTGGGAACTGGCTGCCGATATCCCGCAGTCCGGCGGCGCCGAGCAGAGCGTCCATAATAGCGTGGGTCAACACGTCGGCGTCGCTGTGGCCGGATAGCCCTTTATCAAACGGAACCTCCACTCCGCCCAGAATTAACCTTCGCCCGGTTACCAGCTTATGTACGTCGTACCCAATTCCGGCTCGCATGCTATTTCTTCCCGGCAATAAGCTCAGCTAAAGCCAGGTCCTCTGGAGTGGTTATCTTTATGTTGTTATAAGAACCCATATAGAGCCTTACCTTGCGTCCCAGATGCTCGACCATACTGGCATCATCGGTAACATCCTCTTTTACCTGCTCATGAGCTTCAGCTATTATATCAAAGCGGAAAATCTGTGGCGTCTGCACCGCCCACAATTCCTGGCGATTGAGCGTTCTGCTGACCATCATGTCGCTGCCGCCTAGTTTAACGGTATCCTTAATGGGAACCGCGGCCACTGCTGCCCCTGTTGCCTGAGCCGCGTCCAGACCGTCACCAATTAAGTCTGCGGTTAAGAAGGGACGGGCGCCGTCATGAATTATTATCCAGTCGCAATCCTCAAGCTCATTCAGCCCCTGTCTGACCGAGTCCTGCCTCCGCTTGCCGCCGGCACATATCTCCACTACCTTTGACCAGCTCCTGTCTTTAGCCAGTCCACGCCCTAAGTCCAGTTTGGTCTCATTCAGAACGATGGCTATCTGGTCGACCAGTTTGCAACTTTGGCAGAAATCAACCGACCAGGCCAGCAAAGGTTTCCCAGCCAGAGACATAAAAACTTTGTCCCTGCCCATGCGCCGGCTGCTGCCGGCGCCGACAATAACAATTCCCGTTTTAGGCTTGCGGCTCTTCATTTGATTCCGACTTCTTCTGTGGCCTGATAAGGCCCAGCCTGAGCGCTTGAGCTACCGTACTTGCGGTCAATAACTCAACACCTTTCACCTGGAACGAGGGCTTGGATGCAGTCTCAGGTATGAGGCAACGCTTAAAACCCAGCCTGGCGGTTTCGGCAAGCCGTCTTTCCATCTGCGGCACCGGCCTTAGCTCACCGCTGAGCCCGACCTCACCCAGAGCCACAAGGCCCTGGGCAACCCGGGCATCCCGGTGACTTGAGGCAATTGCCAGCGCGATACCCAAATCCGCGGCCGGCTCGCCGATATGCATACCGCCGATAACATTGGTTATGATATCCTGATTGGACAGATTGATACCGGCGCGTCGGCTAAGCACCGCCGCTATCAGGAGCAGCCGGTTGAAGTCGACTCCGTTAGCTATGCGGCGCGGGGGACCGAAGCCGGTCATGGTCGTTAACGCCTGAATTTCCACCAGCAGCGGGCGGCTGCCCTCGAAGGTGGGCACTACCATCGAGCCTACCGCGCCGTCGCGATGGGACGCCAGAAAAGCTTCCGATGGATTAGCCACCTCTATTAAACCGCCGCCGCTCATCTCGAAAACACCGACCTCGTTGGTGGAGCCGAAGCGGTTCTTGGTGCTTCTCAATATCCGGTAGCTGGAGAAGGTCTCGCCCTCCAGATAAAGGACTACGTCGACAATGTGCTCCAATACCCTGGGTCCGGCAATGGCGCCGTCTTTGGTTACATGCCCGGTGATAAGGACGGGAATACCGGCTCGCTTGGCCCAGCGCATAAGTCTCAAGGTGCATTCACGTATCTGGCCGACGCTGCCCGAGGCACCGGTTAAGTCCTCGATATATACGGTCTGTATGGAATCCACAACCACCAGATTCGGTGACAGCTCGCCCAAGCGTCCCAGGATAACCTCGAGGTTAGTCTCCGGCAGCAGGTAAAGCCTGTCGCCGGCCACTCCCAGACGCTCCGACCTCAGCTTTATCTGGTGGGCTGACTCCTCGCCGGAAACATATACCACCCTGCCTCCAGCCTTAGCCACTGCCGCCGAAGCCTGTAACAGCAGTGTGGACTTTCCGATGCCCGGGTCGCCGCCGACAAGGACTAAAGAACCCGTTACCATTCCGCCACCGAGCACGCGGTTGAACTCAGTAAACGGGAAGCTCAGCCGGGGATGGGTCTCAGTTTTCAGCTTGGAAAGCTCCTGAGGAGCGTTCTCTTCTGAAGGCAGCCAGGTCGTGGCTTCAGTGGTGACGGTGACAACGGTTTCTACGAAGCTATTCCATTCTCGGCAGCCGGGGCAGCGACCTAACCACTTAGGACTTTCTTTACCGCACTGCTGGCAAACAAAGACGCTTTTAGACTTAGGCTTAGTCAAATTACCGGACCTCAATTAATCTGGAACCACCATATTATATCTTTTACTGCTATTGGGAGACACCCTTCCGCGGAAAAATACCGCGGCAACCTCACTTTTCCCGCATTGTCATTGCGAGGCACGAAGTGCCGTGGCAATCTCGGTGGTGAGCAATGAGATTGCCACGCGGAGTTTATCCTGAGCGGAGATTCTTCGCTTCGCTCAGAATGACAGTTGCGAAGGGCTCGCAAAGACATGCTGAGCTGCCAAAATACCCCCAAATAACTATACGTAAGCAAAAGGATATTAAAAAGGGCGGGGTTAATCTATGCTAAGCCCCGCCCTGAGTAGAATCAGACTATCGATAAGCCGAAATCAAAAGGTTCACGTCAGCTCTTGTATTACCGCCTCCCCGGATAAGGCTCCAGCGGCAGCTCGAATCACAATTTTCTCACCGTCATAGTCTACCTTCAAAATATCGCCGGGGTGGAATTCGCCACGGAGCAGAGATTCAGAAAGCTTATCCTCAACCTCACTCTGAATCACGCGGCGTAGAGGTCGCGCGCCAAAAGTCGGGTCATAGCCTTTTTCACCCAGAAAATCTCTGGCGGCGTCTGTGATTTCCAGCTTCATATTCTTTTCACCTAAGGACTTAGCCACCTGGCCAAGCATAAGGTCGACAATCTGGCGGATTTGTTCTTTGCTGAGAGAATGGAAAACGACCACCTCATCGATGCGGTTCAGAAACTCAGGTAGAAAGGTCGTCTTCAATTCAGACAGAACTTTATCCTTCATTTTCTCGTACTCTGTTTGTCGATTCCCGTCCTCAGCAGTCCGAGCGGTAAAGCCGATGGTCATAACACCTTTTATATATTTGGCGCCTACGTTGCTGGTCATGACAACTATGCTGTTGCGGAAATCTACCCGGCGCCCTTTAGCATCGGTCAGGTGACCGTCGTCGAAAATCTGGAGCAATATATTGAACACATCGGGATGCGCCTTCTCAATCTCATCGAGCAATATTACGCAGTACGGTTTTCGGCGCACTGCCTCGGTCAGTTGTCCTCCTTCGTCATAGCCCACATATCCTGGAGGAGCGCCAACCAGTCTGGCTACGGTGTGCCGCTCCATGAACTCAGACATATCGAGGCGGACCATGGCATCCTCGCTGCCGAACATGAACTCGGCCAGAGCCCTTACCAGCTCGGTCTTGCCCACGCCGGTCGGCCCCAGGAAAATAAGGCTGCCGATAGGATGACGCGGCTCTTTAAGTCCGGCCCGGGCACGCCTCACCGCCTTGGACACGACGGTTATAGCTTCATCCTGGCCGACAATGCGCCGGTGTAAGGCGTCCTCCATCTGCAACAAGCGGCTGGTTTCGTCCGTGGTCAAGCGCACCACTGGCACGCCGGTCCACATGCTGACCACCTCAGCAATGTCTTCTTCCGTTACAATCGGCTTTTCCTGCTGCTGGTCTGCCTGCCACTTCTGCTCCATGTTATTTATTTTACTCACCAGCTGGACTTCACGGTCTCTCAGCTCAGCTGCGTACTCATACTCTTTAGAAGAAATGGCAGTTTCTTTGTCTCTGCGCACCGTCTCCAAAGCGCGCCTCGCCTCAGCCAGGCCGATGGGTATGCCGCCTCGCATGATACGAACCCGAGATGAAGCTTCGTCCATCAAATCAATGGCTTTATCAGGCAGAAAGCGGTCAGGTATGAACTTGGCAGCTAAAGACGCCGCGGCCTGCAACGCCTCATCGCTTATTGTCAGCTTGTGATGTTCTTCATAACGCTCTCTGATGCCCTTTAGTATAGCCAGTGTCTGTTCCACCGTCGGCTCAACCACGGTCACCGGTTGAAAACGGCGTTCCAGTGCAGCATCTTTCTCAATATATTTACGGTAATCATCCAGCGTGGTAGCGCCGATACACTGAAGCTCACCTCGCGACAGCGATGGTTTCAAGATATTGGAAGCATCCACCGCGCCCTCGGCGGCACCAGCGCCAACTATAGTGTGCAGTTCGTCAACAAAAATCACGCAGTTGCCAGCGCTTTTTATCTCGTCAATGACCTTTTTCAGTCTTTCTTCAAACTCGCCGCGATATTTAGTGCCGGCTACCAATGAACCGATGTCAAGAGTGACCAGCCGCTTGCCCTGTAATGTCTCGGGGACTTCACCAGCTACGATACGATGTGCCAGACCTTCGACAATGGCCGTCTTACCAACGCCCGGTTCACCAATAAGCGCCGGGTTATTCTTGGTGCGGCGGCTAAGTATCTGGATAACCCGCTCAATCTCTTTTTCCCGATTAATGATGGGGTCGAGTTTTCCAGCACGAGATGCATTAGTCAGGTCGATTCCGAGCTGGTCCAGTACCGGCGTCCGCCCGACGCCCCGGGCAACGGCCCGTGACTGCGGCGCGCTCTGGCTCAAGACGTTGTTTATCTCAGCTTGGGCTTTATCGAAAGTAACACCGAAGCTTTCTAAAACACCGACTGCCGCGCCTTCGCGGTCGCGCAGCAGGCCTAATAGCAGATGTTCGGTACCTATATAGCTGTGGTTCAAACGTCGGGCTTCGTCAACGGCAAGCTCGATAACCCTTTTGGCTCGAGGTGTAAGCCCGACTTCGCCGATTGCCGACCTCTCTCCCCGCCCCACTACAAACTCCACAGCGGCTCTTATCTTATTCGGAAGTACACCCAGGTTGGCCAAGACCTTACTGGCCACGCTTTCCTCTTCAGCTATAAGACCCAGCAGTATATGCTCGGTATCAATGTAATTGTGTCCAAAACGCTGCGCTTCTTCCTGGGCACGGGTTAGGGCTCTACGCGCTCTCTCCGAAAACTTCTCAAATCTGCTGGCCATATCTATCCTTGTTCTTCATGCTTTGCTCTCTGGGTGTGTTTAGTTGAATTATAGGACGTTTAATTTGGTGTGTCAAAGCTTCGGGATATTTGGGATATTGAGTGTTGCAGTTAGAATTCCTGATTTCAGGGAACTTAGAGAAACCCCCTGGCAGTGGCATATTTTCCCAAAGAGTTGCCTCCCTAGTATCGTCTGCGCTGAGGCGTTTCACTGCCGTGTTCGGGATGGGAACGGGTGGTGCCACCTCGCTCTAACCACCAGAGGATTCAATCTGGAAATAATATACAGCTAAAAGGCATTTTTGTCAAATGTAGCTTCGACTTGACGATAAAGACAGCCGATGCTATTCTTATGGTCAAACCCGAAACTCTAAGCGAGGTATAGAATTGAATTACGAACGTGAATTACTCAAAGGCAGCACTGACAGTTTGCTTCTCAGTTTGATTAATCGCCAGACGACTTATGGTTATAAAATCATAAAAGAGCTGGAAAAAAGAAGCAACGGCTATTTCCAGTTCAAGGAAGGTACTCTGTATCCGGCTTTGCACCGACTGGAAAAAGCCGGGCTTCTGCAGGGTAAATGGCAACGACTGCCCGGCGGCCAGGAAAGGCGCTACTACTACATCACACCGAAGGGGCAAAAGGCGCTGGCTGAAAGGCTGGCTGTGTGGCAGGACTTTTCCACCGCCGTGGCTTTAATCGTACAACCAACAATCGGTTAACGGCAATGCCGGCTAACTCTAATTACACCGACAGGGTCAAAAGCCATCTAAGGCTTGATACCACTATCGAAAGCGATGTGGTACGTGAAATACGTACACACCTTGAAGACAAAAGACACGAATTAATAGAATCAGGAATCTCCGAAAGACAGGCAACCGCTATCGCCACCAGGGTCATGGGTTCCCCCGAACTTGTGGCCCGCCAAATATACGAAGTATACAGTCAGGGAAGCTGGCTTCAAGCTATCTTCGCCGCTTTGCCCCATCTACTGGTTGCAGCATTTTTCGCTCTGCACTGGTGGCAAAACACCTTCTGGCTGCTAGGAATCTTAATTGCCGTTGTTGGCACGGTGCTTTATGGCTGGTTTCACGGCAAGCCGGCATGGCTTTTCCCCTGGCTGGGCTACTGCCTGCTGCCGGTGATGGCCGTTGGCATTCTACTTATATATTTACCCGGTGGTTGGGCCTGGCTGGCTGCCTCTGCCTACATTCCCCTGGCTCTCATAATCATATTCTCGGTAACCAAAAAAATTACCAGAAAAGACTGGGTATTTGCCTCAGTAATGTTGCTTCCCATACCCATAATGCTGGGCTGGATTCTGGCGCTGTGGATGCTGGCGCTGGAACGTCAGAATGGTTTTTTATCTCACGAGCAGCTTTATGAGTTTGCCCCTCTGATCGCATTAAGCTTCGCAGCACTGGCGCTGACCGTGGCCGCATTCATTCGCGTCAGGCAGCGCTGGGCCAAAGTTGGCGTTCTATTGACGCTGGAAATATTCGTCTTAGTCATAGTGGCTTTGGGCGGCAAGAGCTCAATTAACCTGGGCGGCTGGGTGGGCCTTGTTTTGCTAGCCGTAATACTTCTGCTCGGCCCGGCACTGCTGGAGCGAAAGATAAGACAGGATGAGCACAAACCGCTAAATTTATACCGAAAATCCGCTCGCTGATTTTTGACAGGCCCGCCAAGACCGACTAGCAAGAAAAGCGATACTCTATCTCCAAAAGCCGCGTTTCAATTGCCTGGCTTCTTTTTCCATTGCCTCTCAATAAACCTGATATTTAATATCAGGTGGATATACCATCGCCCAGGCACAACCCTGCCTCACCATCTCAGCATTGATAAATGTATCGCCAACGAAGACGTAGCGCAGTAATCTTCCATATTTGTCTTTGTCCGTAATATCGCTTTCCAGCCTGACTTCCTGGCCGCCGACCAGGTCTGTATTCATCTGCGTAGCCTCTGAATAATAGAATTCATCCGTCTCAGGCGAGTCGATACCTATGTAGCGCACGTGATAACCACCCTCAATAACTATGGTATCGCCGTCGATAACTCTGACCACCGTTACGGTTTCAGAGGGCTGCTTGCAGGCTAATGGCAGCAATAACAGGACTGAAAGGAACAGGACCGTTAAACTGTTTCTAAAGCTAATCACCAAAATATATATAAGCTGCCGGTAAGTTTCACCAGAGGCTTGCCTGAGGTGATTGTCCCTTCTTGTATGCCACTCCCAGATGCTCGCAGGCAAGCCGGGTAGCTACTCTACCGCGAGGTGTGCGCTCCAGGAATCCCAATTGGAGAAGATAGGGCTCGTAAACATCCATAATAGTATCCGCTTCTTCGCTGATAGACGCGGCGATGGTCTCCAGCCCGACAGGCCCGCCATCGAATTTTTCAATTATAGTGCGCATAACCTTATGGTCTATCTCATCCAGTCCGATAGGGTCTATCTCCAGTTTGGAAAGCGCCTCAATGGCAACAGATTCGGTAATTACACCGTCTGCCTTTACCTGGGCATAGTCTCTCACTCGTTTAAGCAGCCTGTTAGCTACGCGCGGTGTTCCTCGTGCCCGGCAGGCAATCTGGCTGATGCCAGGCTCATCAATGACTATCTTAAGTATGGCGGCTGAACGTTTTAAGATAGCCTCTATAGCCGGCTCATCGTAGAAATCAAGGCGGTAAACGGCCCCGAACCTGTCCCTCAGCGGCGGACTCAGCAGTGCAAAGCGTGTGGTCGCTCCAATTAAAGTGAAACGAGGCAGGCTTAAACGTAAACTCCTGGCACCCGGTCCTTTACCGAGAATAATGTCAATGGCAAAATCTTCCATGGCCGGATAAAGTATCTCTTCTACCGGGCGGCTGAGTCGGTGTATCTCGTCAATAAAAAAACCATCGTTTTTTTGGAGATTAGTCAGTATAGATGCCAGGTCGCCGGGACGCTCTATTGCCGGGCCGGAGCTTATCCTGATGTTGACGCCCATTTCGGCGGCGATGATGAAGGCTAATGTGGTTTTTCCTAAACCCGGCGGCCCATAAAGAAGGACATGGTCCAAAGGCTCTCCACGTTTCTTAGCTGCGGCAATCGCTATCTCGAGATTACCCTTGACCTTTTCTTGCCCGATGAAATCGCTTAGACGCCTGGGACGAAGGTTAGTATCCAGGGAAACATCGTCAACGCTGGGCTTACCTGAAACTATCCGTGTCTTTATTTCCTTCTCTTTCATCGCTCAGGAAGCCATCCAAAACTTAATTGAAATTATATCATATCGAGTTTCAGCAAACTAAAGAATGGCAACCAATAAAAAAATCCTCGCCGGCCGACGAGGATTTTCCATATAACAAGAACTGTAATTTAATTTTCGCTATGCCCGGCCTCTGGCTCAGGCTACGGTACGGTTTCAGTAGCTACCGGGGACTCCGCCTCAGGCAATAGTCCGGTTTCAGTAGCTACCGGAGCCTCCATCCCCAGAGGTGCCGGTTCACCTGCCCCGAGCTCCTCAGCCGCAGGCAAATCTTGATATGGAATAAGCTTACCAATGATTACGTTTTCCTTAAGCCCGAGGAGTTTGTCTGTCCTGCCCCAAATTGAGGCTTCGGTCAGTACTCTTGTAGTCTCCTGGAACGAAGCAGCGGCCAACCAGCTGCCTGTATTTAACGAACCCCGGGTAATCCCGAGAAGTACTGTTTGAGCCGTAGCCGGTTCTCCACCTTCAGCCAAAACCTTAGCATTTATGCTCTCATACTCGAAGCGGTCGACCAGGTCACCGGAAAGAAGCTCAGTGTCACCCGGTGATTCGACACGGACTCGCCTGAGCATCTGGCGGGCAATGATTTCAATGTGTTTATCATTAATGTTCACGCCCTGCGAGCGGTAGACTTTCTGTACCTCTTCAACTAAATACTGCTGCACAGCCTCTCTACCCATGATGCGCAGAATATCCTGAGGATCAACGGCACCATCGATTAACTGGTCTCCGGCTTTCACTCTGTCTCCGTTCTTAATGCGTATGTGGCCTCCAGATGGAATTATGTACTCACGCTCTTCGACCTCTTCATATTTAATGTAGAGATGCCCGTCCTCAATAACTACATTGCCAGCAACTCTAGCTATCATGGGATGCTCTTCCTTCACCACCAGCTTCTTGCTTCGAGACCGCTTCTTAGGGGCGGCTACAGTAGCTAGTATCGTTCCCGCTTCAACCAATTGGCCGTTACTGACAACTATTTCCGAGCCCGATGGCAACATATACTCATCCAGATATGACTCGGAACTGGTAATTCTTATTTTTCGCACATCTTGAGTCTCACTTACATCGGCAATGCCATCTATTTCAGAAAGTACCGCAAGCCCTTTGGGTACCCTGGCTTCAAACAATTCCTCTACCCTTGGCAAACCACTGGTGATATCAGCCCCAACCACACCTCCGGTATGGAAGGTGCGCAACGTAAGCTGAGTGCCAGGCTCGCCAATACTTTGTGCGGCAATAATGCCTACAGCCGTGCCATTTTCTACCAGCCCTCTTCGGCCAAGGTCACGTCCATAACAGTTTCTGCAGATACCGCGACGGGAATGGCAAGTAAGCGGCGACCTCACAAACGCCTGAGTGATACCGGCGTCTTTAATTCGGGCTGCTTTTTCCTCATCAATTTCCTCATTTGTATGGACAATTATCTCCCCGGTTTTCGGGTCAGCGATGTCGGCAGCCGCCAGACGTCCCAGCAATCGCTCATCAAGAGACGCCAACAACCCTTTCTCCTCCGTCTCAAACAGCCAGATACCCTCTTCGGTACCGCAGTCCTCTTCAAATACAATCAAGTCCTGGGCAACATCAATAAGACGCCGGGTAAGATAACCGGCATCTGAAGTCCTTAAAGCTGTGTCAGCCAGTCCTTTTCGAGCTCCGTGGGTGGATATGAAATATTCCATTACCGAGAGCCCTTCACGGAAACTTGCCTTGATAGGGTATTCGATTATTCTCCCTGACGGGTCGGTCATCAATCCTCGCATGCCGGCCATTTGCCTTATCTGGGAAATATTACCTTTCGCACCCGAGGTCGCCATCATATAGACGCCGCCATAGCGGTCCAATGATTGCGAAATCGTTTCCGTGATTTTATCGGTAGTCTCTGTCCAGACCTCGATGGCACTGCTATAACGTTCGTCCTCAGTTATCAACCCCCGGTTAAACTGGCTTTCGATAACAGCTATTTTTTCATCGCCCTCTTCAAGCAGCTTTGCCTTATTGCGAGGCACCTCGATATCTTTAGCGGCGATGGTAGTACCCGACTTGGTAGCATATTCAAAGCCAAGCCGTTTGAGACTATCGAGCATTTCAACAGTAGGGGCACCACCTAATGAGCGGTAGCAGTCTGCCACCAAATTCTTCAGAGCAGCTTTGTCCATTACTTTATTTAAAAATCGAAATTCAGGAGGTAATACTTCATTGAACAAAATGCGGCCAACACTTGTCTTCAACTTCTGGCCGTCACCTGCCTCGCTCCTGACGTTTATTTCAGCGCCTAAGTTGACTGCCCCTAGATCATAGGCAAGTTTAGCTTCTTCGAAATCGTAAAAAACCATCCCCTCACCCTTGGCACCGGGCCTGATATTGGTGAGATAATAGAGGCCCAGGACCATGTCCAGAGTCGGCGTCATTACCGGCTCTCCGCAACTGGGCAATAGCATGTTGTAGACACTGAGCATCTTCTCTCTGGCTTCTCTCACTGCAGCCCGGGCAAGTGGCACATGGACGGCCATCTGGTCTCCATCGAAGTCGGCATTGAAAGCAGTACATACCAGAGGATGAATCTGAATGGCACTGCCGTCAATAAGTACCGGCTCAAAAGCCTGGACACTTAAGCGATGCAATGTAGGAGCCCGGTTAAGCAATACCGGCCGCTCCTTGACCACTTCCGCCAGAATATCCCACACCTCGGGCCTCGCTTTTTCTACCTGTCTTCTGGCGCTCTTTATATTATGGGCAAAACCCTGCTCGATTAACCGGCGCATAACAAAAGGCTTGAACAATTCCAAGGCCATGTGCTTGGGCAAACCACACTGGTGGAGTTTCAATTCGGGGCCAACAACGATGACTGAACGACCACTGTAATCCACTCGTTTGCCTAAAAGGTTCTGGCGGAAACGGCCTTGCTTACCTCTAAGCATGTCTGACAGTGATTTCAATTTATGAGCACCGCTAACCATGGGCGCCCGCCCTTTTCGCCCGCTGTCGATAAGCGCATCAACAGCTTCTTGAAGCATGCGCTTTTCGTTGCGGATAATTATCTCCGGAGCTCCTAAATCAATCAGTCGCCTCAGGCGATTATTGCGATTGATGACGCGACGGTAAAGGTCGTTTAGGTCACTGGTGGCAAATCTGCCTCCGTCCAGTTGGACGATGGGTCGAAGCTCGGGAGGCAATACCGGAAGCACAGTCAAAATCATCCATTCGGGCTTGTTACCGCTGCGCCAAAAGGCTTCAACCACTCGCAGTCGTTTGCTGGCCTTCTTGCGACGCTGACCCGAGCTGGAACGGACCTCTTCAATCAGGTCATGACGCAGTTTCTCAAGGTCAATGCCTTTGAGAACGTCCAGTATGGCTTCCGCCCCCATGCTAACTGTGAAAAAGTCGCCGAACTCTTGCCTTAATGCTTGATATTGGTTTTCAGCCAGAAGCCTTAACTCGCGGACATTCTCCAACTCCGAGATTCTATCGTGGTACTCGTTTTCAAGTTCAGCTCTTTTATCACCAACTTCGCGACGTAGTTGATTTATATTCTCAATAGCTTTCTGGTCTGGAGCTGACTCACCTTTTCCCTCTATCTTGGCAATGTTCTTCTCCAGTAGATGCTCTTGTTCCCCAACTAGCTGAGATAACCTCTCTTTGAGTCTTTTAATCTGCTCGTCACGAATTGAAGCATCGACTGTGGTAATAATATATTGTGCAAAATAAAGTACTCTTTCCAGGTTGCGAGGGGAAACATCAAGAAGCAATGCCAGACGGCTGGGCACTCCTTTGGCAAACCAAATGTGGGCTACCGGAGCCGCTAATTCAATATGGCCCATACGCGTCCGGCGTACCCTAGAATGCTCCACCGTGACTCCGCATCTGTCACAGGTAACGCCACGATAGCGTATTTTCTTATATTTACCGCAATAACATTCGTAATTCTTAGTTGGCCCGAAGATTCTTTCGCAGAATAGCCCGTCTTTTTCTGGCTTTAGAGTTCGATAATTTATCGTCTCCGGCTCATTTACCTCACCGTATGACCAGCTTTTAACCTGTTCTGGCGAAGCCAGCGAAATCCGGATGGCATTAAAATCATTAACCTCAGTCATCTGTCTCCTTTAACTTAAACCTTTGAGCTTAGTCCCGATTTTCTTGCGCTCTTCGAGGAAACTTACCATTTCCTCCTCTTCGTTAAGTAGCTCAATCGCAAGACCTAAGCTACGCAATTCCATAAATAAAACCTTAAAGGACTCAGGAACACCCGGTTGGAATATATCCTCGCCTTTAACCAGCGACTCATACGCCTTAGCCCTGCCGGCTACATCGTCCGACTTAACAGTGAGCAGTTCCTGAAGCGTGTGGCTGGCGCCATAGGCTTCCAATGCCCAAACCTCCATCTCACCGAACCGCTGGCCGCCAAACTGAGCCTTTCCGCCAAGGGGTTGCTGCGTGATTAGAGAATAAGGACCGGTAGACCGGGCATGTACTTTATCCTCGACAAGATGAATAAGCTTCATCATGTAAATACTGCCTACTGTCACCGGCTGGTCGAATTGTTCGCCAGTTCGCCCATCACAAAGGATAACCTTACCGAACACCGGCGGTGATTGCTTCTGTTCGACATAAGCTTTTTCCACAAGCTCGGCCACTTGGTCATCTTTAAGACCATAAACTTTTACACCCAGTGTCTCAAGCCACAGGCGGAGACAAACTCTCTTCGCTTCGCCTGGATATCCATCATCAAATACTTTCGCCGCGTTGTAACCATTATCGGCGAGCCATGTCTTAGCCTGGTCAAGCTTAACAGAGGTAAGGTCATCTCGACCCAGCGGATTTATTGTTCCTGCCTGCTGGACTATCCATGCCCTAGCTAAAGCATCTTCAATATTAACATCATTAGCCCCGTCGAAAATCGGGTTTAGCACTTTAAGCCCCAGTGTTTCTGCAGCCCAACCTAAATGAGTCTCTAAGATTTGCCCGATATTCATGCGGGACGGGACACCGATAGGATTTAGAATTATATCTACCGGCCTACCATCAGGCAGATAAGGCAGGTCTTCCTCGGGCAAGATACAGGAAATTACACCTTTATTACCATGCCGGCCAGCCATTTTGTCCCCTACGGAGATTTTTCTCTTCTGAGCCACCCATACCCGCACCAGAGAATGAACCCCCGCCGGTAAATCGCTATTATTATTACGAGTAAAAATCTTAACTTCGATAACCTTCCCACACTCGCCATGTGGCACTCTTAAAGAGCTGTCTTTAACCTCGCGTGCCTTCTCACCAAAAATAGCTCGCAGCAATTTTTCTTCAGCAGTTAATTCTGTTTCACCTTTCGGACTGATTTTACCCACCAAAATGGAGCCCGGCCCAACTTCAGCACCCACTCGGATGATACCGGTCTCATCCAAATCGCGCAAACTCTCTTCGCCTACATTGGGTATGTCTCTGGTAATCTCCTCCGTGCCCAGTTTCGTCTCGCGGGCTTCTATTTCATACTTCTCGATATGTATCGAGGTGAATCTATCATTCTTGACCAATCTGTCACTAATGATGATAGCATCCTCAAAGTTATATCCCCGCCAGCTCATGAAGGCGCACAGGATATTCTGCCCCAAGGCAAGCTCACCATGGTCTGTCGCTGAACCATCAGCGATAACTTGTCCCTTTTTGACTTTATCGCCTTTGGACACAATGGCACGCTGATTGACACACGTCCCCTGATTAGTCCGAACGAATTTCATCAGCGGGTAGTCATGCTCATTCCCGTCCTCTTCGGCAATAGTGATTTGTTTACTGTCCACCGCAACGACTTCACCGTCGTCCCTGGCAAAAACAACCTGCCCGCTGTATTTAGCCACTTCCTTTTCCATTCCCGTAGCTATCAATGGCGCTTCAGGACGAAGCAAAGGAACAGCCTGACGTTGCATGTTTGAGCCCATCAAGGCCCTGTTAGCATCATCATGCTCCAAGAAAGGTATCAGAGATGTGGTAACGCTGAAAACCTGCTTCGGTGACACGTCCATGAAATCTATCTCATCTGCAGGCTCTTTGAGATACTTACCACCCCTTATAACCCCAATCCTATCTTCAACGAATTCGTTTCTCTGGTTAAGAAGAGCGTTGGCTTGAGCAATTGTATATCGCTCTTCCTCGTCAGCAGTCAGATATTCAATCTGGTCCGAAACAAAAGGAACAACTTTTATATTGCGAGAGTGTAGAGAGGCTATCTTCTTGGCAATCTCTTTGGTGATTGGGTTTCTTTTGGAAATAATAACCTTACCGCCGGAGGTAGCTACATCCTCTAAAACAGTCCTATTAAGCAGGTTCTCAATAGTATTCGAAACCTCATGAATAACCTTGCGGTAGGGCGTCTGTATAAAGCCATAATCATTAATTGATGCATAAGTAGCTAAAGACCCGATGAGACCGATATTCGGCCCTTCCGGAGTCTCAATAGGACAGATTTTTCCGTAGTGAGAATGATGAACGTCTCGAACATCAAATCCGGCACGCTCACGTGAGAGACCACCTGGTCCCATTGCTGAAAGGCGACGTTTATGAGTTAGTTCAGCCAGGGGATTTGTTTGGTCCATGAATTGTGAGAGCTGTGAGCCTCCGAAAAACTCCCTCATAGCAGCCACCACAGGGCGGTTGTTAATTAAAGTAGACGGCACGGCAGCTTCCGGGCCAACAATGCTCATACGTTCCTTAATCGTTCTCTCTAAACGCAGTATGCCAATTCGAAACTGGTTTTGTATGAGATGCCCCGCAGTCCGCACCCGCCGATTACGCAAGTGGTCGATATCATCCGGCTCTTCCCTTCCATTATTTATCTTGATAATGCGTCTCACTATTTCTATAAAATCTTCTTTGGTTAAACAGCGGCGGCTTTCATCGATACTAAGACCGAGCCTCTGGTTGAGCTTATACCGTCCCACCCTGCCCAGGTCATAGCGCCTGGGATTAAAGAAAAGGTTATTCAGGAGATTCTGCGCATTGTCAACGGTGGGAGGTTCACCGGGGCGCAATCGTTTATAGATATCCACCAGAGCCTCTTGCTTGGTCTTGACGGAAGGCTCTCGCTCTATTGTAGTTTGTATAAAGTTATGCTCAGACGACGTTTCCACGTCCTGGAAATAACCAAGTAGTTCATTATCATTATCATAGCCGATGGCGCGTAGCAAAATCGCCACGGGAATTTTCCTCTTGCCATCTACTTTAACAAATATCACATCCCTGTTGGACGTCTCAAACTCCAGCCAGGCACCGTGTTCAGGTATCAACTTTGCAGCGCATAACTCGCGACCGCTAGCCGCATCCTCCTGCAGGCTAAAATAGATACCCGGGGAACGAAGCAGTTGATTAACTACTACTCTTTCCGCACCGCTGATAATAAAGGTGCCCTTATCGGTCATAAGCGGAAAATCTCCGAAAAATATCTCCTGCTCCGGAATCGGCTCCCGGGGTTCTTTGACTATCAACCTGGCTCTGACATAGAGCGGAGCTGCGTACGTCATATCACGCTGACGACATTGGTCTATGGTGTACTGAGGTTCGCGAAACTCATAGCCAACGAAGTGCAACTCTATCCGTGTACCGGTGAAGTCATGGATGGGGGAAACTTCTTCGAAAAGCTCCTTCAACCCCTCTTCCTGAAACCAACGAAAGGAATCAAGCTGGACCTTAATTAGATTGGGAATCTCCAGGACTGTAGGTAGTTTAGCAAACGATACTCTCTGTTCCGAATCAGTGTTCTGTTTTTTAGACGCTAATGAAATAGACATAACTCTCCCATCAGAAAATTAAGACACATGTCTCAACAGTGGTTCTTTAACCAAGCGTTAGATTGTAATTAAGAGTAGTAATGGGGAAAAGAATTACTAAGAAGTCAATACGGCATTTCAATGCAGTAAACATACAGTTTACTACTATTTCTTATTTTTGTCAAGGGGTTTTAAACATTTCTAACTAAAAATTAGAAATATTTTCTGTTAAAAACCTACCGGCCAAATTGCTTTAGCTTCAAATATCGACTACAATTAGCGACGCTGGATAAGCTTTAATGGAGGCTAAATAAGTATAATGGATAAAGATGGATTCGACAAATTTAAAGGCTCGCCAGATTACGTTACTTCCGAAGCTCTAAGAAATGCGGTTAACGTAGCCGTTGCCTTGAAGAGGCCTTTATTAGTTAGAGGCGAACCTGGAACAGGAAAAACACTCCTGTCCCATAGCGTCGCTAAAGGTCTGGGCAAGAAGTTAATCGTCTGGAACATAAAATCAACTACCAAAGCCCAGGAAGGCCTGTATGTTTATGATACTGTCCAAAGGCTAAACGACAGCCGCTTTGGTGATAAAAATATTTCCGATATTAGTCAATATATAAAGCTGGGTAAATTGGGAGAGGCCTTTGCCTCCAAGGAAGAGCTTGTGCTCCTCATTGATGAGGTAGATAAAGCCGACCTCGAATTTCCCAATGACCTCCTCAACGAGCTCGATGAGATGAGCTTCTATATCCCGGAAACAGGTGAGACAATTGTGGCGGCACATAGACCCATAGTAATCATAACCAGTAACGCCGAGAAGGAACTCCCCGATGCCTTTCTAAGACGCTGCATATTCCACTACATTGAATTCCCGGACCCTAATCTAATGGAGGAAATCGTAAGAGTGCATTTCCCCGACATCAGGAATAATTTACTTAGTCAGGCTTTGGCAACATTTTATTCACTGAGAAAAATCGATGATTTTCGTAAAAAACCTTCGACAAGCGAACTCATAGATTGGATTCGCGTTCTTATAGCCAGCAGCACGCCGGATAAGGTGATAGCCAACGAGATTCCTTTCGCCGGCACTCTGTTGAAGAAAGAAACTGATTATGCTTACTTTGTAAATACCTTTACGAAGAAAAAACAGACCACAAAGACTCCAGACAACTAGGATTCAATTCGCTGACAGGCGGTCACCTGCATGTTCACCAGCTTTTTTTACACACTAAGAGAAAGAAAAGTACCGGTTTCAATCACGGAGTGGATGACCCTCATGGAGGCTCTATCCAGAGGTTATATTTCCAGTCTGAACGATTTCTATTATCTCGCACGAGCTATACTGGTCAAAAGCGAGGCTTACTTCGACCACTATGATGTTGCCTTCCAGGAGTATTTCAAAGGCATCAAAGGCCCGCTGGAAATCTCAGAGGAAATTCTCAACTGGCTCAGGGACCCTTTCAACAGGCTTCTCTTAACCGAAGAGGAGAGGGCATTGCTGGATAGAATGGATTTGGATGAATTACTTGAGGAGCTTGAGAAAAGACTTCGCGAACAGACAGAGCAACATGATGGAGGCGGCTACTGGATTGGCAGAGCGGGCACCTCACCTTTCGGACATTCCGGACAGCATCCCTCAGGTTTCAGGATTGGCGGCGGAGGTGGCGGCAGAAGTGCTATTCAAATCGCTGAGCAAAGGCAATTCCGTAACTACCGCCATGATGTCACGCTCGACATCCGCCAAATCGAAGTCGCCTTAAAAGGGCTGCGTCAATTCAATCGCACAGGACCGGAGGACGAGCTAGATTTGGACAAGACCATCGATGCTACCGCCAAGAACGCCGGTGACATAGAGATGATCTGGAGAAGAAGCAGAAAGAACAAGGTTAAACTGCTTCTTCTTATGGATGTCGGAGGCTCGATGGACCCTTTCGCGCATTTATGCAGCCTGCTCTTCTCGGCGGCACATCGAAGTACGCACTTCAAGGATTTTCAATATTACTACTTCCACAACTGCGTCTATGACTATGTTTATAAAGACATTGAGCGCCGGGAAGCAATAACTATTGACCACTTGCTGCAGAATATGGAGCCGGATTACAAGCTGATATTGGTGGGAGATGCCTGGATGGCACCATCGGAGCTAAACAGCGTTTACGGGGCCATCTATTATTATGAACGAAATCGTAAGCCAGGAATAGTCCGGTTTAAACAAATCGCTGACCATTTCAGCCACTGCGTCTGGCTTAACCCTGAATCAACAACTTACTGGAACGAGCCTACCGTTATGATGGTTAGAAAAATCTTCCCCATGTTTGAGCTGACCATCGAAGGTCTTCAGCAAGCCGTTAAAAAGTTAATAGTTAAGCGCTGATTGCCCCCGCTGCAGCATATTTATTAACAAAAACCTTCATTACAGGCCTTTTTCTTCTGTCATTGCGAGCGAAGCGTGGCAATCTCTCCAAGTTTGTTCCACCCACCAATATAACGGCGACCTTATGGTTCACCTGTAGACAATAGGTAAAGTTGCGGGTATAATCACCCCGTGTCTCGGCAGCCCAGACTCTTGATAACCCAGGGAAGAATCAATGAGGCTATAGCCAAGCTAGCTGCTGAAATCAGGCGAGATTACCGGGGCAAGCAACCAGTTCTAATCGGTATACTTAAAGGTTCATTCGTTTTTATGGCTGACCTGGTCCGTGAGCTTGGCCTGCCTGTGGAGGTGGACTTCGTTAAGCTTTCCAGCTACGGTGCAGGTACCAGAACTTCAGGCAAGGTAAAAGTGGTGCACGGACTAAAGTCCCCAATAAAAGGCAGAGACGTGTTGATAGTAGAAGACATAGTTGATACCGGCCTGACCGTTTCTTTTCTAATGAGCTACTTACAGAATAAAAAGCCTGCCTCTTTAAAGCTCTGCGCCCTGGTTGACAAGCCGTCACAACATAAAGTTCCGGTGACCATCGACTACGTCGGTTTCACCGTGCCCGATAAGTTTGTAGTAGGCTACGGCATCGACTGGAATGAAAAATTTCGCCACCTTCGAGATATATGCATCATTGAGTAAGCATATTTGCTCACATTGGGCCAAGAGGTTTTCACCTCGCATGCAACCACTTTAATAGATAGAATTAGAATGTTATTTGCATCGGAGTAACAGAATATGAGTTTATCTAAACTGATTTCAGTTGCCCGCGGAGACGCGCCAGCAGACGTGCTGCTCAAGAACGCCAAAATAATAAATACTTTCGTCGGCATAATAGAAGAGGGCAACGTGGCTATCTACGGCGACAGAATTGCTGGAATCGGTAACTATGTTAAAGCTAAAGAGACGATAGATATAAAGGGTGGCTATCTGGCTCCGGGGCTAATTGACGGCCACACTCATATAGAAAGCTCAATGCTCCATCCTGCCCATTACGCGCACGCCGTAGTTCCCAGAGGGATTTCTACGGTAGTCACGGACCTGCACGAAATAACCAACGTAGCTGGATTTGACGGTATTAAATTTGTAATGGACTGGGCAAAGAAGCTGCCTGTGGACATATTCCTAATGGCACCCTCATGTGTACCGGCAACACATATGGAAACTAGCGGCGCCGAAATAACCTCCGAAGGAATCAAAAAGGCTTTAAAAATGCAAAATGTCATCGGACTTGGCGAAATGATGAATTTCCCAGGCGTTATCCACAGTGACAGAGAGGTTCTAAAAAAGATATCTGCTGCCCAGGGTAAAGTCATTGACGGACATACACCTGACGTGACCAATAAACATTTGAATGCCTATATAGCCGCCGGCATCTACTCAGACCACGAATCAACTGCTACAGAAGAAGGCAGAGAAAAGCTAAGGCGCGGAATGCACCTGATGATACGGGAAGGCTCTTCTGAGAAAAATCTGGACGCCCTATTACCCTTGGTTAACGACAAGACTTATAAGCGGTGTTTTTTCGTCGTCGATGACCGCAGTTGTTCTGATTTACTTCGCGACGGCGACGTAGATGATGTTGTCAGAAAAGCAATTCAAAAAGGCCTCGAGCCTATAAGGGCCATACAAATGGCAACTCTAAATACCGCTGAATATTTCAGGCTGTACGACCGGGGAGGCATTGCTCCCGGCTACGTGGCTAACCTGATGACCTTTGCCGACCTGCCACAACTGAATGCAGATATGGTCTTCTATAAAGGCCGCCTGGTAGCTAAAAAGGGCAAATACCTCGGACCCGTGTTAAAAACCTCGGCTGTTGAGCTAGCCGATACGGTCCGCATCAAGCCTTTCGATACAGAAGCGCTGAAATTAACCGCCAGCGGGAGAAGTCTTCCGGTTATCGAAATCATCCCCGGCCAGATACTGACCAAGAAAAGAATCGAGAGAATGAAAATCAAAGATGGCGTGGTGACACCTGACCTGGATGAAGATGTATTGAAGCTGGTAGTTGTCGAGAGGCACAAGGCAAGTGGCCGTATTGGCTTGGGGCTGGTTAAAGGATTCGGCTTAAAACGAGGTGCGATAGCCTCTTCTATCGCCCACGACTCACACAATATAGTGGCAGTCGGCACAAACGACCTGGATATTTTCAGGTCAATAAAAGAAATAGAAAGACTAAAAGGCGGGTTGGTGGTGTGTATAGATGGCAAAATAGCGGCAGCTTTGCCTCTACCTATCGCCGGTCTACTTTCACCGGAGCCTTTGGAAGCTGTGGTGAAAAAATTTAACAATGTCGAAAAAACAGCGTCTACGCTTGGAAATGTCCCGCCGGCTGTGTTTGCGCTTCTTTCTTTCACAGCTTTGCCTGTAATACCTGAACTTAGATTAACCGATATGGGGCTGGTAGACGTAATAGAATTCAAGTTGATTAACACCTCGTGAAAATCCGTAGCCATTTCATGAGTTTCGGGCTAACTTTTAAAATAACGGAGGTGCAGGCAATGAAAAAAACAAGACTTTGTGAACTACTCGGCATTGAATACCCGATAATTCAGGGCGGTATGGTATGGATTGCCAATGCTGAATTAGCTGCGGCAGTTTCCAATGCCGGCGGCTTGGGCTTAATCAGTCCCAATGCCGGTATGAGTCATAATGGCGACCAGGTGGAAAATCTAAAGAAGCAAATAGAAATAGCCAAGGGTCTAACTTCCAAACCATTCGGGGTCAATTTACCCATATTAAACAACCCCCAGATTGAGGCGCTCGTCGACGCGGTTATTAAGGCTAAAGTGAAAGTCGTGGCCACAGCCGCCGGCAATCCAGCCCTGTACACCAGCCGCTTCAAAGAAGCCGGAATAAAAGTCCTACATCTGGTAGCGGCTGTAAGACATGCCCAGAGTGCGGAAAGACGCGGTGTAGATGCGGTTATCGCTGAAGGCTATGAGGCGGGCGGTCACAACGGCCTTGATGAGCTGACCACATTGACTCTGGTGCCGCAGGTCGCGGACGCGGTGTCAATTCCGGTAGTGGCTGCCGGAGGCATCGCCGATGCCAGGGGCCTAGTGGCCGCGCTGGCATTAGGAGCCGACGGTGTTCAGATGGGCACTCGCTTTGTGGCCACTCGTGAGTGTGCCGCCCACCAGAATTTCAAAGATGCTATAGTAAAAGCTACAGATACCGACACAGCGATTACAGGCAGGAAACTTGGACCAACCAGAATACTAAAGAACGAGATAGCCACCAAGCTGCTCGATATGGAGGCGGCTGGAGCTTCGGCTGAAGAGCTTCAAGCTTTTATCGGCAGCAGCCGGTCACGGACAGGACAATTTGAAGGCGACCTTGCCAACGGTGAAGCTTATTGTGGTTCCATAGCCGGTATGATAAAGGAAATAAAAAGCGTCGCTGAAGTAATTCAAAGCATCGTTGAGAACTACGATAAAGTATTGGCCCGCTTGAGATAATAGAGATTGTTAAAACCGGCTTTACACCAGAAACCTGGTTCAATTCTAATAGATTGCAAACTCAGACGGCACGTAGAACTACTATGGTTTTATAATTATGAATAAGCAAGCTCAGCCGGCTTTTTCTGCCCTGGCTCGGGTACTTCGCGCCAATACTCTGATAGCCTCCATCAAGTCCTGACGCCGGCAATCTTTGGTCAGATACCAACTGGCACCAGCATCGAGCGCAGCCCCCACGTAATCACCATAGACCGTAAGAAACAGAATCTTAACTTCAGGTTGGCCTCGTTTTATGCGACGGGTTGCCTCTGTGCCATCTATGCCCGGCATGTGGGCGTCCATCAAAATAACATCTGGAATCAGTTTTTCCGCTTTTGCCACAGCCTCCAGGCCATCCGTAGCCTCGCCAATCACATCTATGTCAGACTGGGGCTCAAGTATACTTTTCAGCCCCTCTCTTACTACTTCATTATCATCGACTATGAGTACTCTAATCTTTTCCATTCTATCTCCTGTATCCGGTCGCGAATCTTCTTTATCTAGTTCTAAGTTTACCGCCTCAATTCGGTTATATAATCGGGAGTATGGCTGGTTTCAACTGGGCAAAAAGGTGGAGTTTAAATCTCAACCTTTTCTCCGATATCCGGTAGTACTTTAGTATGACTCTAAAGGCGGATTATGCCCTTCTTTAAAGCTTGAGTTACGGCTTCGGTACGGTCATTCACTCCCAGTTTTTGAAAGATATTAGTAATATGCGTTTTAACCGTACTCTGGGCAATATTAAGTTCCGCGCTAATCTCTTTATTTGCCGCACCTTTGGCCACGAGGCATAATACTTCCAGCTCTCGCTCAGAAAGCTCATCACCGGACGGCGTCCGGCGGGACAGTTGGGAGAACCGGTCAAGCAGCTTTGATGCTACTACCGGCTGGATAAGTGACTCACCCCGATAAACAGACCTTATGGCTTTAAACAAATCCTCTCTCGGGGCATCCTTAAGGAGATAAGCCCGCGCGCCAGCCTCTATGCCGCTAAATATATAGTCGTCATCGCTGTAAGTAGTCAGGATTATAAATTTGACATCAGGCATAGTCGGGCGAATCTGCCTCATAGCTTCGACGCCGTCCATCTCCGGCATTCGGAGGTCCATCAGCACCACGTCCGGGCTTAATTCCTTGGCCTTATTCACTGCTTCTACTCCGTCCTTAGCTTCACCAACCACCTTAAAGTCACCCTCCCGGCTCAGCATGGCAATCAATCCTTCTCTTACTACCGGATGGTCATCAGCAATCAAAATCTTTATAGCTTCCACTACGAAACCTCCTTGCCGGTAGGAATAACTATCTTCACCAGCGTCCCTTTGCCTCTTTGGCTTTGCACTTCAAACGTACCCCCTAAGCCCCGGGCCCGTTCCCGCATACTTATCAAACCGAAAGTATCACGTTTCTTCTCTCCCTTATCTCCATCATCCGATACTTTATGTTTGAAGCCAACGCCGTTATCTCGAACGGTGAGTTCCGCCGCTGATTCATTAAAAGTGAGATTTACCTCTACTTCAGTAGCTTTGGCATGCTTTCTTACATTGGTCATGGACTCCTGGAAAATGCGAAGAATGCCGGCTTCCAGCTCAGGCGGCAAGTCACGCCTGTCACCCATAATATTGAATTTCACAATCACACCTGTGCTCTGGCTGAATCTGTCTACCTCTTGTTTAATCGCATCAGCTAAGGGCCGTTGTTCTAGAGCCTCTGGGCGTAAGTTCCATACCGAGCGTCTCGCCTCAGCTAGGCTTTTTCTAGCTAGATTTCGAGCCTGGTTTAAATGGCGCTGTAACGCCGGCAAATCACTACCTAATGCTTGTTCTGCTGCCTCAAGCTGCAAAATAATGCCGCTGAACCCTTGAGCCAGCGTGTCATGAATCTCCCTGGCCATGCGGTTACGTTCTTCCATCACTGCCATTTGCCGTGTCTCATCATACAGACGTGCATTGTCGATAGCCACCGCCAGTTGGTCAGCCAGCGTCTGGGCAGTATACAAATCAGCTTCACCAAAAGCATCGACGTCGGTGCTCTCGATATCGAGAACTCCAATAACATTGTTTCCCATCTTCACCGGCACAGCAAGCTCAGACCTGGTGTCTCTTAACGCCTCGACGGCACGATACCTCGGGTTCTCACTTACATCATTGGCTAAAATAGGTTCACCTGTCTGGGCTACCCAACCAACAATGCTCTCTTCATCCACCTCCAGAGGTACTCCGACGGGTATAACGCTTTTCTGTCCGCTTAAACACAGCGCTTTAAGGGCCAGTGTACCGGAAGAGGGCTCCAATAAATATATGTTGACATTATAGAAGTGAAAGGTCTCACGGAGTAAGTTGCCCACATAAGGGAGCAGCTCATCGAGTTTAACAATAGAGCTAATCTTGCGGCTAACTTCGTTTACGGTACGCAGTTGTTCCGCTCTCTGACGCTCCTGCTTGGTTCTCTCAGCAACCTTCAGTTCCAGACCCGTGTAAGATTCTTTTAGTGCCTTAGCCATATTGTTGAATTGTTCCGCCAACTGCTGGATTTCATCTCCAGTCTCGGCCTTAATGTTATAGTCGAGTTCGCCCCTGGCTATGACTTCAGCACCCTTAGTGAGCGCCAGTATCGGTCGGGTAATGGCTCCCGATAGTAAAAATATCACCGCGGTAGCCAGAAGAATCATGCCACCGAAAACGCCAGTGAAAATCCACTGCGTTTTCTGTACCTGCTCATTTATATAGTCATTGGTCGCCTTGATCGTGGAGTTAATATGGGACTCCAGCTCTTCGGCTGGAGCCGAGTACTCGTCGATGTAGGTAGCTGCAGCTACTACAAGATTCATGCCCTTAACGGGTATACAATGCATATATTTTGTCCTTACGTTCCCTTTTTCATCTTTCCAGTCGTAATAGCCTGATGCTTCCCCCTTAAAGCTCCTCTCTACAATAGAGGCAAAGGATACAGGTTCACCACCCACTTTAAGCAAGTTAACGCCGAGCAGCTTGGGGTCCACATCGAAATAGACGGTGCCGGTATTATCATAGACGAATGTTGAACCAGTTTGCCCTACGGTCTGCACCGCTATCTCGCGCAATGTGTCATTCGCCTTCAGTTCGGAGGTGCTTAAGGAGGGATGATACTGCATGAAAAGCCCTATCTCATCGGCAACATATAACGCACGCCGTTGTATTAGAGTCCGGCCCAGGTCTTCCAGAGCGGAGATGCTCTGACGCGCAACTTCTTCTCCCATACTCGTACTATTCAGCTTGACTAGAGAGCTGACCTGATATATGGTACGAAACGCCAGCAAGCTTATGACGCCCAGCGAGATTAAAGACAAGGCCAAAAAAAAGATAAGAATTTTAGATCTTATGCCGAGCCGCACCTTAATTTTACTTTCCCAACCTCCAAACGCTCTTCTGTTTTTTACTCCGCTTGCCATATCAACTTTTCTCCATATTCAAGTAAAACTTTCTGGCGTTCATCTCGTACTTTCTTAGTATCCAGGTATCTCTTTAGAGCTTCAATGGGGCTCAATCTCTGGCTGGTCAATTCACCCAACCTGAGACGTGCCTCCTGCCTTACTTCTTTGGCAATGACGGCGCAGTGAGCTGCTTTGAGAGCCTTGTTTATCTCTACTTCCCGAACAGAAGCTTCCAGAGCGGCAGGCAAGCTTATGTGAACCCTGACTACAGCATTTTCGATAGCCGCATGCTGCTGAGCAATAGCATTCAAAACAGTACCGGTTGGGTCTGCATCTTCAATAGCTATATCCACAGCCACAGTTACGAAGCGCCGGGCATTAACTTCATGGAACTCATAGGTTACGCGCTTTTCTTTACCTCTCATTTCCACATCAACCACATAGAAACCTTTATCTTCATCTTCGTCGCCGAAGTCGAAACGCTCCAGACTGCCGGCATAAACAACAGGTGGGTTTTGAAGTAAAACCTGGTGTCGGTGGATATGTCCCAAAGCGACGTAGTCAAAAACAGGCAGAGCCACATTTCCCAGCAACAAAACAGGGTCCCTCCCCACCACCATACTTCTCTCCGACCCAGGTTTAGCTGTCGACACCGCTACGTGAGCAGCCAGCAATGCCGGCAAGCCCGGGTCAAGTTCTGGAATAAGGTCTAACAGCCTGCGAGTCATTATTTCCTGAAGCCGGTCATTTGCCTGCTCTATGCTGAGATTTTTCGCTTCTTCCCGACTGAGCAATGCACTTCGCTTAAGCCAGGGCAAAGCCACTATCTGAACATTACCCTTTTTAGTCGGTATACGGTAAATATCCGGTCGGTTGCCGACATAAATATGGTTGACAGACAATATATCGAAAATCTCCACAGCGTTAGCTCGACCAATTGCGTTGGGCAGGTCATGATTGCCTACCAATAAGAAAACGGCGATTCCGTTTTCTGATAGCCGTCTGAGCCGTTTGGCAAATTCTCGCTGTTGAGTCTGGGAAGGGTCACGATTCTTGTAAGCATCTCCACAAAACAGAACCAGGTCAACACCATTACCCACCGCATACTCCACTACCTCGTCCAGAGCGTTCAGGACATCAATCAACCTCGTCGATAATCCCGTAGCCGGGTCAACACCACCATAAGTCTCCATGCCCAGATGGAGGTCAGCAAAATGAAGAATCTTCATTGTTCTACAGCATCGGACGCTCTGGTTGCCCACAAAGGCTGCGTGTCAAAAGCTTCGCCGCTTAACTTCGCCTGCAAAATTTTAACTGAGTCTTTTATCGGTAATCTAATCTGCGCCAGGCTATCGCGCTCCCGAATAGTAATCTGATTGTCCTCGAGCGACTTAAAATCCACGGTAACGCAGAAGGGAGTACCGACTTCGTCCTGACGTCGATAACGCCGACCAATGCTCTGGGCATCATCATATTGCGTCACAAAATGTCGACGAAGTTCAGCATATACCTCCCTGGCTAGCGGCGCCAGCTTCTCATTTCTGCTCAACGGCAAAACAGCCACTTTGATTGGAGCCAGCTCACGGTGAAGACGCAAAACCACTCTCGTTTCTCCATCAGCTAAGTCCTCATCATAAGCATCCACTAGAAACGCCAGCAGTGAGCGGTCGACTCCCGCCGAAGGCTCGATAACATAGGGCACGTAGCGCTCACCGGAATCTTCATCGAAATAACTCAAATTTTTGCCGCTGTGTTTAGCATGTTGCACCAGGTCGAAGTCACCCCTGTTGGCTATACCCTCCAGCTCAGCCCACCCCATAGGGAAAAGATATTCGACGTCAAAGCAGCCCTTGGCATAATGGGCCAGTTCTTCATCGCAGTGCCGGCGTAGACGCAGATTGTCCTGTTTGATTCCAAGCTTTAGGTACCACTCAAAGCGCTCCTTCACCCAATAATTGAACCATTCCTCGTCGGTTCCCGGCTTAACGAAGAACTCAATCTCCATCTGCTCAAACTCTCTAGTCCGGAAAATAAAATTACCGGTCGTGATTTCATTGCGGAAGGATTTGCCTATTTGAGCAATGCCAAAGGGCAGCTTTTTCCTGGAAGTAGCCAGCACATTGTCGAAGTTAACGAAAATACCCTGAGCTGTTTCCGGTCGCAGATATACGACACTGGCATCATCTTCCACCGGTCCCATGAACGTCTTGAACATTAAATTGAATTGCTTTGGCTCCGTCAGAGCGCCGCCGCAATCGGGACAAACATTTCCAATTAAGTCGGTAGCTCGCCGTCTAAGGTGACAGGACTTACATTCCACCAACGGGTCGGAAAAGTTCTCCACGTGGCCGCTGGCGACCCACGTCTGGGGATGCATAATTATGCTGGCATCCAAACCAACCATATCATCCCGTTCTTGAACTACTGCCCGCCACCAGGTGTTTTTAACATTTCTCTTTAGTTCGGCCCCCAGCGGCCCATAATCCCAACTGCTGCCCAGGCCACCATAAATTTCGCTGCTCGGGAAAATAAAACCACGCCGCTTACACAGCGAGACGATTTTTTCCATATCTACTTTGCTTTTTTCCTCAGGCAATTAAATATCCTCCGAAGCTTACCCAAGCTTAGCAACTTTATGTCCGAGTGTCAAAAACCCCCAAGTGATGTTTTTACGTAATTGTGTTAGAATCAAAACATACTGGCATTACATAAGCCTAATGATGAAGACAATTAATAATCTCGGATTGCTGTTTGCGTTGTTTCTGGTGCTCCTGATTCCGGCAGGCAACTCGTGTCTTACTCAACCCGTAACTCCACCGTCACCTCCCCCACCCCAACAAGAGGAGCCGTCTCCGGATATGACACCGCCGCAAGCAGTAATCACCGTGGCTCCGGCTGAAACTATTACCTCCGGCAAAGTCACTTTTGAATGGACAGGCAGTGATGACAGGACGCCAACCAATAAACTGACCTATTCATATTATCTGGAAGGCCGCGATAACAGTTATTCTTCATTCACAGCGGACACTACTAAGACCTATACCAATTTGCCCGATGGCACTTATATGTTTTACGTCAAAGCTCATGATGAAGCTGACAATGTCGACTCCACACCGGCATCTGTCAAATTCACCGTGGCTACTCCCAAACCGGAAGGAAAAACCGAGACCGGGACCGTAACCCCGATTGTCAGTACGTTGCTTATAGTACCGAACAGCGATGTCAGCCATATCGCGGTTGGCTATGATAACACAATTTATGCACTTGATTCTCCCCATGCCAGGCTTTACAAGTCAGACCACGGCGGCTACGGTTGGACCGACATATCGAGAGGCCTTGGCGCAGCCGCACCCTGGACCGCACTGGCTATAGCCCCGGATGACCATAGAATAGTTGCAGTAGTGACCAATGGAACTGAAGTATTCGTGTCATCCGATGGTGGCGCCAACTTCGCTGCTACCGGATTAAACGGCAAGCTGAGCGGTAGTGAGCGTGTGCAATGCCTGGCTATCTCCCCGGGTTACGGCAGCCGGGATATTGCTGTAGGCACATCCACAGGCAGCGGCAATGGCAAGGTATGGGTAAACATAATGAATGGCTTTACGGGAGGCTGGCGGGACATGAGTTCCGGCGCCACCGGCTGGTCAAATGCCGACATCTTCGCTATCGAGTATTCACCGGGGTTTGCCGTTGATGGCACCATACTGGCCGTCGCCGCCACCGGGCCTCCTCCGAATTCCGACGGCACTTTTCTGTACATCGGTTTCAGAGACCTCGGCGGAAATACCACAACCTGGAATAATTCCTCAGGATATCCGGTGGAAATATCTCAATCAGGGCAGGATACGCCGGGGACGCCGCTCACCTATGCTGATATAGCCTTGCCCGCAGACTATATTGGAACCTCTCCCGCAAATCGGCATGTCTACGCTTGCTGGAGCGACAACCCGCCGGGAGTAGCCGCCTCAGGCAGTCCAAATGATGATGTGTACCGTATTGACGACACTGTATGCTACAGGCTTCTGGTTCGTACTGATGTCATCTGCAGCCTGGCACACTACGGTATGTTCAGTAGGGGTAAGCTGCTGGCTGGGGCTGTGGCGGCATCGACTGTGTCGCTTTTCCGCGGCCCTCAGGTATACTTTACCTCTAACCCAAGCTCGCCATATCCCACCTGGCAGAACAGCCAGAAGCCGCCCACCGGTCCCGCTCAGGCCCGGGTAGCCTGGTCCGCTGACGGTATAGTTGGTTACTGTGGCACCAGCTCTCCGGCCGGCGGCAGCAATGACCAGAGCGCTTTCTCGGTAAGCATTAATAACGGCTTCACCTGGAACCAGATAGGGCTGATTGACCTTTAGTTTGACACCTTGACTCGCTATCTCCTACAATTTCCATTCGTTATGATTAAAGCCGTCTTATTCGACTTTTACAACACCCTGGCCAGCTACTATCCACCCCGGGAGGATATCTACATTAGCAGTTGCCGTGAACTAGGCATCGACGTAGAAGCCAAAGCGCTATTCACCTCATTAACCGCCGCCGACATTTTTTACCGCAATGAAAACTCCCGCTCGCCTATAGACAGCAAAAACCCAGAGGAAAAAATCAACTTCTACGTCGAATACGTAACCAGAATAATTGGCGGAGCCGGGGCAGAAATTAGCCGTGACGCCGCGCTTCAAATACTGGCTAAAATCAGAGAGTATAAATGGGAATTCAAAGTCTATGATGATGCATTACCCGTCCTAAAAACACTTAAAAAACGCGGCTTAATCCTCGGGCTTATTTCAAATGTTGCTCAGGACATGGAGGCCACGTATACTAAGCTGGGATTGCAGCCATACCTCACTTTCAAAGTAACCTCGGCTGAGGTTGGTTATGATAAGCCACGGCCGGAAATATTCCTGGCGGCGCTTGGGAAAGCTAAAGTCAAGCCCGGAGAAGCGCTATATGTCGGTGACCAATACCAGATAGACGTCGTCGGCGCCCGCGGTGTCGGCATTAAGGCATTGCTCATCGACCGCAACGATTACTTTCCGGACATCACTGACTGTCCCCGACTGCACAGACTCACCGAAATCAAGGAATACATCTGAAGACGAAAACATTCTTCTCCGGGTAGATAGGAGCATCTGCTCCAATCATACCTCAGAGATTACAGAAAATCCTAATTTCCAAATACCAAACTCTAAACAAATCCAAATAACAAATACCAATGACCAAAATATAATACTTCAAAAATTGGATTTTTAAATTTGGCGATTATTCGGGATTTAGGATTTCCGACTGTTCTGGCGAGGCTAAAGCCTCGCTGATATAGTGGTAAACAGTTGAATAGTTGACTTCTATCTAAGCACAGCGACATAGCTATTAAGTGGAACTTTGAGAGCATCGGCCACCGGCTGGCATTTTGCCCTGAGACAGTAGAAAACCTTACCTTCTACCACCAGCTCGGATAAAGACTCGTAGTAACCCATGCCTTTGGCAAAGACAAGGTCTGCGGTATTGAACTCGCGCTTAAACTCCGCTGCCGCCTGAGAAAAATCTATACCCGGTGTTGCCGTACCGGTGGCCAATATCTCGCCCAGCGCGTCTTCAAGCCCGGCTCTTTTTATATCTTCCACGGTAATGTCGTCTTGGACCGGCGCCGACTTAACTACATAGGCAACTGATGCCCGCCGTCTCATCCATCTGACAAGCGGTAAATCGAAAAACATCTCGCCGGCATTATCCGCCAGATATAAAATCCGTCTTGCGTGCTTGATTTTGGCTTCAAAATGCTTCGAATCGTCGATGACGAAATTCACCGGCTCTTTCATATCCTGCTGAATAATATCCAGAGACCTGAAGAAATCGATGGTATTTCCCAGTGCGGCAAACTTGAGGCAGCTCTGAAAATTGCCAGGCTCGACTTTTATCTGCTTCGATAGCTCTCTGGCAACCGCAATCTCCTTATCTTTCATCTCCCGGTAAGGGTCAGGGTTTCCGGTTATCTTCTTCACCGCATCATGGATTTTGGTGGCAACGACAATGGACACGCAGTCCATAGAGAAATCATCACGAAGTATTTCTAGGCTTTCGCTTAAAGCTCTGGCTTTAGCCCGTTCGTCATTTGTCGCCAGCTCTGCAGCCTGATTAGCCAGCTTTTGCAGGCATTCATAACAATTACCAGAAGCTTTCATTTCAAAAAAACGCGCTGAATAGACCGTCTTGGGTTACAGTTGCGGCCTATCGGTTCAACAACCATATAGACGAATTCAGAACGACTGCAAAAGTTACCCACAGCAGATAAGGCCAGAGCAGCACACTGGAAGCTAAAGATATCCTGTAAAACTTCAGAGCTGTGAATAATATAGCCACCCACAGGACCACGATTACAATGAATCCGTACAGAGGCGACTCGAGGCCGAAAAAAACCACCGACCATAAGGCGTTTAGAACCAGCTGTATCAGAAATACAATTAGTGCTATTCTGACCTGTCGATTCTCCAATCCCTTACGCCACACCAGAAATGCAGCTATGCCCATCAGTATATAAAGAAGTGTCCACACCGGGGCAAAGAGCCAGTTCGGCGGACTAAAAAACGGTTTTTGCAGCGTCGCATACCAAGTCGGAATGGCGCTTCGTGTAAATACGGAGCCGATGGCGCCGGCAGCCAGGCAGGCGACAACGCTAACCACCAGCTTCGGGATATCCCTGGTATTCATATTTCGCATTGTACCAGATGGGGCAATTATTTTACTAACTGAGTGGCGAGATTCTTCGCTTCGCTCAGGATAACATCGGCGAAGAGCTCAAAATAACATGTCTCTCCAGATAGATTATGCTAATAATGAGTAGAAAAAAGATCTTAAAGACCATGCCGGCAAATCTACCACCGCAGTAATTTGACGCTAAAAAAAGCTACATACAGGCGAAGTAGATTCTATGAGGCAATACGTGTATGCTTGAGAACCCCATTTGTCTTAAATCCATACAGCAAATGGCGGCTTGTTAATAACCTTGAAATCTCTCTGTGCGGTGATAGTTTTGCATTCAACTGCAACCTCAACAAATACATGATACAAACCCAATCCAAGAATCTCGTCTTGCTCAAAAACCCGAACTAGCCCTTCTGCATCTTCAACTGTTGCAATTCCAAATTGGGATGGGAATATTGATGGTGGTAAGCTTATTCTCTGGGCGGGAGCTATGCCTGCATGGGATATTAAGGATGGTACTATTTCCGCAACAGCATTGCTTCCGTCATTTCCGTTTTTAATAGAAAAACGAACTACTATGTCGTCTGCCACCATTCTGCGAATACCTACTATTTGTAACAAGCGACTTCTAATTTGTGGGTTATATAATTCGCCTTGTAATACTTTTCCGCCCTTCACTTCCCGAACACCAAAATGGATTATCAACTTCGGTTTTCCCAAAAACACTTGAAACACAGTGGGGAGAGCCATTAGTGCTACAACCAAAGCAAGGATGCTGATAATAAAGGCAGCCAGAGCCATGCCTTAATTCTACCACATTGGAGTTTCGCAGCTAATTTAAACCTTAATCTGTCCATAGCGATTATGCTAGAATTAGGAAACAGGTTTTAAAGACCATGCCGGCAAATCTACCACCGCAGTACTACGACGCTGAAAAACGCTATCGGACGGCCAAAACTCCCGAGGATAAAATTGAGGCGCTAGAGACCATGCTGGCTATCATGCCCAGGCACAAGGGCACCGATCATCTGTATGGCGACCTGAGACGAAGAATCGCCAAGCTCACCGAAGAGGCGGAACGAAAAGCCACCACCAGCCGGACCAGCTTCTACATCAGAAAAGAAGGCGCCGGCCAGGTAGCCCTGGTGGGGCTGCCAAATACCGGCAAATCACAACTGCTGGCCGCTGTCACCGACGCCTTCCCCGAAATAGGAGATTATCCCTTCACTACCAAGTCTCCCAATATAGGTATGATGAAATTCGAAAACATTCAAATTCAATTGATAGACACTCCTCCGGTTACAGGCCGCGATTCCCGCGTCTGGCTGAATAACGTCGCCAGAAACGCCGACTTAATAGCCATTATCGCAGATTTAAACAAAAATCCGGTGGAACAGGTTGAGACAACTCTTCAGGAGTTGGATAGTGTAGGCATCGTGCCGGCAGTAAATATGTCTCCAGAAAGCTTGATAGGCAAGCGACCCAGAAAAATGCTGATTGTGGGCAACAAAAGCGACTTAGACACTTCGGATGCCGGCTGGCTCCGATTAAAAACGCGTTACGGTTCCCAGTTCCCTATGACAGCTGTATCAGCCACCAGCGGCAATAATCTGCAAGACCTCAAGATAAGCATTTTTCAAGCGCTGGAAATTATCAGAGTCCACACCAAGAGCCCGGGGCAGAAACCGGATTTGACCGACCCTATAATCCTCAAAACGGGCAGCACGGTAAAAAATGCCGCCGAAGACGTTCACAAGGATTTCAAAGCCAAACTGAAGTACGCCGTCGTGTGGGGCTCAGGAAAATTCGATGGGCAGAGGGTCAGTCAAGACCATTTGCTGAAGGATAACGACATAATCGAGCTACATATCTAGGCGATGCGCCCTCGCCCAGATACCGTACAACACCGCCGCCAGCTCCTCGATATATAAGCGATTTTCCAGCTTCAGCCGCCATTTGTTCGGCACAGCGTCTACGCCTAAATAAGCACCGGCTATAGCCCCGGCCATCGCGGCTATGGTATCAGTATCTCCGCCAAGGCTGACAGCAAATAGAACCACATCTTCAAACGAATCCGAATGAGACAGAAACAAATATATGGCCGTCGGCACCGAGTTGAAAGCTTCCACGCCATTGCCCAGCTCGGCAACAGCTTTAGCCTTATCCGCCTCACCCAGCAGCATGGTCGCGCTCTCTAATTTTTTCTTGTACGTCTCGTGTTGAACAAGCTCACCCAGCCTGCCTAAGAATTCCTGCGATTCAAAGGCTTTGCCTGGTTCAAGTCCTACAGCTAAAGCCACTGCATATGCCTGCAAAGCCGCACCTTCTTTACCCAACACATGGCTGTGGGTAATTTGGCTCGACCTGTAAGCCACCTCTCTCAACATGGTTAAATCGTCATGATAAAAGACAGCTAGCGGCGCAATTCGCATCGCCGACCCATTACCGTAGGAGCCGCCGTGGTATAACTTTTCAGCCGCCTTGTCCCAGGCTTCACCATCCCTTATCATGCGGAATATATTCGGCGGGCCTGGCCCATAGCCGCGCCACGGTTCAATTTCGTAATTCCGAATAAAAACGCGCGCCATGTGCTCACCGTCAAAACCCTCTTTCTGCACCAATGATTCAGCCATACCAATCATCATGTGAGTGTCATCGGTGTAGGCTAGAATTTCCCGTCTGTCTGCCGCCCACTCAATCGCCTCAACCTCAGCCGCGGGCCGCCCCTCAAACCCGGAGCCGACGGCATCCCCCACCGCCGTGCCAACCAGCGCCCCTAAGAATTTACCCCTCAGAACCACCTCATCCATTTGACCACCGCCAAAATCAAGACTTTCGCCACGAGTTATTATATACTAAAGGCCAATACGCCGCTATGAATAGCAAAGTGCTCGAGGAAATCACTCAACTCAAGAACGACGATATACACGGCGCTAGCTGGCTATCACTGCACGCCGTCAACACGCTAATCCTGGCTATCAGCGAAAGCCAGGCTGGAACCGTCGCCGACCTTGTCCAAGAGATTAAAGAGGTAGCCGAGAAGCTGACAAGTGCCAGACCCAACATTACTCCTATAACCAACTATGCTAACCAGTTCCTGCATCAGATTATAACGAGGTCTCAAAATGAGAATAACGTGGAGGCTTTTAAAAGCTTTGCCGAAATTAAAGGAAAGGAACTCGTAAAGTCGGCGACAAAAGCCGTCTCTAAGGCTGTTGAATACGCCTGCGGAATCATCGGCGACCTCGATACGGTAATAACCTGCAGCTACAGCTCCACGGTCTGCCATGTCCTGGAGATGGCAAGGCAAAGAGAAACCAGGTTCCGAGTTATCGCTGCCGAATCTAAGGTCAATGACAAAGCCTACGGGGAAATTACTGCCAAGCAGCTCATGAAATACGAGATTCCAGTTGAAATAGTACCCGACGCGAAAATAAATCTTCGTATATCCAAAGCCGATAAAGCTTTAGTCGGCGCTGACAGCATAACTGCCGATGGCTATCTGGTTAACGGCAAACCGACGTTACAGCTTGCCCAGGCAGCTAAAAACAAAAGGATACCCTTCTATGTGGTCTGTGAGAGTGCCAAATTCACCATCCGGGGTTACATAACAAAATCAACGGAGCTTGAGCCCAGCTTCGATAATACGCCGCTCACTCTGGTAACCGGCATAATAACCGAAAAAGGCACTATGCAGCCAGGACTGGTCATCGCCTACATAGAGGAAAAGGCAGAGGAAATGGCACATCTCTCCGCCTAAGAAGGAGAATAAGTGCTCAAGGTCATTGACACACACGCTCATCTCGACGAGCTGGAAAACCTCGAGTCCGCGCTAAATAAAGCCAAAGAAGCTGGCGTTGTCGCCATTGTCGCTGTTGGCTCCAACCACCAGTCAAACCTGAAGGTGATGACAATCAGCGATAGTCATCCCGGCTTCGTCTATCCAGCTCTCGGTTTACACCCATGGGAACTGGGCAATCTGGACCCTAACGGAATCGACCTCACCCTCAAGTTTATCGAAGAAAAAATCTTACAAATCATAGCTATGGGAGAAATAGGGCTTGACTATGATAGAAGGGTCATCAAAGTGGCCCCGAAAGAGCTGCAAAAAGAGACCTTGAAAAGCCTATTGGCTTTAGCCAGGCGGTACGCCAAGCCGATAACCGTCCACAGCCGCTACGCCTGGAAAGATACCTTTGAACTGGTTAAAGAAGCCGGCATTGAAAAAGCTGTTTTCCACTGGTTCACCGGGTTTTCAAGTGTACTTAAAAATATACTGGAAGCAGGCTATCTCATTTCAGCTACTCCAGCCGCAGAATACCATGAGGAGCATAGACGGGCTATAAGGGAAACACCGCCGGATAAACTACTCCTGGAGACAGATTGTCCGGTTATGTACGGCAGAGAAAACAAGTATCGCTCCCAGCCTGCAGACATCACAAGAAGTCTTAAGGCGGTGGCACCGTTGAAAGGAACTGACGAGTCCACTATTGCTCGGCAGACGACACACACTGCCATAGAATTCTTTCGCTTGAGCGCCCAGGAATGTAGACTTTGCCACGACATGGTAAATGGAGTAAAATAGCTACTTAAGAATTCAAGAGAAATAAGAATTCAAGAGAAAGCTGAGAGGAGCAAACTAAACAACTCAGTGAAAGCTGTGGTCCTCGTTGGTGGCGAAGGCACCAGGCTACGTCCGTTAACTTATCTTACAGTCAAAGCCATGGTGCCTGTTCTGAACAAGCCGTTCATCGAATATATCATCCGACACCTTAGCCACCACAACATCAGCGAGATTATCTTAGCCATAGGATACCAGCCCGACCGTATTACCGAATATTTTACCGATGAAAGTCAACTTGGCACAAAGCTCGTTTACAGCATCGAAACAGACCCACTGGGCACTGCAGGGGCTGTCAAGAAAGCTGAGCCATATATAGACGATACTGTCTTTGCCATGAACGGCGATATCTTCACTGACCTGAACTTTACCGATATGTTAGTTTTCCACAAAAAGAGGGGCGCCAAAGTAACCATAGCCCTGACGCCGGTAGAAGACCCCACTCGATTCGGTGTTGTAGAAACCGACAGCAATCAGCGCGTTACCCGCTTCGTAGAAAAACCGCGTCGCGAGCAAGTAACCAGCAACATGATTAATGCCGGAGTTTATGTCATCGAGACTGAGGTCCTCAAGCGTATACCAGAAGGCAAACGCTGCATGTTTGAACATGATATCTTTCCCTCACTGGTAGCTGAACGAGAACCTGTTTTCGGTTATACTACTGATGTCTACTGGATGGATATGGGTACCCCCGAAAAATATTTACAACTGAACGGCGACTTGCTTAGCGGCAAAAGCACCCAGGTTAGCTTTAAACCAACAGACATCCGTATTGACAAACAAAGCAATGTCCATCCACAGTCCAGTTTGTTCGGACCCATACTCGTTGACAAGAACTGCAATATAGGCAAAGGGGTTCAACTCAAAGGGCCGGTAGTTATTGGCCCGGGATGCAATATTCATGACGGTGCCAGCATTGAAAACTCTGTTATATGGCAAAATGCTACCATTGGTGAGCAAGTCGTCTTAAAAGATTGTATTGTAGCCAGCAATAGCTGCATTGATAATAATGCCCATATGCAAAGCGCCATCATCTCACAGACAAAAAATTAATAATATATTTCCTAAATAACCTATTCAGGAGGCTGATATCAATGTCCGAAAATATAATTAACGTAGACCACAATAGCTTTGAAAAAGCTGTTTTAAATTCACAAATGCCGGTGCTGGTTGACTTCTGGGCGCCCTGGTGCGGCCCATGCAAGGCAGTTGCTCCCATCGTCGAGGAGTTAGCCAAGGAATACAAAGGAAAAATAGAATTCGCCAAGGTGAATGTAGATGAATCTCCATTCGTAGCCTCAAAATATGGGGTTATGAGCATCCCCACCATTATGGTTTTTAAAGGTGGAAAACCTATGCAGCATGCCATCGGCTACCAGCCCAAGGCACAGCTGAAGAAACTGCTCGATAACGAACTGGCGAAACAGGCCAATCAATGAACCAGATTTCCTATATTGTGGCGTTTACCGGCGGACTGCTTTCCTTCTTTTCACCCTGCGTCCTGCCACTGGTGCCAGCCTATCTGGCCAATCTGGCTGGTATTACCGCCATAGACCCTGATAGCAGGAAAAGCTTCCTGCCGGCTTTGTTTCACTCCCTCGCCTTCGTGCTCGGCTTCTCTATAATCTTCATTGGCCTGGGCGCGTCAATCGGCTTAATAGGCAACACCATAACTGCCCATTCATTACTGCTCCGCTATATTGCCGGCGGTTTGATTATCGCCTTTGGTATTTTCCTTATTGCTGCCTATAAATTACCGTGGCTGAACTATGAAAAACGCCTCAAAACAACCGCCGGCAGCAACCCGGGCTACTTACGCTCGGTCGGTATCGGGGCTGCCTTTGCCCTGGGATGGACACCCTGCATCGGCCCAATATTGGGTGCCATTCTTATGCTGGCCTTTAACTCTCAGACTGTAGCAGAAGGTGCCCTATTGCTCACCGTGTACTCGTTGGGTTTGGGTATTCCCTTCATCGTGCTTGGCCTCGCCTGGGGAGCTATAATGCCGTTATGGAAAAGTATAAACCGCTACCTCGGAGTTATTTCCATAGTAAGTGGTGCGCTGCTTATAGTCGTTGGTATACTAATGCTGACCGGTAATCTGGCGTGGCTAGGTCAATTCGTCCCGGTTGAACTCGGCCAATGAAAGGAGCGTCTATTAATTGCAAATAAAAACATCGATAGTACTGGCGGTCGCTGCCCTGATATTGATGGCAATGGTCGGTTGTGGCACAACCCAGATACCCCAAGTAGGTGATAAAGCTCCCGCTTTTACTCTGGAAAGCATTGAGGGGAAAAACATAAGCTTGAGTGATTTTCAAGGTAAAACAGTATTAATTGTGTTCACCAGTGTCAACTGCAAAGAATGTGAAACTCAAATACCTTATTTAGTTGGAGCCTACCAGCAAGAAAATGGAAAACTAGCGGTCTTAGATATCTACCACATGATTTACGACCCCAGATTAGTCAGGGATTACGTAACCAACAAGCAGTTCACTACCTTCCCCGCTCTCCCCGACCCGAACAATACAGTTGCCAATGCTTACGGCGCCACACGCTACCCGCCAACAAATTTCATTATAGACGCAGCAGGAATAATCAAGTATAAAAAGATAGGGCGTTTCCAGAGTCAGGAGGAAATTGAGGATATACTCAAGTCCTTATAGCAGCCGCGCTGCAGCGAGGCCAAGGCTCGCAGATAGAGCAATAAACTAAAAGACTCCTAGTTTCGTTTTTCTATAGGAGGTATAATATAAATAATTGTATAGTCTTTAATTCGGGATACAGAAGCGACTGGGAAACAGGAGCATAGTGCCAGGGATAATAAGATGTCCTAGTTGCGGCCAGGAAATCGATTCGAACAGTCGGTTCTGTGTACATTGCACTGCGAGAATATGTCCCGGTTGCCACGGGCCTGTCCCTCCAAGAGCGATTTACTGCCCGCACTGCGGTTTTTCGGTTGGTCCGGCAGTGCCCGGCGCCGCAGAACAGCCACCGTCTGTACCAACACCCAGACCGTTTACGCCATCACAGGGTGGCATAATTGGGCCGCAGTCCAGACAATTTCCTTCATCGCAAGGCGGCATAACTGGACCACAGCCCGGACAATTTCCTTCGTCGCAAGGTGGCATAATCGGACCGCAGCCCGGACAACCGCCATCATATCCCGGGACAGGAGGCACCATCCCGGGCACACCAATCCCCCAACCCATACCACCCCAGCAATACGGGACTGGCGAACCGCAGCCGGGAGCTTACGGTTCACCCGGCGGTAAGCCATATGCCGGTATGCAGCAACCGCCCATTACTGATAGAAGATTTAGGGACACGGGTCCGATACGGGTAAGGCGGTTTTCTCCGGCTCTGGTTATTATCATTCTCATTGTCGCTGCAGTCGGCCTTTCAGGTTTCGCCGTCTACAAAGCTGGCTGGCTGGAAACCCCGCTTAATAACGTCCAGAAATTTGTTAGCGGAATGAAGCTACCAGGGTGGTTACCTTTCGGCAACAAAGATACTATACCTCCTACCATTCAAAAAGCCTCGGTTTCAAACGTGACCATGGCCGGCGCAGTCATAACCTGGCAAACTGATGAACCGTCTACCAGTCAGGTAATGATTTGCGAATCAAGCGGTGGCTGCACCTGGACCGAGCTTGATGAAAATTTAGTTACCGACCATTCAGTAAACGTAGCTGACCTGAAGCCCAATACGGCCTATCACTTTACCGCTACCTCAACGGACGCGGGAGCGAATCAAGGGACTGCTGAAGGCGATTTCACGACCTCAGGTCAAGCCACAACAGCATCGTTGGTTATTTCGGGAATACAAGTATCCAACATCACCGACTTAGCGGGTACCATAAGCTGGATGACTGACAAACCTGGTACCAGCCAGGTAATATATGGCACCACGAATGCCTATGGCGCAACCACAACACTTGACCAGAATTTGGCCACCAGTCACAACGCCACATTAGCCGGCCTGACGCCAAGTACTACCTATCACTTCAAAGTTACGTCGCAAGACGGCAGCGGAAACGAAGCGACGTCTCAAGACCAGACTTTTACTACTCACAGCACTGTGCCGACTTCAACAGAGGTAGGTACCGAGATTGGCATGCACGCTCCTGAGTTCACTTTGTCGACACTCGATGGCAAACAGGTAAGCCTTACTGAGCTTCGAGGCAAGATGGTGATACTGAACTTCTGGCAGGACATCCAGCAAAGCAGAAATGAGCTGTCCGTGATACAGGAAGTTTACGTGAAATGGCCTCGGGACAAGCTGGCGGTACTGGCTATCAGTTGGAAACAGACTCAGGCAGTCACTCAGGCCGTTGCTACTAACAAAGGGCTGACTTTACCAGTTCTTCTTGATGAAACAGGGGAAGTGGCGGCAAAATATAATGTTACTAAAAGCCCGGCCACTTTATTTATCGATGCCCAGGGAATTGTCAGGGATACGATTAACTACCCCGCCACTTTAAAAAGTCTCACGCAAGTAGAAAGCATACTTAATTCCATGCAATGATATACATGACTGCCCTTAATCCATAAAATTCCGACTTAATCTCAAGAAATTCTTGCTCAACTATGACTAAAAGCTTAAGGTGAATAATATGTTAGAGAATGATAGTATTGAACAGAGCGATCCTCAAGAAGCCAAACACAACGCCGACGAACCGGAAGATATAGTTAAAAAACCTCGGAAAAGACGGCGCCGGCTACCAGCTAAAAAGCAAGTTACCCTAGCCGGGTGGTGGCCAAAGATAGCTATTGCCGCCATCATCTTGTGCCTGGTACTTGCAGGGTTCAGTATCTTTATGGTTAATAGAGATAAAACAGTTCCCGTAATTCAAAATGTATCAATTTCCGATATAGCCCAAACAAGCGCCCTTATCAACTGGCAGACTAACGAACCTGCCGCCAGCGAGGTCACCATTTGCAGCTCCAACAATTGCACTTCGTTAAAACTAGACGAATCACTGGTTACTAATCATTCCGCTACAGTCACTGACATCGAGCCGGGTACAAGATATCAGCTTACTGTAGTGGCGAGAAATAAACAAGGTAAAGAAGCCAGCTTTGCCTTAGAACTTGTAACACCGCACAAGCCAGCAGCCGCGGTTGAAATAGGCCCTGAAATAGGAGAACGCGCCCCTGATTTTACCTTGCCAACCATTGACGGCAAAGCAACGAGCTTGAGTCAGTTTCGCGGCAAGATAGTAATGGTGAACTTCTGGGAAACTACATGCAGTGCCTGCGCCGGCGAGATGCCAGACATACAAGCAATCTTCGACACGTGGTCAAGTGACAACCTGGAGATACTCGCCGTTAATCATGGAGAACGAGAAGCATTTGTACAGAGCTTTATTGATAGTAAAGGACTGACTTTCCCCGTATTGGTCGATTCAGACCAAGCAATCAGCAATGTGTACCAGGTATCCACTATCCCCACTACCTTTTTTATCGACGCCGATGGCATTATTAAGAGAATCAAGTCAGGACGCTTTACGAGTCAATTTGAGATAGAAACCATACTCAAGTCCCTCTGAGCACAGCTTGGCCAAATTATTGAATTCGATCTTTTTTACAGCCTCGATTCTCTGTCTAGACACCCTGGAAAACTAGAGAAAGCGCTATACTGTAAGCTGAATTATAATTGCAATATCAGTATTTTGTAATATAAAATAGCTGGACTCCGGAGTGAGTTATGAAAAGACGTAAATGGTACACGCTGCTAGTCCTGGGACTGGTTTTTATTGTATTAGGCTCGGCTGTAGCCTGCACCAAATCTGAAAAAGTCCAATATGCGCCTGATTTCACGCTGCAGAGCGTAAATGAGGCGATTGTTAATCTGAATGATTTTCGCGGCCGGCCGGTCATGCTTACCTTCTGGCGAATTAATTGCTCCGCTTGTGAATTCCAGATGCCTTTTACACAGGAGCTTTACAATAAGTGGTCGAGCGACTCGCTGGCAGTGCTAACTATTAATGTCGGAGACAGAGCATCCGACGTTAAAGACTATATGGCTAGCCGTGGAATAACTTACCCTGTACTGCTCGACCAGCAAAGCAAAGTCGCCCAGGCCTACGGAATCGTTGGTGTGCCGACGACCTACTTCATCGATGGTAAAGGCGTACTAAAGGCATACCAGATTGGTGCCTTCCAGAGCGAAGATGCCATGGAAAGCGCTATTAAAAGCGTGTTCTCATCAATAACACTAAGTCCTAAAACTGAAACAAGTCCTGAGATTGGAAAAGTTGCCCCGGATTTCACCCTGGAAACCATTGATAGTCAAAGTATCTCATTGAATGACTTCCGAGGTAAAACTGTATTATTGAACTTCTGGGTGAGCTCGTGCGATGCCTGTGTATCGGAATTACCTTACTTGCAAACAGCCTCTGACAACCGAACAGACCAGCAAGCGGTCATACTCACTGTCAATTGTGGGGAAAGCAGCCAGACTGTGCACAGCATAGTTGACCGCTTGAAACCTTCCTTCCCTGTGCTGCTTGACCCAGAAGGAACAATATGTACAGCATATAAGCGCGGTGCCCCCACAGCTTTTCTTATCGATAGCAACGGCATTATCCGGGCGATAAAAGATGATGCTTTCGAAAACCCGGGCGAAGTAGAGAGCATGCTAGATTCTCTGCAATAGAAGCCGGGCAAGTTGTTCTTACCACCTTCCATAAAAGCAGGGACATGAGATTTTTAGGTGCGCTGCAGGATCTGGCCAGAGGATTAGGCGCGCTGCTCCTCGTCGTGGTTGCCGGCACCATCGGCTACAGGCTAATCGAAGGTTGGTCGTTCATGGACTCCCTGTTCATGACAATTACAACTATAACCACGGTGGGATACGCCGAGGTACACCCTCTGTCGAAAGCCGGACAAATATTCACTGTTTTCCTGATTCTGGGCGGGGTCGGCACTGCCTTTTATATTCTCACCAGCCTAGTACAGTACATGCTTGAGGGAGAATTCGGAATTAGAATAGGGAGGCAACGTATGGAAGCCAAAATAAGAAGACTGAGTAACCATTTCATCGTCTGCGGCTACGGGCGAGTTGGACAGGCAATTGCCAATATACTCAGGCAGCAAGGGGTTAAACTTGTAACTATCGACCGAGACAGAGAAGTTGTCAACAAGGCACAACGAGCAGGTTATTTGATAATTCACGGTGATGCTACTAAAGATGAATCGTTGAAACAGTCACGGATAGACAGCGCCAGAGGTATAATTATCGCCCTGGGCGATGACGCCGATATTATTTATACCACACTTGCTGCCAAAGAGCTAAATGCGATGTTACCTATAGTCGCCCGCGCCAATAATGAAGACGCCGAGAAAAAATTATTGCAGGCCGGTGCCCACCGTGTTGTAGCTCCAGAAATCATCGGCGGAGCACGAATGGCCAGGCTAGCCCTGCGCCCACAAGCTGTGGAATTCATTGAGGCAGTCTTATTCGGTAAAGAGAAACAACTTCTAGTAGAGGAGATAGAGGCAGCAAAGAGCTCACCACTGGTCGGCTCTACAATAAAAGAAATAGAAGAGCAATTTGCGGGAATAAGAATTCTGGCTTTGAAAGAGAAGAATGGAACATTGATTCCGAATCCAGGCCCGCACAGCATTGTTGAAAAAGAAAGCAGTTTAATCGCCTTCGGTACATTTGAGCAACTGCAGTCCATCGAGGGATGCTGCCAGCCGGGCAGAACAAGAACGCAGACAGTTAAAAAGCCCCGAGCCAATAGATAAATTCACACTGTTGTCTTCCGACACGACCTGCAGAAAAAATCAAGCCGACTGCAGTCACAAAGCCGGTCACTTATGCTAGAATAGGCACCAAAAGGAGAGGATAAATGATAAAGACACGCATGACTGAGATATTTGGAATAAAGCATCCTATCATGCTAGCCGGGATGAACTGGATAACTGAGCCGGAGCTGGTCGCTGCAGTTTGCAATGCCGGTGGATTAGGTGTTCTGGCCACCGCCGCCACCACACCGGAGGAGACACGAAAAAGCATCAGACAAATTAGAAAGCTTACAGATAAACCGTTCGGCGTCAACCAGGTCCTTATTGGTCCCGGAGCAAAACAGAACATAGATGTAGCCATTGAGGAAAAAGTCCCCATCATAAACTATTCATTGGGAAAGCCATGGTTCATTGAGGAGGTCCACAAATATGGCGGGAAAGTCTTGGGCACCACAGCCATCGCCAGACACGCGGTCAGAGCAGCAGAATTAGGTTGCGATGCTATCGTAATCACCGGTCAGGAGGCGGCAGCTCATGGAGCTAATGCTACCTCGATGGTGTTAATACCTCTCGTATCCAGTCAGATAAAAGTTCCGCTTATAGCTGCCGGTGGATTCTACAACGGCAGAGGACTAGCCGCCGCTCTAGTATTAGGGGCTGACGGCATATCCATGGGGACCAGATTTATGCTGTCTAAAGAGAGTCGGGTCCACGATAATTTTAAAAAGCTATGCCTCCAGGCTACTGAACAGGATACGCTGTACAGCGACCGGTTCGATGGCATGCCCGGCAGAGCGTTGAAAACCAAAGTGACTGAGGACATGATGAAGAGCGGATTACCGTTAACGGAAGCATTTAAGGGAGCCAGGGAAATAAAGCAATTGCTTAAGCTATCATTCTGGCAATTCGTACGCCTCAGCTTTCAGATGATGCGGTCAGATGAGGGCTCGCCTCTTATGGTTCAAGCTCGTCAGGCCGCCGGCACGAGGAGACACCTGAAAGCAATAAATGAAGGTAACGAACAGGAAGGTATTCTATTTGCCGGAGAATGTTCCGGTGCAATAAATGAATTGCTCAGCGTTAAGCAGATTATCGACGGAGTAATAGCCGAGGCCGAAGAGACACTGGAAGCAACCAGAAAAAAGATTGGGAAATCATAGAGGGGCTACGGTCTCACAATGTAGGGCAACGCCAGCCTACAGTATTTAACTATCTCCACCATGGAGTCGCTGCTGTATCTGGCTTAGAATACGTTCGGCCTCCCGTACCATCGTCTCCAACAGTTCCCGACAGCTGACGATTTCTTTAATGAGACCGATAGACTGACCGACAGCGAAGGGCGCTCCATCGACATCACCGTTTTCCCAGGCTTTCTCGGAGCGCTTGCCGGATATTAAAGGTATTATCTCCTCCAGCCCCTCATGCCGCCCCTCGACCTCCAGTACCTTGCCGACTAATTCGTTTTTAAGTGCCCGCATCTGCAAATCGATTGTCCGGCATATAAGCGTGGTATCATTTTCCTGACGGCGAACGATTTCCTCTTTGATTTTGGGATGTGCCGTACACTCCTCCGTGGCGATAAACCGTGAAGCCATCATCACCCCTTCTGCACCGAGAACCAGGGCGGCAGCCAGGCTTCTGCCGTCAGCTATACCTCCGGCGGTAATAACCGGTATTTTCACCGACTCGGAAATTCGCGGAGTCAGCAGCATTGTCGTTACATCGTCATTCAACGGGTGCCCCCCTTCTTCGAAACCGGCGGCAATAACTGCATCATAGCCAGCTTCTTCAGCATGCCTGGCATGCCTCACGGAACCGACTTTATGTATCAGTTTGACACCAACTTTCTTCGCCTGGCTGATAGCATCCATGCCCAGATATCTATCTAACGGCGCACCCGAGATTTCAATTGCAGCCACCCCTTTTTCGCAGCAGGCTTGAAAATAATCCTGGTGCATTTCTTTGGTAATCCGCACCGAAGGCAGCAATGTAATATTCACGCAGAATGGCTTATCCGTGAGTTGCCGCGTTTTATCTATGGCTTTGCTAAGTTCATTTCCGGAGCCATAGTTTCCGGACGTCAAATTGCCGAGTCCGCCGGCGTTCGAAATAGCGGCACAGAGCTCAGGTTTAGCCAGCCACATCATACCGCCGCACATAACCGGGTGTTTGATACCAAGAAGTTTCGTCATTCCAGTTTTCACGGGTCGCCTCCAAACACTAAATATGCTTACCTCTACGCAGGCACAATTATAGCCCAGCGAAAGCAACGATAAAAGAACATAAAAAAGATTTTGCTTCACTTCATCACTTCTGTTAGACTGCTAGTGGCTATTTGCGGGTAAACAAATCCTTTTGCAAAGGAGTCCTATCGATGAGAACAAGAATGACTGAATTATTCGAGATACAACATCCCATTATGTTAGCCGGCATGGCTTTCGTCAGCCTACCCAAGATTGTAGCTACTGTTTCTAACGCGGGCGGTTTGGGTATGTTCAACAGCGTGGCCAACACGCCCGACCAGATGAAAGACATCATCAAAGAGATTAAGTCACTCACCGATAAGCCGTTCGGTATAAATGTTACGTTGCTCTTCCCCAACGCCAGAGAGAACGCAGAAGTAGCTATGGAAGAAAGAGTGCCCATCCTGAACTATGCGCTGGGGAAAGGCGATTGGCTTATCAAAGCCGTGCACGAGTACGGCGGTAAGGTAATAGCCACAGTAGCCACAGAACGTCATGCACGGCGCGCTGAACTGGATGGAGCTGACGCAATTGTTGTCACCGGCCTAGAGGCAGCGGCACATGGTGGCGAACCTACATCACTGGTGCTTATACCTCTAATTGCCAGCCAGGTGAAAATTCCTATCATTGCCGCCGGTGGTTTCTGCGATGGCAGAGGATTGGCAGCGGCTTTGGCTCTGGGTGCCGACGGCATATCTATGGGCACCAGGTTCATGCTTACACAGGAGAGCCCGGTAGCTTTAACCGTTAAAGAGGTCGGTGTTAAAGCTACGGCCGAAGACACCTTTCGCTCAGATAAAATCGATGGCCTGCCCGGCAGGTACTGGAAGAATAAAGCTGCTACGGAGCGCGCAGAAGGAAAGGTGTCACTGACTCAAGCGGTGTCCAGCGGATGGCGAATAAAGAAAATGCTGGATGTTCCCTTCTTTAAACTTTTCCTAAGCGGTTTAAAGCAGAGAGGTGTCCAAGACCTGGCCCGTCAAGCTGTCAGCGTCGATTCTCTTAAGGCCCTACAGGAGCCCGGCGACGTGAATGATATAGTCGTGCCCCTGGGGCAGGTCGCCGGTAGGATAGACGATATACCTACGTGCCTGGATCTAATTGAAAAAACAGTCTCCGAAGCCGAATGGGTAATAAAAAGACTGAGAGAACAAGTCACTTCTTAAAAACAGAATTGCTCAAGTCGGTTGCCCTACCAAAAATTAACTAATATCTACCAGACAACCGAACTTGCCTGAAGCCACCAGACAGTCAAACATCTAACAGGTCAATTATTTCTTTTTAGCGCCGGCTTTCTTGGCTGGCTTCTCAGCCTTTTTGGCATGAGCCGCACAGGTCTTACACATAGCCTTAAACCCCTTTCTACTATTTGAGTCCTTATTTTTAACTATATCATCTACCAAAACAAACAGCCAATTTCCCCGATTTTTTACAGCAACGGTCTTGACCACCCCTACACCAAGCAGTAGAATGCCACAAAGTATAATAGACGCGTCGGAGCTGTCGAACAGTAACATGTTAACCTGCAGGAAAGCAACGCCGGATGATTTGGGACAAATCACCGAAATTTACAATGATGCTATACAAAAAACCACAGCTACATTTGACACTGAGCCCAAGAGTCTTGAGCAACAAGAAAGCTGGTTTGCCAACCATGATGCCAGTCATCCCGTATTAATTGCCGAAGAGGATGGACTTATCCTCGCCTGGGCATCTTTGAGCCAGTGGTCTGACAGATGTGCCTATTGTGATACTACCGAAATATCGCTTTACGTCAAGGAAGAATACCGCAGAAAAGGAATTGGGAAACAACTTATGAAAGCGATTATCCAGGAGGGTAGGGCAGCAGGCTTACACACAGTAATTGCCAGAATAGCCGGCAGCAACAAAATAAGTGTCGACCTATGCAAATCTTTCGGGTTCCAGTATATAGGAACCATGAGGGAAGTAGGCAAAAAATTTGGCCAGTTGTTGGACGTACATCTAATGCAGCTAATCTATTGATATTAGGCACAAACTCAATTACTAAATTATGTCTCAAAATCTTTCGTCACAACTTGAAAAGTACCTGCCGCCGCCGGTTCTAGCTCTGGTAAAAATTGCCGGCAAAGAGGCCAGCGAGCTGGGGCAGGAGCTATATCTTGTCGGCGGGGTGGTGCGCGACCTGTTTCTGGGGCGTGCTAACTTCGACTTCGATTTAGTTGTCGAGGGAGATGCCATCAGCCTAGCCCGAAGGTTCGCCAAAGACAGCCAGGCAAAGTTAAAGATTCATTCTCGGTTCGGCACTGCCAAACTTGATTATCCCGGTTTCAGTCTGGACTTAGCCACCGCCCGCAGTGAAACCTATAGCAAACCGGGAGCTCTGCCCACCGTCAAGCCGGGCAGCCTCAAAGACGACCTCATCCGCCGTGACTTCTCCATCAACGCCATGGCTCTGCACCTCAACCCCCAACGATTCGGCGAGCTAATCGACCTGTATCACGGCAAAGAAGACCTCGAACGTAGCCTCATCCGTATACTGCACCCAAAAAGCTTCATCGACGATGCCACCCGAATCTTGAGGGCGATACGCTACGAGCAAAGGTTAGGCTTCAAGCTGGATGCGGAAACAGAAAAATTGCTCCGTCGGGATGTGGCTATGCTCCATACCATAAGCGGCGACCGCATAAGGCATGAGTTGGAGCTAATACTGAAAGAAGATGAACCGGAACGAGCCCTCAGACGAGCTGAAGAGCTGGGAGTCCTCAGTCAACTGCATCCATTGCTCAAAGGCAACGGTTGGCTGGCTAAAACATTCGCTAAAGCCCGGCAGATAGGCAAACGGACATCACTTCCAGCACTTTATCTATGCCTGCTTATCTACAACCTGACTGAAAAGGCGAACGAGCAGTTCATCTCACGCCTCAACTTCTCCAAAAACTCGTCTCAAGCCATGCGACAGACGCTGCAACTTAAGGCACAACTTCACAACCTGGCAAATCCCAGGCTAAAGCCCAGCGACATTTACCAGTTACTTCAAGACTATTCAGCGCCAGCCATTCAAGCCAATGCTCTGGCATTGGAATCTCCGACAGCGAGCCAGCAACTGCACTTGTATCTAACCAAATTGCGTTATGTAAAGCCAATATTGAACGGGGAAGACCTGAAAAGAACGGGCATTCCCGCCGGACCCAAAATAGGCGATATTCTAAGCGCACTTCACAGGGCGCGACTTAACAGTGAAGTGCGGACCAGAAAAGACGAGGAAAGATTGGTTCAAAATTGGCGACATGCCCAATAAAACAAGTTCGATTACACCATCTGTGGGATAATAGTAGATACAGCATAAGCTTCAAGCCCCTGCCAACTAAGTAGACTGCGAATTTTCTCAGCTTCGGCTTCAGCATCTACCGAAGCAAACAGAGCCGGCCCCGAGCCAGCCAAATGTATATCCTTAGCACCAACTTCGGCAAAGCGCTCCCGGTAAGTTTTAAGTCCGGGAAAAGCATCAAAGGCTACCTTGTCAAAAACATTAAAAAACAGGCTGGAAGCAATCTGCTTATCCTTAGACCAGCTTTTCACTGCTTTGTCAACTAAATGCCCGTTGGTAAAATGCCCGGTGTCCAAACGAGTATAAAGCTCCTGTGTTTTATCAGATATTCTGGGCAAAGGTGGTATTAGCAAGACAAACCAACTCGTCGCCGAAACCGGCAAAGGCGTTACCTTTTCGCCTCTGCCCTCTATCAAAGCCACACCCCTATGTATAAAAAAGGGTACGTCCGAGCCCAATCTGGCCGCCAGCTGGACCAGATCCGAAGTTGTCATATTCAATTCCCAAAGACGGTTTAGAGCCAGCAAAGTAGCTGCTCCATCGCTGCTGCCACCGCCCAGACCTGCACCCCAGGGAATCCGCTTCTCTAGCTTAATCCTGGCTCCTCTCTGGCAACCGCTGACCTCTCTGAGCAGTTCAGCCGCTTGAACCACCAGGTTATCCGAAGTCTGAAGACTCGGCTCACTGCATTCCAGGGAAATCGCATCAGCAGACTCGAAAGAAATGACATCGCACAGACTGATTGTCTGAATCAGGGTGCGAATCTCGTGGTAGCCATCGTCACGCCTGCCCAGAACTTCGAGGACAAGGTTAATTTTAGCTGGCGCCAGGTACTTCAGCATTGCATCCCAACCTTTTTTGAAACCGCCAAAACCTCGTACAGCTTCGCCCATTCTTCCAGGCTGAGCGTCTCCGCCCGGCGTTTAGGGTCTATATCAGCCTGATTCAAAAACGGGGCAACTTCAGCCGGTTTCATGCCCAAACCATGCGCCAGCGAATTATGCAATTGTTTCCGCGGTGAACTAAAGCCACTTTTGACCACTTCGAAAAAGCCGTTCATGTCAGCCACTTTAACCGCAGGCTCGGGCAACACATCAAAACGCAGTATAACCGAATCAACTTTCGGCTGAGGATAAAAACATCGAGACGGCACATACGATATTATCCTAATCTGACTATACACCTGGAGGCTGACAGCCAGCAGAGACATCTTTCCCGGGCCGGCAACAATGGCTTCGCCAACTTCCTTCTGCACCATCATCACCATCAAAGATGGCTTCGGCGAGGCTTCTACAAAATAACGCAGCACGGGTGAGGTAATATAGTACGGCAGATTAGCCACCACTTTATACTTGCTTTTACCGCCTAAAAGTTGCGACAGTTTGACTTTGAGTATATCAGCATTAATGACACGTAAATTTGACAGCGAAGCTAGTCGACGCTGCAGCAGAGAAGCCAGCTCGGCATCGAGTTCCACAGCGATGACATTGCCGGCATGCCGGGCTAGCTGACCGGTCAATATGCCCAGGCCTGGCCCAACTTCAATTACGGTGTCTCTAGAGGAAAGCTCAGCAGCTTCAACGATGGTGCTTAAAACTCCCTCGTCAATAAGGAAATGCTGGCCCAGGCTTTTCCTGGCTTTGAGGCCGGACCGGCGAAGCAGATTCTTGACCTGAGCTGAAAATGATGATGTTTTATCAGGCACTTGACGCCTTCAAACTTTGAGCTTAAGTATTCTCCGGGCGTTCTTATACAGGACCTTCTCTATCACCTCCGGTTTATAGCCGCCGCTTTCAAATTCCTGCAACCATCGCTTCGGTGGAATTTCAGGATAATCCGAACCAAACATAAACTTATCCTGGAGGCGCCCGTTGACCTCTCTCTTTATAACTTCGGGGAAATACTTCGGCGCCCAGCCAGAGAGGTCGGCATAGACATTGCCTTTATGTAGCAAAACTGCGATTTGCTCTTCATGCCACGGCCAAGCAGGATGAATCATGATTATAGTCAGCTCAGGGAAATCCGCCGCCACATCATCGATATACGGAATAGGCATGGTGTATTTTAGACGTATCCCGTAACCGCCGGGCATGCCGGCCCCGGCTCCGGTAGTCCCGGTGTGAAAAGAGACCGGTATTTTCAGCTCAACGCACCTCTCATAAAGCGGATAAAACCGCCTGTCATTGGGGAAGAACGCCTGGAGGGCTTGCTGAAATTTTAGCCCCATCAACCCTAGCTCCTTAACACATCTCTCCAATTCTCTTATAGCCGCCTTGCCCTTCCACGGGTCAATCATCGCCCAGCCGCCGATAAACACGTCGGGGAATTTCTTGATTAGCCGGGCTACTTCATCATTGGTATTGCTGGTATCATAGCCGCTCACAGATTCGGCATCCCAGCCTATTAAGATAGCCTTTAAGTCCAGCTCCCTGAAATCCTGCGCCATCTCCTCATCGGTCTTGACCTTGTACTCGACTCCGTAATACTTGGAAATGTACTCCACCAGCTCCGGCCCCCACATACGCTTGCGGTCAAAGGCAGCCGTGCTGGGATGAGCATGAACATCGATAGCTTTCATTTCAAAATCTCCTGTTACATCATGGTGTAGCCGCCGCTAACACTGATGGTCTGCCCCGTTATATAACTGGCCGCATCCGAAGCCAGAAAGACAACCGCATTGGCAATGTCCTCCGGTTTGCCCAGTCGGCGCAATGGGTAAGCTTTCGCTGCCTTCTCCTGCGCCTCGGGGGTGAAAACTTGAGCCATCGATCCCTTCCACATACTCAATTCGCCGGCATACTCAGGATTTTCGGGCACGGTAACTCCCGGGCAAACCACGTTAACATTTATGCCGTAGCGACCCAGCTCGCGAGCCAATGATTTAGACAGGGCAATAACACCGCCTTTACAAGCAGCATAGACTGCTTCCCTGTATTCACCCATTCTGCCGGCGTCGGAGCCGATGCTGATAATCTTGCCGTATTTTCGCTCAATCATGTGGTCAAGGACAGCTCTGGCGCAATTTACAATACCCCAGAAATTAATATTTACTTCTTTCTCCCATTCCGACCTCGTCTTCTCCATAAACAGCCGGTCTAAAGTCCAGCCCACATTATTTACTAAAACATCCAGTTTCCCGAATTCCTCAATTGTTCCCTTGACCATAGCCGCCACCGAATCAAAACTGGTGACGTCGGTCTTGATAGCTATAACCTTACCGCTCAGAGAAGCAGCCTCTTTAGCCACCTTTTGTGCCTGAACTTCATCTATATCGGCAATAACCACGTTCGATTTTTCTTTAGCGAAGGCCAGGACTATAGCCCGACCGATATTCGAGCCGCCTCCGGTAACAATCACCGTTTTGTCTGCCAGATTCAAATCCATTTCTCAAACCCCTGATTTTCAAAAATATGGGCCGTGCACCGACTGTCGATTTCTGCCTTTCAGCTTACTCCAGTTAGCCGGCTCCGACCAGGTAGCCTTGCGGCACCCGGAGAATACTATTTACCGCTGCTTCCTTCCGGACCTGACGGGGTTCATAGTTCTCCGCCGCGCAAGACCCAGCCCTCAACGCCACTTGACCGGAGCAGTCCTGAAAAACAAAAACCTCGAGCCGGACTTCAACCCCGCTATAGCGGATCTCGGGTACAGGGCACCGCTAGTTCCCCGTCTAGCACGACCCAATCCAATACTACTATGGAGTCTTGGACTTTTCAAGCTACCGGCCGACGCTTAAACGTAAAATAAGCGGCGTGGGCAGTCCCTGCTCTGCCATCTTTTTTTGCGTAGCTGGAATATCGTATTCAACCCGGTAGTGGCGGACAGTCTGAGCCTCAGTATCATAAATAGCATAGCTGGCTCTAGGGTCGCCGTCCCTGGGCTGCCCTACGCCACCCGGATTGATAATCATGCGTTTTTCTTTCAGCTTGAGGTTGGCTTCAGTAAATTCCCTGTAGACCGCTTTATCTGCGGCAAGCTCGAAAATGAGAGGGATATGGGAATGCCCTACCAGACAATAAGCCGTTTCAAAATAAGCAAAGTTGTCTTGGGCGGCTTCGGTCGATAGTAAATATTCCCATATAGGCTCCCGCGGGCTGCCATGGGCGAGTGTAAAATCGTCCTCACGAAGTGTGAGAGGCAGGCCCAGCAAATAGTCTCTGTCTTCAGCAGTTAGCTGCTCCGAGGTCCAATGAGCAGCCGCAGCCGCCACCGGATTGAATTCAGAGGTATCCATCTTACCTATGGCTGCCCAATCGTGATTGCCGGCAATGCATACAGGTTCAAATTGACGCAGACGTTTAATGCATTCATTGGGGTCAGGACCATAGCCTACCACATCGCCCAGACACCATATCTTATCAAAGCCACCCCTGCCATCAGCATCGCTAAGCACCGCCTCAAAGGCTGCCAGATTGCTGTGAATATCAGCCAGGATTGCATAGCGCATAACGCTTAACTATAACATCTGAAGGTCGATTTGTTAAGTTGACATTCTAAGGGTATAGACAAAAAAATAGAAACAGGTAAAATAGTGTTTAAAATAACGTCAGAAGTAACGTATAGGGAAAGTCGATATGTATTATTTCGCTTATGCATCCAATCTAAATCGGAAACAGATAGTAGAGCGCGCTCCGGACAGCAAGCCGAAGTGCATTGCTACCTTGCCTAATTTTAAACTGACATTCACGGCGCGGGCCGGCCGGAAAGGCGGAGTTGCTAGCATAACACCGCATCGGGGGGAAAAGGTACTGGGCGCTGTCTACGAAATATCGGAGAGGGATTTGAAACGGCTGGATGGGTATGAAGGTTATCCTACAGTCTACGACCGACGCAAGGTAACTGTTTGGACTGAGACCAACGAACCGATAGAAGCTATCACTTATATCAAGATTGAGCAATCGACGGAACTGAAGCCGGCGCCGGATTATCTGGCTGTTATTCAGCAAGGCTACCGGGACTGGCAATTAGTTTGAGCTTATACTTTTGACCTGGTGTTCTTTTCTATGTCTATCAATACGTAACAAACGTCGGCAAAAGCTACTAGAAACAAGCCGGACAATATCGAAGCTATGAGACCAACTACCGCTATACCCACCGTGCCCAGACCGGCACTCAAGGGTATGAAATCAGCCAATGCTCCTGTACCGCCGAGTGCTAACACAGCCAGAGCAATAGAAAAAAGGCTGCCGCCTATCATCACTACCCAGCCGATAATTCTATATACGGTGGCTACAGCCCTTAAAGCCCCGTATTTCCCGGACGGTGCGGTCTCTCTAACTACCGGCTTGGTGGGCGCTGCCGGCTGCGGCTCCCGAACTGGCTGCGGAATGGCAACTGGCAATCTTTCTCCACAAGTTGTACAAAATTGTGGACCGGCACTATCCGCACCACAATGTGGACATCTAACTACCTGTTGTTGCATGTGTAACTATTAAACCTCGTCCCACTCAAGCGACAAATGGAAGCTTGTAGTTGAAGGCAAGGACCATTACTATAACGACAATTAAGTACAGTATGCCGCCGATTAATATGCTCAATAATAGCAGCCGCCACCACAGACCCCAAGCCAAACCCCAGGTCGGCTTGAATTCAACTTGCTGACGAGGAAAGACAGGTTTTGCTGCCTTGGCCGGTACCTGCTGCGCTGGAACAGCCGGCACTTCCTGAGTCGGCGTAGTTGATATCTGCTGAGCCGGGGCAGTTGGCGCTTGCTGAGCCGCGGTAGTGGGCATCTGATGAACCACGGCAACCAATCTGGCTCCGCAACTTCCACAAAACTGCTGCCCGGGCAGATTCATGAAGCTGCAGTTAGGACATTTGACTTTTTGCTGCTGGACCTCAGTAACGAGCTTGGCTCCACATTTCCCGCAGAACTGTTGTCCCGCAGCGTTCGCTGTGCCACAGTTAGCGCATCTGACCATCTGCTCCATATCACTGACCTCCTTAGCTATTTAAACGCATTATATAACTTGCATTTGACACATACAAGACTTCTTAAGCAAAAATGCCTGTTTTTTGACATGAAAACGGTGTAATGATGAAATCCCAGCCTTGTCCCCCACTGCAAATCTCAAATCTCAATCCCCCAAATCATAAACAATACCAAAAATTTAAATCTCAAACTCGAAACAATTTTGGTAATTAATATTTGTGATTTTGGACTTATTTGGAGCTCGTGATTTCGAAATTGGATTTTTAACCATCCGGGCGAGCACGCCACCAATGACTCGCAGGCTATTGCGGGAATCAGCAGTTTCTTTAGCCTAACAGAGGCCGTATGTTATAATCGCAGCCATGAACGTATCGGAACTGGGCGAATTCGGCCTAATCGAGCTTCTGGCCGATATCGTCGATAAAACCAAAAATCCAAAAGATGTCTCCTGGCAACGCTTGGTCATCGGTACCGGTGACGATGCCGCTGCCTGGCGGGTGGACGATGCTATACAACTGGCCACGACAGACGGCCTGGTCCAGGATACGCACTTCGACTTGAATATCGTCACCTGGGAAGAGCTGGGCTGGAAAGCCATTGCTGTGAACCTGAGTGATATCGCCGCTATGGGCGGCGTCCCCAAATATGCACTTATTTCACTGGCCTTGCCCGGTGAACTCGAAACCGATAATGTCTCCAGCCTCTATCAGGGCATGGCTCAAATAGCCAGCAGGTTCGGAGTGGCTATAGTGGGTGGCAACATCGCTTCCGCAGACAAAACCATAATTAACGTAACCGTTTTGGGTAGCCTGGAATCCGCTTCGGCGCTTACCCGCTCAGCAGCCGTGCCGGGTGACCAGATAGCCGTTACCGGATATTTGGGGCTATCGGCCGCCGGACTCAGGACGCTCAAGCAACATCTCAAATTCGACGTTGAAACCGCCCAACTTCTGCGCCAGGCGCATCTAAAGCCGATGCCTAGAGTAGATGAGGGGCAAATTCTGCTGCACCACGGGGTTAAAGCTGCTATAGATATAAGCGATGGTCTAATCGCCGACCTGACCCATATATGCCAGGCAAGCAAAGTCAGCGCCGGGATAAACCAAGACGAGCTGTTAATCCATCCGGCACTCAAAAACAACTTCAAATCGGATTACTTGCAGCTAGCATTAAGCGGCGGCGAAGACTATGAACTGCTCTTTACCGCCAGCAATCAGGTTATCGCCCAAATAAAACAGGCCATATCTTGTCCGGTGACGGTAATCGGTGACATAACACAAGGAAAACCGGGGCAGGTAACTCTAATTGACGCTGACGGTGGAATTATCCCGTGGCAAAAAGCAGGCTGGGAGCATTTCAAATCTCAGACATGAACGCCAAAATGATAGAGTTAAAACTTATCTCTCGCAGCTCAGAGCAGACACAGCACCTGGGAACGCGGCTCGGCGAGCTGGCTCAGTCCGGTGACGTATTTCTTCTCACCGGCAACCTGGGAACTGGTAAGACCTGCCTGACACAGGGCATCGCCTGGGGACTCGGCGTCAAAGAATATGCCTTCAGCCCCTCCTTCGTTATAATAAGAGAATACCACGGCAGGCTACCCCTATACCATATAGATTTCTATCGGCTCGACCGCATCGAGGAAATAGTCGACCTGGGGCTTAACGAATATCTGTGCGGCAAAGGTGTTTGCGTCGTCGAATGGGCGGAGAAAGGCATAGCCGTGCTGCCCAAAGAGCACCTTCTGATTAATCTAAGCTATATGTCCGATACGGAGCGCTCCATTAGCCTTGAGCCTAAAGGTCATCGCTATGCCGAATTGTTAAAATCTCTTGATTCGGACCTAAAAACATGGAGCTAGCTATAGATACTTCAACCGACTTTTGCAGCATCGGCTTATCTTGCGAGGGAGAGACGTTAGCCGAAATGGCCTGGCATTCCGGGCAGAACCATACCGTGGAACTGGCGCCAAATATAACTCGTCTACTAAATCAGGCCAAAAGCAGTCCTCAGTCGTTGGACGCCATATTCGTAGCCAAAGGCCCCGGCAGCTTCAACGGACTTAGAGTGGGCATAAGTACCGCCAAAGGTTTAGCCTTTGCCCTTGATATACCACTGGTTGGAATCAGTACCTTAGAAGTCGAGGCTTATCCTTTCGCCTTTGCTAAACTCCCTATATGCCCGATTCATAACGCCGGCCGTGGTGAGATTGCCGCCGCCGTTTATCAATTAAAAGATACCTGGCGCTGCCTTACATCGGAACATATCACCACCACCGACGCCTTATGTCGACAAATCAAACAGAAAACGGTATTCTGCGGTGAAATCCCGCCGTCTATCATCGAGGAATTAAAAAAATGTCTGGCCGGGTACGCCATAATACCTAACGCTGCAGCCAGGTTGAGGCATGCCAGCTATCTGGCAGCATTAGGCTGGCAACGTCTGGACGGAGGACAACTTGACGATGCCGCTAGTCTCCAGCCGTTGTACCTGCGCCAGCCGCCGATTACTCAACGCAAAGTGAAATAACTTTATAAGGAGACTAAAATGGAACGAAGCCTGGTGCTAATTAAACCCGATGCCATGCAACGAGGGCTGGCCGGAGTCATCATCTCCCGCCTGGAGAGGCGAGGTCTTAAGATGGTGGCTATGAAAATGGTGCAAATGGATAAGGCTTTAGCCCAGCGGCATTACGCAGTCCATAAAGATAAAGCCTTCTTCAACGACCTGGTGGAATTCATCATTTCCAGCCCCATTATCGCCGCCATTTTTGAGGGGGAGAAAGCCATAGAAGCGATTCGACAGACTATGGGTGCTACCGACCCGGTAAAGGCTTCCCCCGGCAGCATACGCGGTGACTTCGGGTTGGATATTCAGCAGAATCTGGTACACGGCTCTGACTCAGCAGAAAATGCCGAAAGGGAGATAAGCCTTTTCTTTAAGCCACAGGAACTTTTAAGTTAACCAATCACCAAATCCTAATGACTAATAATCAAAAATATTAATGGACTAATAGTTTTGAATTTGGTTTTTCGAATTTTGGTATTGTTTCGGATTTGGAGCTTAGGATTTAAGATTTGAAGTTACTGGGGTGGGTATTGGTTTATTGTATCCTGATTACCGCTGTGGCTTCATGCCATAGATCGTCCAGCCGATAATAGTCGCGCTGTAATGGTGAGAAAATGTGGACTATAACGTCTCCCAGGTCGAGCAGAATCCAGCCTGAATCGGCAGCCCCTTCAATATGGAAAGGAATGATATCGTCACGCTTCAGTTTTTCTCGAATCTCTTGCCGGATAGCCTCAATCTGGCGGGGGCTGTCTCCGCTACAAATAACAAAATAGTCAGCAAAGGAGCAAACTTGCTTGGTATCCAGCATGACTATATTGTCAGCCTGTTTATCCGAAGCCGCCTCCACCGCCAGCCGCGCCATGTCTATTGATTTCAGAACTCGATTTTCCAAATCAGCTTAATAGAACCAGATATAATTATAGCACATCTGCGTGCGCTCGCTTAATATGACGTCCTAAAACCGTGTAGCTACATACCTCGTAGTGGAAGCCAGGCGTTCTCGAAGCTCTTTTTCTATATTCACTGGCTTTTGCTATAATAAGATGTGGCTCAAAATATGAAACCGAAGTGGTGGCAAGGTAGTTTATTCTACATTCTTATTCTGGTGGCTATACTAGCTCTGGCCTTCAGCTTCCTGCCGACGACCAAAAAGCCCAAGGAAGTGGACTTTTACACATTCATCGCCCAGGTCAAGCAAGGCGTAGCCGACACTATACAACAGGACGGAACTACCATCATCGGCTTGAAAGACGATGAGAAAAAAATCCAGTCGTCCTTTGTCGGCAGTACCAAAGAGCTTATGGATAGTCTGACAGCTGCCGGAATACCGCTAGGAGAAAACGGAGTGAAATTTGACGTCAAATCCGGTGGCTTCGACTGGGGAGGCGTGTTAATCAGCTTTGTACCTTTGCTTCTATTCGGTGCGCTGCTTTTTTTCCTCTTCCGTTCCGCCAGAGGTGCCAATACCCAGGCTTTCAATTTTGCCAAGAGTCGGGCTCGTCTGGCATCTAACAACAAGTCTACTATCACCTTTGCCGATGTGGCTGGAGTCGATGAGGCTAAGGGGGAACTCCAGGAAATAGTCGAGTTTCTTAAATCACCCCAAAAATTCCTGGCTTTGGGCGCCCGCATCCCACGAGGTGTTCTATTAGTTGGGCCACCCGGGTGTGGAAAGACTCTAATAGCCAAAGCTGTTGCCGGCGAGGCCGGAGTTCCCTTTTTCTCTATCAGCGGCAGCGAGTTCGTGGAGATGTTCGTCGGTGTGGGCGCTTCCCGTGTCAGAGACCTCTTTGACCAGGCCAAACACAATGCACCATGCATCGTCTTTGTCGATGAAATCGATGCCGTGGGCAGGCACCGCGGCGCCGGTCTTGGCGGAGGCCATGACGAACGAGAGCAAACCCTCAACCAGATACTGGTTGAAATGGACGGCTTCGACAGCAGCACCAACGTTATCGTCATCTCGGCTACCAACCGGCCCGATATACTTGACCCGGCTCTGCTGCGCCCAGGCCGCTTTGACCGCCATGTTGTAATCGACCAGCCGGATATAAATGGTCGCAAAGCCATTCTTGAGGTCCATTCTAAGGGCAAGCCTCTAGCTAAAGACGCGGACCTGGAGGTGCTAGCCAAACAGACTCCCGGCTTCAGCGGCGCTGATTTAGCCAACCTGCTCAATGAGGGAGCCATTCTGGCAGCTAGACGTGACCGCAAAGATGTCGGCATGAAAGAGCTGGAGGACTCAATCGACCGCGTTATCGCCGGTCCGGAAAAGAAGGGCCGGATTATTAGCCAGAAGGAAAAAGAAATAATAGCTTACCATGAAACAGGCCATGCCCTGGTTGCCAAAATGCTGCCCAATGCCGACCCGGTACACAAGATATCTGTCGTGGCTCGAGGTATGATTGGCGGCTGGACTCGCTTTCTGCCCACCGAAGACCGCCATTTGTGGACACATTCTCAGTTCGAAGATAGGCTGACCGTGAGTATGGCGGGACGGGCGGCTGAAGAGATTATATTCGGCGAAGTAACCACCGGCGCCCAGAATGATTTGGAACAATCGACAAACCTCGCCCGAAAGATGGTTACCGAATACGGAATGAGCGACAAGCTTGGGCCTCGCACCTTCGGCAAGCGTGAGGAACTCATTTTCCTCGGCCGTGAGATACATGAGCAGCGCAATTACGGTGACAAGGTGGCCGATGAAATTGATGAAGAGGTTAATGCACTTATTCAGAATGCTCACAATACTGCCAAGAAAATTCTGAATGGAAACAAAGAACGGCTGAAGCTGGTCGCCGAACGCCTGATGGTCGAGGAGACCATAGAAGAAGCCGAGTTCGAGTCGCTGATCAAAGAACCACTGCCTTCACCCGAATTGCAGCCTACACCAGCCTCGTAAGAGGCAAATCCTAATTATCAAAATCCAAAGGTCAAAACACATGTTTGGTTTTTAATGATTTGAATTTAGATATTGTTTGGGATTTGATGCATGGGATTTAGTGCCTGACCGCGATGGGCTTTAAAATTTAACTTTTTGTCTTTAATTTTTAATCTATTTCCGTCTTTCTACAATATAAGCTGCCAAATCAATCAGCGACTTTCGGGCGCTGTTATCAGGCAGCTTTTCCGCCGCTCTGCGAGCTTTGGAGCAAAATTCAGATGCCAGGGTCAGGCAATCGGCAATAACCCGAGAATCACGAATTTTTGCCACAGCCTGTGATACATCTTCCGCATCTTTCTTTCCAAAAAAGTTTTTTATCAACTTATCTTCCGGATAGGACTCGGCAAAAAGTATAGTTGGCAAAGTCAGCGTGCCTTCACGTAAATCAGAGCCTACCGGCTTACCCAGCTCATCTTCTTCACCGACGAAGTCCAGAACATCATCCACAATCTGGAAGGCCATACCGAGATTGCGTCCGTAGTCCCCTATGGCCTCAATAGCCTCTTCCGGCGCCTGACTTAAAATAGCACCCGACTCGGTTGATGTCGAAAAAAGGCAGGCTGTCTTGGCGCCTATCCAGGCAAAGTAATAATCACGAAGTTTTGCCGTATCGGAAGTAACACCGGTCTGCTTCAATTCGCCGGCGGAAATAGTCATCAGCGTTTGAGAAAAAAGCTTTACGGCCCTCAAGTTTCCGGTGCCGGCCACCAGGCTGCCAGCTTTGGCAAACAGGTAATCGCCAAGCAGCAGGGCACTGTTTTCACCCCAGGCGCGGCTGACCGTCGGTTTGCCGCGGCGCACGGGAGAATTATCCACGATGTCGTCATGGACCAGTGTGGCCGTATGGAGAAGCTCTATCGCCGCCCCCATCGGTACCAGCAGATGAGGTTCATAATTATAAAACTTGCCTGAAAGCAGGGTAAGTGCCGGCCGGACCCGTTTCCCGCCGGTCTTCAAGGTGTATGCCAGCAAATGCGCCAGCAAAGAAAATTCAACATCTGTTATCTCTTCCAGGCTTTGCTCGACCTTTTTCAGGTCTTTTTGGACGGGTTTGTAAATATCACTTAGATTCATTTTAGCTGCCGGACCCCAACCGGCTGGTTTCCTCATCGACAATGCTGTCATCCAGTTTGCGGAACAGCGGCTCCGGCGACAGCAGCTTCTGCCCCGCCATCACCGACTGGACCTGCCAGCCGTTTGTCTCAATGCTGCCGTCGAATCCTAAAAACTTATGAAGCTTCTCCGAGCTGAAAGGCAGATACGGGTAAAGAATTGTTTTCAAAGCCGCTAGCACCGATATGGCTACGTAAGTAGCTGTAGCCGAGGCCTGCTTATCCTTCTTAATCGCCTTCCATGGAGCTTTATCGTCCAGGTACCGGTTAGCCTCCTGACACAATGCCATAGCCGCCTTAATTCCCTCTTTGAAGTGGCAGCCATTAATTAGTCTATCAACGTCGCCAAGCGTTTCCTGAGCTTTAGCTAGAAGCCCTTGTCCCTGGCTGTCAATCTCCCCGGGCAACGGCACCGCCCCATCGAAATTGCGGTAGGCAAACGTCAGCACTCGATGGGCCAAATTGCCGTAGGTCGCTACCAACTCATCGTTATTGCGGCGGAGAAATTCGCGCCATGAGAAATCCGTGTCACCGGTTTCCGGCATGTTAGCCGACAGCAGATAACGTAACGGGTCGGGGTCGTAACGTTCCAGATAATCGGGCAGCCAGACCGCCCAGTTGCGACTGGTAGACAGCCGCTTGCCTTCGATCGTCAGAAACTCGTTAGCCGGCACATCATAGGGCAGGTTAAGCCCGCCATAGCCCATCAGCATCGTTGGCCAGATAAGCGTATGGAACGGTATGTTATCCTTGCCGATGAAGTAATAACTTTTGGCATCGCCGCTCCAGAATTGATGCCAAGCGTCTACGTCACCGTGCGATTTCGCCCACTCCTTGCTGGCTGAAAAATAACCGATGACGGCTTCAAACCAGACATAGATACGCTTATTCTCGAATCCCGGCTGAGGTACGGTTACGCCCCAGGATATATCGCGGGTAATCGCCCGATCTTTGAGGCCGCCTTCCAGAAAGCCGATGGTGAAATTAAGTACGTTTTGACGCCAGTAAGTCTTGTCCCCTAACCATGATTTCAGCCTGTCCTCGAAAGCGCTGAGGCGGAGAAAGAAATGCTCCGAGACCTCGAAGCGCGGCTCGGCACCACAAATCCGGCAGCGCAAATCAAGCAGGTCGCTGGGGTTCATGGTCCTGCCGCACTCATCGCACTGGTCGCCCCTTGCCTGTGGGAACTGACAGTAAGGACAGGTGCCTTCAACATAGCGGTCGGGCAGGAAGCGCTGGCACTGCGGGCAATAGGCTTGAGGCACGGCGTTCTTATATATGAAGCCTTCATCCAGCAGCTTGAGGAAAATATCATGAGTGGTCTGGGCGTGGTTCTCAGTGCCGGTGGTGGTAAACAGGTCCCAGGATATGCCCAATTTCTGCCAGCAATCAAGAAAGTCCTGGTGATACCTGGACACTATCTCCTGCGGCGACTTATTTTCCTGCTCGGCGCGCAGTGTTATGGGCGTACCGTGCTGGTCGCTGCCGGAAACCATCAACACCTTATTGCCCTTGAGACGGTGATACCGGGCGAAGATATCCGCCGGCAGATAGGCGCCGGCGATATGCCCTAGGTGCAGCGGACCATTGGCATAAGGCCAGGCAACACCGATAAAGATAGTCTCAGCCAATTTTGTAACTCTTCGCTATTATTACTTCCATGTCATTGCAGGTCCTTCGCTATATATCATTCTGAGTCTGCAGCCCGCTTCTTCTAAGACTTATCTCGCGCTCATTCTGAGCTTGTCGAAGAATCTGCGCTGGGTACCCTGGAGCATTCGCTCCAGGGTCTGGTTACATTTCCCAATCCATGCACTATTTCTCTGTCATTGCGAGTCCTTCCACTGAAGGACGTGGCAATCTCTACTCTCTGAGGGCACATTTTAAACATTTAGCCCCGGGATGTCAGGCTCGGATATCTGCCCCTGAATCGATATTTATCGGAAAGAAGGTCAGCACCTCTTCACCTTTTTCCTTCACATAAGCGGCGTAGCCTTTGGCCACAGAGCACTCGACGCAGAATTGCGACTTCTCGCCCTCTTTCTTTTCCACAACCAGATACCTCTGTCCCGCCTCGATAAGTCGCTGACAATTATCACATTTGATTTCGCCTACGGCAACGCATCCACGATTCATTGTCAATCTCCTTTAGTGGCCTTTAACCACGCTTGATAAAGTTTCTTCTTCGATATACCGCTCGATTCGGACAGTCGGGCTACTGCTTCCTTAGCGCCGGCCCCCTGCCGATAAAGTTTACGCAGTTCGGTTTCAATTCGCCGGCTAATCTCAGGTTCCTGCTCAGCCTTGCCCTGGATGACCAGCGTGAACTCGCCCCTGGGCTGAGTGAAATGCTCTATTGCCTGGCTCACTCTGCCCCTGAAAACTTCCTCATAAACCTTGGTAAGCTCGCGGCAGACCGCAGCCCTTCTATCCCCGAAAATTTCCAGAGCATCGTTCAACGTCTCGATAAGCCGGTGCGGCGCTTCGAAAGCTACCATAGTCCGTGGTTCATCAGCCTCGGACTTGAACAAGCGTCGCCTGGCTCCCTGCCGGCGGGGCAAAAAGCCGAGATAAAGGAACTGATCAGCCGGCAGCCCCGATACAACCAGAGCCGTAATCACCGCCGAGGCGCCGGGGACGGGGACAACGGGAATGTCGCGCTCGATGGCAGCAGCGATAAGCTCATAGCCCGGGTCGCTCAATCCCGGCATACCCGCTTCGGAGACCAGAGCTACATCTTTTTCCTTAAGGCAGTCCAGCAGATAGTCGAGCTTAGCTCGCTTGTTGTGCTCGTGGTAGCTGGTCAGCGGTGTCTTTATGTCGTAAAAATTAAGCAGTCGGCGTGCAGTACGCGTATCTTCGGCAGCGATCAACTTCACCTGTTTCAACAAACGCAAAGCCCGCAGAGAGATATCTTCCAAATTGCCAATCGGTGTAGCTACGACGTAAAGTGACGGCACAACTTAATCGCCCTAATTATAGCCCACATGCGTTAGCTGGTCTAGCCCGTCACTAGAGAAACTTTTCCTTGACTTGAAGTCCTCATCTTTGCTATAGTCTGCAAAATAACCTGCGGACTACTAAAACATGGCGGCACCAAAAATCAAAAACATGGAACGCGCTTACGGCTTCGAAGAAGTCGCCATTGTCCCAGGTGACGTAACCATCAACCCCGACCAGACAAACACAGATTTCAAAATCGGAGACTTCACTTTCTCCATCCCTATCCTGGCTGCTGCCATGGACGCTGCAGTCGATGCAAACTTCGCCATTCTGCTGCATAAGCTCGGCGGGCTCGCCGTTCTCAACCTCGACGGTGTACAGGCGAGATATAAAAATCCTGAAGAGATTCTGGCTCAAATCGTTCAAGCCCCTGATAAAGAAGTTACTGCACTGCTGCAGAAAGTCTACTCAGAACCCGTCAAAGACGAGCTTATCGGTGAGCGCGTCCAGACCATAAAGCGTGCCGGAGCTACCTGCGCCGTCTCTCTGATTCCAGCCAATACCAAGCGGCTGGCACAGGTGGCTAAAGAAGCCGGCGCCGATATAATCTTCGTTCAGTCCACGGTTACTACTGCCCGCCATGTCTCCAAAAGCTACCGCGGTCTCATATTCTCCGATCTATGTCAGACCCTGGGGCTGCCCATCGTAGTCGGCAACTGCGTTACTTACAGCGCCGCCCTAGAACTAATGAGAACGGGCATCGCCGGCTTACTGGTCGGCGTCGGCCCCGGTGCCGCCTGTACCACCAGAGAGGTCCTCGGCGTCGGCGTACCTCAAGTAACCGCCACTATGAACTGCGCCGCTGCCCGCGCCGCTTACTTTAACGAAACAGGCAAATACGTAACGGTGATTACCGATGGCGGCATGCGCACCGGCAGCGACCTGTGCAAGGCATTTGCTTCGGGGGCGGACGCAGTAATGCTTGGGTCGATAATGGCTCAGGCTGAAGAAGCTCCGGGGAAGGGCTATCACTGGGGCATGTCTCACCCACACCCATCATTACCCAGAGGTACCAGAATTAAGGCGGGCATTCGAGCACCGCTACAACGCCTCCTTTTCGGTCCCACCTCAGCTACCGACGGCACGGAAAACTTCGTCGGTGCGCTGCACACAGCCATGGGCGTATGCGGTGCCCGCAACATAAAGGACATGCACAAAGCCAAAATGGTGATCGCTCCATCGATCAAGACCGAGGGCAAGTATTTCCAGGCGATGCAGCGGATATGCTAGCGCCCCGCTAGATAAAGACCGAAACGCAGAACCAGATACCGAAACCGACCAGAGCCGCAGCACAGATACCGAAGACGACACGTTGAACCGTTTGCGTCCACAGATGCTTGGTCCTGAAAACGCTGACTGAAACGACCTGTTCCCAGACCAGATCACATGACCAGTGCACAACGGCGAAAATGAGCAAACCCCAGATGCCGAACTGAGCCGCGGTGACTATCAGGGCTATGCCGATGGTCGCCCACCACAGAAAGAAATAGGGATTGGCGCCGGTCAACATAATTCCGGTTACCAGCGAGTTATACGGCAGGTCAGCAGTTTCCGCCATGTTTTTTCTAAAGCCTCTCAATACCATCAGACCCATAAAAACCAGCATCAAGCCGCCGGCCAGACCGACGATCTTTTTAACTTCGGGAGAGGTGAAGAAATGGGCAAAACCGAAATAGATGAGCGCCATCAAAGGCAGTTCAACAACGGCATGGCCGAGAGCAATGAAAATGCCAGCGTTTTGCTCTCGGTAACCTTTAGCTATGGTAGCTGCAGTAAGCGGTCCGGGCATCATAACGCCGGAAAGTGATATTCCAGCAGCAGAAAGCAGAAATAGACCGAAGCTGGCATCCATAAGCGGGATGTCTAAATATCCTCTTCCTCTTCTTCCTCGGCCTCAGTCTCCAGCTCACCGCTCACCCGAGGCAAAATCGCCGCCCTGGTTTTACGTTTAACAGTACGGGATAGACCAGCCGCCGATTTCTTCAGGTTGGCGAATACCTCCGCCGAGAGCGCTTCAGGCAGCACCAGCCCATTAACACCGGCTTTGAATAAGCCACTGAGTTCGTCGGCGGTGACAGTGGAACTCAGAGTTATTAACAGGGGCTTGTTCAGGAGTTCCGTGAGACGCTGATAAATAAGCAAACGTTCGATGGTAATAGCCGGCTCGTCACCGGTTACCAGCACGCCGTCAATTTCCAGCGGCAGCCCATTTATGGCCCTGACCAAGCCCGGCTCCAGCGAAGGCTCTAGCTTAAGCACCCTGCCCAGTCCCTCCTTATTCACTGCCTCGAGCGGAGTTTTCAGTCCAAAAACCACGAAATCGCAGCCCAGGTCGATAGACTTGGCAATCGCCTCTTTCTCGGTGCTTTCCAGTGAGAACCCAAGTGGAACATCACCTATAGCCTTGGTCAACTCTCCAAAGCTCTTGGCGCTGATACCTTTAGCGCTGATAATGCCAGCATCGATGCCGGCAGCGACTAAGGCACTAGCCTCCGTTGTACCCGTTTTCGTCAGACTGGCAATGATTAATAGCGGAGCGCTTTCGGCTTCATCGGACTTACGGAAGCCCATAGCCGGCGCCGAGCCCCGATAGACACGCTGCAGCTTTTCAGCAAACTTGCTCATGTTATTAATAATCGGATGTAATATTTTAAGCAAAACGTTCATTAAAAGCAAAACAACAGCCCCAGTTTAGGAAATTGGAATTTGTTTGGGATTTGGGATTTGTAATTTGTGATTTGAAATTTCCCCCAGGGAGTTGTTTGAATTATGGTCAATGTAATGTTAATATGACCCGATTAGATGGCAGGCGAGAATAACATAAAGATGCGGATTGAAAAGCTCTGCCTTTCCTTCGGCGGAGTTAGAGCCCTTATAGATGTAAGTCTCGACGTAAAAGATAAGGCAATTCTAGCTGTTATCGGCCCAAATGGCGCCGGCAAGACCTGCATACTCAACTGCATAAACGGCTTCTACAAGCCGCAAGAGGGTGAAATATACTACGAAGGCAAGAAAATCACCCGTCTCCGACCGGATAAGATAGCCAGAATGGGTATAGCCAGGACTTTCCAGAACATCGAGCTGTATTCCGGCCTGACAGCCTTAGATAATCTCATGGCTGCCAGGCATGTGTTGATGAAGCAGAGCACAGCCGCGAGCGCTCTATATTTCGGTCCCGCCCATAAGGAAGAAATCGAACATCGCCGAGCGGTCGAGGACATCATCGACTTCCTGGAGATAGAGCCGATTAGAAAAAAAGTGGTCGGCACACTGCCCTACGGAATGCGCAAACGTGTTGAGCTTGGCCGCGCTCTGGCTCTGGAACCGAAAATACTGCTGCTCGACGAACCGATGGCCGGCATGAACCTGGAGGAGAAAGAGGACATCGCCCGGTTCATCATAGACATATTCGAGGGGCAGGGAGAAACTTATCCCGAAACACCAGTCCTCAGAGACGGAGTTAGCTGCATTATTCTGGTGGAGCATGACATGGGAGTGGTGATGGACATAGCCGATAGGATTGCCGTTCTTGATTTCGGGCGCAAGATTGCCGAGGGCACACCGGAAGAAATCAAAAACAACCCGCAGGTCATATCGGCGTACTTAGGCACAGAAAAAGTTAAAAGTTAAAAACCAAAAGTCAAAAGTACAAATAAAAAATTAAAAATTATTTCATGCCTTTTAGAGTCATAATATCAGCATAAATTAAATATTAAAAGTTAAAATGCAAAATGATAAGCCAAGATTTAGAGATATGCTCAAAACGCGAGTTTACAGTTTTGCGTTGGATATAATCACATTTGTTGACCAATTACCTAAAGGGCAAGTTTCAAGCGTTATCGGTGAGCAATTATTACGGAGTGCCACCAGCATTGGAGCCAATGTTGTTGAGTCTCAAGGTGCCGCTTCAAGAAAAGACTATGCTAATTTCTTTCGTCATGCCTTGAAATCAGCTAATGAGACAAAATTCTGGTTAGGTCTCCTGCGGGATTCAGGTAAAGCGGACAAGATGACAACTGATAAGCTTTTAAAAGAGTCAAATGAATTGGCCAAAATACTGGCTACCAGCATCATCACCCTAAAGGGGCGGGGATAATTTTTTAAACTTTTAACTTGAATTTTTGATATTTGAGTTTTGATTTTTGACTTACGTTTATAGCCATCGCTTGCGCCGCTTGTAATGCTTGACTGACCGGTAGCTCTTCTTGGTGCCGACCGCCGATAGGCCCATGTAAAATTCCTTTACGTCTTCGTTATTCCTCAGGAAATCGGCGGTACCATCGAGCACCACCCGCCCGTTTTCCATGACATAGCCGTAATGGGCGATCTTGAGCGCAATTCTGACATTCTGTTCCACCAGCAAAATGGACGTTTTCTTCTCAGTATTGAATCGCTGTATGATGGCATAAATCTCTTCCACCAGCATCGGCGCCAGACCAAGCGACGGCTCATCCAGCATCATAAGCTTGGGCGCCGACATCATTGCCCGGCCGATGACCAGCATCTGCTGCTCGCCGCCGGAAAGATAGCCGGCAATGTTATGGCGCAGATTTTTAAGCCGCGGAAAATAGCCATAAACCATGCCCAGGTCTTCTCTAATAGCATGACCGTCTCGTCGGTTATGAGCGCCCACCATAAGGTTCTCCTCAGCAGTCAGATGCCCAAAGACGCGCCGGCCTTCCAGCGCCTGAACAATACCCAGCTTGCCTATCTCAACCGCACTCTTTTTGTCGATTCTCTGTCCGTCCCACTCAATGCTGCCGTCAACCACATCCCCCTCTTCAACTTGAAGCAGGCCGGATATGGCTTTGAGCGTGGTGGTTTTGCCGGCACCGTTGGCGCCCAGCAGAGCCACCACAGTGCAGTCCTCGACAGCCAAAGAGATGCCGTGTAAAACTCTTATCACGTTCAGATAGGCAACTTCGATGCTGTTCAGTCTAAGCATATGGCCTGCTCTGGGCAGGGTCTCCCCCTTTCCGGGGGAGACCCTGCTAGAATCAACAATCGTTACTTTCCAAACCAGTCGTACGTTTCATACTTAATCAGGGGCGCTTCCACCCAGTCAGTCAGCGGAGTAATTTTGCCGCTAACTATCTGGAGAACTCGATTAAATTTGTCAAGCCTGTTATCACCGGGTGTGTAACTTACAGCACCATGAAGTCCGGCAACATCGTAGTTCTGCAGCTTTTGTATGCCCTGGGTCTCCACGGCCTGCCAGGCTGCGGCATCGCCTTTGGCCAGCGTGTCATAGCCGACGTTCTTCACCGCCAGCTCCAGAGCCTTGGCCACAATCAGACCCTGTGCCCACGAGACCATATAGTCAGCATTACCTACATTCTCGGGGTGATACTGCTGGCAATATTCCACCATCTTGGCCATGCCCGGCACATTATCTCCCCACTGCACCGTTGGATATACACCATAAACGCCTTCGACGACATCGGCACCACCCAAATCAATCAGAGCTTTGGTCATGCCAGCATGGCAGCAACCGATGGTTACGCCCGGATACATGCCCAGGTCTCTGGCATTCTTGATAATAACCGCGGTCGGCGCCGGTGTACTGGAAATATACAGTACGTCCGGGGTCAAGCCTTTAACTCGCGTTAGCGTATCCATTTCAGAGGTCGTGGTCGCCGCATGCTCATCCATGGAGACGACCTCAATGCCCAGTTCGTCAGCCTTGGCCTTGAAGGCATCTCGAGCCCCGTATCCCGTGGGATTGTTAAGCATAAGTAGTGCAAATTTAGGCTTGCCCGTACCCTTCCAGATGTTCTTCATGTAGTAGTTAGCGAAAACTATAGCGTCATCGCCATAGTCAGGTGTTTGGCCGTAGATATGCGCTGGCGGCCGGTACAACGAAGGCGAGCTGAAGCAGGAAATGCCCGGGAATCCCGCCTCGTTGGCAGCCCCCTTAGCGGGTGACATCTCGGCAGAAGCCGCCGTGGTAAATAACAGACAGCCACTAGACATGAATCCATTAACGATGGTGACCACTTTAGTAGGGTCGTAGTTGCTATCTAGAATTGTAGCCTCAATCGGGTATCCGCCGGCGCCGCCCAGTTCGGTATTAATGTATTTAATAACGTCGGTGTTACCGTTCATCATGGGAAGCCCCTTCTCAGCGGCTTTACCCGTAGAGGGGTTCATCATACCGATTTTCAATACCTGTCCGGGTTGAGCTTTAGGGGCACAAGCACCGGCAAAGGGCATCACCGCTATTACCAGCGCCAAGCATAAAACTCCAATTACCATTAACGATTTTTTAGTCAAAGCATTAACCTCCTAAAAATATTTTACGCCCGGTAACTATTTATAAACATTACATCTTCATGCCTCCTCGTTTAATATGAGAACGGCCACAGACGGTAAGCGGCCTTGAATAGTGCCCAGCGATGCGCCAGCCCCCGTGGCTCCAGAATTAGAAACAATATGATGGCCAGGCCGAACACCATCGGCCCCAGGCCGGTAGTAAAGCCGGTCGACAGCGAGGGTATGGCGTTTTCAATGAATGGAGATATATAAATAACCACCTGCTGCAGAAGTCGTATAACCACCACACCCAGAATAGGACCGATGGTCGTGCCCAGTCCGCCGATAATCACCATACCTATATACAGTATAGAGTCGGTTAGTGTAAAGTTCTCGGCATTCAAAAAGCCGGTCCAGTGTGCGAGCAGGGCACCGGCAATTCCAGCCAGAAAACAGCCGATGAAGAAAGCCAGAAGCTTGTAGTAAAGCAGATTGATACCCATTACTTCAGCCGCCAGGTCGTTATCCCTGACGGCAATAAAGGCTCTGCCCACCCTGCCCCTGGCCAGATTTTTAGCCAGAAATATACACAGCGCCACAATGACCATAATCAGGTAGAACTGGCTGGCTTGACTTCTAAACACGAAACCGAAAATAGAGGCACGGGGAACGTCCATGCCCACAAAGCCGCCGGTTACCGACCAGTGGTTGATAATCCAGATGATGATAAATTGAGCGGCAATGGTGGTAATCGCCAGATAAAAACCTTTAACCCGCACCGACGGCAAGCCGAAGATAATACCTATCAGCCCGGCACTGAAACCGGAACAAATAAGTCCAGCTAAGAATGGAAGGCCAAGCCTGCTGGTCAAAATTGCTGTAGTATAGGCACCTACCGCCATAAAACCGGCATGCCCGATGGATAGCTGTCCGCAGTAGCCGATAAGTATATTCAAACCGGTAACAGCGATTATAGTAATCCCTATTAAGTTGAATATGCCCAGCCAGTTATCACGTAAATACAACGGCGCGGTAAAAACAAGGATTAAAAATCCGATAAAAAATGCCCAGTGAGTCTTGGTCCGCAGGACGGCCATGTCCCTGGCGTAATCGTAATTACGCGTACCGCTGGGTAAATCCATTACTTATATCCTCTCTATCCGCGTCTCGCCGAAAAGCCCGTAAGGCTTGATAATCATGACGATTATTATAATGATGAACGGAATAATATCTTTAATCCCCGGCCCGATCAGCGGCGTGAGATAGCCGCCGCCAAAGTTTTCGCACAACCCTATTATCGGTCCGGCCACCATGCAGCCGATAAATGAATCCAGGCCGCCCAGTATCACCACCGAGAACGATTTCAGCCCGGTCTCCACCAGCCCAAAGGTGACGCCACCAATGCTGGAGACGAGCACACCACCGATAGCTGCCACCACGCAGGCAAAAATCCACGATATTGAAAAAACGCTGGTCACCGGAATAGCGCATGCCTGTACCGCCATCTGGTCGTCAGCGGTCGCCCTCATGGCTATACCCATCTTGTGGTATTTAAAAAACAAGGATAGAAGGCCAAACAGCGCTAGAGATATGACCGCCGCCCACATATATTCCTGAGAAACTACTGCCGGACCGATATGAATCGGCTGCTGGGGGAAAAGACGAGGCAAACGAGCGACGCTTACGGGCCAGACAAAAGTAACCAGGCCTTCAAGAAAATAGGCCACACCCAGCGTTACCGTAATCAACGCCAATATCGGTTGAGCAATCAGCGGACGTAAGGTGAATCGCTCTATAGCCCAGCCCAGGAATACGGCAAAGACAATAGTCAGCGGCAGTCCGACCCAGTAGGGAAACTTGGCCTGCACCAGCATACCGTAGGTAAACCATGAGGAAATCAAAACGAGCTGCCCCAGTGCCAGGTTAGCCACGCTGCTGGACTTCCATATTAAGGCAAAACCCAGGGCGATAAGCGCATAAACCATGCCCACTGCTAAACCCGTAATAGTATATTGAAGCAGTTCAGCCATTTAATTCACCTGCCTGACGTTGATAGCCGTGCTGACCACACCGTGTCTACCGTCTCTGTATGTCACGGGTGCCTCGACAGTCACGTTCTTTTTATCTCCGTACATTGCCTCAATCAAGTCCTTATACCGCTGTTCCACAAAGTCCCGGCGCAGTTTTCTGGTCCTGGTAAGCTCGGCTTCATCGGCGTCGAACTCCTTATGCAGCAGGACGAATTTCCTGACTCTGGAACCCTCCGGCAAATAGCTGTTCACGCGGATTAAGTCCTTCTGTACCAGATCGGCAACTTCTTTTTTCTGGGACAGGTCGACGAAAGTGGTATACGGAAGACCGTGACGCTCTGCCCATTTGCCCACCATGGCGAAATCTATATTGACTATGGCGCCAACGAAGCCTCTCTCCTTGCCACCCACAACCATGGCATCTTTTATGTAGGGACTGAACCTGAGCCTGCCCTCGATATACTGAGGTGCATACTTCGTGCCGGAAGCCAGCTCACCCATGTGTTCCACGCGGTCCATGAATATCAGGTGTCCCTGGTCATTGATGTTAACCGCGTCGCCTGTCCGGCACCAGCCGTTTACTACCACCGCCACCGTCTTCTCCGGGTCCTTAAAGTATTCTTTGAAAAGACATTCACTTCTGACCAGCAGTTCTCCTTCATCGGTCACTCTAACTTCCACGCCTGATGCCGGCCGGCCCACGCTCTGAAAATCAATCTCCCCTTTGCCGTGAGAGGAGATAAAGCCGGCTTCGGTACTGGCATAGTTCTGTCTCAGTTCAATGCCAATGGCATGTATTAAGCGGAAGGTATCCAGGCTGAGCACCGAGCTGCCGGTAACGGCCAGTCTGGCTTTAACCAACCCCAGCCTATCCTTCAGTGGTCTAAAAAGCAATGCGTACGCTAATCCGTACAGCGTCCGCCAGAACAAGTCCGGTGTCTTGCTTTCGAAGCTCAGGTCGGCCATCTTATAGCCTACCGGCATAAACAGGTTATAAAAGAAGCGCTTTATGGGGTTGGCATCGGTTATTTTCACCTGGATTTCGCTGACCAGGCTCTCCCATTGACGAGGCCCGTAGATAACAAAGTCGGGGCCGACCTCCCGCGTATCCTCGGCAATTGTCTCCGGCTCCTCGGGAAAGTTAATCCTGGCGCCGGTCAGCAAATGGGGTACGGTAGCAAAAAAGCTGTCGCCCACCCAGGCCGGCGGGAAGTTAGAGACCAAATCATCGTTGCCCGTAAACGGAAAACGGTCAACAAATCCCCGAGAGGTATTTATCAGCGCTTTATGGGTAATCACCGCCCCTTTGGGCAAACCGGTAGTACCGGAGGTATAGTAAATAAAGGCGGTGTCACTACCTTTCCCCTTCTTCACATTCTGCTCGAATAATTTCGGATGCTTTTTTTCGTATTCCTTGCCCTGATCAACAACGTCGACAAAATTCAGTAAGAACGCCGTTGGCCATAATCCCTCTTTTAAAAAGAGTATCGCATCTTCGATAAGCTTCTCATCGTCAGGCGTAAGAATTATCTTATCAGGATGACCGTCAGGCCTTTTAATGGTGATGTTTTCGCGACTCATTTTTTCAAATATAGGTATAAACTCATTGAGTTGGCTGCGTATTTTCTCTTTATGGATTTCAACGTTCTTTAGTTCTTTGACTCGGGAAAGCCTTTCGATCTGTTCGTGGCTAATGGGGAAATTTAAACTATCCTCGCATTTTAGCAATAGATCACACATTTTATTAACAAATTCATTTTTGGCAATTGGCAAAGTCTCTGGATAATTTTTCAGCCCCTTCGGGTCCCAGTAAATCACTTTCTTCAGCGAAGGCAGTTCCTCCTTTATCTCAAGGAATTTATCGGTCTGCTCCTGGTCATTGACAATGGCGAATTTGGCACCCGCGTGAGCGGCGACGTATTTCACTTCGGAAGGTATGGCGTCGACGAAAATGCCGGTGGCGATACCGCCAGCGGCTTGGGCTGCAAACTCTCCCCAGAACCATTCCGGCTCATTGTCGCCGATGATGCAGACCACGTCTCCGGGCTTAAAGCCCAGGCTTATCAAGCCCAAAGAGAAGGATTTCACATTTTCGTAATATTCTTTCCAGCTATATCGCCGCCAGATGCCGCGGTGCTTCATGGACATGGCAGTCCTCTGACCCCACTTCTCGCAGTTGCTCTTTATCAGTTGCGGTATCGTCTCGCTATCAGCCATAGCCTAATGCCTTAATCTGCCCCTTAACAAAAAAGCCTCCCGCCTGGGAGGCTTTTACTTTCTGTTTTATCTTATTCCTGCTCTATGGTTTAGTTCGATGTGCTCCCAGGCGCAACGGCAGGCAGGCTAAAGAAAAAGAAGAAAAATAAATTAAAACTGCGAGCCTGAGTCTGCATTTCGAACTTCACGAAACGAGATAGTATCATAACAGATTCAGCCTGTCAATAGATTGAAAGCTATCGCAATATCTCTCTCTTTGATTTTTTACTTGTACTTTTGACCTTTGGTTTTTAAATTTTGATTTTCGTTTACTCTGCCTTCGGTGGTGCCGGGTTTACCAGGCCGGCTGCCAGCGTGCCGGGCATGAAGTCGAACAGCTCGTCAATCGTCCAGCCACCGATCTTGACCAATGCTTTTTCCTGCACCGGCTCGGAAAATAGAGCCACCGTTCCCGTCTGAACGAAGAAAGTACGGCCGTTTACATTAGCGGCAGCGTCAGATGCCAGCCAGACGACCAGCGGCGCGATGTCGTTGGGGTCCATCTTCTCCATGGCGGCGATGATAGCCTCTCTTCCCGCCTTCTTCCAGGCGGCTTTCAGCTCATCGCTCAACGTCATCCTAGTGCCGGCATTGGGCCTGATAGCATTGCAGGTCACGCCATACCTGCCCATGTCTCTGGATACCTGCCGGGTGAAGCCGACAATGCCTTCCTTGGCAGCGCCGTAATTCGCCTGACCGAAGGTGGCGCCCAGTCCGGCAAGTGATGATGTATTTATGATGCGCCCGCTTTTCTGTTCCCTGAAAAGAGCACAGGCGAACTTGGTGGTGAAAAAGTGGCCGTAGAGATGCACTTTCATCACCAGGTCCCAGTCTTCCTCGGTCATGTTGTATATCATCTTGTCGCGGAGAATTCCGGCGTTGTTGACCAGTATATCCAGCCTGCCGAATTTGTCGACGGCAGTTTTGATAATGTTTTCGCCGCCGACCAGCGTGGTCACCGAGTCGTAGTTGGCTACGGCTTCTCCACCCATCTTCTTGATTTCGTCTACTACTTTATCCGCTGCCGACGTGGAAGTGCCCGTACCAGCAACGGTGCCGCCGAGGTCATTGACCACCACTTTGGCACCCTCGGATGCCAGCGCCAGAGATTCACCCCGGCCGATGCCGCCGCCGGCGCCGGTGACCACAGCTACTTTGCCCTTCAGTCTATCGCCCATTTTTTAACTCCTTTTCGTTTTTATTTTACGCAAAGATAAACTTGTTTAAGATTTAACAACAAATATCGGGATGAGAATTCCCAGATAAATCAGCACTCCCGCTGCCATCCAGATTATGGCGATAACCTGCATATCTCTCGCTTTTTGTTTCTTTTCATTTTCAGGTGCTCGAAAATATCTTCCTAAATAAAAAAGGGGCAGTCCGATAGCTATCATGACTACTCCCATTACCCATAAAATCAGTCTGGTAATATCCATTACTATACCCCTTTTGGAATATTTTTGAGTTCAAACGATTCGCAAAAAGCTAACTCTTGTTCGGCAGTATGACGGTAGCCGTACCGGGAGTGGTCACCTCGCCCTTGCCGTTCTCAATCCAGATATCGCAGTCCGCGCAGTGCTCACCGCCCTCGGCGTATTTCTTGGTGACCTTACCCTTGCACTGCCAGGTCTCGCCTTCTTCAGGTGTCATCGGCGTGGCCATCTTCCGCGGCCAGTCCATGGCACGGTAGCTGCAGGCGAATTTCTTCAGCGTACCCTGCTCACCCATCCAGTCGGTCATCAATTGGACCAGCCACTGTCGCTTCAAGGCGCCGTGGACAATGGGGCTGCCCACTCCCTGAACAGCAGCAAAGGCGGCGTCATAGTGAAGCGGATTGAAGTCGCCCGAGGCGCCCGCCCATTTGACCAGCATACGGGTGGTAGCTATTTTTGGTAACGGCGTTACCTCACCGCCTACCTCAACATTTTCCCAGTAAAGTTGTTTAGCCATCTTATTCCTCCTCGAATGCTAGCGATAAATAGCAGTGGCGCGGGCTATAGCCACCAGCTCATCTTTCTGGTTATGATAAGTTGTCTCGATAATTACAAAAGCCATCTTGCCCGTTTTGCCTTCCCGCTCAGTGACGTCTTTAATCATTGATTTGGCTGACAACATATCGCCGGCGCGGACCGGCAGGAAAAACTCGTACTCTATGCCGCCATCGACAACGCGCCAGTAGCCTCCTTTAGCCAGTGCCGCCCTCATACCCTCGGCAACTTCCGGAGGGTCGCTGATATCAGTGGGCCGCTGGAAGGTCATGCCTCTGGGCAGATTGACCGGCCAGCCGAAGAAGCCGGGAGGCGCGATAATCGAACCGTATCTCGATTTCCCGGCATGTTTTTCGTCCCAGTAAAGCGGATTGGTTTCTTCCACGGCATCGGCAAAGCGCTTGATAGACCCCTTCTCCACCTCGCAGGCAACAACACCGATGCTTTTCCCGATGAATTTGCTTATCTCTTCCGGCAGCATAATTACACCTCCTGATAGAAACTGGAAGCAAACGCCATTGTATATTTGTGGTTACCTGTTGTCAAAGGTCTGTTATAAATTTATACGGGCTTATATACTTGGTGCAAGTGCAGACTGTGGTAGAATAGCGGCATGCAAAAAGTCAAATGGCCATCAACTATTATCGGTATCGCAATTCTCCTTATCGGGTGGGGGTTGGATATGGCTGGAATAACGAATATGATAGTGGCCATTGTTTTATGGGTTGTTGGTGGCATACTTCTTATCATCGGTATTTCTTCATGGATATATTATTTCTGGCCTTGGTTTAAAAAAGTATTCTGGAAAGGGAAAAAGAATACATCTATTACAACGGAAGATTATGCCCAAAATAAAGAGGTGGATAAATTAAGACGTATAAAAGCAAATTTAATACATTTTAGAAGAGAACTAAATTGGATTTTGTATCTTTACACACACGATTTATTTGGGAATCTTGATAATAAACTTAAAAAACATGAACTTCTAGAAGGGGAAGAATTCAAAGATGACATATCTGTATTTGACGAGATATATGGATATTATAACTGGGAATATGGTTATGCTATACGAAAATATGATGCTGCAAAATTAGTCTATCCATTCAATAAGAGACACATTGAGGGTACTTTTGCCAAGGCATTGGGCGCTTTAAGTAAAATTGAAAAACAAATAAATGGGTTTCCCATGCTTTTGGAATTGAATGATGAGGCATCTCACATAATGGGATTATCATCTGAAATAGACAAATATAGGTTATTGTTAAACGAGTGGTCAACAAACAAAAATATTGATAAACCCATTATCGATTATTATGGTAATGATTTAGTTACACTGGGCACAAAAATCTGGACTATTTTAAAGGCCATTAATAACGAGATAGAAAAGATTCCAAATGAAGTTAAATTAGGGTCGTAAGTACTTTATATTTTAAATTATCAGCGCTAATGAATTTCAAAAGTGTATGACTAAACAAATATAGATTCTCACGATTGTTAAATAGCCATTCTAATTCATCGGGATAATTTTTATTATTTTGACCTGCCGCTACATACACCTCCCCACCGACTCAGCAATAAGCTTAAGCTCAGCCATCACACCGGTTCTTGCCGATTTCGGTCAGTAGCGCGTTGTTCTCCATATTCCTGGCTCCGACCTGAAGTATATCGGCGCATTCTGCTACCCGGATAAACTCAGCTTAAAGGTACACTTTTGTTCATATTTTATTGAAACCTTGATGGAGAGTGCTACAATGGATACAGCAATAAAAGCAAGGAGGTTATCATGGAAGAGTCTGTAGGTAAGGTTGTCACGTTAATCGGATCCAGTCGCGAGTCCTTCGAAAAGGCTATTGCAAATGCTGTAGCGGCGGCAGCGAAGACATTGCATGAGATACACGTTGCCGATGTACGGAAGCTGTATGTGCACGTTGAGAATGGCAAGATTACCAGCTATCGGGCAAGGGTCAGGGTGGCCTTTCAATACGATCCAAAATATAAGAAGTAGTTATAATCCGGTAAGCTGCTAGACCCTCTATACGACTAATAGTTTATGATGATTTCAGGTCAGGTGGCCTGCGAAGTAATTGCAGCCTGTTGCTACCTGAGAAGTTCTGTTTTTGTGACCGGCCAGCTAAATATACCTCCCCACCGCCTCGGCAATGAGCTTAAGCTCGGTCATCAACCGGGCAAAGTCCGACGGTGTCAGCGATTGGAGGCCATCCACCAGGGCTTCCTTGGGGTTGGGATGGGCTTCGATGAGGAGACCGTCGGCACCGGCGGCTATAGCCGCTTTAGCCAGCGCGGGCACCAGAGAATAATGTCCGGCGGCGTGGCTGGGGTCGACAACTAAAGGCAAGTGGCTGGATTTCTTTATCACGGGAATCGAGCCGATATCCAGAGAAAAACGAGTGCTGTCCTCGAAGGTCCTGATGCCCCTCTCACATAAAATAACCCGGTCATTGCCACCAGCCAATAAATAGTCGGCGGCGGTAAGCCATTCGGTAACCGTAGCCGATAAGCCCCGCTTAAGTAGAACAGGGCACCGGCTCTTACCGATTTCGGTCAGTAGCGCATAGTTCTGCATATTCCTGGCTCCGACCTGGAGTATGTCAGCATACTGCGATACCCTGTCGACATCATGAGGTGCCACCACCTCAGTGATTACAGGCATGCCGAATTGCTGCTTGGTCTGCTGTAACATCTTTAGACCGGCCTCCTCCAGACCTTGAAAGGCAAAAGGTGAGGTGCGCGGTTTATAGGCGCCGCCTCGTAGAATGCAGGCTCCAGCCTCCTTAACCATCATGGCTGCCGCCATGAGCTGTTTCTCGCCTTCGACGGCACAGGGGCCGGCCATGACCACAATGCGCTTGCCGCCGATTTGAACCCCGTTGACGGAAACTACGGTGTTCTCCGGTTTGAACTCGCGGGCACTGAGCTTGTACGGCTTCATAATCCTGGTCACGCTCTCCACACCGGGGAGAACGGCAAAGATGTCAATAGGCAGCTGGCCGGTATTGGGTCCCAGCAAAGCGACGACCACCTTGTTGGTGCCCAGATTCAACTGGACGCCCAGCCCTAGCTCCTTGGCCCGCTGCACGACGTCGTCTACTTCTGCTTGAGGAGCGCCGGTTCTCATTTCAACTATCATGATTGTAACTCCTTAATTTTTTTCACCCTCACCCTGACCCTCTCCCCTCAAGGGAGAGGGAACATTTAAAAACAGAAAGCCTCCCGCGGGGCGGGAGGCTCTTTTTGCCTTAGATATTTTGCTGCTGTTTTTTAGGTCGATGCCATCCCAGACCCGCGCCGAGGCGTGCTAAACCAAAAGCCAAAGAAAAACCAGCTATAGCTGCGAGTCAGGTTATGCATTTCGACCATGGTGTTTAGAATGATAGCAATAAATGTTGAACGTTGTCAACCAGATCAGGGTCCGTCTAATATGGATAAAAGTTTAAATCCTAAATTAGAAAATCCCTCTCAATCTCCCTTTACGAAAGGGAGAGGTTAGTTGCTAGCTTTGCGAAAGGGAGAAGCTGGTTTTTGCCCGTTGCTACTCTCCCCCTTAGAAAAAGGGGGATTAAGGGGGATTTAAAATCACTCTCAGTCTCTCCTTACGAAAGGGAGAGGTCCCATCAATCCAGGAGGAAAAGGAGCAATACTAGACCAGGGGAATTGTGGTGCCGGTGGCTTTGGCGATGAGCTTGCCGTCCTGGTTGGTCACCATCATCTCGGAGATGCAGACCCGCCTGCCGGCCCTGACCACACGGCATTCGGCGATAAGCTCGTCTTTCACATCGGCGCTGGCGACAAAATGGATGTTGAACTGCGAGGCTACGTTAGGAGTGATTACGGAGTTGGTGCCGTAGGCGAAAGCCTGGTCAGCCACAGCCATGATAATGCCGCCGAAGACCAGGTTATTGAAGTTAAGGTATTCGGGCTTAAGCTTCGCCGATACTCTGGCATAGCCCTCGGATAACTCCAGCAACTTTATGTCTAAAAATTTGGCGATAGGCTCACTACCGGCTTTTGCCTTCAAGGCTGCTACATTGTCAGAGGCATTGGCGCCCACAGCGGCATTTGCTCCGGGTTTTTGTTTATCAGTTTTCTTATCCATAATATATTAACGCAAGCCAAATTTTTTGGCTGCTTTTTTGAAGCCGTCCAGAGAACCTTTTAAGGTCTTGTCATCAACGCAGTACGAAATGCGAAAATAGCCCGGTGTGCCGAAGCCCCGCCCCGGCACCACCAGCACATTCCACTGCCGCAGCTCGTTGACAAAGGCAACGTCATCCTCTACCGGCGACTTAGGAAACATGTAGAAAGCACCATGCGGCTTTACCACCGAGTAGCCCAGGTCAACAAGATTGCCATAAAGAAAATCCCTCTTCTTTTGATAATCGGCTATAGAGACGGTGACATGCTGCAGGTTCTTCACCAGGTGCTGCATCAACGCCGGTGCATTGACAAATCCCAAAATCCGGGTGCAGAAAATAAAGCCGTTGACCAGCTCATCATGCTGGCTGCAATCCGGATGTATGGCGATATAACCAATGCGCTCACCAGGTAGCGCCAGGTCTTTGGAATGGGAATGAACAACTATGGTGTGGCGGTGGTGATGGAAAACAGGCGGGTATGGCAACCCGTCAAATATGATTTTGCGATATGCCTCGTCGCTTATAAGATAAATCTGCTTGTCGTTTTGAGCCTCTTTTCGACGCAGCAGCTCGCCTAATTGCATCACCAGGTCCCGGCTGTAGACCGCGCCGGTCGGGTTATTAGGAGAATTGATAATGACGGCTTTTGTCTTGGTCGAAATGGCGGCTTCAAGGGAATCCAGCTTCGGCACAAATTGCTCATTCGTGGGCAAGACCTTGATAACTCCACCGTGATTATCTATGTAGTTGCCGAATTCCATGAAGTAAGGAGCGAACACAATCACCTCGTCTCCGGGATTCAGTATTGTCTTCAATACCACATTCAAGCCGCCGGCAGCGCCGCAGGTCATGACAATATCGTTGCCGCAGAATTTAATGCCGGTCTCGTGCGAGAGCTGTACGGCAACGGCGGCTCGTGTGTCTGCATAACCGGCATTCTCCATATATCTGTGCATACCCGGCACAGGTTTTTTCATCAGCTTCTTCAATTCCTGGTTAAACTCAGGCGGCGGCTCCATGACCGGATTCCCCAGGGACAGGTCGAAAACATCCTTCTCACCGTATCGCTTTTTGAGATTAGCCCCTTCCTCGAACATCCTCCGTATCCACGACCCCTCCATCATGCGTTTGCTGACATTATCTGACACCGGCACGAGACATCTCCTCCCTGCCTTTATCGAAGGCGACCATGTTCATTTTTAGAATGTTGGGTGACAGCCGTTGAGAAATGCAGTCTTTCCAAACATCAATGCCAATGGGCAGAAACGAAGATAAACAGCCCAGCATAATCATATTCAGCGTCCTGATATCGCCCAGTTCCTTAGCCTGGCGGGTGCCATCAACGAAGTAAAAACGCTCAGCCCACTGCCGCAATATGCCCTCTATCTCCTTATCGCCCGGGTACCGCTGGGTCCCTAGGCTCACCGACAATGGCGGCGTCGACTGATTATTGACAATGGAGGCACCGCCCTCGTGTAAATAGTAGCTCCACCTGGCTGCCTCCAATTTCTCGAAAGCGACCAGTATATCGACCTCGCCTTCTTTGATTAAAGGCGACCACACCTTATCAGATATACGAACATGACTGACGACGCTGCCGCCTCGCTGTGCCATACCCAACGTATCCGTTTTCTTGACATCATAACCGGCAGCCAGTGCCACCTCACCCAGTATATCGCTGGCCAGAACTATACCCTGCCCGCCTACGCCCACCATAAGCAAGTCCTGCTTTTTCACTTCGACTCTCCGACAGCAGTCAATGGGCCTATTGCCTTTTTGGGGCAGAGCTGCTCGCAGATGGTACAGGCAGCACCAGCACACAGCGCGGCATCGATGTAAATCTGCTCATCCAGATTTTGTATTGCCGGACAGCCGATTCTCAGGCACGTCTCGCAGTCGTCGCATTTTTCTATATCAACAGCTCTTTGGCCGGAGCGCTTTCGCAGCCGTACCGAGCAAGCTCCGCGGACTATTATGACAGACAGCTCAGGGTTATCCAGCGAACTTCTCACCGCCGCTCTAAGAGCTTTCATATCAAAGGCGTCAACTACCTTGACGTCGTTAACTCCGACGCCTTTAACCAGCCGCTCCAGCTCAACCATCCGGGTCTTTTTGCCCTTGGCTGAAACTCCCGTTCCGGGATGGTCCTGGTGTCCGGTCATAGCCGTAGTGCCGTTATCCAGTATGATAATCGTCACTCCCGATTTGTTGTAGACGGCATCGACCACGCCGGTAATACCGGAATGGAGGAACGTGGAGTCGCCGATAACAGCCACCACCTTGCCCTCAACGCCGGCCTTCTCCATTCCCAGAGCCTGACCGATGCCCGCACCCATACAGGCGGTAGTATCCATAGCGCGCAGCGGCGGATAGGTAGCCAGCGTATAGCAGCCGATATCGCCGGTGATAATCAACTTCCCTTGCTCTTCCGACTTGCCTCTGGCATCCAGCAGCTTGGACCTCTGGCCTATGGTGTTAAGCACAAAGAATATGCCGGCATGCGGACAACCGCCGCACAGGACGGGGGGCCGTCCCGGTAATCCCTGCGGCAGCGGCACCTGCCTGCGTGAAGGCTTGGCTAATAGTCCAGCACGGTAACCGGCTGCCTCGACAATGCCCGGATTCAACTCACCGATTCTGGGGATGAACTCCTTTCCCGTCACCTTTATACCCATGGCCAGTATATTTTCCTCCAGGAATGGGTCGAGCTCTTCAATAACGATTAGCCTGTCCACCTGTGCGGCGAACTCTTGGAGTAACTTCCGCGGCAGCGGATAGGTCATGCCCAGCTTAAGAAAAGAAGCCCTGGGAAATGCCTCTCTGGCGTACTGGTAGGCAACGCCGCTGCTGACCACACCGAGGTGGCATTCTCCCTTGATTATCTGGTTGCCGGGAAAGGTATCGGCATAGGCAGTAAGCTTGACCAGGCGCTGCTCGACGACCGGCCTCCGGAGACGGACATGAACTGGCAGCATGACATATTTCTCTACATCGTGCTTGAAGCTGGCTGGATTTGCCGGCGCCACCCGGCTCCGGTTCGTCTCCACCACGGACTTGGAATGAGAAATGCGGGTGCTGGAGCGCACCAGCACCGGCGTATCGAACCGCTCACTGAGTTCAAAGGCAACAGCCATCAATTCATAGGCTTCCTGGCTGTCGCTGGGCTCAAGCATGGGCACCTTAGCCAGTTTGGCATAGTGGCGCGTGTCCTGCTCGTTCTGGGTGCTGAAGACACCAGGGTCATCGGCTACAATCACCACCAGTCCACCATTAATGCCGGTTATAGATGCCGCCATAAAAGGATCACTGGCTACATTCAGTCCCACCTGCTTCATGGATACCAGAGCTCGAACTCCAGCATAAGCGGCTCCCATGCCCAGCTCCATAGCCACCTTCTCATTCGTCGACCACTCCGCGTAGACATCGTCAAAGCGGGCTATCGATTCAAGTATTTCGGTGCTGGGCGTACCGGGATAGGCTGCTGCCACCATAACGCCGGCATGATAGGCTCCGAGGGCAAAGGCTTCGTTTCCGGAGAGCAGTTTTTTCATCGTTTTACCGGCTCAATGTGGAAAGCAATAAACCAGGTTAGCATTATGCCACGTGAGGAACCTAAATGGCAACTGGGTGGTAGGAGGAAAATCCCCCTTAGTCCCCCTTTTCCAAAGGGGGAGAGTTTCTTCCTTTCCTAAAGGGAGATTGAGAGGGATTTTATTTGACTAATCCCTTGGCTTTAAGAAGCTCGGCGATGAGTATGGCGCCACCCGCCGCGCCCCGAACCGTATTATGGTGCAGACCGATAAAGCGGTAGTCGAAGACATTACATTTTCGCAGTCTGCCCACGGAGACCGTCATGCCTCTGCCGGCATTCCTGTCCTTCTGCGGCTGCGGCCGGTTGACCTCCGTACGGTATATCATCGGCGGGATAGGCGCCGAGGGCAGTTTCAATTCCTGCGGCAAAGCCGTGAAATTCTGCCAGATACTGATAATCTGATCCATCTCCGGTTTTTTGCCGGCAAACTGGAGGCTGACGCAAGCCGTATGTCCATCGGTCACGGCAACCCTGTTGCAGTGCGCTGAAATCTTGATACTTTCATCGTCGACAAAACTGCCGTTCTTTATCTTGCCGAAAATCTTCTTCGGTTCCACCTCTGATTTCTCTTCCTCACCGGAGATATACGGGACGATGTTGTCTACCAGGTCGATAGCAGCCGGCCCGGGATAGCCGGCGCCGGACAGCGCTTGAAGAGTGGTGACAATCATCTTATCTACCGCATAACCGGCTTTCATCAGCGCGTAGATAGGCAGCATATAGCTCTGAATACTGCAATTAGGTTTGACCACAATGAATCCCTGGCTCCAGCCGTGATTTTTCTGCTGGGCGGGAATAATATCGAGATGGTCGGCGTTGATTTCCGGTATAAGCACCGGCACGTCTTCCGTATGCCGGTGAGCGGAGTTGTTGGAGACTACGGCGAATCCCTTGGCGGCGTATTCTGATTCCATGGCGATAATTGCCTGTTTATCCATTTCAACCGCCGAGAAGATGATGCTGCACTTTCCCTTTGCTTTCCCGATATTGCTGGCATCTTCAACCACTACGTCTCTAACTTCCTCCGGAATGTCCTCCCTCATGTGCCAGCGTCCGGCAACGGCCTCGCTGTATTTCTTGCCGGCCGAATTTGCCGATGCTGCCAGATGCACCACCTCGAACCAGGGGTGATTGTTCAACAGTCTTATGAAGTTCTGGCCAACCATTCCGGTGGCACCAATGACACCTACCTTAATCTTTTTTTCCATGTCTGCTCCTCCGGATACAGTATTTAAGCTCCCGGTGAGAAATTATAGCAGTTTTCGAATGCCCATTGTCCAGTTTGCCTTCAATCAGCCGCTCACACTATGATTTATTGTTCCATATCAATTATAGGTGCTACAATTCAACGAATGTCGGTTAATGCACAAGCTTGACGAACAGGAGTCAGTGAAAAATGAAGACTAAAACAATCCACCAGACAGTGACGTTTAAAGCCACTCCACATGAAGTATACGAGACGCTTATGGACTCGAAAAAACACGCGGAGCTTGTCGGTGCTGAAGCGAAAATAAGCAAAAAAGTTGGCGCCAAATTCAGTATTTATGAGGGCGAAATCGAAGGTGTAAATCTCGAACTGGTGCCCGACCACAAGATCGTTCAGTCGTGGCGGTACAACGACTGGCCGGAAGGCCACTACTCAAAGGCTACTTTCTTGCTTGAAGAAAGCAAGGGCACCACGAAACTAACTTTTACCCAGACCGAAGTCCCCGAGGAACGTTACGAAGATGTCTCGCAGGGGTGGCATGACTACTACTGGTCACCTATGAAAGAGATGCTGGAGAAACCAAAGAAATAGTCACTGCTGGCGCCAGCATGGGTCAAACACCCAATGAAGGTTAGGCGCCCATGGCAGCAACTACGATGGTACCTGGCCCGCCGTGTACGCCCAATCCGGCGCCTATTCTGGTCATTAAAATGTGTTTCTCGTCGATGACAGACCCCAGCATTTTCTTGAGCTTTTCAGCCTCTTCGGGGACCGTGCTCTGGGCTATGCCAACCTCCATCAGATTGGGATAATTCTTAACAAACTTGAATACCTGCTCTACACCCTTGGTGTACGAGCGAGCCATACCTGCCTGAATGAGTTCACCATCGCGCATTTTAAGTATGGGCTTTACATTCAGCAGTGCGCCTACCAGCGCCCTGGTCCTGGTTATGCGCCCGCCCTTGAGTAGATATTGCAGCGTGTCAAGCAGTCCCCGGATTTGAGTCTTACCGATAGCTTTCTTCGTCTCCTCCAAAACCTCTGCCAGCTTACCGCCACTGTTAGCTACTCGAGCCGCTGCTAAAACTATTAGCCCCAGACCTACTGATACCGACAAACTATCAAATACATGCACTTCGCACTTGGGCTTGGCTATCTCGAGCCCCTGCAGCGCTGCGTTATAGGTGCCGCTGACTTTAGTCGGTAGATGTATGGAAACAATAGCCTCAGCATCTTTGGCAAGAGCGGTATACGTCTCAGCAAAGTCAGCGGGCATCGGCTGCGTGGTGGTGGGATAAATCGGGCCTTCCACCAATTTCTTGTACAGCTCATCCGGCCCTATGTCTACTCCGTCTTTGTATGCCTTATCACCGAAATAGATGTACACCGGGACAATGGTTATACCCAGTTTCTTAGCCAGCTCGAGCGGTATATCCGAGCCGCTGTCAGTGACAATCTTTACCGTCAAAACTCACCTCCGAATACTTCCGATAGTAAAAGTCACCGAATTCTACCTGCGGTTAAGGGGAAATGCAATACCTTGCTATGCTATGGCACGGTGGATGAATAGATAGAAACGCTCTACTCGTGGCGCAGAGATTCGATGGGGTCGAGCCGGGCGGCTCTAAAAGCCGGATAGGTGCCGGATATGACGCCGATTCCAATGGACACAGCCAGCGCCAGTATGACAATGCCCGCTGAAATCTGAGCCCCAACGGTTAACTCTCCAAATGCAACGTTCTTCAGGAACAACGAGAAGAATAACGCCAGGGCTAAGCCAATCAAACCGCCGGACAGACTCAGTGCCGCTGCTTCAATTAGAAACTGGATTAAAATATCACGCCTTTTAGCACCGATGGCTTTGCGTATGCCGATTTCTCGTGTGCGTTCGGACACCGAAACCAGCATTATATTCATAATTCCGATGCCGCCTACAAGAAGCGAGATGGCGCCGACGCTGCTTAAGAAAAAAGAAAAGGCAGCCAGTTGTGATTGCAATTGATTAAGTACATCGCGCATGTCCCTGATCTGGAAATCATCTGAAGCCCCCGACCCGATAAAATGCCGCGCTCTCATGATGGAGGTTATCTCGGCAATAGCCGCATCCACCTGGTCGGGACTGGCCGCCTTTACCGCAATCTGCTGGATATTGTTGCCGCCTGATATTTTGGATTGCATAGTGGTAAGTGGCATCAGTATAAAGCTGTCTCCAGTGAAACCACCCATTTTCGCTACGGCGCCGACAACCTGGTATCTACCACCGGCGACACGTATGGTCTGGCCCACTGCCGTTTGATTCCCGAATAAGTCCTGGGCCGTCTGCCAGCCGAGCACCACCACATTCTGCCTGGCTGCCAGGTCCTGGTCGGTTATGAATCTGCCAGCTGAAAGATCATATTTTTTTATCTCACCTATTAACGGCGTTATTCCCGTAGCCTGCACATTTACGTTATTATTGCCGTAAGATGCACTGACTCCCTTGCTAAGGGTAGGCGCAGCTAGGGCTATCGACGGAGCCAGGGATTTATCTGCCAGCGCCTGCGCATCGTCAAAAGTCAACGGACGAATAATAGAAACAGTTTTATCTGTAGTGCCGGAAACATAAAGAGCGCTGGCTCCCAGATTTTCAAAAGTCTGCTGCATACTTTTCTGGAATCCGTTTCCCAGGGCCACCAGCAGGACCACCGCGCTAACTCCGATAATAATGCCCAGCATGGTGAGAGACGACCGCAGTTTATTGGCAAATATCGACTGCCAAGCGGTTTTAAGGCTCTCCAGTATATTCAACGCTTCTTTTCCTCTACTATTTTTCCATCCCTGATATAGATCGTCCTCTCCGTGTAAGAGGCGATATCTTCTTCGTGGGTAACGATAACGATAGTAATCCCTTTTTTGCGCTGTTCCAGTAAAACATCCATGATATTGTGGCTGGATTGGGTATCCAGGTTGCCTGTCGGTTCATCGGCAAGTATTATCCGCGGATTATTTACCAGGGCGCGGGCGATAGCCACTCTCTGCTGTTCGCCGCCAGACATTTCGGTCGGGTGATGGCGCGCCCTGTTGCCGATGCCTACGGCTTCCAGCGCCGCCATAGCGCCTTGCCGCCTCTGACGGTGGCCGGCATACATCATCGGCAATTCCACGTTCTCCAGCGCCGTCATTTTAGGCAACAGGTTGTAGGACTGGAAAACAAAACCCAGTTTTCTATTTCTTATCACCGCCAGCTCATTATCGCTGAGGCTGGAGACATCCTGACTATCCAGACAGTAAATTCCACCAGAAGGGCGGTCCAGGCAGCCGATTATATTCATAAGCGTAGACTTGCCGGAGCCGGATGGCCCCATGATGGAAACTACTTCACCTTTCTCGCACCGAAAAGAAATACCGTCCAGGGCATTAACCTTAACCTCTCCAAGGTCATACACCTTGGTCACATCCTTTAATTCAATAATGCCATCTGATTCAGCCATGTCGTAACACCAAATCCAAGAAGATTATACAATATAGAAGCCGGTCTATTAACGTATCGGGATACCTGTACCTCGCGTCCCCTGCCGAGAGGCACCGTTACTCGTTGTCGGCGGAGTTCCCGTTACCGTGACTTTGTCTCCTTCTTTTAATCCCGATAGCACCTCAGCGTACTGAAAGGTTTGCTGGCCCAAAGTAACCGGCCTGTATTCGGGCTGTCCCGTCGTTGGGTTGATGACCGCCACCACGGGGCCCTCACGCGTCTCTACAATTACCGATACGGGCACCAGCAATGCGCCTTTAGCGCTGTATATGCTGATATCGGCAGTGGCGCTTAAGCCACCTCTGAGTTCGACATCAGTCGGGTCCAGCTGAATGGTAATAGCAAATTTAATGACGTTGCCGGAAGCTACGCCAAAGGGAGAGATAAATTTAACCGTACCGGTAAATACCTTGTTGGGTATGGCATCCACTGTGATATTTACCTTTTGCCCGGGTTGCACTTTCATAATGTCGATTTCATCAACCGTTCCTTCGAACCTGATGGAGTTGGTATCAACCAGCGTGATGGCTGTCGTCGACGAATAGTTCTGCGCCGAAAGTACGGAGGATTTCTTGAGGTTTGCGCTGACCACAGTGCCATCGGCAGGGGCTATGATGGCCGTATTCATGATGGCCTGCTTCGCCTGGAATAGAGATATTTGAGCACTTTGAAGGCTGAGGTTGTATTGCTGCAATGTTTGCCAGTTGATGTTTTTCCCGACCACAAAGAGTGACGTCTGATTTTCCAGAACGTCCCGGCCGACGAGCAGGTTAAGCTGGGTAATATACAACTTCTTGGCGGCTTCAATCGGCTCGGCGCCGTCCTGTGCCAGATAGTTCTCCAAATCCTGCAGAGAACGAATAGATGACTGCAGGAAATCAGCGCTGGTAGCGGTATCCGGATATTCGAACATCTCGCTGCCCTTGAGATATACAGTGCTTTCAGCCAGATTGTAAGCCGTAAACATTTCCTGCTGGGCAGCAGCTAATTTAGACGCCACTTTATCATATGCTCCGACTTTCATATCACTGCTTATGTCCAAAAGTTTCTGCTGGTACTTCTGCATGTAATCGACCACCGCCGCATCAGTGGGAGTCGGAGATTTAAAGCCGCCTTCGTAAAGGTCAGGATAGTAAGTCGAGTTTATCTTGGCTCCGGCCAGTGCGGCGGCATCGGGCTTGGATGCGATAAGGTCCGCACCCACTTCGACGTCGAAATAGGTCATTATTAAATCACGACCGGCGTCTTTGTAATCCCCCTGCTTGAACTCGTTAACCGCCGTATCCAAATCTTTTCGTGCCTGGTCAAATATGCGGGGCACGCTCAAATCAGGATAAGTATAAGGAAGATGGTCGCAGCCCACCGCAGCACTGTCGGTCTTTGACTGCACCGTTATATTATTTTGCGCCGTCTGTACACTTAGCAAGGCGGTTTTAATGGCATTCCTCTGAGTCGTATCATCGAGCATAGCCAGCAGTGCACCCTGCTTTACCTTATCACCTTCTTCAACAAATATTTGTTGCACCTGCCCGTTGGTGCCGAAGCGCAGGTCGTACTCATCGGGCATGGTGAGGTGGCCATCGGATGATACATTGATATTCAGGTCTCCCTTTTTTACTTCGAAAACCTGGCCCGGGGTAGCAGTAGTAGCGGTGCTCTTAGCGCAGGCACCAGCCACTATCGGGAATACGATAACGGCCAGTATCAGTATGCTTATCAGGATTTTTTTCATCTTATTATCTACCCGACGGCGGCGGTGGCCCTCCGACCCCGCGAGGGAAGCCGGTTACGACCGGCGCGCCGGTTATCTTCTCTTGACCTATTACTTTATCGCCCTCTTTCAAGCCGGACAATACCTCGGCAAATTGCAGGTTTTGACTACCGAGTGTGACCTCCCTTTTCTCCTGCTTGCCTGTAGCTTCATCGACTACCGTAACAAAAGACCCGGCAGAAGTGGTGGTAACTGCCGACAAGGGCACCAGCAGTACATTGGCCGCACCGGATATGGCGATATCAGCCGTGGCCGTAAGGCCGCCCTTGAGCGCCACGTCTGTAGGGTCAAGCTGGATGGTTACCGGAAATTTAACGACGTTGCTGGTGTTCGGCGTGCCGAAGGGTGAAATGAATGACACTTTGCCGGTGAACGTTTTATTCGGTACGGCATCCACGGAAATCGTCGCCTTTTGACCCGTCTTTATTTTCAGAATATCTATCTCGTCGACCTGCCCCTGAAACTTAATCTGGCGGGTATCGACAAGTTGAACCGCAGTCTTGGAAGCATAGTCGATAGCGGAGAGCACATCATTTTTCTTGACGCCCACACTTACCACCGTGCCGTCGAACGGCGCCAGTATTACCGTCTTGAGGAAATTGTCCTTCGAGTTGCCCAGGCCAATTAAAGCGTTTGCCAGGTCCACGTGGTACTGCTGCTCATTTTTCAGAGACAGGCCATGCTGCAATACATAACCGTTGCTATCCAAAATGCTGTTGCAGATTTGCATGTAATGCAGCGCAATTCGCAGGTTGTCATTTAATTCAGGTGAGGTTAGTCCGCCGGTCTCTATGCCTTTCAGCGCGGCGTTCAGCTTGTCGGCAGCGGCTCCGTAGAAATACAGGCTTATGTCCTTTCCGTAAACGGTGGAATAGTTGTGCGCTTTTATCACATTTATATTGTTTCTGACCGCTTTACCTATATCGCCAACCTGCTTCAGCAGTGAGTTGAACATCGGGCTGGCTTGCTCGCCTTTACCTTGAGCTATCAATCCCCGGACGGTCTCTATATCCGCCTGCCCCTGCTTTATTGTATCCACCACCTGGCGCAGTTGTACGATATAGGAGACGGCGAACGACTGGTCCGTATTTATCTCTAGCAATATTATGTCGGTTTCGTTATCGGAGACTAACGGCGCCATGTTGCCCAACCCTGATTTCGGGTTATTTATGGCGTCTTCCAGTATCTGTATGCAGGCATCCAGGTCGGACAGTGCCACATATAATTCAGATGCCGCCGCGTCATAGCTTTTAATCTGGTACAACATGTTTGCGCGGTTGACCTCATCCTGCGCCCAATTAAAGGCCGACAGGGCCGTGGCATTCGGATAATAGTATGGAGAACTGGTGCCCAAATTATCACTATTCTGTTTAAGAGTGTATGTATTTTTGGTTATCGATTGAATTTGTCTATGTGTAGTCTGAAATTTATCACCTGTGTCAAGATCTGGTACCGCAGCGTCTACTGTAGTATTTGTAATGGTTATTACTTCGGTCACTATCGAGGTACCCGGTTCACCGCTGTCGCTGGTAGTCGTACTTGTTGATGAACTTGTGGTAGGTCCAGATGCGAGAGGAGGGGTGGCACTTGAATCGTATACTGTCACGCTTGTTGTGTCGGGAAATGAACCAGAACTGGTAGATGAAGTTTGAAGATTCTTTTCATATATATAGTTCCGAAACTGGGGCAGCAGCGGCACGTTTTCATACAGCTTGCTCAATACCGTCTGCACATTATTGTTGGAGGATTCGACGCCCAATTTTTCAGTAGTATTATTCAGCGTCGCCAGCACAGTCCCTTCTTTAACGAAATCGCCTTCTTCCACGAACACGTCCTGGACATCTCCCGGCGCACCGAAGAGCAAATTGTACGCCTGAGGCATCACCAGGTTGCCATCAACCGAGGTAGATACCGTCAGATTGCCTGACCGCACGGTAGTCACCTGCGTGGCTGCTGCCGGCGTCGTTGTTTTTGGAGCGCAGCCAATACCGGAAATAAGCAAAGCAGCTACACAAATAACGGAGGCTAGACTTTTAACTAATTTAGACATGTCTGTATTTTGCTTCGCTGTTTTCAATGAAATTTACTCTAACAGGGAAATATTAAGATATTATTAAGATAGCAATTTTTAGGCGATAATAAAAGTGAAACGACTTTCTATAACCTATTTTGCGCAAGTTAATATTATACGTCTCCAACCGTTTATTTGGCAAACCAATCCCTGCTCGACCCACTGCCTGTATTCGTAACCTCATTAAATCGCTTCATCATTCGATGCCCGTAAAAAGAAGAGGGGAAGAATTCCTCCCCCCTTCTACGACTGACTCCGGCTGCAGATAATGTTTCTAATATGTCGTTGGACTGGCACCTGTCTGGGGGTTTTGAGTTCCTTGAAATCTATGCCACGGCCCTCCACCCCGTTGCCCAGGTGATTTAGGTTCAGGCAGTGGAACATCGGGTTTTGCCGCCAGCCATGCCTTGAAAGCATCATACTGCGCCTGGGTTATTTTGCCGTCTTTCAACAGCTGGTCTAAGTTTCCGGGGCGGACTCCTACTCCGGGGACATCCGGCCTGGAGGCAAGCCATGCCTTCAAACTATCGGCCTGCTCTTGAGTCAATTTGCCATTTTCCACCAGGTTCTGAAGTCCGGCGTCGGGTCTTTGCGCACCCCATCCCGGTCCAGGCTGTCCCAACGGCAACGGAACATCCGGTTTCGCATCCATCCACGCTTTGTACGCTTCATACTGCTCTTGAGTTATTTTGCCGTCTTTTAATAGCTGGTCCATGTTTCTGGGATTGACTCCAGGGAGAACCGGTTTGGAGTCCAGCCAGGCCTTCAATTTATCGGCCTGGTCTTGTGTCAGCTTCCCGCTGGTTACCAGGTTCTGAAGCCCGGTATTCTGCCTTTCCGTACGCATTTCTGAAACGGCTTGCTTGAACGCATCCGTTAACTTCTGTACGTCGATGTTCAATATCTGGGCAACCCTGGCTAGTAATCCGTTTGACTTTCCCTGGGTGTTTTGCCCATCATCGGCAAGTACTACACCTGCAGAACCAGCCATCATCGTAACCGCCAGTATGCTTGATAACAGCAATTTCGTAATTTTCCTCACTTTTTTAGCCTCCTTGGTTTTACTTGAACAGTTATTATAACAATAGATTGTTTCCCGAAATTAGTCTTTTTGTAAAATCTATGTAAAATCCAGCGGAGCTTAAAAGAATCTTATGAAGAACCGGGGCTTGACCCCCAGTCACCTTCTTCGCGATAGACATACTTTCCGCCCCTGAGCCAGGAGGCACCTGCCGCAATGAGACACATCACTATGGAGAAGATTAAAACTTCGACCAGCCCATGATCGAACGCACCGGATATTAGCTGAGGGAAGAATGTCCTAGAGGTAATGGTGGCTGCCTGAGCTGGCGGCAAGGCATGAAGCACCTGCGGGGGAATCAGTGTGCCGAGAGGATTGTAGCCCAGGAACGCGGCGAATAAATAGGTTATGGCCGGCACATCAGCTAGCCGCTGCGCAATCGGCGCCGGCATGCCCTGCTGCGTCAGCCCGCCGTACATAGCGGACGGCACCAAGGCGTTCATACCCAATATCATGAAAGAGAAGAAGATGGTTATCGATAAGGGCATTCCGGCATTAATCAGCGTGGCTCGCATGCCGGAACTCACACCACGATGCCGTGCTGGTACGCTGTTCATAATAGCCGCTGTATTGGGCGCGGTAAACATGCCCATAGCCACACCGTTAAGCAGAATTAATACAGCGAAGGCAGGATAGGAGAAATTTACCGGCAGGACTATCATCAGCCCGAAGCTGATGGCAGCCAGCAGCATGCCGCCGGTGGCAAAATAGCGCGCACCGTATCTATCGGAAAGGCGACCGAAAAGAGGTCCGGCTACGAGAAACCCGATGCTCATGGGTACCATGTAAATTCCGGCCCACAGAGGTGTTACCTCGAAGTCGTAGCCGCGCATAGGCAGCCAGATACCCTGCAGCCAGATTACCAGCATAAACATCAGCCCGCCTCGCGCCACCGAAGCCAGGAACCCGGCGACATTGCCGGCAGCGAAAGCCCGGATGCGGAATAAGTTAAGCCGGAACATCGGCACCCGCACCCGTCGTTCAATAAAAATAAAAGCAACTAAGAGAACAATTCCTCCTATAAGCATGCCTAAAACAAAGGGTGTGGTCCAGCTCATCAAAGAAGCACCGCTCGGATTGATACCGTAGGTAATGCCGGTCAATAACATGCTGAGACCGGCGGCAAAGGTGATGTTGCCCAACCAGTCAATCGGCTCGCGTTTCCTGATACCGATTTCCTTAAGCGACAGGTAAGCCCAAACGGTTCCTATAATACCTATGGGCACATTGAACAGAAAGACCCAACGCCATCCTATTTCCGCCAGCAATCCACCGACCAGTATGCCCAGTAAACTACCGGCGATGCCGGCCACCTGGTTTAGTCCTAGAGCCATACCGCGCTGCTCCACCGGAAAAGCGTCGGTGAGTATGGCTGCCGAATTAGCGAACAGGAACGCGCTGCCGATTCCCTGGACCACGCGAAAGATAATCAACTCCACAGCTCCGGCAGGCCCGGTGCTCCAAGTGACGGCACATAGAAGTGAACCAATAGTGAAGATGGCGAACCCGAGGTTATACATTCGGGTCCGGCCAAAAAGGTCGCCCAGCCGGCCGAAGGTGACCACGAGAACTGCCAGTACCAGCATATAACCTACTAGCAGCCAGAGCAAGTAGGTGAAGCTGTTAGGGGCCAGTGGGTTAATGCCGATGCCCCTAAAGATGACCGGAAGCGCCAGGATTAAGCTGGATGAATTGAGGAAAGCCAGCAGTACAGCTAATGTCGTATTCGACAGGGCAATCCACTTATAAGTACTGCTAACCGGTGATTGGGTCGAGTCTATTTCCATTTGAAAAGAAGAAACTACTTGCCTTTCTATAGGGTCAAGCCAAACGGAATATTATCATCTATTTCACTTGCCCTGTCAACAAACTTTTGTGGGTTGCTCAGTGTAGAAAGAAATGGCTCAGTCTGGGCAGTATTTAGTTGTTGTTATGTTTTTAATGACAACGAGTTCTCGTTTAGAGAATTATTTACTGGTTATTTAACCAAGCTGGTTTCTGAACCAGGCGGCTATTACCGATAATATAATGCTGAATGAGCCGAAACCAAAAGCAGCAGTCATCCTGGACCCGCTCGATAACATGGCTAACCCGACGAATCCCATAACCAGTCCCAGGCAGCCCACCACGAAGAGTATCCACACAGATATGGTCACCAGCGCTAACAACATTTTCGGCATTGATTTTCTACCTCCTTTTTCTAACAGCGAATTAGCTTGGAAAAATTAACCTGACTGAGCTATTTCCACCAACGGACAGTGCGTGTATTTACACTATATTACTCTCCATTAGTAACCTTAGCAATATCTCTAGTACACGACTTCTTCACTTCAATGCCGGCATATCAATGAATAAAATGGACAAATGTTTCAATTAATATACCTGACAATCTATTTCCTTAAGTGATTGAGGAGGGACCGGTTCATCCTCTCTTGTTGATGGCAAAACAATTTCCTCCTTTAATTGTTTTCGCAAATTTATTGCTTCGCTCCAATCCAATTTAGCTATTTCACCAATATATTCCTGAATTCGCTGATCACCGGAAAGAGCGTAGGTGGTAAGGCCATTACTATCGTGCTGGCCTATAAGAATGCCTTTTTCGACCAAGGCTGTCATTGCATCCCTCAAGTTAATCCTTGCAGTATTCAACGCCCTGGCGACGGTGTAAAGACTCAATTTTGACTTGGGATGTCTTCCCCAGAAGCAGAGTAGCCTGAATTGTATACCACTGCAACCGATGTCTTTGAGAAATAATAGTAGATCGTAATTCACTATCCGATTTATTTTGTAGTCAGTTACCATGTCTGTTTTCTCCTTTTTCACAACTTTCATCTATACTTCGTCAACCCACTGATACGTCAATGGTAACAAGCAAATATTAATTTCTCGTTAAGATTTTAAGCTGGAACTATACACTCTCGCTTACAATCAGCTGCCATATTTATCGCGGCTGCTAAGTATCAGCGTAAGTCTCATGGTGCGATAGATTACTACTCAGGCAACCTAGTCTTAAGAGACACATCACATAAAAATTAACAGTTTTTTAACATTTGATGGTTATAATTAAAGCATGATGATTCCACTCTTGACTGTATATCATTTGAACAAAGTTATGAGCGTATCCGTAAAAAGAGGATAACTCTTATGCGGCAGATATATTTCTGTCCTAATTGTAGGGCACCAATCGGTTACAGTGATAGGTTTTGCGGTAACTGCGGTATTAACTTGAAGTGGGAGATACGACAAGTCTCACCTCACTCAATACCTTTATGGTACGATTGTCAGAATCCCGGCCAACAACAAACGTCGAGTAGTCAGCAGCCACAGTGTAATCAGCCACCCTATAATCAGGCATTGGTATCGGGATATGCGAATCAAAACCAGCAGCAATATGTGCATGGTAATCGTGCCACTACCTCGTCAGGTAAGCGCTCACCGGTTGATGGCACCGCAAAACCAATAAGTTCTGAGATTTCCAAGCTGCTGGCAGACTTCTTCAACAAGCAGGCTAAATGCAGCTTAAGATAAGTGCCCGATACCAAAAAATCTTAATCAGATTTTAATATTAGGTTGCTATGCTTAAATCATCTACATAAGAAAGGAGGTGACACAGAAATGCGGCTGAACAAAAAATTGATTATTATTGCGGTATCAGTGGCTGTGCTGCTAATCGGGAGCATCGCCGGGGTTGTACTGGCTGCAGGCAACGACAACAGCAATCAGTCTAATGCTCAAGGCGAGGACCTGTTGGCAAAGGTCTGCACCATATACCAGCAGAACACGGGCAACGCTATTGATGAAACAGCGCTCAAAAACGCTTTCACTCAGGCTGAAAATGAGGCGCAGTTGGCGCGGGAGCAAACCCGCCTTAATGACCAGGTAACGCAGGGCAAGATAACCCAGGATCAGGCTGACCAGTATCTAAAGTGGTGGCAGTCGAGGCCCAATTTACCGGGTGGATTTGGCTTTGGTGGACCTGGTGGTTTCCCCGGTCGGGGTGCACCGTGCGTCCCACCTGCAACAGCTCCTAGCACGACACAATAGCTGACCAAACCTAGGACTTCTGCCTATATTAGAGAGGGAGAGAAATATTCTCTCCCTCTCTAATTATTGTATATAGGGCTTAAAAATAAACTTAACAATTTTTTAACATTTGTGTTATAACATTAACAGCGTTGAATAATCAAGAGAGCAAATATGGCCAGTAAAAGGGTTTTGGTAGTTGATGACGATGTGAAGACAGTAGAACTGGTCAAACTTTACCTGAGCCGGGATGGCTACAGCGTTATGACTGCCTACGATGGTACTGAGGCTCTGCGCCTGTCTCGTCAAAGTCACCCCGACCTTATCGTCCTGGACTTAATGCTGCCAGGGACGGATGGCCTTGAGGTCTGCCGTAGTATTAGAAGTGAATCCGATGTACCAATAATTATGCTTACTGCCAGAACTACGGACGAAGATAAGCTAACCGGTCTGAATTTAGGGGCTGATGATTATGTGTCCAAGCCCTTTAGCCCGAGGGAGCTGGCAGCCAGAGTCCGGACAGTTCTCAGGCGCTTGCCTGGTGAACGTGGCCCTGCAGAGATTAAGCGGGGCGAACTTGTCCTGAATTTTCTCAAGCAGGAAGTATCTTTTGCTGGCAAGCCTCTAAATCTTACGCCGGTTGAATTCAAGTTGCTGGGAGTTCTCGTTAGAGAAGCTGGAAGAGTTTTCAGCCGGGCAGAACTTGTTGAAAAAGCCCTGGGCTACGACTACAGGGGCTTTGACCGTACCATTGATGTGCATATTCTGAACCTGCGTCGGAAACTGGAGCCCGACCCCGTACACCCTAAGTACATAAAGACAGCATACGGCGCTGGTTACAGGTTCTCAGAGGTCCAAGGTGATACATAGTTTACGATTTCGCCTCCTGATGGCTTTCGCCCTCGTAATACTGGTCGCAGTCGGAGCCATATATTTATTTGTCAGCCATGCCAGCGTGGTTGAAATCGGGCGGTTTGGCGAAAGAAGCGAACAAGCACGCTTTGGAAGATTAGCCTTCGAGCTAAATCGGTATTACCACGACCATGGGGACTGGGAGGGCATTCAACCCTATGTGGAACAGTGGGGCAGTCTCTACGGACGACGGATTATACTTACGGACTCCAGTGGGCTAGTAGTAGCAGATTCCCAAAAAGAATTGTTGGGGCAGCAATACTTTCCTGATACACCAGGTATGCGCTTCCCGCCACCGCCAGAAGGAGGTCCCGGTACACCAGGCATGAACTCCCCGTCACCGCCGGAAGGAGACAGCGTGGGAACTTTATACATGAGCCCCGAACCATCAGCGGTTTTCCCTTCACCACTGAGTCTTTCCCAGGCAGTGAGTCATTACCTTCTCTGGGGTGCACTGCTGGCGGCTGCCGTTGCTTTCTTAATAACCTATTTTCTGTCCCGGCGAATTTCAGCACCGGTCAAGGCTCTTACCGTTGCTGCCAGACAGATGGGCCAGGGAGACCTGTCTCAGAGGGTACTGTCTAAGGACAAAGGTGAGCTAGGCGAGCTGGCTCAAGCCTTTAACACCATGGCGGAAAATCTGGAGCGAGGTGAGTTCCTTCGCCGCAATATGATAGCTGATATTGCCCACGAGTTGAGAACGCCACTATCCAATCTCAAAGGTTATCTGGAAGCAATGACCGATGGTGTTATAAAGCCAGGTTCAGGCACAATCCGCTCCCTTGACGAAGAAGCAAACCTCTTATCGCGAATGGTTGACGACCTGCAAGAGTTGAGCCTGGCTGAAGCCGGCGAGCTCAAGCTGGATTGTCAGATACAAGATATCACCAAGTTATTAAAACAGACGGTAGCTGTGAGGCAGACTCAGGCGGCGGCAAAAGGAGTATCATTATCCGCTGACCTGCCTAGAAAACTGCCACGGGTGAAAATTGACACCCATCGTATTAACCAGGTCTTGCTCAATCTTATAGATAACGCCATAACTCACACACCAAAAGGCGGTATCATAACCATAACCGCGAGGAAGCTTGATCAATGGCTGGAGATCAGCGTGGAAGATACCGGAGAGGGCATTTCTGCTAAGGACTTGCCGAATGTCTTTGAGCGTTTCTACAGGGTGGATAAATCGCGAGCCAGGGCAACCGGAGGTGCGGGCCTGGGGCTTGCTATTGCCAAAAGCCTGCTAGAGGCACATGGAGGCAAGATTGAAGTACGGAGCGAAGAAGGTAAAGGTAGCCGCTTCTCCTTCACGCTACCCGTCGCACCGTAGACAGCCACTTATATAATTTTTGCTCCTGCCGAATCAACTGGCCTGGGGCATCGCCATCGACATCATACTCGTCACCCATACCCTCTTCCTGATTTTTAAGACTGGTTTGCACCTAAGCTTGTCCTCCTTCCAGAGGCAAGGAAAAGCTTAAAAAATCATAACATTTGCCAAAATTAAACCAAAAGGGTATTGACAAGGTCTATTTGGTATGTTATCATATGGTATACGGCAACCGCTTGCCGCTTACCACATAATTAAAGAAGGAAGAAATGATGAAGAGAGTCTATGTGCAAGAGGAAATCTGCATGGGCTGCGGCCTCTGCCGGGTTTACTGCCAGACAGAGCATTCCAGAACTAAAGATATAATCAAAGCCTTTAAGAAAGAGAGCCCGCGTTCGGTGCCCCGTATTCGCGTAGAAAGAAAAGGTGAAATTTCCTTCTCCCTTCAGTGCCGGCATTGCGACGAGCCGTGGTGCGTTTACTCCTGTCTAACAGGGGCGATGCAAAAGGACCCGACAACAGGTATAGTTACCGTCGATACCCAAAAGTGTATGGGCTGTTGGACATGTATACTAGCTTGCCCTAGCGGAGCATTGACCAGAGACAATGGTGAAAAAGTTGTCGCCAAGTGTGACCTGTGCCCCGGACGTGATGTGCCGGCTTGCGTGGCTAACTGCCCGAATGAAGCACTGGTATTTATAGAAGATGGTGTAGGTAAATAACTTGCAGGGATAAAGAGTTGAAAAAAAAGATTGCTATAGTTGACTATGGTGCCGGCAACCTGGGCAGCGTGGCTAATGCCATTGTCAAACTCGGTTATGAGCCAAATGTTACCGGCAAGCCGTCGGAAGTGCTCAGCGCTGCAGCAGTTATACTGCCCGGCGTCGGCGCGGCAGGTGACGCCATGGAAAATCTAAAGGTAATAGGTATGGCTGATGTGATTCGCCAACTGATTGAAGCCAGACGACCTCTGTTCGCTGTCTGTGTCGGACTGCAACTCCTCTTTTCCGGCACCGAGGAGGGTGGCTGGCATGAATGTTTAAACGTGATTCCCGGTACCGTAAAGAGATTACCTGCGGGCCTCAAGGTTCCTCATATGGGTTGGAATCAAGTCAAGCAGATAGTCGGGCATAAGGTCTTCGATGCTATACCGGATGAAGCTAATTTCTATTTCGTTCACAGCTATTATGTCGACCCGGAGGATAAGTCGGTTATAGCCGGCACCACAGATTACGGGATATCTCTTAGCAGCGTGATTATCAAAGACAATCTGATAGCGACCCAGTTTCACCCGGAAAAAAGCGGCAACTGGGGTTTAAAGATGTATTCTAATTTTTTGAAAAAGGCACTGGGCCGGGAAGGATGATATGGCAACTAAAAAAGCTCTCAGAACTGAATATCTAATCATAGGCAACTCAGCCGGCGGCATCGGAGCTGCTGAAGCAATACGTGAGACTGACAAGAAGAATTCCATAACCATAGTCTCCGATGAACCGTACCCAGCATATTCCCGTCCGCTTATCTCTGAATATCTGGCTTGCGAGCGGACCGTTGAGGAGATGCTTTTCCGTCCTGCTGATTTCTACAAACAAAATAATATCGACCTTATGCCGGGCAAGAGCGTAAAAAGCCTGGACTTGCCCCGACGGCTTGTGGAACTGAACAGTGGCGAAAAAATCTCATGGCACAAGCTATTACTCTCCACCGGCGGCATACCTATCGTCCCGAAGATGAAGGGAATAAATAAAAAAGGCGTATTTAAGTTCCTGACGCTCGACGATGCCAAGGCAATTGATAAATTCTTGAAGGATTATAGTCGCGCTGTGGTTATAGGCGGTGGTCTTATCGGCGTGAGTGTCAGCGAAGCTCTGACGAAACGCGGTGTGTCAGTCACCATAATAGAAATGAAAGACAGGGTGTTGAATACCATACTTGATGAACGTGCATCTGCAATAGCCGAAGAAATGCTCACCGAAGCCGGCATCAGGGTCATTGTCAACAACACGGTTTCGGAAGTTATCGGGGAAAATACTGTCGAGGGCGTCGTCCTGGACAGCGGTGAGACAATACCGTGTGACCTGGTGGTCATAGCTATAGGCGTTTTGCCACGGACTGAACTTGTGCAAGGTACTAAAATAAAAGTGAATCGCGGCATTGTAGTTGACCGATACATGGCCACCAGTTTTCCGGATGTTTACTCCTGCGGAGATGTCGCTGAAGCTTACGATTTCGTTTTGGATACAAACCGGCTGACACCTATCTGGCCAAATGCTTATATCGGCGGCAGAGTGGCCGGCTGTAACATGACCGGTGTCAAAAAAGAATATCTCGGCGGCACGGCTATGAATTCAATCAACTATTTCGGCCTCGATATAACCACAGCCGGAATTGTAAATCCTCCTGACGTCAACAACTACGAGGTCATAACCAGGAACCAGGATGGCGTCTATCAGAAGGTGATGTTAAGCGATGGGCTTATTGTGGGTATGGTCTTTGTTAAGGATATTGAGAAGTCGGGTATGATTTTTGGCTTAATGAGAGACAAGGTGAATGTCAGCGACTTTAAGGACGCACTTCTGGCTGACGACTTTGGGCTGGCATATCTGCCCCAGGAGCTATTGCGGGAGCGTTTAGGAAATGTGTCTCTGCTGGTGGCTAAACATTAAATCCTGGAGTATTTAGATGAAAGATATTATGCAAATTAATAATCCCCACCTTGACGACAAAGTAATCGATGCCTGCTCTATCTTTGGAATGATGGACACCACGGGTAAGTGTTTTTCGGGTAAGGACATAATTAAGGCCATCGCCAATATGCATGTCCGCGGCAACGGACTTGGCGGCGGTTTTGCCGTTTACGGACTGTACCCGGAATATGCTGACCTGTACGCTTTCCACATAATGTATTTAAGCCGCGAAGGGAAGACGGAAACAGAGGAGTTTCTGAAGCAGAAGTTTAATATAGTTCGCGACGGCGTAGTGCCAACCCGACCGATAGCAGCTATAACGAATCCGCCTTTAGTCTGGCGTTACTTCGTGGAAGTGAATCGTCGTGAATCCAAGGGGCAGTCGGACGATGATTATGTAGTAGCCAGGGTCATGGACATCAATACCGATATCAAAGACACGTTTGTCTTCTCCAGCGGAAAAAATATGGGTGTATTTAAAGGCGTGGGTTACCCCGAGGAGATTGGCGAATACTTCTGCCTGGAAAACTACCAAGGTTATTTGTGGACGGCACATGGCAGGTTCCCAACCAATACCCCCGGTTGGTGGGGTGGCGCACATCCGTTTAATATCCTGGACTGGACGGTAGTACACAACGGCGAGATATCATCATACGGGATAAACCGTCGATATTTGGAGCAATTCGGCTACCGTTGCACTCTTCAGACTGATACCGAGGTGGTAGCTTATGCCGTCGACCTGCTGATAAGGAAACACGGCCTTCCTATTGAGGTGGTAGCCAAGATACTGGCGCCTCCTTTCTGGAATGATATAGAGCGCCGGCCTGCTGAGGAGCAGGAACTTCTCCGAGCCTTGCGTCAAGTATATGGCAGCCTTCTCTTAAATGGGCCGTTCACCATAATCATTGCTCATCAGGGTGAAATGATCGGGCTTACCGATAGGATAAGGTTGCGCCCCCTAACCGCTGGAATAAAAGACCAGATACTTTATCTGTCTTCGGAGGAATCGGCGATCCGCCTGATTTGCCCCGAATTAGATGAAGCCTGGATACCGGTAGGCGGCGAACCGATAGTTGGTAGCCTGGACAAACCACTTCGACGACAGAGCATTTCAGTGACAGAAAAGATGGCGGGAGCCAAATAGAATTGTTAAAAAGGGGTTTAAGCTGATGTTGACTAAGAGGATTATACCCTGTCTCGATGTAACTCAAGGGCGAGTGGTAAAGGGCACGAGCTTTACCGACCTCCGCGATGCCGGTGACCCCGTTGAGCTTGCCGCATTTTATTATCAGGAAGGCGCCGATGAGCTGGTCTTTTTAGATATCGGCGCTACGCCTGAGGGGCGCGATACCATGGTGGATATAGTTGAACGCGTATCAAAACAGGTCTTTATTCCGCTTACCGTCGGTGGCGGGCTGCGAAGCATCGAGGATATTAGACGTATGCTCAAGGCGGGTGCTGACAAAATAAGCATAAACACGGCTGCCGTCCTTAATCCCGAGCTTATTAAAGAGGGTGCACTTAAGTTTGGCTCTCAATGTATCGTTATCGCTATTGATGCCAAGCGGAACAATGGGAGCGGTGAATTTAAATGGGAGATATGCACTCACGGCGGACAGAGGCCGACGGGCATCGATGCCATTGCCTGGGCGAAGAAAGCCGCTGGACTTGGGGCCGGCGAGGTTCTACTTACCAGTTGGGATGCCGATGGTCAACGTACAGGTTATGATTTGGAGTTGACTCGTACTATCGGAGATGCAGTGACGATACCGATTATCGCCAGTGGTGGCGCCGGAAATCTGGAGCATCTGTATGAGGCACTTGTGCTGGGCAAGGCTGATGCTGTTCTTGCCGCCAGCATCTTTCACTACCGGACTTATTCCATACGCCAAGCCAAAGCTTATCTGGGAGAAAGAGGTATCCCGGTAAGAACTGAACAATAACAGGGAGAACATAGATGAAGACTTATTTACCGCCAAAGTTTTTAATAGAAAGGGACCAGGCACGGTGTATCCAGTGCCAGGTTTGTTGCAATCAATGCAGCTTTGATGTGCACTACTACGATGCCGAGGACGTCGAGGTAAGAAGCCGTGAGGAAAACTGCGTTGGCTGCCATCGCTGCACGGTATTTTGCCCGACGAATGCCGTCAATATTCGAAGAAACCCGCTCGAATACAGGGAAAACTATAACTGGCGTCCTGAGGTAATCGAAGACATTATCAAACAGGCTGAGACCGGCGGCGTGTTACTTACCGGCATGGGCAATGATAAAAGCCAGCGCATTTACTGGGACCATCTGGTTTTGAACGCCAGCCAGGTGACAAACCCTTCAATTGACCCTCTCCGGGAGCCTATGGAGCTAACCACCTATCTGGGTCGTAAACCGGATATCGTTGAAATAGACCTGAGTTCCATGCGCTTGAAGACAAAAATGGCGCCTCAAGTAAGAATCGATATCCCGGTGATGTTCACAGCCATGTCCTATGGTGCGGTAAGCATCAATGTCCAGGAGTCTTTGGCTCGAGCGGCTACCGAGGCTGGTACTTTGTGGAATACCGGTGAAGGCGGCCTTCATCCCAGGCTATACAAGTACGGTAATAACACCATCGTCCAGGTAGCTTCGGGAAGGTTCGGAGTACATCAGGAATATCTGGATGCTGCCAGAGTAATTGAAATCAAGATCGGGCAGGGAGCCAAGCCCGGCATCGGCGGACATCTCCCCGGAGAAAAAGTCAGCGCCGATGTATCCAAGACCAGAATGATTCCCCAGGGAACGGACGCCCTGTCACCGGCACCGCAGCATGATATCTACTCCATAGAGGACCTGGCTCAGCTGGTCTATGCTTTGAAGGAAGCTACCAACTATACCAAGCCGGTATCGGTGAAAATAGCTGCCGTCCATAATTCGGCAGCTATCGCCAGCGGCATGGTCAGAGCCGGAGCCGACATTATAGTCCTTGATGGGCTGCGAGGTTCTACCGGGGCTGCTCCCAAAATCATTCGCGACAATGTTGGTATTCCCATCGAGATGGCACTGGCCTCACTGGATACACGATTGAGGCAAGAAGGCATTCGAAATCAAGCATCAGTGGTCATTGCCGGCGGCATCAGGAATAGCGGTGACGTGGCTAAAGCCATAGCCCTCGGCGCCGACGCTGTTTATATCGGCACGGCGGCTCTAATGGCTCTCGGTTGTACCTGTTGCCAGCAGTGCCATACCGGCAAATGTGCCTGGGGAATTTGCACCAGCGACCTGGCGCTAACCAAGAGAATCAATCCGGACATTGGCGCTAGACGTCTGGCAAACCTTCTCCGCGGCTGGAGCATCGAGCTGAAGGACATACTCGGCGGCATGGGCATTAATGCCATAGAAAGCCTGCGGGGTAACAGGCTGGCATTGAGAGGTATTGGGCTCAGCGATACCGAGCTGGATATCTTAGGTGTAAGGATGGCAGGAGGCTAAAATGGTAAAAACCAACGCCAGAAGAAAGAGCAACTCGGTCGTAGAAATCGACGCCCAGGACCTGCTAACGCGTGAGCTTAACATCCAGCTTAGAGAAGCAGCATCCAACGGAGCTCAGCGAATTGAGCTTCGCAATGTTTACGGGCAAAGATACATCGGCACCGATTTGAACAAGCCCGTGGAAATCGAGATATTCGGCACTCCGGGCAACGACCTGGGAGCATTTATGGATGGACCAAAAATTACAGTTCGTGGCAATGCCCAGGATGGCTGCGGAAACACCATGAATAACGGCGAAATAATAGTTCACGGTCACGCCGGCGATATTATTGGCCTATCGGCTCGTGGAGGAAAGATATTTGTCAAAGAGGGCGTGGGCTACCGTGCCGGCATACACATGAAGGAATACGGAGACAAAAAGCCCGTCCTGGTTATAGGTGACACAGCCCAGGACTTCCTGGGCGAATATATGGCAGGGGGAATATTAATATTACTCGGCCTAAATTTGAAGCCGGGGGAGAACCACCGGGCAAATTACATTGGGACCGGCATGCATGGCGGCGTTATATATCTCAGTGGAACTGTCAGCGACTTCCAACTGGGCAAGGAAATAGGCGTGTCTGAACTCGATGAGAAGGATTTTCTAAACTTAGAAAAATATGTGGGTGAGTTCGCCTCTCACTTCGGCTACGACACTCGAGAAATATTAAAACATAAGTTCATGAAGCTATTTCCACTTTATCTCAGACCTTATGGCAGGCTCTACGCCTACTAAGGGAGGCTCGAAGATGATAGGACAAGAAACTCGTGATGTAGAGAGAAAGATAACAGCCATTCTGAAAGTTCTCAGCGATTCGGCAGACCCGTTGGGCGGCAGGGTTATTTCACGTCGCCTTAAGGAGCAAGGGGTGGACCTCAACGAGAGAACAGTACGCTATCATCTCAAAATAATGGATGAGCGAGGTCTAACCCGCTCAATCGGCCAGAGGGACGGCAGGAGAATAACCGAACCGGGACTTGAGGAGTTGAAGAGCGCTCTGGTCTGTGACAAGGTAGGTTTTGTAACCAGCAGGATTGAGCTGCTGTCTTATCTAACGACATTTGATTTGGAGGAATTTACCGGCGACATTCCAATCGACGTATCCTTGTTCCCCAAAGAGCAGTTTGCTCAAGCCTGGGAGATAATGAAAGATGTCTTCGCCTCAGGGTTCTGCACCAGCAATTTAGTTGCCGTCGCTTCCGATGGCGAAAGGTTGGGAGACACAATTATACCGCAAGGCAAAATAGGTTTGGCTACAGTATGCAGTGCGGCCATCAGCGGTGCCTTGCTCAAAGCCGGTATCCCCATAGATTCCAGATTTGGCGGCATACTCCAAATACGAAATCACGAGCCGGCTCGCTTTGTCGAACTGATAGAATATAGTGGCTGCACTGTCGACCCCTTCCAGATTTTCATTGCCGGCAGAATGACCAATGTTGTTGAAGCGGCCAAAAAAGGCGAGGGGAAGGTGCTTGCCAGCTTCCACGAAGTTCCTATGCCTTCAAGGTCAGCGACTGAAGTCGTTCTTAATAAGCTTAAAGTACTCAATCTCTGCCATCTAGTGGTAATGGGCAAGGCCAGCGAGCCAATATGTGAAGTCCCCACAAGGTTAAACAAGATTGGATTGACGCTTCCCAGCGGGCTTAATGCTGTAGCCGCTGCCGCAGAAAAAGGAATTGACGTGACCTGCAGGGCAATGAACGGCCTCATAGATATCGGCAAACTAAGAAGTTTCCGGACCTGTAATTGACAGTCAAATTGTTAGAGGTCTGTCTTGAAGAGAATATTGATAGTCGCCAGCAATGCTGTGGGAGCCAGGGAGTTGGATTCAGGGCTTACACAGATGGGCTTTGCCTGCCTGACTGTGAACAACGCCGACATAGCAATGGATACGGTCAGGAAGGAAACCCTTGATATGGTGCTTGTTGACGCTGATGGTTTATCAACCTCGTCCTGGTCCAGCCTAAAAACGAAACAGCTCCCAAAAATCAAATCGGCCGTTCATCTACCTGTCATTGTTCTTATGCCTACGGGAATTCTCGATGGCGTTGATTCTGACTTCCAGCTAGATGATTTCATCGTTAGGCCATTCAACCTGTCTGAGTTAGTAGTTCGAATAAGGCGAATCCTCAACCGGACAAACAACGATGGCAATCAAGATTCCGTCAGGGGTGGCGATTTGATGATAGATGTTGCCAAATGTGAGGTATCGGTTAACGGCAGGCTTGTTGTCTTGACATTCAAGGAATATGAGCTGTTAAAGTTTCTGATGCGCCACAAAGGCAAGGTATTTACTCGAGAGGCTCTGCTTAATGAGGTCTGGGGCTATGATTACTACGGTGGTGATAGAACTGTTGATGTTCACATAAGAAGGTTGAGAAGCAAGATAGAGGACGCCAATCATACTTTCATCGATACAGTCAGAAACATAGGCTACAAGTTCAGTGATTAGGCGGTAAAAACATCACCTCAGCCTACTTCCATTTCGACTAATCCTTTTCACACATTGCTGAATAGGCAATGTCCATCAATTTGTAACACGATTTTAACATCTTTGCAATACCTCCGAAATATTTAGCTGGTACTCTTATATCCAGGTTCGGCAACCAGCATATAAAAATTTTTGGAGGTTCTAAAATGTCTATCAATTCCGGCGACACAGCCTGGCTGTTGATATCTACAGCAATGGTTATACTGATGACACCCGCCCTGGCTTTTTTCTACGGCGGTATGGTGCGAAGGAAGAACATCCTTTCAACCATAATGATGAGCTTCGCCATCCTTGCCCTGGTTTCCATCCTCTGGGTTGTATATGGCTACAGTATAAGCTTTGGCCCAGACAGAGGCGGCATTATCGGAGCACTCGACTGGATTGGACTTACGGGTGTGGGGCAGGCTCCATCATCAGTATATGCCACCACCGTGCCCCATCTGGCATTTATGATTTTTCAAGCTGCATTCGCCATCATCACCGTAGCTCTCTGGACTGGAGCCGTGGTTGAGCGCATCAAGTTCAGCACACTTCTGGTTTTTGCTGCCTTATGGCTAACCCTAGTCTATTGTCCGGTGGCTCACTGGGTATGGGGCAGCGGCGGCTGGCTGGCCAGATTAGGTGCTCTCGATTTTGCCGGCGGTACTGTAGTCCACGTGAATGCCGGAATATCTGCCTTAGCCTTAGCTCTGGTACTCGGCCCACGCTTGGGATTTAAAGAGAAGGAGACAATGGAGCCAAATAATATACCTTATGTTGTTCTTGGCGCCGCTCTTCTCTGGTTTGGCTGGTTCGGCTTCAATGCTGGAAGTGCGCTCACTGCGGGTGGGCTAGCATCCAGCGCCTTCGTTTCTACCAATACTGCGGCGGCTTCTGCTGCTTTCACCTGGATGATACTTGGCTGGATTAATCGCAGACCATCGGTACTTGGCGCAGCCACAGGCGCCGTGGTTGGTCTGGTAGCAATTACGCCGGCTGCCGGCTTTGTCCAGCCCTGGGCCGGCATACCTATAGGGGCTATAGCTGCAATGCTCTCCTACTATGTCATGATCTGGCGGAATAAGGCAAACAAGATAGACGAATCGCTGGATGTCTTCGCCTGCCACGGTGTTGGTGGGGCATGGGGTGCTTTAGCTACCGGCATTTTCGCTACGGCTGCCGTCAATTCGGCAGGTTCCGGCTTAGTAGATGGGAATGGCAAACAAATTCTAATTCAGTTAGCTGCTATCGTTACCGTTATGATCTACGCCTTTGGCGTTTCCTGGGTGCTGGCGAAAATTCTGGATGCTACCATGGGGCTTCGTGTCCAGCAAGAGGAAGAGGTAGTCGGACTCGATATATCCCAGCATGGAGAGCGAGCTTATGGAGGTCTAGCCTGATTAGAAAAATCCTGGAAGCTTGTTGGACCACTAGCCCGGAGCACGAACTTTTATATTGTTGCCATTCGTAACATAGATTTAACAAAGTCGTAATATCGTTGAAACATTCGGCTAGTATCATTGTCTACAGAGGTGAGCTAATGTACAGGGACCTGGCTCAAATGTCTAAAGCTAAAGGTATTTATCGAACTCTGGCACTGCTGGCTATTCTCTCGCCGAAACCAATCAGGCATGAAACCAGTAAGTATTCGCCGAGAAAGGATAGCCATAAGACAGATGAACAGGTCAATATTAGCGATGCTGGTGTGAAAAAAGAATGTACGGTCTCACCTAGATAGGAGAGGATACAGATGTCGGTTAATTCTGGCGATACTGCCTGGCTGTTGATATCGACCGCGCTAGTTATGCTGATGACACCCGCCCTGGCTTTTTTCTACGGCGGTATGGTGAGAAGAAAGAATATACTTTCGACCATGATGATGAGCTTCGCCATCCTGGCTCTGGTCTCCGTCCTCTGGATAATTTATGGCTACAGCATAAGCTTTGGTCCAGACAGAGGCGGCATTATCGGAGCACTCGACTGGATTGGACTTACGGGTGTCGGTCAAGCTCCTTCATCTGTTTATGCCACGACCGTTCCCCATCTGGCATTCATGATTTTTCAAGCTGCATTCGCCATCATTACGGTAGCTCTGTGGACCGGCGCCGTAGTCGAACGCATTAAATTTGGCGCATTGCTGGTTCTCGGTATCTTGTGGCTAACGGTAGTCTACTGCCCGGTTGCTCACTGGGTATGGGGCAGCGGTGGCTGGCTGGCCAGATTGGGAGCACTGGATTTTGCCGGCGGCGGTGTAGTCCATGTCAATGCTGGAATATCCGCTCTGGCCTTAGCTCTGGTGCTCGGCCCGCGTCTGGGATTTAAAGAGAAGGAGCCAATGGAGCCAAACAACATACCTTTTGTTGTGCTCGGTGCTGCTCTACTCTGGTTTGGCTGGTTCGGATTCAACGCCGGAAGTGCAGTTACTGCCGGTGGATTAGCCTCCAGCGCGTTTGTGGTTACCAACACCGCAGGTGCTTCAGCCGCTCTTACCTGGATGACGCTTGGTTGGATTAATCGCCGACCGTCCGTACTTGGCGCAGCCACTGGTGCTATTGTTGGTTTGGCAGCCATTACACCCGCTGCCGGCTTTGTCCAGCCCTGGGCAGGTATACCCATAGGCGTTATAGCTGCAGTGCTCTCTTACTATGTCATGCTGTGGCGGAATAAGGCAAATAAGATAGACGAATCGCTTGACGTCTTCGCCTGCCACGGAGTCGGCGGTGCCTGGGGGCTTTTAGCCACCGGCATTTTCGCCACGGCTGCCGTCAACCACGCTGGTTCCGGTTTAATAGACGGAAATGGCAAACAAGTTCTCATTCAGTTAGTCGCCATTGCTGCCATTATGGTCTATGCCTTTGCGGTTTCATGGATTCTGGCCACAATTCTAAAGGCCACTATGGGACTTCGCGTGAAGGAAGAGGAGGAGGTAGTTGGACTTGATATTTCCCAACACGGAGAACGAGCTTACGGAGGTGTATCACAATGAAAAAGATAGAGGCGATTATAAGGCCAGAGAAGCTGGAAGATGTGAAAACAGCGCTGGAGGCCAGGGGTATCCTGACCATGACTGTTACCCAGGTGAGCGGTAGAGGGCGTCAAAAGGGTATAGCTTTGCAATGGCGTGCCGGCGAATATCGAGTAGAGTTCCTGCCTAAAATAAAACTGGAGATTGTGTGCAGTGATGATGAATGCAAAACTGCTGTCGATATTATAAGTAAGTCAGCCCGAACAGGAAAGGTAGGTGATGGCATGATATTTGTCTTGCCCGTGGACAGCGCCGTGCGGGTAAGAACTAGCGATATCAGCGAAACACTCGTCAAAACGAAATAAAAAGCATTAAAGGAGGTATTATGAAACCGGAAGACATAGCCAGTTTTATAAAGAAAAATTATATTGAATTCGTAGACCTTAAATTCAACGACCTGCCCGGATTATGGCAGCACTTCTCCATACCCGTTAGTGAACTTACTGAAATCGATGATCCCACTCGAGGTATTTGGGTCGATGGCATAGGTTTCGATGGCTCAAGCATTCGCGGATTCCAGGCAATACAGGAAAGCGATATGATACTTCTTCCTGACCCCGACTCGGCTGTTATCGACCCTATATGCGAGGTCCCGACGCTAAGCATAATCTGTGATATTCATGACCCGCTGACAAAAAAGCCTTATACCCGGGACCCGAGATATATAGCCAAGAAAGCCGAGAAATATCTGAAGTCCACTAGCATAGCGGATACCAGCTACTGGGGCCCGGAAATGGAATTCTTCATTTTCGACGACATCCGATTTCGTCAAAATCAGCACTGCGGCTTTTACTATATCGATTCCGTAGAGGCAGACTGGAATACTGGAAAGGAAGAAAATCCAAACCTGGGATATAAGCCCCGCTACAAAGAAGGCTATTTCCCCGTGCCACCTCACGATTCGCTGCAGGATTTAAGGTCGAAAATCGTTCAGACCTTAATTAAAACTGGCATTCATATAGAGGTACACCATCATGAGGTGGCTACTGCCGGTCAGTGCGAAATCGATATGAAGTTTCAGTCTCTTACTCTGATGGGCGACCAGATGATGTGGTATAAGTATATTGTCAAGAATATGTGTAAGAAACATAATAAAGTAGCCACATTTATGCCTAAGCCTATCTTCGAGGATAACGGCTCGGGCATGCATGTCCACCAGAGCTTATTTAAAGGAAAAGAAAATGTTTTCTTTGACCCCAAGGGCTACGCTCTAATTAGCCAGATTGCCAAGTACTATGCCGGAGGGTTGCTCAAGCATGCAGCTTCCCTGTCAGCCATCGTAGCCCCTACCACCAATTCCTATAAACGGCTGGTTCCCGGGTTCGAAGCTCCGGTCAATTTGGTGTACTCTGCTCGGAATCGCAGCGCTTGCGTCCGAATTCCGGTTTACACTGACAATCCCAGAACTAAAAGACTTGAGTACAGACCGCCTGACAATTCCTGCAACGGCTATTTAGCTATGGCGGCAATGCTGATGGCCGGACTTGACGGCATCCAAAATAAAATAGATCCCGGCGAGCCTATGGATAAAGATTCTTACCATCTGAGTCCAAGAGATGCCGCTAAAATAAAGACAGTGCCGTCATCTCTGGAGGAAGCTCTTAACGCCCTGGAAAAAGACCACGCATATCTTCTCAAAGGCGATGTCTTTACTCCCGATGTAATTGAAGTTTGGCTTGATTACAAGAGAACCAGGGAGGTTGATGCTTTAAGGCTCAGGCCTCATCCCTACGAGTTCTACATGTATTTCGACATTTAATATCTGTACCCGGAGGATTCGGGGGTGTGACTTGTGGCTGTAAAGAGTCGAACTGAGGGGCGGGGCTATGTGCTTAAGATAGCCAGGGAGCAAGATGTTAAGTTTATCAGGCTCTGGTTTGCCGATATCTTGGGCTTCCTCAAAAGCTTCGCTATCACGTTCGAGGAACTGGAGGCTGCCCTGGAGGATGGCGTGGGCTTCGATGGTTCTTCAATCGAGGGATTTGCTCGTATAGATGAGAGCGATATGCTGGCTCTACCCGACCCGGATACCTTCCAGTTGTTGCCCTGGAGGCCGAAAGAACATGCCGTAGCCAGGATGTTTTGCGACATTGTCAGACCTGGTGGCGAGCCTTTCGAAGGAGATCCCAGATACGTCCTGAGACAGAACTTGAAGCGGGCAGCAGACATGGGCTACACATTTTATGTTGGGCCAGAGCTCGAGTATTTCTATTTCCGTGATTCCAATGGTACCAACATCCTAGATAAAGGCGGCTATTTCGACATGACCCCTCTGGATGCCGCCACTGACCTGAGGAGAGACACAGTTTTGACTCTCGAAGAGATGGGCATAGGTGTGGAGTTCTCCCACCATGAGGTTGCGTCCAGCCAGCATGAAATAGATATGCGATATACTGACGCACTGACTATGGCTGATAATGTAATGACCTATCGGCTGGTAGTCAAAGAGGTGGCCATCAAGCACGGTGTCTACGCCACTTTTATGCCCAAACCTGTTTTCGGGATAAATGGCAGCGGTATGCACGTCAATCAGTCTCTGTTTAAGAGCAATAAAAACGCCTTCTTTGATAAGAATGATGAATATCATCTTTCTGATGTAGCCAGGTGTTATATAGCTGGACTACTAAGACATGCCCCCGAAATCACTGCCATTACCAACCAGTGGGTCAATTCTTATAAACGGCTGGTTCCCGGCTATGAGGCGCCGGTATACATCTCCTGGGCCCGACGCAATAGAGCTGATTTGATAAGAGTACCCGAATATAGGCCCGGGCGTGAGAACGCGACCAGGATTGAGTTTCGTTCGCCCGACCCGGCTTGCAACCCTTATCTCGCCTTCAGTGTAATGCTGGCTGCCGGACTCGAGGGTATAGAGAAGGGATATGAACTGCCTGCACCTGTCCAGGAGAATGTACATGAGATGACTGATGGGGAAAGGAAGAAAAGAGGTATCGGAACTCTGCCTGCCGACCTACTTGAGGCGGTACATTTAACATCAAAGAGCAAGCTGGTTCGTAAGGCTCTGGGTGAACACACCTATAATGCTTTCATTAAAAATAAACTAATCGAATGGGACCAGTACCGGAGTCAGGTCACTCAATTTGAACTTGAACGATATTTGCCTGTATTATGATGATTAAAGATGAGCTAGCAAGCCAGAACAATATATAAAAGGAGGTTGTAATGTCATACAATTGGGGGCCGCACTACATCGTTCCTACGGATGTTCTGAAAAGCTACTCTGGAACGGTTCTATTGCGCGAGGAGTTCGATGAAGACCTGCTGCACAAGGAGTTGCAGGCACTGGGTATCTCCGGTCCTATAGTGACCATCACCAATCCATGGTATTACCGCAAAAAGAAAACAGATACCTGGGTCAAGATTGGAGAATCAAGCAACGAACAGCAGAACTTCCCTACCCGATGGGACACAATCGGCCTCGAAAACGGACAGTACGAGGTTATGGGACTGATGCATGTCTTTGCCAAGAAAGGTACTGCAGAGGTAGCCATCGCCCGGCAGAATGTAGTCGAAATTACTGTTAAGAATTAGGCTTTAATCAACTGTGTGCCCGCATTTTCATCATCTTCACTCATAATGTTAATAGAGAGCACCGATAAAGGACTCGGTTGACCGGATGTCAACTTGAGTTATTCTTGTTGGTTCTCTAAAATTACTGTTGGTCTGGTTTTCTAGGAGAAACTAATATGCGCAAGCTGCGTATCGGCATGTCTCAAATCAATACCACCGTAGGCGATTTTGCTGGCAACACGCGAAAGATTCTGGAAGCCATCGCCGCGGCTCGCCCTTTGGGAGTTGACCTCATCGCTTTTCCTGAGCTGGCTATCTGCGGTTATCCGCCGGAAGACCTTTTGTTCAAGCCGCAGTTTATCGAAGAGAACCTGAAATCTCTTGAGAAAGTCATCAAGCAAACATCCGGGCTGGCTGTCATAGTCGGATTCGTCGATGCCAAGAGCGACATCTATAACGCAGCGGCAATTATCAACGACGGCAAGCTTGTCAGCATTTATCATAAGATATACCTGCCGAACTACGGCGTCTTCGATGAAAATCGCTATTTTCAAGCCGGCAGGGAATGTCCGGTGTATACCATACTTGGAGTCGGTATCGGCGTCAATATTTGCGAAGATATCTGGTATGAGGCGGGGCCGGCCACGGCTCAGGCTTATGCGGGGGCGGAGGTTATAATAAATATAAGCGCCTCTCCCTATCACTTCGGTAAGGAAAACGACAGAGAAAGAATGCTGGCGACTCGTGCCTCGGATAATGTAGCCATTATCGTCTATGATAACCTGGTAGGCGGCCAGGATGAACTGGTTTTTGATGGCAACAGTATGGTGCTGAATGAGAAGGGACAACTGTTAGCCAGGGGCAAACAGTTTGAAGAAGACCTGATAGTTGTTGACCTCGATGTGGAAGCCGTTTTCCGGACTCGTTTGCATGACCCCAGGTGGAGGAAGGAGACGCTGCTTCTAGAAGACCATCCGGAACATGCGGTCAATGTAGTGGTGTCCGAGCTATCTCCGGCAGCTCCCAAGCCGGCATTGCCGCCTAGGCAGATTAAAGAGCACAGCTTTCCAGGTGATGTCTATGATGCCTTGGTGCTGGGGACACGCGACTATATAACTAAGAATGGTTTTAAGAAAGTACTGATAGGACTGTCAGGCGGAATCGATTCCAGCCTGGTAGCAGCCATAGCCGCCGATGCCCTAGGCCGGTCCAATGTTATAGGAGTATTGATGCCCTCCAGGTATTCATCGTCGGGGAGTGTATCTGATTCCGAACTTCTGGGCCGGAATTTGGGTATTAAATATATTACCATTCCTATCGAGAAAGTATACCAGGGCTACATTGAAACACTGGCAGAACAATTTCGAGATGCCAAACCGGATTCCACCGAGGAGAATATCCAGGCGCGTATCAGGGGGAACCTGCTTATGGCCTTATCGAACAAGTTTGGCTGGCTGGTTCTGACCACCGGTAACAAGAGCGAGATTGCCACCGGCTACACCACTTTGTATGGAGACATGGCCGGCGGCTTTGCCGTGATAAAGGATGTGCCTAAGACATTAGTATATGAGCTGGCTAAATATAGAAATTCGATAGCTAACGATGAGGTCATACCGCCCGGCATCATTTCCAAAGCACCTTCGGCGGAGTTGAGGCCGGAGCAAAAAGACACCGACAGCTTGCCACCGTATGAACTGCTCGACCCCGTCCTGACCGCTTACGTTGAAGAAGACAAGAGCGTTGAACAAATTATCGGCTCCGGTTTTGAAGAAAGTGTGGTGAAACGGGCAGCACGGCTGGTTGACGGCAGTGAATACAAAAGACGCCAGGCACCGCCGGGTATTAAGATAACGCCCAGGGCCTTCGGTCGAGACAGGAGATTGCCAATTACCAACAGGTTCAAAGGATGTTAGACTACTGTTAAGAAAGATTCGGCACCAGAGGATAGCAGAGCTTCGAAGGAAATAATGAGCAAGCGTGCCTTTCTAGTTTTGGAGGATGGCTCCATCTATGAAGGCTATTCCTTTGGAGCTGAAGATACCACCTTTGGCGAAGTTGTCTTCAACACCAGCATGTCCGGCTACCAGGAGATGCTAACCGACCCTTCTTACGCCGGGCAGATTGTAGTTCCCACATATCCTCTCATCGGCAACTACGGCATCAACCAATTCGACTTCGAATCCAGGCAGATTCAAGTAAGAGGCTTTGTCGTTAGAGAATATTGCTCCACCCCCAGCCACTGGCAGAGTACCAGCAGCTTACACGAATTTCTACAAAGCAGCGGCATACCCGGCTTGAGCGGCATAGATACTCGAGCTTTAACCCGCCGCCTCCGCTCAGCCGGGGTTATGATGGGTATACTGTCCTCTGAGATGACGCCTGAAGAGGCTCTGAGGGAGCTGAAAAACCTGCCCGGTTATGGCTCAATCGATTTCGTCAAAGAAGTCGCTACCGTTAAATCATATCAATGGGAATTGCCGCCCGATATCACTCAACCTCAGCGCCACATTGTAGTCGTTGACATGGGATTAAAATACAACATCGCCCGCATACTGACTCGACTCGGCTGCTCGGTGACTGTTGTCCCCTGCACCATGCCTGCGCCGGATATTTTGAAACTAAAACCCGACGGCATTGTTTTATCTCCCGGTCCCGGCGACCCGGCACTTCTCGACTATCTGATAAAAACGGCCAGAGAGCTTGTCTACCGAAAGCCGGTCATGGGTATCTGTTTGGGACATCAACTGATTGGGCGGGCCTTTGGCGCCGTAACATTCAAGCTTAAGTTCGGCCATCGCGGCGGCAACCATCCCGTTTGTGATCTGGCAACGGGCAGAGTCAATATTACAACTCAAAACCACGGCTATGCCGTGGACGGTGATAGCCTGAAAGGAGGGCTTGAGGTCAGCCAGATAAACTTAAACGACGGTACGGTTGAGGGCTTTCGTCACAAGGAACTTCCTCTCCTATCCATCCAGTACCACTCCGAAGGCTCCCCCGGCCCTCAGGATAACGTCTACTTGTTCCAACAGTTCCTGGAGATGGTGAGGTAATGGGGAAGTCTAAAATCTCAAAGGTACTGGTCATCGGGTCGGGGCCGATAATCATCGGGCAGGCGGCCGAGTTCGACTACGCCGGCACTCAGGCCTGTAAATCGCTACGTGAGGAAGGCGTGACCACAGTGCTGGTGAACTCAAATCCGGCGACTATTATGACCGATGAGGGTATCGCTGACATCGTTTACATCGAGCCATTAACCGTTGAAGTCATAGCCCGCATAATCGAGCGGGAACGTCCAGACGGGCTGCTGCCGACCCTCGGCGGGCAAACAGGGCTTAACCTGGCCGTAGAGCTTGCCGATGCCGGCGTGCTTGATAAGTATGGTGTCCGGTTACTGGGAACACCGCTGGAGACAATCAAGAAGGCTGAGGAGAGGTCTCTATTCAAACAACTGATAATTGACATCGGTGAGCCGGTGCCTGATAGCGCCACGGTGAATTCCGTTGCGCAAGCGAAAGAGCTAGCCAGAACCATCGGTTTACCTCTGATAGTCCGCCCGTCGTATACCCTAGGCGGAACCGGCGGCGGCATTGTTAATACCATGGAAGAACTGGAGACTATCGCGTCGGGCGGTTTAGCCTCAAGCCTGACCCACGAGGTACTGGTGGAAAGGTGCCTCCTCGGCTGGAAAGAAATCGAGTATGAGGTAATGCGGGATGCCGCCGATAACTGTATAACTGTGTGCAATATGGAGAACATCGACCCCATGGGAGTGCACACCGGCGATAGTATCGTGGTTGCTCCAAGCCAGACCCTAACCGACAAAGAATATCAAATGTTAAGGTCGGCCAGCCTGAAAATAATCAGGGCCCTGGGCATCGAAGGCGGCTGCAACATCCAGTTCGCCTTGACCCCCAGTCCGGTAGTAGCTCAAAAATGGGCGCCGGACCAGTTAAATATAAACAAAAGCCAGTACTATATTATTGAGGTAAATCCTCGCGTCAGCCGCAGCTCGGCCCTGGCCAGCAAGGCCACCGGCTATCCTATCGCCCGCGTGGCGGCCAAGATAGCTATGGGCAAGAGACTGGATGAAATTCTCAACCGGGTAACAGGTAAGACAAAAGCAGCCTTCGAGCCAGCCCTGGACTACTGCGTGGTGAAAATCCCACGCTGGCCGTTCGACAAGTTCGCCCTGGGAGACCGCAGGCTGGGCAGCCAGATGAAAGCTACCGGCGAAGTCATGGCAATCGACCGCTGTTTCGAAGCTGCTCTCCAGAAAGCAGTTCGCTCCCTTGAATTCGGTAAGAAATCACTTCTCTGGGAAGACAGGAGCTGGGGCAAAGGCACAGACCTCGATTCTTACCCGCTACACCCCAACGACCTGCGGCTGTGGGCAATTATGGCAGCGCTGAGACGCGGAGTAGGCTACGAACAGGTAGCGCAACATACCGGCATCGACCCGTGGTTCATCAGCAAATTGCTCAACATAGTAGACATGGAGAAAAGGCTTCTTGCCGAACCATTGACGCCTGAATTTCTATGGCAGGCAAAACGCCTTGGCTTTTCCGATGAGCAAATCGGGACTTTAGCCGATAGATTGCCGGAGCGAGTCCGCCAACTGCGGCATAACTGGCAAATATGCCCGGTCTACAAGATGGTAGATACCTGCGCCGCCGAATTCGATGCGGAAACGCCTTATTTTTACAGCGCCTATGAAAAAGAAAACGAGGCCGAGCCGATACCTGACAAAAAGGCTGTAGTCATCGGCAGCGGTCCTATTCGCATAGGCCAGGGCATAGAGTTCGACTACTGCTCCGTTCATTCCGCCTGGGCGCTTCAAGAGGCAGGCATCAAGAGCATCATGGTGAATTCCAACCCTGAAACGGTGTCCACGGACTTCGATACCAGCGACCGTCTTTACTTCGAAGCTTTAGACGAGGAAAGCCTGCGTGACATTCTTGAAAATGAAAGTGCGGTAGCTAAAAATAACATTATTCCGCCCTCAATTGTTCAATTTGGTGGTCAAACTGCCATCAACCTGACTGAGGCCCTGGCCCGCAGCAATATGCCCATAATCGGCTCCACCGCAGAAACCATCGATATAGCTGAAGACCGTCGTCGATTTGAAGATTTCCTCAATCGTTTAGGCATACCTCAGCCGCCGGGAGCCGGCGTGACTTCTTTAGAAGAAGGTATTAAGACGGCTAAATCCCTCAGTTATCCGGTGCTGGTTCGGCCGAGTTATGTTCTTGGCGGCAGGGCTATGGAAATCGTGCACAACGAGGAGGAACTGGTCCGTTACATGTCGCTGGCCCTGGAGATGGACAGTCAACACCCGACGTTGATTGATAAGTATTTCGAAGGCAAAGAGGTAGAAGTGGACGCCGTCAGCGATGGGAAAGATGTCCTCATCCCGGGAGTAATGGAACATATAGAACGTGCCGGGGTTCATAGCGGCGATTCTATAGCTGTTTATCCGGCACAGAACCTTACCAAAGACGAGGTAAACACCATCGTTGATTACACAATAAGAATCGGGCAGGCGCTCCAGGTAAAAGGTCTAATGAACATACAGCTCGTCGTTATGCGGGGTGAGCAAAATGGTTCACCCTCAGTATATGTACTGGAAGTAAATCCGCGTGCCAGCCGAACCATACCGTTCATTTCTAAGGTTACGGGCGTGCCCATGGTCCGAATCGCCACCAAGGTAATGTTAGGCATAGGGTTGAAAAAGCAGGGTTATACGACAGGTTTGTGGAAAAAGCAGAAACTTGTAGGCATAAAAGCTCCCGTTTTCTCCATGGCCAAACTGATGGGCGTAGATACCTATCTCGGCCCCGAGATGAAGTCGACCGGCGAGGTTATGGGAATTGACTACACCTTTGAAGCGGCTTTGACCAAGGCACTAATCGCCGCCGGCCTTATGCTGGCACCTCAGGGTAATCTATTATTCAGCATCGCCAACCAAAATAAAGCCGAAGCTTTACCCATAATAGAAGGCTTTTATTCTATTGGCTACCATCTTTTCGCCACGGAAGGGACGGCGGCTATGATCAAAAAATCGGGTATGAAAGTAAAGAAGATCGGCAAGAAGTTAGGCGAAGGCCATCCCAATGTGGTTGATATTATCAATGACGGCTCTGTAACCGGAGTAGTCAATACGGCTACGGGCGGTCGTGTTCCGCTGCAAGACGGTTTTCATATCCGGCGAGCTGCTACCGAAATGCGTATCCCTTGTTTTACATCGCTCGATACCGCTCGCATAGTTTTAAAAGCGCTATCCAGCGGTATCCGGAACTTCAACGTGAAACCGTTACAAGAGTATTTGTCAGGACCGAGTTAATCACAGTCTTCAGAAGCAGACAGCTTCTAAATTTCCCATTTTTGACTTTTAATTTGTTCTTTTGACTTTTGGTCTTTAACTTTTGACTTTCGTTGGGGCATTCTGTTTTTACCGCGGAGATAGTATAATACATATAATTTGTATTGAGGATACACAGCATATGATTTCTGCTGCCGGCGCCGATACCGAAAAAAAGGTCATGATGATTCTCAAGGTCTTGAAAGAATCTTATGAACCATTGGGGTCAATCGCCATAGCCCGGAAACTTGAAGAACGTGGACTGTCCATGAATGAGCGGACAGTTAGATACCACCTGAAAATCACAGATGAGAGGGGCTACACCCAGCCGCTGGGTCGAGACGGCCGAATGATTACTCCGCGTGGACTAGAAGAGCTGCGGGCCGCTCTGGCGCCCGACCAACTCGGCTTCATCCTGGAAAAACTCGAGCTCTTAGCCTTCAATACTACCTTTGACCCGAAAACACGAACCGGTCTATTTCCCATCAACACCTCTCTCTTTGACAAAAAGGTTTTCCCCAAGGCCGTCGAAGCTATGAAAGGTGCCTTCAAAACCGGCCTGTGTGTCAGTCAATTAGTTGCCATTGCCACTGAAGGTCAGAAGCTTGGTGATGTGGTTATCCCGGATGGCAAAGTAGGTCTGGCCACTGTCTGCAGCGTCATCGTAAACGGTGTATTACTGAAACACGGCGTTCCCGTGGATTCCAGATTTGGTGGAGTGCTCGAAATCAAAGACTTCAAACCAAAACGCTTTGTGGCTATTATCAACTACGGCGGCACATCGCTGGACCCGTCCGAGCAGTATATTCGTGCCAAGATGACGAGTGTGAGCGAGGTGGCTAAAACCGGTAACGGCAAGATACTGGCTAATTTCCGCGAGTTGCCGGCACCGGCAAGGCCGATTGTGGAACAGGTTATCGCGGAACTGAAGGAAGTCGGTATGAATGGCGTTTATGCTCTAGGCAACACCAGCGAGCCCGTTTGCCAGATTTCAGTCGGCACTAACCGCATGGGAATGGCACTATTGGGTGGGCTGAATCCCGTAGCCGCCGCAGTGGAAGCGGGTATCGAAGTTGATAATGTGGCCGAAAGCGGCATGATTGATTATCAACAGCTAGTCAGCTTCTTGGAACTACCTCACAAATCTTAAGCCCGATTTTTGCTCAAATAATTATATATCCCTGGCACTTCCGACAATCTCTTTGACTTCCCGGTAATTGATTGTCTTTGACTAAAGAGTCCCGGTAAATAAGCCAACGACTCCACCGATAGCTGCGGCCAGTCCCAGTACCATCCAGGCTGCGCCGAACCACCAGAACTGCCGGGCAAAAGTTTTCTGCCTTTTAGGTTTGAGAGTAATCTGGGCCTGAAAATAAAGTGTCATCCCTATGCCAAAAATGGCCACCCCAAAGGCAATGATTGCATAAGCCATGTTCACCTCCTGCAGCTCAAGTACGCCGCAGACCTTCCCCGTCAACATCAATCACAGCCAGTTGATGAAAACCTGGCTATTAAAGGAGCTTATTAAATGCAATCACCCTGTTACTAATAACGGCAGCCCAGGCTAAAACCAACCGAAATAGTGGCCGATAGCGATAACCCCCTGGATAATGAAGGCGATAGCTATCACTATGTTAATTATGGCCGGGAAAATAAATATGATGATGCCCAGGACCACGAGGATAATACCGGTGATAAGCCCTGCTGTTACTACGGCGAAACCGGCCGAGAAGATAGTTATCAGGCCGATTATGATCAGGTAAGCGGCCACAAGGTAGTTGAGAATCCTGGGGAAAATCATTACCACGATGCCGAAGAGAAGAGACAGGATGCCAATCAAAAGGCTACCACCCAAAATGCTGAATATTCCGAATAGGATGAGGGCGATGCCCACCAGATAGTTGAGAATGCGGGGGAAAATCAAAATGAGGATACCAAACAGGATTGCTATAATCCCCCCAATTAGGCCAACAATTGGGAATCCCAGGTTGAAGCTGAACGGTAGACTGATTGCGAACATGTGATTACACCTCCTTTATTTTTTATGCCAAATGTTCACCAATGAGCCAAAAATAATCATAGACCTAACAATATCAAAAACTCATAAAATTGTAAACCGAAAGAATTAAATAGTCGTAGCATTTAAAAATTAGAGCCCCATATTATATTAAAGGACGGCGCTCGGTCTTACGAGTGGAGTTCAACACCGATATACCACTAAATACAATTACCGTTACGCCCCCACCCAACAATTATAACATGCAATTATGCTTTGGGGAATAGGATTGGTGAATAAATTTTAGAAGCTACTGAAGCAAATGGCTGGAGCCAGCGGTCAGAGTCGAACTGACGACCGGCGGTTTACGAAACCGCTGCTCTACCACTGAGCTACGCTGGCCCGCAAAGCTAACTTTCAAAAAGTTGGTGTTAAATTGACGTTATTTTTAAGACACCCCCGGTGGTAACAGTTCGTCCAGTAACGCCATAGCATCGCTCTGCATTCCCTCAATTATATGGAAGTAAGTGTCCATTGTAAACGCCATGATGGAGTGTCCTGGAGCCTCACTGATAATTTTTGGCTTTGCTCCTCCATAAATGTCATAACTATGTAACAAATGCACGCCAAATTATACTACTATTCCATTCTGAGCTTGCTATTATTACTTATATAACAAGCGAAGGAGGTAAATGTCATGTCAGCAAAATTTGAGGTGTATAAGGATAAAAAGGGCGAATTCCGCTGGAAGCTCCGTGCTGCGAACGGGCAAGAATTCGCTTGCTCGGGTGAGGGTTATACGTCCAAAGAGAACGCGAAAGCTGGAATCGAGGCTGTTAAGAAGAATGCTCCGACAGCCATAATTGAAGACCGGACCGTCTAATAAGAGTTTCAACTTAAACCATTCTTTATATACATATTTTAATTAGAGTAGGAGAAATAGATGATACATGTATTGCTTTAAATGCCGCAGCTTCCTACCACTGTTAAAATAGCCGTGATTTAAAACGTAATTGATAAAAAAGGAGGTAGTTATGAATATCTTATTAATCATTGGTATTATTCTCTTAGTTTTGTGGTTGCTAGGTTTATTTGCTCTCCCCTCTTTGGGCGGACTGGTCTATATCGCACTTGTTATTGGGATTATTCTAATAATTATCTGGCTGGTACGAAGAGTAAGATAGGCCACACTGGTGGCAGCGGTAGCGGGCGCCACGCTGGACGGCAGGGCGTTGGCATGTATTGCCGCGGTTACCTTAGACTCCAATGCCGTTACCAAGCCTGCCCCGTAAGGTAAAAGGTATTCGGTGTGAAAGCAGGACAAGTTAGAAATATGAGAAGCTCTTCATTATCTGGCTGGTGCAGCGAGTGAGAATTAGAAAGTAAAAGCGTTTGAGCACCGTCGATTCTTAATTTGGCTTAGCGATTTACTTAACTTTACTCCTTTGATTCTCTTTGGTTTTGAGGTAGGCCTGTCTACTGATTAGCCTCTATTTTGTTTTATCCTTTTCTAAATGAGCCAATATTTTTAAGATGAGTTTATTTTGGTTTTCTAGATGCATAAGAATAGCTTCAACTTCCCTCTCTGCCTTGGTGTTTACATCGAAGTCAGCTTCGGCTCTTTTTTCAGCATGGCGGCCCTGAAGATTTTGTCCCACCATGATTAAAGGCATCAAAAAGATCTGAATCATGTTTGAAATAAAGAGCCAGAGGGCAAAAGCTGGAAGTGGGTCGAATCTTAAGCTATGTGGCGCGATAAGATTCCAACTCAGCCAGAACACCGTCCAGAAAAAAATAATAAGAAAGAATCCCATCGTCCCAACGCGGTCGGTAATCCAAATAGCGAGTCTATCAAGAGTTGTTAAACTTCTCTTATGCTCGATATTAATATTTCGTAGCGGCTTCCTTAACTTTTTCAACTCTTGCACAGTTAATAAATGCGATTTATGAGATACCTTTGGATCGCTGGATGCCAAATCAGAATTTTCGATTTTTTTATTTCTGTTCACCATTCTTAAATCCCCCTTCTGTATTTTCCTTTTGTAGTTTAAATTCAGAACTACCTTCTTGCCTCTTCTAGCCCTGCTCTGCTAATCTGCGACAATGGCTGTCTTCATCTTAACCTGTAGATTTGGGTGGCCTGGCAGCCAAGAGCGTGCGGACTTCTTCAGGGGTTAGCTCACGCGCGGCGCTTTCCTTGAGGTTTCCCAGATTCAGGTTTCCCATCCTTATGCGCTTGATGGCCAGGACCTGATAACCGAGATTTGCCAGCATGCGGCGCACCTGCCGCTTCCTGCCCTCGTGCGTGATTATGCTGTAATTAAACGGCGGCGGCGATTTTATCTCTTTGAGAACGACGGGATAGGTCATGCCATCCTCGAGCTCAAAACCCTTTTCCAGCTTTCTTTTCTCGTCGTGCTTGAGCACGCCGCCAATATGAATCAGGTACTCTTTCTCATGCTCGAACCTGGGGTGCGTAAGACGGTAGGTAAGCTCGCCGTCGTTACTCAACAGCAAAAGCCCGGTGCTGTCTTTATCCAGTCGCCCCACGGGATATAACCTCAGGTGTCGATATTTTCCAGGCAGGATATCCAGCACCGTCCTGCGACCTCTCTCATCGCTGGTGGTAGTTATAATGCCCGCCGGCTTGTTGACCATAAGATAAACTGTACGCCTGGGCTTGAGATCAACCGGTTTGCCATTTATCGAGACGCGGTCGGTCTCCAGATTCACCGGATGACGGAAGTTCTCAACCGGCTCGCCGTTCACTTGTACCCGGCCATTTTTTATGGCATCGGCTATCCGCCTCCTGGAGCCAACCCCAGCCTCAGTCAGAGCTTTCAACAGCGGGATTGATGGTGCATTCATTACTTACACGGCTAGGTTAACCCAATAAACTGATATACGTCAACTTGGATATTTTAGATGAGATTCTTCACTGCGCTCAGAATGACATAAATGAAATACTGGACATTCTCAGGCTCTTGTGGTAAATAGTATTAGGAACTGGGACAACAACCACATCCGAAATAATTGAACAAGGAGGTAACAAATGCAAAAAACATGGATGCCAATGGTGGCCGGAATACTGGACATAGTCGCTGGCAGCTTGGGCATAATACTGGCTATTGCACTTATTTTTGTGGGTGTCCTCATGCGATTTGTACCGGACGTCCCCCCATATTTATTTCCGATTTTCACCGCGCTGTCTTTACCATTTGCTATTGTCGGGATACTGGCTATTGTAGGCGGCATCTACGCTCTAAGAAAGAAAATATGGGGATTGGCACTGGCCGGCTCCATCGCTGCCTTCTTTCCTTGCTGGATTCTGGGGCTAACAGCTATCGTATTAACAGTACTATCGAAGAAAGAGTTCGACTAGCTGTTTAGGCAACTGACTATTTATGCCAGAGCTGCATGTGCTGTCTCTGCGCTTTGGTCACTATTCCTTTAGAAAAGTTTTTATCGTAGAAATCCAGGTCTAAATGATGGACCTGCAGCCAGACCGGCAGCGACTTGGTATCGGTGGTGGCTGGAAATCTGCCGTAGGTCTCATAGACATAAGTGCAGATTGCCTTGACTTGGTCTATAGACGTCTTTGATGGAATATTGAAGTCCGACTGAATCGCCTTCCAGTCTTTGAATGAGGTGGTTCCTTTATATTCAGCAGTATGCGTACCACCGCCGCCGAACTTCTTCTCGACGAAGGCGTCCACAGCCTCATTCATATCTTTGTAATAAGGCGGGCAGTAGGCTTCGAAAATTTTATCAAGACCGACTGGATTAGGCCTTCCATCTTTCCCTATCTGGGCTTGGAAACCGAGCCCTTTGCTCATCGGCGTGATGCCCAGCATTATCTGTCCGGTGTAGCCACCGAACATCACCGAGCCCAGCCCCATGGCTTCGGCAACAAGATGTATATTCTCCAGTATAAGATACGCCGGAGCCAGGTCGCTCAGCATCAGGCTATTTTCAAATGACGCCAGAGGAACCTGCGGACCCTTCAACTTACCGGCATCAATCCACTCCTGCAGCCCCGCTGACTGCCCTTTCATATCATCGAAGACTTTGTATCCATAGCCTTCGACTTCGAAGATAGCCAGTAAAAAGTTAATATACTCTTCCGACTGGTCGATAATGGGGATGAAAACGGTGGTACCCGGCTGGTTAGTATTCCAGTGCATTACGCCTAACAGGGCTCTGGGCACAAACTCCACCCTTTCATCCAGAACCTTAGTGCAATCCTCTTTATAGTAGGTCATTATCCTTTCGCGGTCGGCTTCGGTGTCTATTTCCACAGGCTTAGTCGCCTTTTTCGGGTCATAGACAAAGGTGCCGTTGTCGTTGGTAAAGAACAGCTTAGTATTATGGACATTACTGGGATAAGGAGTAGCTCTGCCTACCCAGGTGCCGAAGGCGCTGCCGCCGATTTTCGTGGAAAGGTCGCCGGTGATGCTGCCCGTTATGCCGGCTCCCGACCAGCAAAGTATGGCTGTTTCGATGTCATTCAGCGGTACAGGTGGTTTCTTGGAGGCGTACTGCATGGCGCCCTCGGGCAAGGTGCAACCCAGTGGAAATCTTCGTGACCTCCGGCGGGCTATGGCTTCCAGAATAGGGTATTTAAAAACCTGCTTTACTTCGTTTCTGTCAGCTAACCCCATGTTTAATTTTCTCCTTTCAAATGTACTTTTCCAGGTTAAATTACATTAAATCGGTTTCTGCGTCAAGAAGACTAAAATTTAGTTTGTCTAAAAGCAGAGTGCCCTGTATAATACCTCGCATCGGATTATATAACCATAACACGACACAGGAAACAACGAGGAGAAGACATGTGGATTAAAGAGCCGGGCAAAATCAGCGACAGGTTAGATTTTTTAGGCGCCAGGGAAAATTGCCTGTATTTGCTCAGAGGCAATGACATGATGATTATCGGCGGTGGAATGAGCTGGATAGCGCCATCGCTGGAAGTCCAATTCTCAACAGTGGATTTCGAGCCCAAAAAGCTTAAGTACCTGGTGGTTTCCCACTCCCACTTCGACCACTGCGGGGCTGTGCCTTATTTGAAAAAGAAATTCCCGCATATCCAGATACTTGCCTCGGCGTACGCTGAAAAGATTTTTGCCAAGGAGAAAACGGTGAATTTCATCGCTGTTACCAATAAGTACGCGATTGACAGGCTGGGACTCCAAAGTGAATATGAGAAGTTGGATTTGAAATTCGACGGAATCCATGTTGACCGCATTATCACTGAAAAAGATATTGTTGACCTTGGCGACGGCATAGAAGTGCACTTCCTGGAAGTGCCAGGGCACACCCAGTGTTCCATTGCCGCTTATGTCCCAAAGTTGAAAGCTCTGTTTCCAGCGGATGCGGCACCGCCACCAACGGACGATAGAGACACAATATTCTTCCCCGGACCGCAGTATAACTTTGGCATGTATAAACAATCAATGGAAAGACTGGCCAGCCTCGAAGTCGAAATATTTGCCTCCGAGCATTATGGCGTTGTCACCGGCGCCCAGGCAAGGCAATTATTACAGGAAGGGCTTAGACAAACGGAAAGGTTCAAGAACCGCATCGTCGAGATGTACCGACAGACAGGAGACTTTGACGAGACAGTTCAAAAAGCTGCTGCCGAAATCCTGCCGAGGAACGAATTCGACTTTATGGGTATGGGCAGGGAAATGCAACTAATGGTTTTAAACACGGCAACACGCAGGATACTGGAATACGCCGGACTCATCGACAAGCCGGCGACGTAATCAGCTTTCTGGCATTTATGAGATTCTTCGGTCGCAGTCCAAACGGACGGACCTGAACGTCCGCCCCTACAACAACTAGTGTAGATTCTTCACTTCGCTCAGAATGACACTTAAGGCTGCGGTTTTCGGTCTACGATTTGGATTTTTCCAGGAGAGAAGCGGCACCCTGTTGTATATTCTGGCGGGTGCTAACTGCGGTGATTGTCTCATAACTTAAGCCCACATCCAGAGGATGAGACACTGCCATATTGATAGCTCGCTTGGCGCCCTGAATTAACGGTGGAGCAATGGCAGCTATTTCCTGGGCCAGCTTACCGGCCTCCTCCATGAGCTTATCCAATGGGTAAACATGCTCGACCAGTCCTATCCTTAGAGCCTCGGCAGCATCTATTCGCCGGCCGGTAAATATCAGCTCCTTGGCTTTGCCGGAGCCGACAAGTTTAGTCAGGCGCTGCGTGCCGCCGAAGTCGGGAATGGTACCCAACTGGACTTCAGGTATGCTGAAAATAGCGGTCTCGGAGGCAAGCCGTATATCGCATACCAGCGCCAGCTCAAAGCCGATGCCCAAGCAGTAGCCGTTGATGGCTGCTATTACCGGGACCGGTAACGTCTCCAGCGCCATATAAATCTGTCCGCCCGCTTGAAGCGTCTCGAACTCTGAGCGGGCCGCACGCGTCAGCACGAGGCCCTCACCTGCTGTGGTTGCCGCCTTGAGGTCCAGGCCGGCACTGAAAGCACGGTCTCCGGCACCGGTAACTATGACGGCACGTATTTCAGTCTGAAAAAGAATACTCTGTGTAGCCGCTGCCAGCCCCTCAAGTACCTCCCCGTTAACCGCATTCCGGACTTCGGGTCGGTTAATGGTAACCATCGCTACTTTATCCCGTACTTCAAATAACACCACATTGCTCTTAGCCATATCGATGTCTCCTTTCAATATATTCGCCACAAAAATCAAATTCGAAAAAATACCCCGATAGAGCGTAACCGGACGACGAAAACCTGGATGGATGCAACCACTAAAATGTTATAACGGCTCTCGCTTATTTTTCAGAGTGGAGATTAAATTTTCCAGAGGTATGGCGGTCAAAGTCAGTGTCTGCAGGCCGCCTCTGGCGCTCAGATGTATCGCCACTTTAGCCGCAATCTCGTCGCTGGGAGCCTCGACTATGTTGACGAAATCGTACTGCCCCAGAAGCCCATACTGAGCCAGTATTTTAACCCCCATATACTCCACCTCTTTGTTAAGCTCTTTAAGCAATTCGGGATACTCTTCCATCCTTTTTCGGCCCTCGCCGGTGAGAGTCGTCAGCATAAGATAAAAGGCCATGGCTACCTCCTCCTGGTGGAATTATTTTGTGCACTCATTATATTCTCAGTCATCATGAAATACTAGCCCAACCGCCGCCTTGACACTGCGAAGGAGAAAGTTTACAATTTGACTTTGCCGATTACCTGTTTTCAGGCAGGTATTCAATTAGTCATAGGAAGGAGTGATGCCATGTGTCCGAAGTAAGACTTTCACAAGGAGAAAGCTTTGAGAGTCTGCTACGACGGTTCACCAAGAAGGTACAGCAACAGGGGATAATTAGCGAAACCCGCCGTCGTGGATTTTACGAGAAGCCCAGTATAAAACGTAAACGGAAGGAAGCGGCAAAAAGGAGAAAAAGCTCCAGGAGCAGCAGCTAGAAGATGTCTCTGGCTCAAAAAATTAGAACCGACCTCGAGCAATCGTTAAGGAAAAGCGATAAATTACGGTGTTCAGTGTTGCGTCTGGCTCTATCCAGTATAAGAAATGCCGAAATCGCTCAACAAAAAACATTAGACGACGACGGTATTTTAATTGTCATAGACAAAGAAGCCAAGATGCGACGTGAGAGCATTGAGGCTTTCGAGAAGGGCAACCGGCCGGACCTAGTGGCTAAAGAGACGGCAGAGCTGGCAATTCTTCTGGAGTATCTACCCGAGCAACTGACCCGGGAAGAGATTGTAGCTGCAGCACGCAAGGTAATCAGCGAATTGGGGGCAGCAAGCCCGAAGGACAAGGGTAAGGTTATGTCCCAGCTTATGCCCCAGCTCAGGGGGAAAGCTCAAGGGCAAGAAGTAAGCGAAGTTGTCACGGAACTCTTAAGCAGCACGTAGATATCACATCTTGCCCTCTTTTTTAACAGGATAATACTCGGCGGCAGAGAATGCCGCCATCTTTGTTATTATGAGTAGCAGTATGAAATTCGGCATAATCATTTTTCCCGGCACCTGGAGCGATAGAGACTGTTATTACTCCCTGAAGGATATACTGAAACAGAAAGTCGACTATATCTGGCACAAGGAGACGGACCTTTCCGGATATGACTGTGTCATTCTGCCCGGCGGTTTTTCCTACGGAGATTACCTGCGGCCGGGAGCTATAGCCAGGTTTTCGCCGGTGATGGCATCGCTGGAACGCTTCGCTTCTCAGGGCAAGCTGGTCACCGGCATCTGCAACGGATTTCAGATTTTGTGCGAATCCGGCCTCCTGCCGGGGGTATTGCTGCGCAATATCCACCTGGAATATCGCTGCCAGTGGACGCATCTTAAAGTAGAAAATACATCGACCGCTTTCACCTCACAGTGTCAAAACGGGCAGGCCTTGAAAATACCTATATCTCATTACGAGGGTAGATATTATGCCGACGATACCACACTGGCTGAACTGGAGGCTGATAAACGCGTCGTCTTCCGCTACTCGACTCCAACGGGTCAGGTAACTGAATCAGCAAACCCTAACGGCTCGTTGCGTAATATCGCCGGTATTATCAACAAGAGGGGCAATGTATTAGGCATGATGCCGCATCCCGAACGCGCCTGTGAGCCGCTATTGGGCAGCATTGATGGCAACATAATCTGGGAGTCAATAATTGCCGGTATCTAAAGAAACACTAGATGAAATCGCTCTGAGCCAGAAAGAATATCAGCTCATAGTGGAACGGCTGGGCAGGGAGCCGACCGAGGTCGAGCTGGGAATGTTCGGTGCGCTGTGGAGCGAGCATTGCGGCTACAAACATTCCAAAGCTCTGCTCAAACAATTTCCCTCCAAAAGCAAACGGGTACTGGTTAAACCGGGAGAGGAAAATGCCGGAGTCATCGACATCGGCGACGGGCTGGTAATAGTAATGAAGATAGAGTCTCACAACCATCCCTCGGCAATCGAACCATATCAGGGAGCGGCCACCGGCGTGGGCGGCATCGTTCGTGATATTTTTACCATGGGAGCACGGCCGATTGCCCTTATGAATTCGCTGCGGTTCGGTCCCCTGACCGATTCTCATAACAGATACCTTTTTGGTGGTGTTGTCGGCGGCATTGCCGGTTACGGCAACTGTCTGGGTATTCCGGATATCGGCGGCGAGATTTACTTCGCCGGCTGCTATTCGGCTAACCCGCTGGTCAACGCCCTGTGCCTGGGCATTGCCGAAGCTAAACACCTGGTCATGGCCAGGGCGTACGGAGAAGGTAATTTGTTAATGCTGGTTGGTGCCGATACCGGACGTGACGGACTTCACGGGGCCTCTGGCCTGGCTTCGAGGACGTTCGAGGACGAGCGCGAACTCAGGTCTACAGTTCAGGTCGGCAATCCATTTTTAGAGAAACTGCTTATCGAAGCCTGTCTAGAGCTGGCTCAAACGGATTGGATTGCCGGCATGCAGGATTTAGGCGCTGCCGGTCTAACTAGCTCGGCTGTGGAATCAGCCAGCAGGGGCGGTGGCGGCATTGAAATCGACGTCCTCAAAATACCCCGTCGTGAAAAAGGTATGACCCCTTACGAGGTAATGCTATCCGAATCACAGGAGAGGATGCTGGTGGTGGTGAAGAAAGGCTATGAAGGCAAGGTGAAAGCTTTATTCGACCGGTGGGAACTTCGCTCGGATATAATCGGCTTTGTCACCGGCGATAGCTTAACCAGGATTAAAGAAGGGGTAAAGGTGGTTGCTGAGGTGCCGGTGAATGTGCTGAGCTCATCGCCCGTGTACCGGAAGCGGGTTAAAAAGCCGGAATGGCTGAATAAGCTGCAGTCCTTCGACGTCAGCTCTATTCCTGATTTGCCGCGAAAGAAAGTAAAAACAGCCCTGCTCCGCTTACTGGCATCGCCCAACATTGCCAGCAAACACTGCGTCTATCGACAATACGACCACCAGGTAGGTAACAACACTGTGGTCTTTCCCGGCAGCGATGCGGCAGTGCTGCGGATTAAAGGTACCAAAAAGGCCATCTCATTAACTACCGATGGCAACGGCCGGTTTTGTTATGTAAACCCATACCTGGGCGGTGTTATTGCGGTGTGTGAAGCGGCTAGAAACCTGGCCTGCAGCGGCGCTCAGCCACTGGCTATTACCGACTGCCTTAACTTCGGCAATCCGGAGAAAGACGACGTTTACTATCAACTGAAGGAATGCATTGCCGGCATGGCTCGCGCTTGCCGTGAGCTCAAAATACCGGTTATCAGCGGCAACGTCAGCCTGTACAACGAGACCAGGGGCGAAGCCGTATATCCAACTCCGGTAGTGGGAATGGTCGGGCTCATCGAGGATGTAGCCAAACATTGCACTTCCGGATTCAAGAATGAAGGTGACCTGGTGTTTTTGCTCGGCGAAGGCAATACAGTTGACGGCTCCATCGGCAGCAGCGAATATCTGGAACTGACGCACGGAATGATAAAAGGCAATCCCCATATTGATTTGGAGATGGAGAAACGTCTACAGCGCTGCTGTCTTCAAGCAATCAGGCGAGGGTTCATAAACTCAGCCCATGATTGCTCCGAAGGAGGATTGGCGGTAACCCTGGCAGAGAGCTGTCTGGCTAACGGCCTTGGCTTCATTAGTTCTGAATGGGATATTGAAGGCCGACTGGACGCAGCTCTTTTCGGCGAGGCGCAATCGAGAATCGTGGTCTCAATAGCACCCAAATCGTCCTGGAAATTGCAGAAACTCGCTGACCATTATCGTATAGCCGCCACCAAGCTTGGCGTTGTAGGCGGCAAACGATTCATTTTGAAGGGCTACACGGATTTATCTCTTAAAGAGATCGGGGAGGCATGGTGGGGTGGCCTTGAGAAATTGTTATAAATATGAACGGAGGAAATACTTGGCCGAGATTAGTGCTTTCTTAGGTGTTCGTTACAACCAGGAACTTGTCAAAGATATGGCAGCAGTCATCTGCCCGCCGTACGATGTCATCTCTACAGAAGAACAGAAAGCCTACTATGAGAAAAGCGATTACAATGTCATTCGCCTTGAGCACGGTATGGTGCTGCCCAACGATACTAAGACAGACAACAAGCATACGCGAGCCTGCACTACCTTCAATCAATGGCTCAAAGACCGTGTGCTGCTGACTGACCACGTTGCCTCATTCTACATCCACGAACACTGTTTTACCTATCAAAATATCAGAAAAAGGCGCCTCGGCTTAACGGCCTGTGTCAGACTCGAGCCCTGGGAGAAAAAGACCATATTTCCCCACGAAAATACGGTACCGGGGATTAAAAGCGACCGCCTGGAACTGATGCGAGCCTGTCCTGTCAACTTCAGTCCGCTACTCGGCCTCTACGAAGACATGGGCCAGAAAGTTACCAAGCTCCTGACGATACAGGCCAGTCGTAAGCCGGCGATTGACTTTGCCGAAGCCGGGGAAACGCACAAACTCTGGGTAGCTAACGAACCTGAATTCGTCCAGAGAGTAAGTCATTTCCTGGCTTCGAAGCCCATTTATATCGCCGATGGCCATCACCGCTATGAAACAGCACTGGCTTATCGGGATGAAAGACGGCAAGAAACCAGGCACATTAAAGGTAACGAAGCCTTTAACTTTGTCATGATAACATTAGTCTCCTTCTCTGACCCCGGTCTTGTAGTGCTGCCCGTGCACCGATTGATACGCAATTTATCCACCGATGCCCTGGATAAATTCAGAAGCGTCATGGAAACTTACTTCGAGCTGATATCCGCTCCGTTGGGTGAAGGTGGCTTACCCGAGATAGCAGGAGCCACTACCAGGGTTATGGGGCTGGAGCCGGGCAAAATAGTAGCTCTGAAACTCCGGCAGCCCTTAGCGTTAAAAGAAATAATGCCGGAAGGTCATTCCGAAGCCTACAAGAGACTGGACATTAGTATTGTCCAGCACCTTGTCATAGACAGGCTGAAGGCGCTCGATAAAAGCTGCAGCATCGCCTATACACCAAATGCGATAGAAGCTCGCCGACTTATAGAACGCGGTGAATATCAACTGGCTTTTCTACTGAATTCGATACCCGTGTCGACGATTAAAACGATCGCTAATTCAAACGATAGAATGCCCGGGAAGTCAACCTATTTCTATCCCAAATTGCCCACCGGTCTGGTCATCAACCGCCTTGAGGGAACACTGTAAGTCAAGCTGGATGCCTTTCAGAGATTCTGTGCCAGCTCATTAAGCATAAGCCTGTACAAAATGGACTTTTGTACAAGTCGACAAAATGCCCTTTTTAAAAGGCACACCTAGTAATTATAATGTTTATAGGAGCAATACTATATATTGGGTGATCTGAGTCTACTGGACCGAGCCTTGGATTGCATCGGCTAGCTCTTGAAGAGCTCGCTTGTACTTATCAATAAACCCCGATTTGAAGGCATACTTATGTGTCTCTCTAATAAGTAACCTCACCTCTGTCTGCGATTCATTTATTCGTTCGAGATGAATTTCCGCTTTCTTCGGTAGGGTTTCCCTGGATACCCAAAACTCTCCTAGAAATCTCGATTTAAGAAGTGAGCCAAAATTGTATTCTATGTAAACTCCACCGGATTTCATATCTCTTCTTCCCTTGAGGAATTCTAGCGTTTTTGCGAGAGCTGACCTAGCTTCGTCAAGGCTCATATTAACTCTCCATCTTCTCTCAACTGGCTCTATTCCACTCACTTACATCCCCCCTTTCAAGTTAAGCTTATATGGTTCAAGTCCTAGAGCAATAACATCAGAGACAGTAACACTACTTTCGAATAAGATTGAACACAAAACGCCCTATTGTGTGATGGCAACCTGGTGATTAACCGCCTTGAGGGAACACTGTGACTGGGCTGTGCCTTATCACAAGGCATTTACTTTACCGGTACTGTATGAGGCGTAGTTGTCCCGCCCCTGTTCTTTAACCCAGTACATCGCGATGTCGGCATTCCTCAGCAGCGTGTCCGAATCTTCGCCATCCTCGGGGTAAATAGCAATGCCGACGCTGTTAGTAATACGAACTTTAAAACTATTAATCATAAAGGGCTTTCGAAAGGCTTCCAGGATCTTTCGGGCAACCCTTACGGAATCTTCAACCCTGGCGATTTTTGGCAGCAAAACTAAAAACTCATCCCCGCCGACGCGAGCCACCGTATCGCTCTTACGCACCAGAGCCACCAGCTGCTCTCCAGCAGCCCTTAATACCTTATCGCCCAAACTGTGGCCAAAAGTGTCGTTAACTACTTTAAACCGGTCTAAGTCCAGCATCATTACGGCCAACTTAGTTCTATTGCGTCTCGCCCCAGCCAGCGCCACATTTAGTCGGTCCTGTAGCAGCATCCTGTTAGGTAATCCGGTTAAGAAATCATGGGTAGCTATATCATTAAGTTCCCGCTCCAGCCGCATACGTTCGGTAACATCACGGGCGATGCCGCGAAAAGCGATAACTTTTCCGGCCTCGTCCTTTATGGCAGAAACCGACAATTCATTAAATCCCACGGTGCCATTTCTATCTACAAACTTATAGGATAGACCTTTCATGGTTTCACCCGTGCGAAAAACCCGGTTGAAATCTCGGTACACAACCTCAGCATCTTCTTTCGCCGTAAAAACTTGATAGTTCATGCCCATGAGTTCTTCTTTAGAATAACCCATGGTCCGGCACATGGCATCATTGACAAAGATGAAATTACCAGCCAGGTCTGTTTCAAAGTAATTATCCTGAATTTCCTCGAGGATAGTCCGGTATCTCTGCTCAGATTCTTTTACAGCCTCCTCAAGCTTTTTACGCTCAGTAATATCGAAGACAATGGCCATACCTGCAGTCAAGGTATTTTTATGAAAAATGGGTGACACGGAAGGGTATATCCAGACAGTATGCCCGTCTTTGTGGATTGCCCTGAACTCCAATTGATACTCTACCCCAGGATGCCCAAGACCTTCTGCGAATCTCTCCAGCACGCTTGCTTTGTCATCAGGATGAAGAAAGTCAGTAAAAGGTTTTCCCGTCAGTTCCTCCTGGGAGTAGCCAAGTATCTTACAAAATGACTCGTTCACAAAGGTTATGTTTCCGTTCAAGTCTCCCGTGAGAACGCCTGCCCCGCCAGTCTCAACAATGCTTTGATATCTGGCTTGGCTCTCCGCCAATGCCTCTTCTGCCTGCTTGAGTTCGGTTACATCCAGGAAACTTCCCACTGTGGCCCGTTTTCCCTTGTATTCTGTTGAGGTGACTTTTTCCAGGACCCATATTATTTCGCCATTCTTCTTAACGAACCGGTACTCGTAAGGTAAAGAGCTGCCAACCTTCAGGCTGTCTATTGCCTTTTTTCTGACTGTTTCTCTGTCTTCAGGATGGACGAGGTCGAGAGAATATTTGCCCAATAACTCCGGCTCCGAATAGCCTGTCAGTTCCAGAAACAGGGGATTAACATACCTAAATTTTCCATTCTGAACAATGTAAACTCCTGTCCCGGCGCAGCGCAGTAACGCTTGAGCCAGTTCCGCCGACTCATCGAATTTAGCCATAATTGCTTTTTATCCTTAGGATTACGACAACAAATCTTTTCTTCAACGTGCCGCTAAATCAGCCTGACTTTACATATAATTTCCTAAGGCTTCGATAAATAGATACATAATTATATATATTCGTATGGAAAAAGGATAGACCGATAAATCAAGACCCCTAAGGTCTTTACGCGGTTATTCACCACAAAAAAACCCTTAACCAAAACAGTTGTGACCTGCGTCTAAATCTTGACCACTTTGGCGGTATGAACATCCTCAAGGTCGAGGATTTTCTGTATCTGTTTATCAGGCAGCGGCTCATCCAGGGCCAAAATCATAAGCGCCTGCCCTCTGAGTTTAAGACGGGCAAGCTGCATGGAACTGATATTGATATCCGCCTTGCCAGTGATAGAACCCACGGCACCGATAAGCCCGGGCCGGTCACGATGGTCACTGAACAGAAAATAACCTCCGGTGGGAACGATATCCAGCCAGAAATCGTTCACGCGGACTATATGAGTTTCTCCACGTAAAACAGTACCAGCGACTGTGGTCATGCCGGCATCAGTTACAGCTTCCAAGGTAATCATACTGGCGTAGTTCTCACATGTGGCCTCTTTCTGTTCCATAATCTTTATGCCCCGCTGAGCAGCAATGACTGCGGCATTTATTAAATTTATTCTTTCCTCGCTTATACCTTCCAGTAAACCTCCGATAACCGATGCCTTTATCGCCGCAGTGTCATAGCCGGCAATCTCACCGTTGTATTTGATACGGAGGCTATTTATTTGTCCTTCCATCAACTGACGGGCTAAACTGCCAAGCGTTGATGCCACCTGCATAAAGGGAGCTAAAACAGACAACAACTCAGCTGGAATCTGCGGGGCATTCACAGCGTACTTGGCGGGCTGACCTTTTAATACAGCAATTACCTGCTCGGCGACCTCGAGAGCAACGCTAGCCTGCGCTTCCTTAGTAGAGGCTCCCAGATGTGGAGTAACGATAATCTTGTCATTCTGGAAAAGTACGCTATCGGTCACCGGCTCTTTAACAAAGACGTCAACAGCAGCGCCAGCCACTTTTCCTGCCTCCACGGCTTTGAGCAGAGCTTCTTCATCGATAAGTCCGCCGCGGGCACAGTTGATGATACGCACCGTTGGTTTCATCTTGCTCAGTTCTTTGGCGCCAATCAACATCTTGGTTTGGGAAGTCAAAGGCAGATGAAGAGTAATGAAGTCAGATTCCTTGAGCAATTGCTCCAAGGTGACCAGTTCCACAGCCAGGTTACGGGCATAATCACTGGTGACAAAAGGGTCATAGCCGATAAGCCGCATATTAAAAGCCTGAGCCCGCCTGGCAACCTCGGAACCCACATTGCCCAGGCCGATGATACCTAAAGTTTTGCCTCTGAGTTCAACGCCCATATAGTCGCTGCGTTGCCAGAGACCTGATTTGAGCTTGGCATTAGCCTGAGCGATATGCCGGGCCAGAGCCAACATCATGGCCACCGTATGTTCGGCAGCAGCGATGGTATTGCCGGTGGGCGCGTTGACCACCACCACACCCTGCCGGGTAGCTGCCTCGACATCAATATTGTCCAGACCGACACCAGCCCGCGCGATAACCTGAAGTTTTGTGCCGGCCTGAATAATATCGGCAGTAGCCTTGGTCTCACTGCGAACCACCAGGGCTTCATAATCGCCTATAACTTTCTTAAGCTCGTCAGGCTTAAGGCCGAGTTTGACATCAACCTGAGCCTGAGCTTTCAAAGCTTCTATGCCTTCTTTAGCTACCGGGTCGGCAACAAGTATTTTCATAGCGTACTTCCTCGGACAGACCTAAAGGCATGCCCTAAATTTTTGAGTTACACGCTTGCCTTTGGCAAAGCTTTACCTATAGCACCCAGGGTTTCTTTGATGTCCGCTTCAGTAACCCAGCCCAGGTGTCCGATGCGGAAAATCTTCCCTGTCAGGTCGCCCTGACCCCCGGATACTACCACCTTATATTCGTCTCTAAGTATTTGTTGCAGCTTAGATACATTTATCTTATCCGAAGCATTAACTGCCGTTACAGTATTAGAGGCGTACTTCTCGTCGGCAGGAAACAGGGACAACCCCAGAGATTTCACTCCCTTTCGGGTCATATCGCCCAGTTTAGCATGCCGAGCAAAGATATTGGTTAATCCTTCTTTCAGCATCATGTCCAGCGAAACATCCAGGGCAAAGAAGACCGAAATACAAGGTGTCCACGGTGTCTGTGCCTTCTCCAGGTAGCTCTTGGCTTTGGTGAAATCCCAATAATAACGAGGTATCTTGGCTTGAGCATGGGCCTTCCAGGCCTTTTCGCTCACGCTAACCATAGCCAGGCCGGGCGGCACCATCCAGCCTTTTTGAGAGCCGGTAACTACAACATCGCACTTCCAGGCATCGGTTTTCAGGTCGATGCAGCCAAGGCCGCTTATGGCATCGACCAGAATAAGCTTGTCAAACTCATTGATAACAGCGCTGATTGCCTGCAAATCGCTGGTCACGCCTGTGGAAGTTTCATTCTGAGTCACCAGGACTGCCTTTATTTTGGAGTCGGCCTTTAAAGCCTTACGCACAGCATCCGGGTCAACCGGCTTACCCCAATCAAACTTGAGCCGTGTTACCTCAGCGCCGTAGCACTCAGCGATATCGGCAAAGCGGTTTCCGAAGACACCGTTGGCAGCTGATAACACCTTGTCACCGGGCGACAGCATATTAACTACAGCAGCTTCCATGCTTCCGGTACCCGAACCGGTCAGGATGTAAAGGTCGTTTTTGGTTTGAAACAGTTCCTTCAGTTTTACTGTAATACGGTTGATCATCTCACCGAACTCTTTGCCGCGGTGATTGATCATCTGTCTGCTCATGGCTTTCAAAATCTCGGGCGGACAAGGGGTGGGGCCTGGTATTCGCAATTGCATGTCATACCTCCATTTTATTCTAATTATTGCCGGCAATCTGGGCGAAGCGCCGCTTGCCCACTTTTATTATGCTACCCTTTTTGATTTGTGTTATTTCTAAATCTTCGGTAACCGTTTTTCCGTCAATCTCTATAGCGCCCTGAGCCAGCAGTCTCCTCGCTTCGGAACGACTTTTAGTCAGGCCGGCTTCGGTTAATTCAGCCGTCAACGTGCTTTTGTTCCCAGCGGAAGTTTTTAAGGGCACTAACTCCTCCGGCATTTCCCCCCTTTGAAATACCTTGGTAAAATGCTCTTCCGCTTCACTTGCAGCCGGAGCACCGTGAAATTGAGTAACAATCTCCTGCGCTAATCTTTTTTTGATGACCATCGGGTTAATCGACTGATTAGCCATTTGCTCCTTGAAATCGGCAATCTCCTTATCGGGCACGTCGGTCACTAACTCAAGATAATCGATAATCAGGCTATCAGGGATTGACATGACCTTACCGTAAATTTCGTTTGGTGGCTCGTCGATGCCTATATAATTACCCAAACTCTTGCTCATTTTCTGGCTGCCGTCAGTGCCGATAAGCAGAGGCACCAGAAAAACCTGCTGAGGTCGCTGCCCCCTCATTTGCTGCAGTTCCCTGCCGACAAGGCAATTAAATTTCTGGTCGGTGCCGCCGAATTCAACGTCGGCCTCAATGGCTACCGAATCGTAGGCCTGCAGTAATGGATACAACAGCTCCGTGATAGCTATAGGACGCCCCGTGCTATACCGCTTGGCGAAGTCTTCCCTGGCCAGGAATTGGGCCACGGTAAATTTGCTGGTGAGCTTTATCACGTCCTCGAGGCCAAATTTACCGAACCATTCGCTTTGCCATCTCACTTCGGTCTTATCCTTATCAACCACCTTGAAGAATTGGTCCATATAAGTCTGAGCATTAGCCTGCACTTCTTCCGCGGATAACATGGAGCGGGTGGCCGATACACCGCTGGGGTCTCCAATCTGTGCCGTCCAGTCACCGACGATAAGTACAACGCGATGACCTAGCTTTTGAAACTGACTCAATTTTCTTAAGCCAACCACATGTCCCAGATGTATATCCGGGCAACTGGGGTCGAAACCCTGTTTCAATCTGAGTGGTTTGCCCGATTCCAGTAACTTCAACAGCTCAGATTCAACGATAACCTCGGCCACACCTCGCTTTAACAGCCATTTTAGGTCGTGAGCAGTCATGTTCTTAATCAAACCCTCTCCTGTTTCACCTGTTCGTTTAAAATTTGTCTTGCCTGCTCCACGTCTCTTATCATCTGAGCCTTCAGTTCTTCAACGGTATCGAAACGTTCCTCGTCTCTTAGCTTATCCACCAGTTCAATTGTGAGCTTCTGCCCGAGCAAATCACCTTCGAAGTCCAATATGTGGGTTTCCACCAGGCGTTTACTGCCACCAAAGGTGGGACGAACGCCAATATTAGTTACCGAAGGCAGAGAGTCGTCGTCGGTGTGAGTGATAGTAGCATAAACTCCATCGCCGGGCAATGCCTGTTCCGGCTTCAAATCCAGGTTGGCCGTAGGAAATCCGAGATTTCTGCCACGCCTGTCGCCGCTGACCACCTGCCCGCTAAGGCTGAAGAGCCGCCCGATTAACTTCTCCACCTTCTTCATATCTCCCTCGACCAAAGCCTGACGGATGGTACTGCTGCTTACCACATAGCCATCGATTACTACCGTCGGTATGACTTCAACACTAAAGCCCATTTCCTCCCCCAAAATCCGGAGCTTTTCATAATCCCCTTCCCTGTTTCTGCCCAGGGCAAAATCAGGACCTATTATCAAGCCGCGCATTTTCAGGTGCTGTTTAAGTAGTTGAACAAATCTCCGAGCCGTGAGCCGGGACAGTTCAGAACTGAAAGGCAGCGCCACAACGATATCTATGCCTAAATTTCGGAGTAGGCTAATTCTCGTCTCCAAATCATTTAACCAGAGTAGTTTGTTTTCCCCGGCCAGCACCACCTCCGGATGAGATTTAAAGGTGACCACACCGCTTAGCCAGTTCTTACTCCGAGCTTCATCCCGTAAATGAGTCAGCAGCTGTTGATGTCCAAGATGAACGCCGTCGAAAACACCGATGCTAAGCAACATCTCCTGTTGTGGTTTTACTCTGGCTAACTCTTTTTCAACCTGCACTACTGACTCTCCAATCGGCGTCGTATTACGGGCTAAGACTTTGCCCCGGCGGACGAACCGGCGATATGCCGGCCGACAGCCTTGGCTACATGTTCCAGTTGGGACATCAGTTGCTGAAAATTAGTAAAGGTCAGCGACTGCGCGCCGTCTTTAAGTGCCAGGTCCGGATGAGGATGGACCTCGACCATTATGCCATCAGCCCCAGCAGCTACCGCGGCCAGAGCCATCGGAATCACCAAATACCACTTGCCGGTGCCGTGACTGGGGTCGGCGATAATCGGCAAATGACTTACTTTTTCGATTATCGGGATAACGCTTATGTCCATGGTGTTGCGGGTATAAGTTTCAAATGTTCTGATGCCCCGCTCGCAAAGTATAAGCTGCCCATTGCCTTGGGCCAGGATATATTCAGCAGCCAGCAGCCACTCCTGGACGGTGGCTGATAGCCCACGCTTTAACATCACGGGCTTACCGGTTTTGGCGACTTCTTCAAGAAGACTGAAATTTTGCATATTGCGAGCCCCAATCTGGAGAATATCAGCGTATGCGGCAACAAGTTCTACGTCGCCGGTAGACATAACCTCGGTTATGACCGGCAGTCCAACGTCTTTCTTAACCCTGGCTAAAAGCTCTAACCCGGGCTCACCCAGGCCGCGGAATTGATAAGGCGAGGTGCTTGGCTTAAAGGCGCCGCCGCGTAGAATGTTCGCCCCGGCCGCTTTCACCGCGTTAGCTGTTTCGAAAATCTGCTGCTCGCTTTCCACAGCGCAAGGTCCCGCCATAACCACAATCTCTTTACCACCGATGGTAATATCGCCAACCTTAACCGTAGTGTCCAACGGATGAAACTCACGGCTGCTGAGCTTATACGGTTTACTTACCCGAATAACTTCATCAACGCCGTGAAGCATTTCCAGCATGTCTTGAAGTTCAGGGAAAATTTGGCCCACCACACCGATAATAGTCCGTTCCACGCCTTGGGAAACATGCGTCTTCAAGCCGGCGGACTCAATACGCTTAATTACTCCTTCGATTTCCTTATCGCTTGAGCCAACTTTCATAACTACTATCATTTTTTACCATCATCCTGCCAGATTCTTTCACCCTCGTCTCTAAGTGTCACGGCGCCGCCCAGATAGACGTGTACCATCTCCTCATTTCTCTTATCGGTGTTGAACAACACCAGTACTCTCAAACAGCTCGGCAAACTCCCCGGCACATTCATTTCATGCCCGCACAACAACGGTACCTGCGTCCAACCCAGTTCCCTGGCAGCTGCCGCTGGAAACGCCGCATTGAGGTCGGATGTCGTAGTAAACAAAATACAGGCTATATCGCTGATTTTCACCTCATTGACTTTTATCATCTTCTGCAGCAACTCTTTGGTCGCAGCTCCTATAGCCTCTTTCTTATTTTCCGGCACAGTAATAGCGCCTCTTATGCCACGGCACCACAATTTAGTTATCTCCACCTATCTTTAGTAGGCTAATAGCCTACTGCATTCCACCCTTCATCGTCAAGAGTTTCTTGCCTTAAGACCCAAAAGCGACTAAACTAATACGGTAAATTAATCGTTATGTTTTCAATAACGGAGGCCCATTGTGGATAATAGCCAGAAAATAGCTACTGCAATCAGCATATTCCTTGCCATCATCATACTGTGCGGCGGCTCGCTATTTCTCGGCTATATGCGTGGTTATCAGAAAGGCCATGCAGGCAGTTACACTCAAGCATATAGCCAGGGCAAGGATGAAGGTTATCAGGCTGGTTATCAATCCGGCTACCAGGCAGGATATAAACCCGGCACGGAACAGAAGACATCAGACGGATACATTCTTCAAAATCCCACGTACAAGGAAATGAAGACATTTCTAGCGCAAGACTCCACAAATGCCAACAACTATGTGGAAGATCAATATGTCTGCGTAGACTTTGCGGCTGCAGTTAAGAATAACGCTGAGGCTAAAGGCATCCACTGCGCCGTCGTCGATATCTTCTACCCTGATGGCTACGGCCACACCATAGTAGCCTTCGACACTACTGACCGAGGTTTAATATACATTGAACCGCAGTTTGACCAGGAGGTAAAATTGGTTGTCGGTAGGAGTTACTCACAGCTTAATAACTTCACGGCCGCGCCCCGTGACGATACTATCAAACGATACCTGGTCGTCTGGTAGGCTCCATTTCATTTTGACCCGAGAAACCGGCCCCACTTCGTAACATACCTGTTTTTATAGTCGAAACCCCCTTTTAAGCATTTTCAGTCTGTGGTAAAATAACCCAAAATACAGGGAGGTGGAAAATGAAAGTTCGAGATGTCATGACCTGGAATGTGGTCACTGTGACCAGCGATATGCCTATAATGGAAGCCAGGAAAATCATGGACGCGCATGGTATTCGCCGTTTGCCAGTGGTTGACAGAGGAAAACTGGTCGGCATGGTAAGCAAAGAGCGCATCACCCGTACGGCTCCCTCACCGGCTACCAGCCTGAGTGTCTGGGAAATTAACTATCTCCTGGCAAAAATGACGGTCAAGGAAGTAATGTCCAAAGACCCGGTCACAGTCGACCCCGAAATGTCGGTAGAGGCTGCTATTGCCCTGGCTCAGAAGAAAGGCGTCGGCGCGCTGCCCGTGGTGGAAAATAATAAGTTGGTAGGCATAGCCACAACCAACGATTTCTTCTACAAAATACTAAATCCGGTATTAGGAATCGGCAAGTCGGGCACGCGCATCGTTATCTCCAAGGGTGGCGATATCAAAGGCTTGCAAGAGATTTTGGATGCTGTCAAGAAGGCAGGCGCCAAAATAGTTTCATTCCACAACATGCCGCCGGTCGAAGGCAAGGAACAGGACGTGTGCCTACATCTTGATAAAGAAGATGTTAAGCAGCTTGTCAAAGACCTGGCAAACAAAGGTTACGCAACTGAGATAGTAGAACGGTAAAGCTATATAGTTCTGTTCTAAAAATATGAACATCTCAACGATATCAAGCTGCCTGGTTGAATTTAGGCAGCTTGATGTCATTTATTCAGTGCCCAAGAGGAGCACGTAATGCTGCTAGCCGATATCGCTCTTATTGTAGGTGCTTACCTGTTGGGCTCGCTGCCTTATATGATTCTTCTCGGTCGTGCTCGTGGTATTGAACTGTCGCACGAAGAGGACCTGCACATGGCACTATGGAGTAAAGCAGGCCGCCTCTATGGTTTATCTGGTATAGTCGTTGATGCACTTAAAGGGGCTGTTCCCATAATCGTCGGCTTTTCCCTTCATCTTCACCTGGCTGCGATTGCTGCCTCGGGAGTGGCTGCCGTTGTCGGGCAGATGTGGCCAGTGTTTCGAAAATTCGACGGTGAAAAAGGTAACACCACGGGTATCGGTTTTGTTATCGCTCTCACCTCGTATCTGACAGCGACCATTTCTCCACTTGCCTACGTAGTCTTCATTATCTTCGCCATCCTTATACTTATAGGTGCCGGTATCAGGACACTTCCACGATTTATTGCACCGGGTCAAACAATGAACGAACGCCTGATGCTTGGCGGCCCAATTAGCAACAGCATGCCGCTGGGTATGCTTACCGCCTTTGCCGTGGCACCATTAGCCTCCGTGTGCCTGAGACAACCAGCGGAGATGACCTGGTCTTTCCTGGCAGTCTTCGTCGTAATAATAATACGTCGTCTCACCGCGGGACTGAGCAAAGACCTCAAAACACCTACTATCAGCGTAGGCACTATATTACTAAACCGCTTTCTCTATGACCGCAGCTACTTCTAAGCTTAGCCTTAGTATATGTCAAATCAACATCTAAAAAATGAGACAATGTATGTCATTGCGAGGCACGAAGTGCCGTGGCAATCTCGGTGGTGAGGCGGTAAAGGTGAGATTGTTTCGCTTGAAACGACGGAATATTTATCTATCCAGCCGCTTCAGTATCTCCCGGGCAACCACCACGCCGCAAGCCGAGGCCTGTATTAGTCCGCGGCTGACACCGGCACCATCGCCGGCAGCAAACATATTGCCGATTTCCGTTTCCAGGCACGGGCTTAGCTCCAGCTGGCAGGAATAGAACTTGACCTCGGCACCATAAAGCAGGGTATGCCGGGATGCCACCCCGGGCGCCAGCTTATCCATTGCTTGAAGCATCTCAACTATTCCCTTAAGATGACGAAACGGCAGAGCAAAGCTCAGGTCTCCCGGTGTTGCCGCTTTAAGAGTAGGCTCAACGATACTGTGCTGAATACGCTCCGGCGTTGAGCGGTGCCCCTCCATCAGGTCGCCGAAGCGCTGCACCAGCACGCCCCCGCTGAGAATATTCGCCAGTCGCGCCAGATATTTCCCGTAAGCAATAGGCTCATGAAACGGCTCGGTAAACATGGTGCTCACCAGTATGGCAAAATTTGTATTTCCGGTCTTGCGTTCGGCGTAACTATTGCCGTTTACTGTAATCACCGAATCAGCACCGCCGGTAGCCTCCATAATCACCTCACCGCCAGGGCACATACAAAACGTCCTTATCCGGTCATTAAAACTTCTGGAGAAAAATTCAAGCTTGGCTTCATATAGCACCGAGGTCAACTCGTCAAGCACCGGCGCCGGCACTTCTACTCGGACGCCGACATCTATAGGATTGGACTTCATGCTCAGCTTAAGCCGGCTGGCTTCATTTGTCAGCCACTCAGCACCTTCTCTTCCCGGCGCCAGGACAAGATACCGGCACCCCAACCGCTCACCGCGATTCGTCTCCACCCCGGCCACCACTCCGTTATCAACTATTATGCTCTCCGCCACCTCACCCAACCTCAGTTCAACCCGACCGAAAATGAAATCTCGCATGGCTTTGAGCACCTGACGGGACCGTTCCGTCCCTATATGACGCAGCTTCACCGGAATTAACTTCAATTCCGCCAGAATAGCCCTTCGTCTAAATTCATCTACCTCCTCGCCGACACCGTAAATCTTATCGGTAGCTCCAAACTTCAGGTAAAGGCTGTCGACATAGTCGATAAGCTCCTGCACCTGGCTGTTACCCAGTAATTCGCCCAAACGCCCGCCTACTGCCGGTGACAAAGTCAGCTTACCATCGCTGAAGGCTCCGGCACCGCCGAGCCCGCTAACCATGTGACACGGTGTGCAAGATGAGCAGTTCTGGCCTTTTTCTTGAAGCGGACACCTGCGGTCATCGATATCTTTGCCCTTTTCTAGAATAAGTATGTTAACGCCAGCTGATTGGCACAACTCAAGCGCGGCAAAGATACCTGCCGGCCCGCCGCCAACGATAATGACATCGTACTTTTGAGGGTTTTGCGAAATCATGGCTTTTGCCGTCCTGCCCTAACCGCGGGGCCGCCTTTCAGCCAGCTGCCGCGACCATGTAGCCAGCAAAGTCCGCGGCCGCAGTATTTCATCAGCCGCTGAATAAGGGTCGACTTCGCCGGCTTCTACCATCGCCATATGCCGGCTCAACTCCTCATCGCCTTCCACCATCTTCAACAGTTCATCAGAAACTCTGCGTTCCACGATTTCCAGAAATTCACGGCGGCGCTGTTCCTGCCTGCGCTGCGGTAAGCGTCCCGTCTCTTCCAGGGCTCGGCGATGATTTTTTATCTGGCAGTAAAGTTCATCAATGCCGATATTATTTACGGCTTCGGTGGCTATCACCGGCACCTGCCACCAGGTCTCCTCGGGACGAAGCTGCACCATCATCCTGAGTTCAGCCACCAGATTATCGGCCCCCGGCCGGTCAGCCTTATTTACCACAAAAATATCAGCAATCTCAAACAAACCCGCCTTCATTGTCTGAATTGTATCGCCCGCCTCCGGGACCAATGCCACCACCACTGTATCTGCATTCTCCATAATGTCCAATTCAGTCTGTCCCACACCCACCGTCTCCACCAGGATGAAATCTTTTCCGAACGCATCCAGCAATTTAATCACGCCACCGGTGCCATGTGGTAGGCCGCCATGGCTGCCGCGGGTGGCCATACTTCGAATAAATACGCCTTCATCCAGGTAATGCTGCTGCATTCTTATCCTGTCCCCGAGCACGGCACCACCCGTAAACGGACTGGTGGGGTCAGCGGCAACTATACCCACGCTTAAATTATCGGACCGCATCTGTGCTGTCAACCGGTCAACGATGGTGCTCTTTCCCGACCCGGGAGGTCCGGTTACGCCCACGCAATAGGCTTTACCCAGGTGAGGGCATATCTGCTTCATTATCTGCGGTACATCAGCGCCGTCTTTTTCCACCCTCGTAATCAGCCGTGCTAAAGACAGCACATTTCCAGCAAGCATTTCTTCAACCAGCTTCATTGCCAAAACTTTTTTCTGTCTCTTTGATTCAGCGGCCGCCACATTCAACATTCTATAAATTAACCCCTACTACGTCAAGAAGGTGAAAGAGGCTCAAACCGCTACAAACCGCATTGACAACTACATATAGTCCTGCTACACTGAAAATAAGTTTATTCGGAGAAGGTGACTAATGCCAAAAGAACGCCCAAAAATAAAAGTGTTAATAGCCGACCAGCAACCCCTGTTCCGGCAGGGCGTGCGCGCCTCTCTAAATCAAATAGCTGATGTAGAAATCTGCGGTGAAGTTACTTCCGGCAACGACCTTATTTCAGCCATAAGCACTTTGTACCCTGATGTCGTTCTCCTCGATATCGAGCTGTCCCATACCGACGATATGGATTTAGCCAAAGCCGTCAAGCAGCTATTACCCAGCGCCGCCGTAATACTCCTTTCACCGCAACCCAACGATGATGAGCTCTTCCAGGCAATTAAATCCCGGGTAGCAGGCTATGTCAGGCGCGATGTCTCCTCGAATGAACTGCTGACGCTAATCCGCAGGGCTGCTGCCGGCGAACACCCTATTAACGATACTTTTTTGTCGCAGCCTAAGGTAGCCCACCAGGTATTGGAACAATTTCAAAACTTCTCCTGGGGAAAAGGCGCCGAGTCCTTTGTTTCACCTCTGACCCCCAGGGAAACTGAAATACTCACCTACATGGCCCAGGGTTTCTTCAACAAGCAAATCGCCATCGAACTCAGTATCAGCGAACAGACCATTAAAAACCACATAACCTCCATCCTGCGCAAACTGGATGCCAATGCCCGCACCCAGGCGGTAATCACCGCACTGAAACGAGGCTTCATCACCCTGGACAAAGATGTTAAGTAGCCACTGTAGGCGAATGCCGCGTGGAACAATATTATCGCATCACACCATCCACAAATATATGATGTTATGCTTCCATCTGCAACCCCCGTCGAGAAACAGCTCAGGTGGCTCCGAGGATGAGTTTGTGCTGGTAGCGGGCTTGCTTGGGGCTATACTCGAACCGAATCCCGACCACTCTGAACTTGACGGCTGACTGGTTGGCTCCGGAATCCGATATTTGCACCACATCGAAAAGCTCCTGGCCACAGTTCGGCGGTATGAGTATGACCCCCCTCTTTCCCATAAGCCTTATTTTGGAGAGGACGGCTGAGGCTACATCTGCTGCCTGAGCGGTGGTGGGGATGGCAGGGTCTGGCTGGAAGTCCAACCTCTCTCCCACCAGTCCTATCTCGGTTGAGTCCTGGGCTTCTCCCCATACCGGGTTGCCATACCGGTCTCTGCCTATAACGAACATTCTGTTCTTTTCTGGCGTCTCGGTGGCATAATTTCCGTCAAGTATGACATGCCAGACATACTTGAGGAGGGTAGGTGTGCCGATGGCTACCGGCTGGATGGTGCTCTGCGGTTTGATTAAGCCAAGGATGCCGACCCACGGCATGCCAACAGATATAGACTGAATGATGCTTGATGGAGATATGGTCTGGCGGTAACGAAGTGATGGCGTACCAATGGCTACGACCTGGAGAATGCTTGACGGCTGGATGATAAGAGCTGAGGTCAGGACCGTGGGCGTGCCGTAGACCAACGCCTGCAGTATGCTTGATGGCTTAATGGAGAGGTTTAGCTTGGGCGAGCCATAGCTTACGAGCTGGCTGATGCTTGACGGGGTGAGGACAAGGATGCCATAGGCTGAGTAGGATATGTATATGCCAGAGTAATCGGTCCAAGACATATCACCGCCGTTTTCAGGCAGGCCTTCAGCAAAGGTTTTTGTGTAGCTGAATTTGTATGATCTTCCCACCTCATTGTCGTATTTTACTGTGTTAGCAGCACTTTGTAGTACAACTAACCAATAAAGAGTGTTATTGGTTACCTCGCATTCTGCAGAAAGGTCGATGTCATTCCATTGCCCGCCGATGACGGGTGTGCTGGCATTCTGAACTCCGATGCGTGTCCCAGGAAGACCGGCTGCGTCGGTATAAATGCCGACTTTTGCATTGGTGTTGGCGGCCGCATAAAAGCGAATCTTCTGGACTTTACCTGTCCCGGTGGCAGCCCAGCGGGTGGCAGCGGTGTGATTAACACCGCCGCCGGTCAATGTCCCAACGGAGTCAGTTCCAACTAGTTTACCTGTCGCCATGTTTCACCATTGATTACAGCGATTCACCGGGGCTAAGAGAGGCGGAAGATTTTGTCGGCACCGCTGGGCCACTGGATGGTGATGTCCGAGCCGTTGGGCGTGCAGGGCAGGCCGGTAGCCGTGTCAATGAGCAATATTAGCCGACTGGTACCCTCTACCCCGGTGTGCTTGTAGAGCGCCAGATATTCGAACTGGTCTCCTGAGACGCTAGCTACTACGATATCATCGGCATCGAAGACGCCGTCGGTGACGGTCTTGCTCTGCAGCGCGCCGGTGACGGCTACCCTGGCTGCTGAGGGGATATCGTCGAGGTTATCGTGAGTTGACAGGTTGGGGGTGTAGTCAGCGCCGTCCACCAGCACGACTCTGATATCGTCCGTGTCCAGGTCGATGCTGCCGTCTATGAGACCCTGCTTGGCTTTGGTATAGAGTGCGTTGGCCATGATTGTCCTTTAAACCTCCTTCCTTTTTTTAGTAATACATTTTGTAATGTAGTTTATTGACCTCACCCCCTTTGTCCCCCTCTCCTACCCCATATCCCAGTGGGAATAAATCCTCACTGGATGCCTACCCACCCTGCCTCCCGAGGAGAGGGGGAATGATTTTTTATTAAGAGGGGCTGTGCCCCTCTTAAACTCCCCTTTATGCTGGGAACTTGTATTTGTAGACAATCGTGTCTCCTGCCTGGGGGTAGACGATATAGCCGTCCAGGCCGAAGAAGTAGATTACATCTGGCACCAGGTTAAGAAGCCTTTTGAGCACGCCGGCTGCCGACTCGCCGGCACCGACTTCGAGCCTGGGGTACAAACTGGTAATCAAGCTACTCCGGGACTTATAATCCAGCGTGCCCCCTATCGCCTGTACTACCTTTTCCATTAACTGGTAGCAGGTTAAATCATCGGAGCTAATATTCCACTCCGCGGGCTTGTTGAACTGGTAACAAGAAAGCAACCCCCAGGCGTCCACACAGTGAATGATAAAGCTGGCAACATTGGGGTCTCTTTTGTACTCCATAGCCTCTACGAAATACCTGGCTGCCTCTGAGAGCTGGTCACCTGAGGTAGTCTTATAACCGACAAAAAGATTAACCCGGGCGCCGCGCTTCATAACGGCCAATGAACCTGAGCCCGGGCTGTTATAAGTGCCCCTGGAATTATCCAGCTCCACCACCAGCTCAGAGGGCTGGCTAGGATCTACCGCCTCAATTATCCTGGCTATTTTGGAGACCGGGATGGTAATTTTGTCGCCGGCGCCACTTCCTGGGGTGGGGGGACTCCAGGCGCCAGGGCAAAGGGCGCGCCAGACCTCGGTCGGCTGCGTTGCCCAGATGTATTCTCCGTTGGGGTCGGCGGCTAAAGCCATGCCTCGAGAAGCTAAAGTATCAACGAAGCTGGCTTTATTCCAGTTGTAGTCGTAGAAATCCGTGCCCGGCTTAAGCCTGAATATCCAGGGCTGATTTTGGCGGGCTAGAGATAATAGGGGGCGTGAGCAAGATGTAGCCGGCTTTAACAGGTAGGGACCTGAGACATCCAGCGTCTCACCGGCCAGGGCTTCAACTACCGCCTGATGCCTCTCCCAGTACGTGGAAGCAGTCCGTGGCTCCCAGGGACCGAAGGGCTGCAACCTGCGAAAGCCTACAGGCCAGCCGACCTCGAACTGCCTTAACCTCACCTGGGCGGCAACATCTACCCTGGCCCTGCCTAAACCTATTTTGGCATCCGTGGCCCAGGTGCCGGCTGAAACCTTATAGCCGTCTCCGTAAACCATGCGGACCACAGAAATATAGCTGCCTTCCTGGACCAGGGCGATGATGTTCCAGTCGCCATCATAGTACATGGCTAAATCTTCAATCTCCCGGTCTCCCGAGCGCTGGCCGAGGCCGGTGCTCCAGCTCCCCCCTGTCCTCTTTTGAATATACAGACTGGTGGGGTCATTGATATCAGAAGCGTGGACGATAGCACAATCGCCATTGGGCTTGTAGGCTATGGCGGCACCTCTTTCGCAGGGGCGGGCATTCATCATAGCCGTCCAGCTCCCCCAGGTGGCACCGTAGTCCGATGACTGCCGGCGATAGAGATTAGCGGCATCCATGGAGGCCACCATGACCTCTGCGCCTTGAGAGGCAATGGCGACCCTGGCATAGGCAGGGACACCGCCGAAGGAGCTACCCCACTGGGAAAAACCTGAGCTCGGGCCCGGGCTGGTGACACGGGAGAGAAAGAGACTGGTGCCATCTTTGCGGACCCGAATCAATGAGCCGTCACCGGGAATGGTCAAACCGTGGGAATCATTGACCTCACCTCCCTGATAAAAGCGCTGCCAGCCCAAGGCTTCCCACTGAAGGCTCGAGGACTGCTGGGGATGGCCGTAAGCCTGCACCTCGAGCTTGACCAGCGGCTTCCTGGTGGGCTTCCTCTGTTCTTCGAGCAGCGCGTCAGTTATGCTTCGCATGATAAAATCCTTAGGGTAGATTGGAGCAGACGCTCCGGGGTACCCCTTTATTAAAGGTAAGTATCCCTTGACAATATAAGCTCCTTGTGTTATGATGGTATTATAACAAGGAGAAAAGAAATGACAGCCGTAAATAGAACTAACCCAATAAAGGCAAAATCTTCTGACTCTCAATATACACTCGTAGAGTTTATGGAGACATTCCCAACCGATGCCGCTTGTCTCGAATGGCTTTGGAAACGACGCTTTTCGAAAGATGGCGAACATGCCCATTGCCCGAAGTGCAATAAGGTACGCTCTTTTAAGCGGTATCAATCGCATCAACTGAAAGTCTCTTGGACTTGCGTCGCTTGTGGTTATCATATTCACCCGTTGGCTAGAACTATCTTCGAGAAGTCCTCTACTTCCCTGCGATTGTGGTTCTATGCCATGTACCTGATGGTGAGCACTAAATGCGGTATTTCCGCCAAACAACTGGAGCGAGAACTTGGGGTTACATACAAAACAGCTTGGCGTATGGCCTATTTGATAAGGAAATACCTTATGGAACAAACAGGCGAATTGCTTGGCAGGAATGAGGGTGTTGAACTGGACGAGACATTTATTGGCGGGAAAGCCCATAATATGCACAAGGCCAAACGTGCCCGTCTTGGCGGACGTGGAACTGCCGGTAAGGTTCCTGTATTTGGTGCAGTCGAACGGCATGGTAGAGTTGTGGCAGTCACTGTCCCTAACGTAGATAGAGTTACACTCCTGCCACAAGTCATAAGGCATGTTATTCCAGCGTCCACCGTTTATACCGACGAAATGGGTGCTTATGACCCGCTGACCGAGAATGGATATAACCATAAAAAAATCAACCACATGGAAAAAGTCTATGTGAGCGGGGATGTCCATACAAACACAATTGAGGGCTTCTGGTCGCTCGTAAAGCGAGGCATTGGGGGTGTCTATCACGCAGTGTCCGCTAAACATCTTCAAGGCTACCTGAATGAATATGCTTGGCGGTATAATCACCGCGACGATGAGAGGGCGCAGTTTGAGACGTTACTTCTTCGGGCGGCGGCTGGGAGCTAGTGGTTTGATTGGCTTTGCCGCCTTTTCGAGTACGTCTAACACGTCCTTGCGTTTCGGGATTGGTATCTCGAAATCTTTCGGGGTTTTTTGTGTCTTCATTTTCTTGCCTTCCATAGTTAGAGTATAGCATATCATGAACGACTGGTGGCTCAAGTTCCAACGGGCTGAGAAGCACATGGTAGACATCAATCAAGAAGCCATGAGGTACGCAAGCAGCAATCCTTACAGTTTTACTCGTATTCGGTTGCCTAACAGCAAGAATGAAATCAGGGGACGCTTCCATATCACTGAGCAACCTAATCCCATGATTGCTGTTATGCTCGGTGATTTCATACATAACTTGCGAAGTGCACTTGATTACATCGTTGTTGCCTGTGTTCCCAAACAACATCGGAAGCACGCGAGTTTCCCAATCCTGTATCAAGACATCTTCGCCAAGGGTAAGGACGGACAATTCGTGGTCAATGATGCCCAATTGCGGGATAACTTTGAGACCGCCACCAAAGGGCTTCATCCGAGAGCTAAAGCATTCATCATATCTCTGCAACCTTATCAAGCGGTGATTCTTGGGCTTCCGCCAGATAATTCTCTCGGAGTTCTCAACCGCCTCGAAAACGCAGACAAGCACCGTCAACTTATTACCGTTGGTTGTGGCGGGCAAGAAGGTATTCTTAGTTTTACTGTACGTGGTTTCACTGAATCTATTACATATCACCAAAGGTTGGGCGTCGGTACTCAATTTCTCAAAGATGATACAGTAATCCCGTTCGTTCTTCATCCTGATTTCAATAGAATTCGCCATCCCGATGGGTCGTTTGTCCAGCCATCCGATATGGAGATGCATCTCAGCACTACCGCTAAGATATTGGTCAAGGTACCCAGGATAGGAGGGAATCAGTCTGCCTATAACATGTTGATTGATGACATCATATCTACCTCCCTCTTTGACGTGAACGGCATTCTCAAGCGATTGGAATTCTTTGTTTGCAATACCTAATCGTTTATTCAATTTTCCCCCTTTATATCGAGATGGGATAGGTACCTTTATTAAATGTAGCCTCGACCTTTCAAGGTCGAGGTCGCGGGGTTAAAACCCCGCGGCTGCATGCTTAACAAACTCTCCGCTATTCGCAGGCTGGACGTCGCATAAGAAATTTTTCTAAATTTTTTCAAAATAGTACTATTTTCCCCTTGAAATTGGCCTGGCTTACTGTTATTATTCGTATACTCCTTGTGGGGGAGGAGTAAGATGCTTAATAGAAATCTGATAATGGGCCTCATTACCCTCGGAGTCTTGCTGGTGATATTGGTATATATAGCCATTACGCCATCCCCCTTTGGTAATTTACCTTCGATCATAATCCCGCAAGGCTAAAGCCCCATCTACACACCTGCTGCGGGAGCACTTGCTCCCGGCTATCCCCATCAGTCTCTATTAATTTCAATCGGTCTCCATCAATCTCTAACATCAATTGAAACTATTCGATAGCAGCTGCCCTGCCAGAGTTCCCACTCCATACAGCGTCCTGTTGAACGGCGCCAGCCTGGACTGCCAGTCGATTTTGGAACCGGCCAGCTCAGACAGGCTGTTGGCAGCCCTGACGGTAGTGTTGAAGTCCCGGTTAAAGACATAGTACTCGGGACTGCGGCCGCACTCTCCTTTCTTTTTCTCGGTCTGCTCCTTAATCCAGTCCTTGGCATCTACCGCCAGGTCGACCAGGTAATTCCAGTAGTCCACGGCCTGTGAGATGTGCTGGCAATCCGTCACCGAGCCTTTATCCCGCGCCTTATAGAATATGGTGCACGGGTTCACCTCGGTATAGGTCTCCTTGACGGTAGCCATAACGCTCTCGTGGAACGCCTTGGGGTCAAAGGCGTGAATTCCAAGAGTTACTTGAGTTCCTTGAGTTTCTGGTGTTCCTTGAGTTTCTTGAGCTAAAGGGGCCGGCGCGCCGTTAGAAACAGTAGCCACCTGTGCCTCGGCGGTTTTGGTTTTCTCCTTCTCGGCGTCAATTTTGCCCTGAGTCAGTATATAGAAGACTCCGGCTGCGGCTGCTGCCAGGGATGGGACCATGTCCATAAAGGTCTTCTGCGCCTCCGGCTCCTGGACGAAAAGCGGTATGATTGTGGCCAGCATAGTAATAATGAAGGCGCTGTACTTCTTTTTGCCATCTAAAAACTTTTGTATCATTAATAATGTACCTCCTTTTATTTGGTTGCTGGGGGATGGGCATGAGCTCTGCTCATCCCTTTTTGTTTGGTTGTTGCGGGTGGGGTATGAGCTTTAGCTCATCCCTTCATTTATTTATTATGATTACAGGATATTCCCTGTGGGTAGATTGGAGCATCCGCTCCAGGCATACCCTTTTTATTAAATGTCGCCTTTGTCTGCCGTTATATGTAGCCTTTGTCTGCCGTTATATGTAGCCTCGACCTTAAAAGGTCGAGGCTACACATGGTGCCTACTTTTCGTGTTCCGTAAGGCTCGCTGTACCGTCCTCCGGCTGACTCCGAAAAGCCCGGCTATTTCCTTGACGCTTTTACCCATCCGCCTCAAGTCCTCCATTCGCCTCTTCCGCGCCGCCATCCTCAACCGCTGCTGACCCCGGGGTTCGTCCTCAACACATTTGGGCAGCGGACAATTCAAACACGACGGAAAGAACTCGCAGCCCTGGTCCCGCCACTCAACCTCATCAGGCAATAAATCAAGTTCGCCGCCAATCATGATGACCCTATACTAGCACTAATGTTCTATTTTCTCAAGATAATTTTGTCGCTTTTTCACCCTCACCACGACCCTCTCCCATCAAGGGATAGGGAGATTACAAACAGTTCAGGCGTGGCTTCGGACTTGACAAGGCTCAGGCGAGGGGGTATAAGATTTATACCGTGAAATTTCTGGGTTATGCCGGTCTGATTCTTCTACTGACGTTATCCCTGGTGCCTGGCGCCGTCAAAGCCGACGGCTGAGCCGGGGGTTCCTGTGCCTCCACAGTTAGTGGAGCAGAAGGCAACACGGGTAAGGTCGGCTCTACGGCAACTATAAGCATAAATGGCGGCGGGTTCGATTTAAACGGGCCTTACAAAGTCAGGTGGAGCAAAGTCCCTATCGGGGATAACAGCGTTGAATGTACTGATGAGGTTTTACCCTCGTGTTACACCGTAGTAGGTAAGGGTGAGTTTCCTATCGACACGAAAAATGCAACGGTCTCTTTTACCATACCTGAAGCCACTTACGGTCCCAACTTCGTCCAGTTCCTGAGAGACTATCGCCCCGGAAACCCTTACGGCTTCTCCTTTTCCGTAGTGCCAGACCTCACCGTGACCTCATCGACATGCACGCCCCACTCTACCGTCACCATCAAGGGCACCGGCTTCCCGGCCAAGAGTCAAGACATCAAGGTCAGCTTCGATGGCAAAGATACCGGTCTGAGCATCCTTACCAGCGAACTGGGCAGCTTTACCGGCGATTTCACCATACCCGAGACCATGGCCGGCAGCCACCAGTTCAAAGCTACCGATGAGAACCTGTTCCTGGGAGATCTTACGGCTAACCTTCAGGTCGGCCCGACCATCAGCCTTCAACCGGAGCATCCCGAGATCGGCTCCGAGGTCACCTTGACCGGCTGTGGGTTCTCCGCCAGGAGCACGGTAGCTATTAAGTACGATGATATCGCCGTATCGAACTCTCCGGTTACTGACGACAACGGCAACTTCACCGAGAAATTCACCGTACCGGAAAGCTCCACGGGCAATCACGTCATCACCGCTACCGATAGGGCGGGCAATGTCGCCACCTACGGGCTGCCCCTGAAAGGCGGCCTGGAAGGCACAGCGCCGTCGGTACCGACTCCCACCTCACCGGTAGATGAAAGGTACGGCTGGTTCGGCTCCCAGCCTGTCATCTTCACCTGGACTGATTGCACCGACCCCAGCGGCATCACCTATACCCTGGAGGTAGATAACAGCCTTCGCTTCTTTCCGCTGGAACCGGGCATGAGAAAGACAGGACTGACCAAGCCCAACTGCGTCATGAATCTCGAGCCTGGCACCTATTACTGGCGGGTCAAAGCCGTCGACGGTGCCGGCAACGAAAGCGAATGGTCGCTCTCTCCATACCCCTTCCAGGTGGGATTTTTCTCCGGCCTGTATCTGGCCGGCGGCGCCGTCATCTTCCTTATCATCTTCATCTTCATCATCCGTGCCTTCTTCCGTCGCGTCCGTGAATACTACAAGTAAACACCTCCTAATCCTGAGCCACCACCAAATAGCAAATTCTAAATGCTAAATCTCAAACAATATCAAAATTCAAATTGGCCAAACCCGAAATTTTTCGAGTTTCGGTCATTAATATTTGGTGCTTTGGATTTGTTTGGGATTCGGTGCTTGGAAATTATTTGAAATTTAGTGCTTTGGATTTGAAATTTTACACTTGGGGGGTCTTGACAGCCGTGGTACAATAGTACTAAGGCAAGGGATAACCCTTGTGCTTTGGACTATCTATATGGAAAGGAGGTGATGAGATTGGCAGGAGGCCGAAGCTGGCAGACACCGGCTGAAGCAAGCGAAGTAGTGTCCTGACTCCGGGACATAAAGCCAAACCCAGAAAAATTTGCTGGGTTATGTGTGGAGTAGCCCGTACAGGCGGGCTGTAAAAATACCTTCAAAAAGTTAATACTTTCCCCGAAAGGGGTCCCTAAAACCGGAGGCGGGGGTCGAATTTCCGCCGAAGGTCTCCGAAACAAATCCCGTACATGATTTTCTTTATGTAGCCCTGAGGCTTCAGCCTCGGGTGCACCCGACCTTAAAAGGTCGGGGCTACATTGGGAAAGAGAATAAGTTTTCGGAGTTTAGAAATATTAGGAGGTATAATGAAAACGAAATATCCTAAACTATTCGGTCTCCTGGCGATGCTGATGCTGGTAGCCAGCTTCGTGGTGCCGACCAGTTTGGTCAACCCATCAGCAGTTCAGGCTGACCCCGGCATGTGCAAATGGGATAACTTGGCGGAACCGGGATCAGCGCCCGTACTGAACAACATCACTCCCAATGAAATACTCGACTACTCTATCGCCAGTGACGGGACCAACATGAGCGCCATAGTACGTATACCCAGCACTGCATTGGGAGGGGTAAACGTACTGATGAATTCACCGGCGTATACGGGTCTGTTCTGGTCACTCGCCAAATACCCCGATCTGGCCGGGACGCCTGGCTTTTACGTGGGAGCCGTCCCACGCATGCTGTACCAGGTAATCTATGCCCCGGACGACCCCAACTTCTTCGCTGTGACCAGCGATGGTTCAGCTGCTGCAGACTTATTCAAAGGCCCTAAAGAGGTGTGGGTCACGCGGAACAATGGCGGTACCTGGGAAAACGCCCAACTGCAGGGCAAACTGACAGCAGTAGGTGAGACCATCCGCTGCATCGACGTCTCAGTCGATTACGGCGGCAGGCGCGATATCGTCGTCGGTACGGTAAATGGTGCCGGCGCCGGCAAGCTCATAGTAGTTAAGTCAACCGGCTTCAGCGGCTGGGTGACACAGGTTACCACTGCTCTGGGCACTGTCGATTTCTTTGCCGCTAAGTTCTCGCCGAGCTATCCCAGCGATGGTTCGCTAGCGGTCGTCTTCGCTGACCTTACCAAGACTTATTACAACGTCGCCCTGCGCGACCTCGATGCTAACACGATTATTAGCTGGGCATTCACCACGCCGGGCGTGGAAGTTGTAGACCCCACTAAGGCCGGCACGTCACCCGGTTATCTCGAGCTGAACAAGGCCGACCTTGAGCTGCCCTCCGACTTCTCGGGTCAGGCGGCATCACTGCGCCGCGCCTACATCAGCCTCGACACCTATAACTGTGGCGCAGCTAAGGCTGCCTGGGACGGTATCGTCCGCATAGACGACACTACCGTCTATGTCCTCATGGACACCTCAGGCATGCCCGACAAGTCCATTTACAGCATCGCCTACTTCGGCACCTATGCCTCAGGCAAGCTGCTGGCCGGCGAGCGAATGGGCTATCCGTGTGATGCAACCGTGCCCACGTGGTTTACCGATTCACCGACAACCTGCCCCGTCCCCTGCTGGTATCCGTGCCTTAAATGTCCTACCGGCGCTGCCTGCGGTGCTGGTGCCTGCAACTGCCCTGGCCTTTTCAACTGCGCACCAGGGTCCAAGACTGGCGTCGGTGCTGCTCTCGTTGCGTGGAGGCCTAACGGCCAGCTGGCATTCGTCGGCACCGGCGGGCTAGCCGCTGCTATGGGCGCAACCTGGTGGAGGTGCTTGTCGACTGGTGCCGTAACACCATGCGACGAGTCTGCCTTTGCCATCAGCCGCAACAACGGTGAGACCTGGAACGAGGTTGCACTCATCGATACTAAGATAACCAAGTTTACCGATGTAGCGCCCTCGGCTGACTGCCAGACCGTTTACCTGGCTTCGGTCAACACAGGCTGCACGATCACTACTGGCGGGTGCATCTTTAAGCAACAAATACAATGTGACAACTCTACACTACCTTTACCTACTTTTAAGGACCTCGGGCAATTAGGTGGAGGTTACCCAAATTCGGCTAATTGCACCGGCTGCGGTTATAATACCTATACCATCCTGTCGATGGCTACTGGCGGGTGGAACCCGGTTACCTGCAAGTGCGATTACACCATTAGTGGTAACATCACATTTGACATGCCCTGTGCTCCGGGCTGCTGGACGGTCGTCCCGTTCTCCACTTCGGGCTCAATGCCCTGTGCCACATCGACAAATATCACTGTCACCTTACCCTGCCAAGCCAGTATCTGCTGCCCTACTACTATTACTGAGGGTTGCTGCGGCTTCGACAGCGTGTGGCGCACCAGCAGCAATGCTGACGTGGTGGCACCTATTGCCAATCTGCCCGTAGGCACGATCTGGGAGAGGGTATGGACCCACGTAACTGCAGCAAATTGCAATTTACCACAGTCAAACGTGGCGCTGTTGAGGTTGGTGCCTTATTGCGCCGACCCGACCGGCGAAATAGTCGGCTGGGGCGTTTACGGTAAAAATGTAGCCTTCTGGTCGCCTGACTTCGGTGATTACTGGGCTCCGATAACGGTGCGGAATACTATCCAAGACTTCACCTTTGAGTCCAGGACAATGCTGTACTTCCTCAGCCCCACCGGTCTGGTTCAGAAGATGCCGTTCACCGGCACCTCCTGGTCAACCTCTCTGCCTAGCTATGATTCAAGTACAAACCCGGCTCATAGCATCGCCGCTCAGCCAACAGGCAAAGTCCTGGTTGGCAAGGGTGACGGAGGCGCGTATGCCGGTGCATTCAGCTTTAACATGGACACCGATAACCCGACGTTCGGGTCATGGTTAACAGCTGGACCCATACTGGGTGGCGCTGTACATGTCGCCTTCGATCCTAACTTCGATGACAACAGCATCATCTATCTCGACCAAGAAGGTCCTGGTGGCTCGGTGTATCGAAACAACCCCACATCGCAGCTAAGATGGACAGATATGGACATGCTGGCTGCTGCTAACGGCGCTGTTGGCTGCCTCCCTCTCAACCCTGCCTCAGGCTTTAGCGGTATATTTCTCGCCTACACCGGCCAAGCTCTGTACGCATCCAGCCAAGTTCCAGGCTGGGGTGTCTTCCGCATCATCGATGACGGCACCGGCAAATACGGTCCGCTCTCCGGCTTCCCCAAGCCGGGCATCGCCTGGGATCAGCTAACCGGAGTAGGACTTCCCGTCGATGTGGTATTCACAGCTCAGCCTACTGCACTCAAGGCATGCGGCTGCTGCACCCTGGACACCGATACCACGCTGTATGCCATTGACGACAGGCCTTACGGAGGGCCCCTTACGAATGTTGGCAAGATCTGGAGGTTCACCGACTGCCTGGCCAAGAGAGGCCCAAGCCTGGTTACCGAGGATAAGGTTCTCATTGGCTGCGACCCGGTATCCGGCAGGGCTGGTGAAGTCAACCTGTGCTGGGAGCAACTCTGCGTGGCTAACGGGTACGATATCGAAGTCGCTAAGGATGCCAACTTCACCATTAGAGTTTTAGACTGGATGGACGAAGGATGTACCATTAGCCCATTCGAGCCCGCTGATGTGACCACTCCTTGCGCCTATGTACCGGCTGGCGGCATAGTCTCGGGCAGCTCCGCGATTGGTAGCACCTATTTCTACACGGGCAACCTCGAATGCGGACACACGTACTACTTCCGTGTCAGGGCTCGCGAGTGCGCCACTGGCGCGTTTGCCCGCAGCCCGTGGTCTGAGGTCAGAAGCTTCACCGTCAAGGCTGGCTACCCAGTTGTCAGCCAGTACCCTGGCCTGCAACTTCTGGCACCAGCCAACGGCAGCCTGGGCATCCCGGTCAAGTCAGTATCCTTCTCGTGGTCACCGTTTGGGGATGCCACGAAGTACAAGTTCGTACTGGCTAAGGACTCGAACATGACCCAGGTCGTCAAAGAGGCTGAGACTACCAACACCGCCTACGGGTACGATGGTACGCTGGACTACAGCACCAACTACTTCTGGCGAGTAATGGCTACCGAACCAGCTCCGAGCGATTGGTCAGCTACCTTCAGCTTCCAGACGGAGCCGCAACCTGCGCCTCCATCGGAAAAAGCACCAGTAGCTCCAACCCCAATTTGGGTTTGGGTTGTTATCGCTATCGGCGCTATTCTCGTCATCGTCACCCTGGTACTCATCTTCAAGACGCGCCGGGTGTGATCCTTACCTGCTTGAGATAAGCAAAAAGGGAGGTGGCATAAGCCACCTCCCTTTCTTATTTCCGCCGATATCGCATAGATTGGTGCATCTGCTCTCGTGTCACCGCAACATGTAGCCTCGACCTTCCCATCGGCGATATCCCCGTAACCTTCATAATCGATGTAATCCTCATAGGGCAAATTTGCGATCGAGGGCCTTACGTCGGCAATATTACGATGACGGTATATGATTTCAATAGGCGGCGCATCTGAAAACCGCTGAGGATGACGTAACGGTACTAAAGTTCGTTGAATTCCAGGACTAAAGTATCGTCTACGGATAAACAAATCCACACCATATTCCGTTATCCTATTTAGGGATTGACAAGATTACGGTCATACTAAAAGGAGGTGATATTTTTTTGCAGGTAAGAGTTTCGGCTTAAAGGCAGGGTTTCCACCGCATCAATGTAGGCTAAACGGAAATAATATTAATAAATGGAGGTGAATATGAATACGCAAAAATGGTTTCTTGTCTTAATCGCCATATCGTTGTTAGCGCTGATTGGCTCCGCCGCCGGCTGCGGTGCAGCGGCACCGGCAACATCGGCTGCCATGCCAACCATCAGCTCCTTTGGCGCCAGCCCGCCGAGCATCAATCAGGGGCAGCAGACCACGCTTAGCTGGAACGTATCCGGTGCCACCACGCTTACCATACAGCCCGATATCGGTAGTGTAGGCCCATCAGGTTCGCTTACGCTGACCCCCAATGCTACTATCAGCTACACACTGACAGCCAGCAACGAGGCCGGTAGCACCACCGGTTCTGCTACCGTAAACGTGACGCCGGTGGTCGCCGGTAAGCCTGATCTGGTCATTACAGATTTCTATCTCATGTCCAGTCAGGTCTATTACGTAATAAAGAATCAGGGTAATGCCGAGGCGCAACCAACACAGACAGATTTTTATATTGCCTATATTAACCAATCTGCAGAAACAGTCACCTGGCTTAAACAGACCAGTAACTTCGTAGACAAGCTGGCGCCGGGAGAGGAAAGGATACAGCGCTTTTCCAATTTCGATTGGACCTTTGGGTCTGTGAACCCTATTGTAGGAACGTCCATCACCTATAACGTCCGGGCCTGCGCTAATGCCAATAATTCTATCGCAGAGAGCAATACGGGCAACAACTGCCTGGTCAAAGTCTGGGGGACGGGCTTCACCTACGATTTCGTAAAACAGGCGCATCTGGCTAAGTGGACGAACGGCATCGATACCCTCCGCTGGCCAATGTCCTCCAAGGACGTTAACGGCGCCGCCTATTTAATTAGCTATAACCCCATGCTGGTAATATGCCCCGAGCAAGTAAACAACGGCTGGATAATGGGTAAATTCGGCGATTTTTATAGTGATCCAGAGACCCGCGCGGCCATGGTACGCGATATTGAAATACCGCTGCTGGCAGAGTTTACCTCCAGGGTTGGCTTTGCTCCGGGCACAACATCCCCCGATGGAGTCACCGTCGCCCTTGGTTACTACGATGATATGGGCAGCCTCGTATTTTTTGACAAGATGCCCGTCATGAGCGATGGGCAAATGCACGACTACAACGTCGACCTTGGTAATATGGCGGCGAAGCACACCCAGTTTGTGCTCTGGGTTCAAGCGAACGGCTCTCCGCAGGGCACCTGCTTGAGGTGGGAGGCACCCAAGATAACTCAAAAAGAATAGCAATAGATGTAATAGCACGCTTTTAGCGTTGCCGCGGCGGGGCTTAAAGCCCCGCCCTCCCTTTTCCCCTGCTGACTACAGGCATAGAGTGGAGCCTCCGCCGCAATTCCGCCCGGAGCGGCAAAATGTAGCCTCGACCTTTTAAGGTCAAGGTCGCGAGGCTAAAGCCTCGTGGCTACATGCTTAACAAATCGCAAATCCCGAGCACCAAACCCCAAACAGATTCAAAGCCCCAAATACGAATGACTCAATCATACCTATCACCGTAATCTCTTTTTCATCTTTGTAATCTTTCTATTTGTCCTTTGATTGTTAACTTTTGGTTTTTCCTTTCGTTTGACACATATTCTAACCACACCTATAATGCCCGTAAAAACCGGAGGCCGGATGATGAAACATAAATGGTATTTAACGCTTATCGCCATATCTCTCGCCGCCCTAATCGGCTCAATTACCGGCTGCATAACTATCGTCACACAGGAGCCGGCACCTGCCACGGAGCAGCCGGTATCTCCACCGACAATCAACTCCTTTACCGCCAGCCCGACTAGCGTCAGTCAGGGGCAGCGTACTACGCTGAGCTGGGACGTTTCCGGTGCCGCCACGATTACCATACAGCCCGAAATCGGCACCGCAGGGCCTAGCGGCTCGCTACAGCTAACACCAAATGCTTCCGTCACCTATATGCTGACAGCTACCAATCAGGCCGGCAGCACCACCAGATCCGTCTCTGTAGCAGTCACGCCTGGCTTTGCCGGCAAGCCAGACCTGGTGATTACGGATATCTGGCTAAGTGGAAGCCAGGTCAATTATAAGATAGCCAACATCGGCAGCGGCGATGCCAAATCGAGCCAGTCCTATCTATACACAAATGACGTCAAGCAAGCCGATGACTGGGTGGAACCGCTGGCCGCGGGTGAGGAAAGAACCACGTCCTTTCCTAATTACGACTGGAAAATCGAGACGGGCGCCAACCCTGTCTCTGGAGATTTCTCCACACACTATGTTAAGGTCTGTGCCGATGCCGAAGATAGCATTGAGGAAAGCGACAAGGGCAACAACTGCCTGACCAAAAACTGGGGGCAGACGTTTACCTACGACTTCGTGCAGAACGCACACCTGGCAGAATGGAGGAGCGGCGCCGCCGTAATCACCTGGCCTAAGTTTGCCGGCAATCAAGCGGGAGCCGCCTACTTAGAGGGCAATGCATTGATAATGTGCCCCGAGCAGGTTAGTAATGGCTGGATACAAGGCAGATTCGCCGATTTCTACTACGACCCCATCACCAAGACAACGCGCAGCAGCTTGCTTAAAGTGCCGGAGAATGCCAGGTTCACTGCTCAAGTGGGCTTTAAAACGGGAGCCACATCCACCGACGGAGTAGTAATCGCCCTCGGTTACCTGGACGAAGCCGGCGGCATTGTGCTATTACCTAAGATTGAACTTTATCCAGGTGATAAATCACGGGCTTACACAATCGATTTAAGCAATCTGGCAGGTAAGCAAACCGAGTTCATACTTCGAGTAGAAGCCAAAGGTACCCCTGAGGGAGACTGCGTGCGTTGGGTGGAACCCAAGATAGTCCAGGAGTAGCGGATGTGGAACCAATCTTGTCCAGAGCAGCCAGTGTACTCGCGACCCTAAAAGGTCGCAATTAAAAATATCATTCAGAAGCTTTTTTTCTGCCATTTCCAAGAGCATCCCTTTTTCTGTCATTGCTGCAGTCTCTCCACCCCTCCTAGATTGCCACGCTTCGGTTGCAATCACCATCGAATGTAGGAATAGAACTTCAGGTCTGTCCGCCCCACAAATCACAAAACGCAGGCACCAGAGACCAAATAAATTCAAAAACACACTAATTAAAAACTAGGTAGTGTATCATTTTCAAATCTGGTATAATATAGTGCAAATCGATAGAGGTAGATATAAAGTGAAAATACCGAAACAAAGCGACGGGAATCCCGCCAGACCGGTTCGTGTTAAAAATGGTTTAGGACTTCGGCCAAATAAATCAGGCAAAGGGGCGATGGTTGTACCTCCGAAACGCATACCTCTTCCGAAGTTCAGCCCACCTAAAAATAGTTAATTTACCAGTCTGACTAGTTCATCAATTCCCCAAACATGGTCAGTTAATCCTGCTGCCATTGCCGGAGTTCTCGGATAAGGATAAGCCAGTGTCTTATGCGGTCTAGCGAAGTTATAATGCATAAAATATAAAGCTAGAGCGTATACATGGTTTTCCAGTTTCTTAGAAAAAGCATTTGTTAGCCTAGTAAATCTTCTCATGCTCATTCTCATTGTTAGATTCTGACGCTCTGCAAAACTAGTAGATATTTGGGCGGGGTCGGGATTCCCCTGAATAACTTGTTTTTCTGCCGCAATGCAAGCAGCGGGGCCATAGCGTTTTTCAGTTTCTGACTCAAGCCCATAGAGTTTAATTAGCATTGCATAATCCACCTCAGAGCCAAAGGCATCCTCAATAGCCCACAAGTAGACCTTGTGACCGTCTGTGGTAATTTGAACACGATTAGCTAGTCTGTTTTTTAGGTCATTCATAAACGGATAAGCATAACTAGCATCCCTCAATCCCACCAGCCAGCAGGGTACTAGCTTTGTGTCTGCGTCTATGGCTGTCCACGTCCATACATCGCCATACCCGAATTCGCCATTATGTTCTTCCGGCACATTTTTGTCTTTTGAATAAACAAAGCTCCATATTTCGTCACATTGTATGTGCGTACATGGTAAGTCATGCATTACCTTGTCCTGATATTCCAGGCAGGCTGCACCGACCTCTCTGAGCAATTTGACGACTGTATTGATGGCAGTGTCAGTTATACGGGCGGTACTGCGTATCGAGTTGCCTTCACAGAGTACCTTGATAACTTGAGCTTTGCGTTCTATACTGAGCTTATTCATTATTGTATTTCCTATTCCTAATTGACTATATTATAACACATCGCTTAAGCATTGTCAATAGGAATATAACAATAATGTTATTATACAATAACATTTGACAAAATAACAATATTGTGATAGCATAATGCCGCAAGCTAAGATAACTCCTAAATGGACATTTTTGGATTATGTTGATAGGACTGGTGTTAACAGGATTAGCGAATGGCTACAGTCAATCCCAATTGATGCACGAGTGGAATTCGAGGTGTTGCTTGATATGTTGAGGGGTAAATGTATATTAACTAGACCTGAGACCGGAAAGCTGTATAAGGCACTTGATGGACTCTACGAATTCGTTTTCAAAGTTAGCAACGTACAATATCGTCCGATATTTTGTTATGGGCCAGACACTAAAGCACGGGAAATCACTATACTGGTTGGTGCAACAAAGAAGAACAACCGATTTATCCCAGCCGGTGTAGGTATTACAGCAATGTCTAGGGCAAAAGAAATTTGGGCTGGAGACAGAAAGAAGGTGGTACGCCATGTACGAATCAGCTGAAGAAAAAGAATTATCCGATTACTTGAGCAATCCTGAAGTCCGCCATCTATATATTGATAGCAGCATTCGTCATTTGCTTGCTATGCAGTTAAGGTCGATGCGAGAGACTAAGGAATGGTCACAAATTGAAGTCGGTAATAAAGCTGGTATGAAACAATCCGCTATCGCCCGTCTAGAAGACCCAAGATACAGCAGCATGACGTTATCCACTCTCAAACGATTAGCCAAGGCTTTTGATGTTGCTCTCATAGTTCGCTTTGCGCCCTTCAGTGAATTCATCTCTTGGACTACACAAATAGCTGAACCACGCCTATCTCCACCTAGTTTTAGCGAAGAACGGAATTATGCCTTGGCATTGGTTTCGGCGGCTGTGGATGCAAATAGCATTTTCAATTTTAGTATGCCAACGGCAAGTACATACGCATGCCCCGCAAGGACTGAAAAGGAGAAGGAGTTCGCTTATGCAGGAAGAATTTCGTCAACGTCTTGAAAAGGAATATCGCTATGCTGTAACCAAAATGCAGGAGGTAACTCAGTTAGCAAGTAAACTGTTCTATTTTAGTGTCTTTTTTGGAGAGGCACAGCGTGTACTTAATTGGGAATGGAACACTGACCTCGCACTCATACATATGGTTACTAAGCAAGTTTATACGGAAATCAATACCACGATACAAATGTCTGGACCTGGGCAAACGCCCCCTATTGATTGGACAACCGTTTCTGATAAATTGACCCAAGTTGCCTCTGACCTTGCCACTCACTTTGAGAGGGCAGAGAATGAGGGTAGTAAAGAAGAACTGCACCGAATATTAGGGCACTTCGCTGAAGTCGCCTATGCCGTTTCAGGGAACGGTAGTTATTTGTATGAGAAAGGGTCTTTTAAGCTTTAGTCTTCCAACGTGCTTGGGCTGCTTTCTTTGCTATCTCGCTTCGTTCTTCGGGTGTTAATTTTTCAGCTCTAGCCTTACCGCCTTTTAGACCGCCAGCATGTCCTAGAGCCTTATAATCATATTCCTTACGTGCTTTCTTGGGTTGTTCAATTTGACCTGTAGCCTCTTGGACTACTCGGAAGGCAGTAACAGCAAAATCATGGTCTCGCTTCTTTTTCCTTTCCATAACCTTAGCATAGCACTATCGCTCAAGCATGGTCAAGGGTTTGGAAATTCAAAATGATACACTACCAAAAACTAAGGCAAGTTGACAGAATTTGTCAGCCAAACTAAACTAGATACTACTAATAAACATGGACAAATATAATTGGTTTTTAGCATTAACTGTAGCTTTGCTGATAGTTTTGATGACTTCGGCTGGCTGCATGTTAGCTACGCCTACCCCTGAAACGGCGTCAACTGCTGATATGGGTAATATCTCTACCGCTGTGCCCGAAGCGGAAGCCCCCAACAGTTCCGCTTCAGCCACAGCCACACCGCCAGATAATACCGTGATAAGCAACGACCCGGTCTCGGGCCAAAATGAGGAAGTTGACCTGCGTTGGGAACAGCTTTGCCTGTCCAGCGAGTATCAGGTGCAAATCGCTAAAGACCCGGGGTTTACGGTGATAGTCCTTGACACGGGCTCGTTCGCGCCCGCCTCCTCGGAGTCGCCCGGCGCCTACTACCCTGCGGGTGGCCGAGCCGCATCTCCGTCTTCGCTGACCACGTGGGCTAATTTGGAGGCAGGACATACCTATTATTGGCGGGCAAGAGCCCGGCAGGCAGCTACCGGCCAGCATATGCTCAGTCCCTGGTCCGAAGTCGAAAGCTTCACTATTAAATCAGGGGCTCCGGCAAGCACTACATCGTACGGGATACAGCCGACATACCCAAATAACGGTCGTAATATCTATCCTGTAAAACCGGTATCTTTCAGCTGGTCACCTTCGAACGATACCACCAAGTACAGGTTCGTGCTGGCTAAGGACGCAGCCATGACTGAGGTCGTCAAAGAGGCAGTGGTAACCACTACCGCCTATGACTACGATGGCGAACTGGAATACAGCCAGGCCTATTTCTGGAGGGTTATGGCACTCGAGCCAGCGCCCAGCGACTGGTCGGCAACGTTTAGCTTCCAGACCGAGCTGGCTCCCTCATCCTCTCAAGCGGTACCAGCTCCACAAACCCCACTCTGGGCCTGGGTGTTCATAGTAGTCGGTTTAATTCTGCTCATTGTAATTATAGCCCTCATCTTTAGAATGCGTCACCTATAAGCTTAATGACAAAACTTGACAAGCTGCAAGAGAGTTCTTATAATTAAAAGAAACCACTTACCCCTACATTCAAACTTGTCATCCATTTAAGTTTCCCAGCAATGAACCGTACAAAATATGTACGTATAGTTATAACTAGAACTGCATTATGGTGATTCATATATTTACTTACGCCGAAAAACTCTGCCACCCAGGAGAATTCGCTCCCCGAAATCGTAAGCATCGAACAAACTGATGAGCAAATACATCTTCGTTACCGGTGGCGTAGTTAGCTCAGTGGGCAAGGGTATCAGCGTCGCCTCTATCGGCAGAATCTTGAAAAGCCGCGATATTTCGGTCTCTGTTCAGAAATTGGACCCGTACCTTAACGTAGACCCGGGAACTATGTCCCCGTACCAGCATGGCGAAGTTTTTGTCACTCAAGACGGTGCTGAGACCGACCTTGACCTGGGGCACTACGAGAGATTCATCGATGTCGATTTAACGTCTGCTTCCAATGTCACCTCAGGTCAAATTTACTCGGCGGTTATTGCCGGGGAGAGACGAGGGGATTATCTTGGCGGTACTATTCAGGTGATACCACATGTCACCAACGAGATAAAGCGGCGGATAAGGGAGGTAGCGGACCTCTCACACGCTGAAGTGGTTATCGTTGAGGTTGGTGGCACCGTGGGCGATATTGAGGGCTTGCCGTTTCTGGAAGCTATCCGCCAGATGCGAAATGAAGAAGGCAGAGACAATGTCCTCTACGTTCACGTTACTTTCCTGCCGCACATTGCCACCACCAACGAACTTAAGACCAAGCCGACTCAACACAGCGTCAACGAGTTAAGACGCATCGGCATTCAACCGGACATTGTTTTGTGCCGCTCGGATTACGAAATTCCTCAAAGCTTGAAGGACAAGATATCTCTTTTCTGCGATGTGGCTAAAGAAGCCGTCATTCCACTGGTCACCGCTGAGACCATCTACGAGGTGCCGCTCATGCTTGAGGAGACCGGTTTAAGCGAGTTGATTATTCACCGGCTCGGTCTTGAAGCTAAAGATGTCGACCTCAAAGAGTGGAGAGCCATGGTGGCCAAACTGAAGACCCCCAAAGACCCGGTGTCCATCGCCCTTGTAGGCAAATATGTTGAACTTCGGGACGCTTATTATTCCGTGCGAGAAGCTCTGTGTCATGCGGGACTGTACCATGACCGGCAGATAAATCTGTTGTGGGTTCATTCCGAAGACCTGCAGTGCGATAGTAGTATTAATCTGTTGAAGTCAGCCCAAGGCATCATCGTCCCGGGAGGCTTCGGTTACCGTGGTATAGAAGGCATGATAAGCGCTGTAAATTATGCCCGCCAGAACAATATCCCTTACCTGGGCTTATGCCTGGGTATGCAGGTTATGGTTATTGAATTCGGGCGTTATGCTTTAGGCAATAATCAGGCGAACTCCACCGAATTCGACCCCAAAACTCCATATCCGGTAATAGACCTCTTACCGGACCAACACAAAATCAGCGATATGGGTGGCACTATGAGGCTCGGTACCTATCCCTGCCACCTGGTCCCCAGCACAAAAGCAGCTGAAGCTTACGGGGCGGATATAGTCTACGAGCGACACCGTCACCGATTTGAATTCAACAACCTTTTCCGCGACCAGCTGGAACAGAAAGGACTTATCGCCAGCGGGCTATCTCCGGATAATCGTCTGGTTGAAATAGTTGAAGTCAAAGACCATCCCTGGATGGTGGCTTGCCAGTTTCATCCTGAATTCAAGTCACGTCCCAATAACCCGCACCCGTTATTTGCCAGTTTCGTCGGAGCTGCCAAGGAGACTTTGATCGAAGGCGCTCAAGTTACACTGCCACTATCATGAAATTAACATATACCGGATTATCTTTTGGAGGGATACATGCGACTCTTTCTAGATACAGCTAATATCGAACATATCCGGCACGGCGTCAGGCTCGGAGTAATTACCGGCGTGACCACAAATCCAAGCCTGATATCAAAAGAGGGCAAGGTGGATTTTAAACACCATGTCCGGGAAATCTGCTCTATTGTTCCCGGGCCGGTATCAACCGAGGTGCTGAGCCAGAATGCAGCAGATATGGTCCGTGAAGCTAAAGAGGTTGCCTCTTGGGCAAAAAATGTGGTCGTAAAAATACCAGCCAGCTTAGATGGGGTGGAAGCTACGTACCAGCTTGCCAGAGCGGGTGTGAAAGTGAATTTCACCCTGTGCTTTTCCGTAAATCAAGCTCTGCTCGCTGCCATAGCCGGTGCTACCTTTGTAAGTCCTTTCGTGGGCAGGCTTGATGACATCGGTGAAAACGGCATGAGGCTGGTTAAAGAGATTGTCGAGGTCTACAAAAATTATCCTGATTCCATTAAGACACAGGTGCTCGCCGCCAGTATCAGGCATCCGCAGCACTGCATCGAGGCAGCCACGGCTGGCGCCCACATAGCCAGCGTCCCATATCAGGTATTGATGCAGATGATTCAACATCCTTTGACCGATATCGGCATCAAACGGTTTCTGGAAGACTGGCACAAAGTAATGGGTACCGGTACCGAAGGTGCTAGGCGTTAAAATACTAATTATTACTTTACATGAGAGGGTACTAACATGAACGTTGCTGAACTTGAAACCAAGACAAGAGACGAGCTGGTCGAGATGGCCAAACAACAGGGCGTTGAAGGTTACAGCGGGCTGAAGAAACAAGACCTTATCATGCGGCTGGTACAGGCACATGCTGAACAACAGGGCTACCTGTTCGTCAGTGGTATACTTGATATCGTTGGCGAAGGTTATGGGTTTTTGCGTCAGGAAAGCCTTCTGCCGGGACCCGACGATATCTATATCTCCAACTCGCAGATTCGCCGCTTCAGTTTAAGGTCCGGTGATACCGTATCGGGACAGGGCAGGCCACCTAAAGAGGGCGAGAAATACTGCAGCCTGATTCGCGTTGAGGCAATTAATGGCATCGACCCGGAGCAATCCAGGAACCGGCCTCATTTCAACTCTCTGACACCGACCTTCCCTGATAAAATGTATAATCTGGAGACCAAACCACACTATTTGTCAACGCGGCTCATAAACCTGATAGCGCCTATAGGTCGAGGCCAACGTGGACTTATTGTTTCACCGCCTAAAGCTGGCAAAACCGTGCTTCTTAAGCATATAGCCAACGCCATTACCACCAACTACACCGATCCTCATCTCATGGTATGCCTTATCGGCGAAAGGCCGGAGGAAGTAACCGATATGAAACGCTCGGTAAAAGCCGAGGTTGTAGCCGCTACTTTCGATGACCTGGCCGAGAATCAAACACGTGTAGCCGAACTGGCTCTGGACAGAGCCAAAAGGCTGGTGGAAATAGGCAAGGATGTAATTATCCTGCTTGATGGTATCACACGTCTAACACGAGCCTATAATCTGGCCATGCCACCCAGCGGGCGCACCCTATCCGGAGGTATTGATTCGGTAGCCCTCTATCCGCCAAAGCGCTTCTTAGGCGCCGCTCGTAATATGGAAGAAGGAGGCAGCCTGACCATCATCGCTACTTGCCTGGTAGATACCGGCAGCCGGATGGACGAGCTGATTTACGAAGAATTTAAAGGCACAGGCAATATGGAACTGCATCTCGATCGCCACCTGGCCGAAAAGAGAATCTTCCCGGCCCTGGATATATTACACAGTGGCACGCGCCGCGAGGAACTGCTACTTGATGAAACTACTATGAAGCAAGTATGGCTGCTCAGGCGCATAGTGAATATGCTGGCCGAAGACTCACCGAACAGCACTGAAGCTACTGAGAGACTTCTCGACCGTTTGGCTAAAACTCAAACCAATGCTGAATTTTTGGCAACACTGTCCAAAGATGTATAAGAGGACAGCCATCTGCCATAACCCTGGGCCCAGGCTCTCTATTGACTTTAATCCATTTCGTGTTATGATAGCAGACAAAATGGCTTGGAGGAAGCAATGAAAGCAGGAGCTACAGGTACAGCACTCGCCATTCTATTGCTCGCTGTTTGCCTGACACCGATACCTGTCCACGCGGATTCTCTAATGTTGAACACTGCCCAAGGTATTGTGGGCACAAATGTGACCATTCCTTCGGTGACTGGCTACGGCCTTGGTAATTACGAGCTTTACTGGGGCGAAAATGACCTGCTGATAGGCCAGGGCGAAATTAAGCAGGGCGTAGTTTCAATAGCTTTTATTGTTCCGGAAGCCTCCAGAGGCAAACACAAAGTCACCTTGAAAATCGCCGGCAACTTTTTCACTAGCGACTTTATCGTCATTCCCGCTATAGGCCTCAGCAGTAACGAGGGTACCGTAGGCTCAAATCTGACAATTGCCGGGAAAGGCTTTAATGCCAATGAATCGAACATACAGGTAACCTTCGACGCTAACCCGGCACAAACTGGGATTGTGGCCGGTAGTAAAGGAAGCTGGCAAATCACTATAAAAGTTCCGGCGAGCAGTCGAGGCCAGCATATTATCGATGCTGCAGGCACCACACCTGCTTCCGAGGTTGAAGATAAAGAATTCACAGTAATCCCGGAAATCGAAACCAACCCGTCGTCCGGCTGGGTAAACACGGTAGTAGGCATATACGGCAGCGGGTTTGCTACCGGCGAAACCAACATAAAAGTAACGTACGATGGCGGAACAGTAAAAACGGATATAGCGGCCGATGCCAAAGGTTCATGGCAGTCCAGTTTCTCAATCCCGTCATCCTCTAGAGGCAGCCACGATATAAGAGCTTACGGAGCGGTTACCAACGAAAGTGATTTACAATCAGCTAGCTTCTCCGTATCTCCGGGAATAAAACTTGAACCGGTCTCCGGTTACCTGGGCGGTGCTATTTATGTAGGTGATGGTCTATATATCGGCGGCGTCGGCTTCGAAGCTAACGAAACCAATATCAAAGTCACTTATGACGGAGCGCTGGCTATCAGTAATATCACAGCCGATACCAAGGGCTCATGGTCAGATAAATTAGATGTGCCTCCGTCTAGCAAGGGAGAGCATATCATCGATGCTTCTGGAGAAATTACTAAAGCTAGCGATATCGTCGACGCTATTGTAATTGTTTCACCCAAGGTAGAACTGAATCCCGCTTCGGGCGCTATAGGCAGTGATATAACGGTTCACGGCACTGGTTTTGCAGCCAATCAGGTTATAACTATCAGCTACGATGGCGCCAAGGTTGCCTCCGGCGCAGCCACAGACGCCAAAGGCGTTTTCACGACCAGCTTCAAAATTCCACAAAGTAGAGCTGGCGACCATACAGTAACCGTTACCGACCCAACGGCCGCCGTATTCTCAATGAACTTGAGTGTAGAGTCAGTGCCGCCGCCAACACCCAATCTCATATCTCCGGAGGCCGGCAGCGAGTTCGGGTCCTTCGGCAAAACTATCGTTACCTTCCGCTGGTCAGCCGTCGAAGACCCCAGCGGAGTCTACTATGTATTGGAAATAAGCCCCAGTTCCGATTTTGCTGGTACAGTAATTCGAAAAGAGGGCTTAACCGTGACCGACTACACGCTGGCTAAGAACGAGGCTCTCACCAAAGGGAACTATTATTGGAGAGTCAGAGCTGTAGACGGTGCCGATAATCAGGGCGATTGGACAAACGGACAACTCTTTAAGATTGGCGGCATCGACTGGTGGCTAATTCTACTCATCGCCGTGGCTGTCATAGTTGTAATCGTTATTATCTGGCGTTTCGCATCTGTCAACCGAAAGGACAAATGGAAATAAAGGCCGTAAACTTGACAATCTGAGACTAATAGCATAATATGAAACAAATTAACCAATATGTTAACACAAAGTAAGGAGGTATCATGAGACTATTGGTTATCGGATTAGGGCAATGTGGCTCCCGAGTCGCCGATCAGTTTGTCCGTTTAAATAAGCGGGCAGCAGCGCAGTGGGGCATCAATATAGTCACGGGAACCTTTGCCGTAAATACGGACCAAACCGACCTGACTGGTTTAACTCATATAGGCACCGATTTTATGCATCGCATCCTCATCGGCGGTCGTAAGACCTGGGGACATGGTGTGGGCAAGATAAACGAGATGGGCGCCGAGTTAGCCAGAGAGGACGGTGACAAGGTAGTTGATGCCATCAGAACTGCACCCAATTTTTACCAGACCCATGCTTTCATGCTTATCGCTGGGGCGGCCGGTGGTACCGGCTCGGGTGCCATATCGGTAATCGCCCAAATGCTTAAAGAACGATACGTTGGCAAGCCGGTCTACGCCCTGGTGGTTCTTCCCTTCGAACACGAGGAAATGGCGGAGCTAAGAAGCGTTTACAATACCGCGACTTGTCTAAAGTCAATACAGTCGGTAGCCGATGGCGTCTTTCTGGCAGATAATCAACGCTATGTTAGAAAGGACGCCAGCCTGGCAATGAACCTGGATAGAATAAACTCAACCATTGCCGAACCTTTTTACGATATGATGTGTGCCGGCGAGATAACTAGATTTAAATACGTCGGTGCTAAAGTGCTGGATGCCGGTGATATAATGCAGTCCATAGACGGCTGGACGGCAATAGGGGTTGGCCGAACCAGCATACCGCGTGCCTTCCGCTTTCCCTGGGAACTGAACAAGGTCAGCTTCAAGGAGAAGAGCGATGAGAGTCTAAGGGCTATGCAGGCTATGGACGCCGCCTTCAGTGAGCTTTCCGTCGGCTGCAGCCCCGAGGATGCCGGCAGAGCCTTATATCTGCTCTCGGCACCGGCGAAGGACATGTCTATGGACATCGCCAAAGGTTTAGGCGACTATCTCAGAGAACTCGCAGAAAATGCAGTAATCAGAGCCGGCGACTTCCCCAGAGGTGGGGTAACCGTCGACGTCACCGTAATACTTTCTCAGCTAGCCTTCGTCCAGAAGATAAGAGACTACTACGACAGAGCTACAGCCTTTGCTCAGACCCAGAAGGAGCGGATAAAGGAGACAACGGGCAGGCTCCGTGACATGGAAGAAGCCGCTAAGGGATTGCCCAGCTTAATCTAGCCATATCAAATATTATTCTGACAAAACATAAGGGGAGGGATAAACCCTCCCCTTTATTATTTAAGAAGGTCCGTCCCTACTTTTTTATATTCTGGCCCCTCCTTACGCTCATTCCGAGCTTCCTTTACGCATATTCCGGTCTTTCTTTACGCTCATTCTGAGCTTGTCGAAGAATCCGCAGGGAAACGTCTACTTTCCTCAGTCAGATAATAGCCCTCTAGCCTTTCGTGGCATCCACTTATTGGCCGCTTGAACCACCATAGCCAGGCTCATCAGATAATCATCATGACCATCACTGCTATCGACAAAGAAGTTCAATGTCTGGCTGGGTCTGTATATGCTCTTAGCTTTCTGAAGCTCAAACATCAACTCCCTATAATCTTCGGAGTCGTCCTGTTGGTAAAGCTTGAGCCTGCCGGAGTTTACAGCCGCCAATAAATCGAAGCCCGCTTCAGACTTCGTCTTTTGAGTAAATTTAAAGGGGATAACTTTACCGCCCAATGATTTACGTAAGAAGCTGGTTACGGGCTCACCAATGCCCGTGGCGTCGGCGACAATTCGGCTGCATCTCCATAAGTTTTTCAGTATGTCCACCATCTGAGGGTATAGTTCAGCATGCTTCTTGCCCACCCAGCTATAGTTCTCAACTACATGTACTCTGGGCTCCCTGGCCGGTATGTCCATACCATCATATGTAACCTCAGCAATGGTTATGACGGTGGCGTCTCTGCCCGAGCGGGTCAGAATATCATCTTCGAGCTGCTCCGACTCGCCGGCGAAATCTATGCCGGCTACGTAGACCCTGCCTTCCTGCAGGCGGCTAAGTCTGAGATGTTCGCCCCTTAGTTGGGCGATTTGCTGGTTGGTCAGGAAACCACCTCCGCCTCGAATTGGCAGTAGAGCATATTGAGTCCGGAACAGAGGATGGTCTTCGCCGAGACGCTGCCGTTCGGACTCAATAAAGGATTTGTAACTTGGATTATATTTGGCTACTTCCTGCCAGTCATAACGGAAATGGCGCTTAATACCATCCTTCTTCTCCAGCTCCAGGTTAGTCTGCTTTACCTCTTCCAGCAAGGTAGTATCGTCCCAGGTTGTGCCATAGTGAACAGTGGTGGCATTTGAAGCTGATACCATGGGCCGGAATTCTTTGGTATATTTATCCTTAGCTACGTCCTGGGATTCGTCTATCTCTAGCAGTATGTCGGCGGTATGCCCCACTACCGAAGCTGATTCGTCAGCGGAAAGAAATATCTGTCTGGCATTGCCCAGCCTGACCATATAGCCAGCCTCGGTAAACCAGATGCCGCCGAAACCGAAATCGTTTAGCCTGTCCTTGAGCCGGCTAATGGAGATAATTGTCTGCGGTTTGAACGTTGGGGAACACTTGATGGCATTGCCGCCGGCAGCCATGAACATTGTCAGCAGTAAAACTTCGAGATGTACCGAAAGCTCATTCTTACCACCCTGGCGGGCGATTTCGACCGAAAAGGTCAAACCTAAATTACCCTGAATGCTCTCGATGATGGCTTTGGACGCTTCAGCTTGATAGGGCGCAATTTCATTTCGAAAAATAAAAGGAAAAGGGAACTCGAGGAAAAACAAAACCGGCGGTCTCTTATTGAAACCTTTAGCTTCTTATCAGCGTCTTAACACCCAGGGGAATAGCTATCTCAGTTAATACTTTGGTGATAGCCTCCTTAAGAGACTTCTTCTGTTCCTTGCTGATGTTATAGCGGGTTGTTACCAGCCGGGCAATAGTGGTAGCCAATCTCAGATGCAGGTCAAATTTCTCCGGCGCGGCGACAATAAGCTCCCTGAGCTTAACGCGAAGTATGGCAATCTCCTCGTCAATACCCTCTATGCCCCTAGCTTCTTCAAGCTCCAGCCTCTCGGCTTCATTAAGTGCCTGTCCGTAAAATACCTGTCTTTTGCTTTTTGCGGCGTTCTTTCTTACCATTTTCCATCGCCCTGATAATTCCATAGACCAAAGCATAAGCAGCCAGGTCATATCTCTGACTATCTAATGCAACCTTCAACAACTTCGCCATGTCATCATCATAGTAGCACTATTGTTCTATTTTAACAAGCTTAACTTGTCACTATTTCTTTCGGAATCGGGGCCGGCTCCGATACGATTGGCAGCCTTTGGGTTAAATAAGCCGGTGTGCTATACTATGCGCCATTATGAAGCACAGGGTTGCAGTTGTCGTATTGATTAGTACCCTGCTGCTCATGCTGGCGTGTGCTAGTTCCTCACAAAAGTATATTGAGCAGGCTGATACCTATTTCGCGCAGCAACAATGGAATGAAGCTATTAGCGAATACAGCAAGGCAATTGACGACAATCCAAACCTGGCCTTGGCCTATAGCAAACGCAGCCAGGCTTATGCCGCCAAAGAAGATTGGAATGCGGCTGTCAGCGACCTGAATAAGGCTATCGAGCTGGACCCGAAGTTAATTGAGGCCTACAGTCATCGTGCTGCAGTTTATCATGCTCAAGGGCAATGGGACATGGCCATTAGCGACCTGAATAAGGCTATCGAGCTGGACCCGAACCTGGCCGTGGCATATAGCAGTAGAGGCTGGACCTACGCTTCCAAAGGGCAATTAGATTTAGCGCTTGCTGATTTGAACAAAGCCATTGAGTTAGACCCCAATCTGGCTGAGTCATATCATAATCGAGGTCTGGTCTACAACGCTCAGAGTCGTTGGGACATGGGCATCGCCGATTTGAGCAAGGCAATAGAGCTTGACCCGACCAATTTCACGGCATACGAGGACCGTGGCTCCGCCTATTCCAACACCGGGAAACTCGACCTGGCCATCGCTGACCTGAATAAGGCTATAGAGCTGAAACCTGACTATGCATTGGCTTACTATAATCGCGGCCTGGTCTACAAGGAACAGGAAAAATGGGAACCGGCAATCGCCGATTTCAACAAAGCATTGGAACTCGAACCGAGTCTCGTCGGTATCAATCAAGTACTGGCTGAAGTATACACCAACCGAGGTTTTATCTATCGGACACAAGAGCAAAATGACCTGGCTATAGCCGACTTTAATAAGGCTATAGAACTGGACCCGAACCTGGCTGTAGCCTACTTTAATTTGGGCTGGGTGTACAATACGCAGGGAGAGTGGGAGCTGGCTATCACCAATTTTAGCAAAGCGGTGGAGTTGGAGCCCCATTACCCGCAGGCATACAGTAACAGGGCTTACAGCTATCTCGTCACTGGAGAATTGGATAAAGCTATCGCTGACTACAGCAAGGCAATTGAGCTAGACCCAAGTTATGCCCTGGCTTATTACAATAGGGCACTTGCCTACTACAACACCGGCCAGTCTGACCTGGCAGTTGCCGATTTCAATAAAACCATTCAGCTGTCGACCGACCCAGACCTGATTTCCTTAGCTAAGGACCGCATATCCGAGATCCAAAAATAAAGTAGTGTGGATTGAGAAATTTGGATTTATTTAGGATTTGGTGCTTAGAATTTGGAATTTGTCCTTAAAAAAGTCAGCTACCTTATTGCCCAGAACTGATTCATATCCCCACCACAGGTGGTCGGCTCCGTCAATTAGTTCAAATTGTTTTGGCTCAGCCGCTTCTCTACCCATCAGTCGCGCCTGCTCCAGCGGCACAATCATATCATTAGTTCCACAGATTAGAAGCTTTGGCTTGGGGCAGCTCTTCAATTGAGAAATCTGTGACTTTCCATGAGGCATTGAAATCAACGCCACTGCTCCGACTCTATCATCCGCGCAGGCAACGGGCAATGCCACAGCAGCGCCAAATGAATAACCCGAAAGCCCCACCCGGTTACCATCCGCTTCCGGCTGAGAAATAATCCAGCTTAGGGCGGCCGCCGCATCTTCTTGTTCGGCTATGCCACCCCCAAAGCTGCCCTGGCTGCCACCCACGCCGCGAAAGTTAAACATAAAGGCAATAACAGACTTTTTTATCAGAGCCAAACTTATCGATAGAATAACGTTGTTATCCATCGAGCCGCCATAGACAGGATGAGGATGGCACAGCACTACGGCCGGGAAAACTCCATCTCTGTCCGGGCAATAACACAGACCCTCAAGCGTAAGCTTACCGCAAGGAAAAGATACGTGCCTCTGCCTCAGCCTTTCGTCTCCCGTTTGCCTTGCCACCAGGCCTCAATTCTGGCTGCTATCTCTTTTTCGTAGCCCTGGTCACTTGGCGAATAGTATCGCTTCCCCTGAAGCATGTCCGGCAGATTCTGCTGTTCTACAAAGTGGCCCGGGTAATCGTGGGCATATTTGTAACCTTTTCCATAGCCGCTATCTTGCATCAACTTGGTAACCGGATTGCGCAGATGAAGCGGCACCGGCTCATTTCGACTCCGTTCAACGTCATGCTGCACCTTAGAGTAGGCTTCGTACAGAGAATTACTTTTCGGCGCTGTAGCCAAATAGGTTACGGCTTCAGCCAGAGCCAGATTGCCTTCAGGCATGCCGATAAAGTGGACGGCCTGTTGCGCTGCCACTGCTACCACCAATGCCTGAGGGTCAGCCATACCCACATCCTCGGAGGCGAAGCGTAGCAGTCGCCGGACAATATATAGAGGGTCTTCGCCCGCCTCCAGCATTCGCCCCAGCCAATATAAGGCTGCATCCGCGTCGGAACCACGCAGCGACTTATGAAGCGCCGAGATCAGGTCGTAATGCTGGTCGCCAGCCTTGTCATAAAGCAAAGCTCGATGCTGCAGTGCTTCCTCAATGGTTTTGAGGTTAAGCCGCCTATGTCCGTCAGCATCGGGCGCAGTGGCCTGTGTGGCCATCTCCAAAGCATTCAGAGCCACTCTGGCATCTCCGTTCGACATGACGACCAGGTGCGCCAAAGCATCTTCGTCAAGCCCTACATTGAACTTGCCTAACCCCCTGTCCTCATCTTTAATAGCTCGCTCAACGATAAGACGGACCTCAGCATCACTCAAGGAATTCAGACTAAACACCCGGCATCTGGAAAGCAGCGCTGAGATAACTTCAAAGGAAGGATTTTCTGTAGTGGCGCCGATGAGAATTACTACACCGTTTTCCACATACGGCAATATGACGTCTTGCTGAGTCTTATTAAATCGGTGAATTTCATCAATAAACAGGATAGTACGCTGTCCGGTAAGCCTGCGTCTACGCCTGGCCTCATTCACAATGCGCCGTAAATCCGCGACTCCGGCATTGACGGCACTTAGAGGGCTGAAATGCGATTTGGTAACGTTAGCGATAACGTAGCCTAAAGTTGTCTTGCCGCTGCCTGGTGGCCCCCAGAGAATCATCGAAGGTAACTGGTCTGCTTCGATGGATTTTCTCAGCACCCGCCCTTTGCCCACAATATGTTCTTGCCCCACAAACTCATCGAAATTATGTGGGCGCATTCTGGCGGCTAGAGGTAAATCACCGGGCAATTCACCGTATGCCCAAACATCCTTTTTCTCCTTCTCCTCCTGCCCAGTCAAATCGAAAAGAGTCATGCTAATCCGTCTTCTTCTCCGCCTCCACCGCTGGGGCTAGCCTGGCTGCCCTGTCATAATAGCTTTTAATTCTGTCAACATAAATCAACTCCGAAACAAGCACTGTCACTTTGGTAAAATTCTTCGAGCCATAGAAATTACCATCTCTTATTTCAGCATTGGGTGCCAGCTCTCGTAGGCGATTACCCAGAGCCTTAATCATGTCCACATTGGCTTTTCCGGCCGGTGCCGAAAGTAGAAACAAACCCTTACCGGCATCTTCCAGCTTGCAGTCAACCGACAACCGCATTAAAGCCAAATCCATGGCTTCCATGACTCTGAACGTATCAGAGCTCTTCCCCTCGAACCCGGCAGTTCTTCTGAACGAAAATATAGAGGATTGGAACTGGGCCTTGCCGACACCTATTGCCGTCCAACCGAATAGACTTTGCATGATATCACCGGCGTCGAGCACTTTCCCGGCAACATACTTCGAGCCGGCTATCTCGCCAGCGCAGAGCAGGTCATAGAAGGGCAAAACTAATTCCCTATTCAAGCCGCCCATCTTTTGCGGTTGGGCTATGTTCCCCAGCAGCCCCAAACCCCCGTTATCTGCTAGAAATACAGCATCAGCCACCTTGTCAATGGTCTTTAGACACATAGCCGTATTGTGAATACGCTGCGCATCGTCCAGCTCAGAATCAAAGGGTAAAACTAGAAGCGCGTAAACCGGCTTATCGATATGGCGCTCTTTGAGCATCTGAATCATCACCGGAAGACCGCCGGAACCAAGGCTACCGGCAGCGCCGGCAATGAACAGAAAGGCATCAGTATTTATGAAAGCACCCAGCCTCATGGCTAACATAACCCGCTCGCTTTCATGACGCATCAGCTTGGCTCCTGCTTCCGTCGACTTATCTCCCATCCCAAGAGAGCCGCGAATAGGTACTGCCTTCAGCCAGTCCCATCCCGATTTAGTCAGTTCAGCCAGAACAGCCGGCTCATTATTAACGGCATAGGCGCAGGTAACTATGTTAGCGTGCCATTCTGCTCTCGCCATTTTATTTAACTCAGCGAATTCGCGAGCCAGTCTACAGCCGCAGTCTCCAACGCCGATAACCATCAATTTCATGTTATTTCTATCTCCTTGCCAAAAAGTAGCAGATATACACCGTTATGTCAAGCAAACCTTTCCACCCGGAAACGATACAATCTTATCGGCTCCCCGGCTGATATGCCGGCTTTAGCCCGGCAAATTTCCATTTGTTCTTCAACTTTATCCACGCCTGCCAGGTCAGGCAACAACAGCCCGCGCCTGTAACCGCATTCTACAATCACACCATATTTCCGGGGGTCAAGCTGGTCAGTGCTTTGCACCGGCTCCGGTTCCGTAAGAATATCTACACTATATTCAAGGTCAACCAGCTCAGAGGTCTCCACCGGCATAAACCTTGGGTCCTGTGTAGCTGAGCTTATAGCATTGGCTACGATTTCCTCAGCTACGTTCGTCCTTGTTGGCATGAAAGTACCGATACAGCCCCTTAATTCACCGCGCTTCTTAATAGATACAAAAACTCCTGCCCTCTGCTTCATCTCAGCGGTAAGCTTCCGCGGCTTGAATATCTTGCCCTGGCGGATATACCTTTCTACTGCTTTTCGAGCTAATTCAACTATCGCAGGACGTGGTTTAGTCATTTGACTGCATTCTCTCCGATTACTTTATTAATATTCCGGCATAACCCACCACACTGCTGTAATCACCCGATGCGTCGCCGCTGGTCTGATACTTAACCAATTCTGCTTTTTTAGCGCCCATTTCCTTGGCCGCAGAGATAAGGCTGACCACCGGTGCATAACCGCACATTGATATATCAAAATCAGCAACTCGTCTCAATAACTCGTCCTCATCTAAATTCAATATAGCCTCAATCGCCTTACTGTCCTTCTTCCTGGCTGACTCCTGAGGCTCATAATGCGTCATGTCGCTGCTGGCCAGGATTGTGACTTGCTTCTTCGACTCTTTTATGGCGGCGGCTAATTCCTTACCGATTCTCTTATATACATTCCCGCGAGCGTGAGCCAGAACTATGGGCACTATCCTAACATCTGGTTTGAAATACTGCAAAAAGGGCACCTGGACCTCAAGAGAGTGCTCAAATTGATGCGCCATATGGTCTTCTTCCAAATAGCTCGAAGATGTTAAAATTCGCTGTCCCAGCTCCGAGTCAATCTCCGTCTCACCTAAAGGTGTTATCCACGTGCCTTTGGTCATGATACTAAAACTTTTTCCTCGCCCGGTGTGATTTGGGCCAAGCATGACAAAGGTATCATTGAATTTAATCTCAGATATGACTGCTCCGGCTACCATACCCGAGTAGACATATCCGGCATGAGGCGAAATCAGCCCGATTACCTCAACCTTCCCTGCCTTGTCGTCTACCATGCTCTCAATCATCGTCCTGAGCCCGTCCGATGAGCCCGGGTAGAACTGTCCGGCAGCAATCGGCTCTCTAATCATGCACTCCTCCTCGTGATAGTAAAAACTGGCGAACCCAACCGGTCGTCTTGATATTAAGCTCAGACCCGCAAAACTTACACTTGGAACCGTCTACGCCAACTATGTCAACGTCATACCCCACCCGCTTAATCACCACGTTGCCGCAGCAGTAACAAACCGTGTTTTCCGCACTATGGCCGGGCACATTACCCAGATATACGAAACGCAGCCCAACTTTTTTGCCGATATTGTAAGCCTTTTCCAGGCTTGCTATCGATGTCGGCGGCAGATGCATCAGGTTGTATTGTGGATAGAATCGGGTCACATGCCACGGTGTCAGCTCACCCAGCTCATCGCGTATCCAGCCGGCGATACCGTTTAGCTGCTCGTCATCGTCATTCATCGTCGGAATAATATTAGTCACCACCTCGACATGCATTCCCCACTTTTTTTGAGCTCTCTTGGTAACGTCCAGTATGCCTCGCCACCGTGGAATTTTGGCTAAGTCACGATATAATTTGTCGGAAAAGCCCTTGATATCAACGCGCCAGGCATCAAGATAGGGGCCGATGGCATCCAGAGCTTCAGGTGTCAGGTAACCGTTGGTAACGTATCCCGTATAAAGGCCCTCTTTCTTGGCCAGTTTGGCTGAGTCCAGAGTATATTCGAACCAGATGCTCGGCTCGTTATACGTCCAGGTAATACCGCCGCAGCCGCGCTGCTTAGCCAGCTTCACAGCCTCCTCCGGCGGCAAGTAACGTGACTCATCTGACATCTCCGCCGGTGTCTCAATACAGGAAATCTGCCAGTTTTGACAATGTTTGCAGTGAAAATTACATCCCCAGGTGCCCAGGGATAAAGCTGAACTTCCCGGGAAAAAATGAAACAGGGGCTTTTTCTCAATAGGGTCAACAGCTACCGAGGAGGCTTGAGCGTAGTTGAGAACATGGAGAATACCGTCATCGTTTCGGCGCACCCGACAGACACCAAATTTGCCGGGGTTAATCACACAGCGCCATTGACAGATATTGCATCGTACCCTGGATTCAGAAAGCTTTTCATAAATGAACACTTCAATCATAGAACCGCCCCACGTACCAATTATATCATTTCAATACGACTATTATAATAGCATGCTTACACTCCACTTATTGCTGAAGGCTTGGTTAATATATGAAGGGTGGTTGCACCAACTAGACAATGCCTAAAACTTGGTCTACAATTTCTTAAGAAAAACCTGAAAGGTGTAGACATGATACTAGAACTCAACGAAGCCCAAAAAATACTCCAGAAGAACGCCCGCGAATTTATGGAACGTGAAATAATACCCATTGCCGATGAATATGACCGCAAATATCATCCAATGCCCAAAGATGTTGCCCTCGGCCTGCTCAAGAAACTACTCCCGCTGGGCTACGTGGGCTCGACTTTGCCCCCGGAGTACGGCGGCCAGAGTTTGGACCTCGTCTCATACGGTGTACTCGGAGAGGAACTCTCACGCGCCTACCTCAGCCTGGGCATGATTGTCCTGATACAGGATGGCAGTGTGCTCCCTGTAATAGTTGCCCACGGTACTCCTGAGCAAAAAGCCAGGTACATCCCCAAAATAATGTCGCTGGAAAAGATAACCTGCTTTTGCCTGACTGAGCCCGATGTCGGCTCCGGAGCCCGTGACTTGAGTACTTCAGCAACACTTGACGGAGACCATTATGTACTCAACGGTACCAAAACATGGATAACCAATGGCGGCATCGCCGACCTGGCACTCGTTTTTGCCTCTACCGACCGGAGCAAGGGAGCCAGGGGTATTTCTTGTTTCCTTGTCGATAGGGATGAATCACCATTCACCAGCCGGGAACTACCTAAATTAGGCTGCCGCTCCTGCCCTACCTCAGAGCTTAGCTTCGATGACTGCCGTGTGCCTAAGGAAAACCTGATTGGCACGCCGGGCAGCGCCTACGTGCTGGCGCTTTCTGAGCTGGCTAAACTTCGAGTCGCCGTCGGAATAGGAGCCGTAGGTTTAGCTCAGGCTGCTCTCAATGCAGCCATCAAATACGCCCAGGAAAGAAAACAATTTGGCCGCCCTATCGGTAGCTTTCAGCTCGTCCAAGAAATGATTGCCGATATGGCTATACTGACCGATGCCGCCCGATTAATTTGCTTCAGAGCTTTGTATCTGATAGGTAAAGGCCAAACCCCGTTCAAGGAAGCGTCTATGGCCAAAGCCTACAGTACCGAAATGGCTGTTGAGGTAACATCCAAAGCCATCCAGGTCCACGGCGCCTACGGTATCTCCGAAGAATACCCCGTGGAGCGTTATTTCCGCGACGCTCGCACGCTTACTTTCCCTGATGGTGCTACACAAATACAGAAACTGGTCATCGGCCGTGAACTATTGGGCATTTCGGCCTTCGTCTAAGGCCCTATAAAAACCATGCTCGTCATTGGCCTAACCGGGAACTTAGGCACCGGCAAGACCGAAGTAGCTCAGATTCTTGCCGAACTCGGCGCTGTAGTAATAAACGCCGATGAGCTTGGGCATGAACTCCTCCAACTGAGTACCCGGGCATATACGGAAATAGTGGCTGCTTTTGGCAAATCTATACTCAAACATAATGGAGAAATAGACCGTAAAAAACTGGGCCAGCTGGTCTTTGATGACCCCGCAGCATTGAACAAACTTAACCGGATAATGCACCCGCGGATATACGAGATAGTCAGGCAAAAAATAGAGGAATATCGCCAGTCAGGTGCCGGGGTTGTAGTCCTCGAAGCTGCTCTGCTTATCGAAGCCGGTTGGAAGCCGCTCCTAGACCAGGTCTGGGTTACCACAGCCCCCGAAGCCACCATATTAGAACGGCTGAAGAAGGCCAGAGGGCTTAGTCAAGAGCAGATCCTGGCTCGCCTCAAGGCTCAGATGCCGCAAAAAGAAAAGATGAAACAGGCAGACTTGGTCATAAACACCGATTGCCCAATCGACGAACTTAGAGCCAGAATAACCGAATTATGGAACAAGCTCCAGGTCTGAAAAGACCCCAAGTTACACTACCAGTTCCAGGCCAGCAGTAAGGCAAGGACAATCCCCAAAATAGCCCCGGCAGCAACCTCAAACTTGGTATGGCCTATTAGCTCTTTTACACGCTGCTGAAACGCCGGATTACCTTTAAAAAGCTCCTCCACGATGTGATTCAGCATCGTCGACTGGGTACTTACCGTCTGGCGCACTCCGGCAGCATCATACATCACCACCAGCGCAAAAAAAGCAGATATGGCGAAAACGGCCGAACCTACACCGTAAACTACAGCTACGGTCGTCGCCAGCGCACAGACCAGTGCAGCATGCGAGCTGGGCATGCCACCCATGGTAATCAGATAGGAAAAATTCAAATGCCTGTCTTTTATAGACTCAATAATAACCTTCAATATCTGAGCCACACACCAGGCAGCCGCAGGCACCCATAATGCTTTATTGCTTAAAACTGATTCCAAGATTTCTCCTTTTACGCGAGCTATCTGCTACTTAAGTTATCTTAAAGAGGTAAATTATACCACAGACGCAGCTGCTATACTTACGAATTGACCTCTCTGGTAAAAGCACAATTTATTAGTGCTTTTCTTCGGAGCAAAAGAGCCGTCTGAATATTTTTAGCCAAGAGGCGCAGACCGGTGGAGCTCGACTAAATCAAGAGGATATCACGGAAAATAGAAGACCGTTTCATATGCGGCAGAGCGACTTTATTGAAGCGACTTATAGACTTCCAGGCTGCCTATATCGAACCACACATCACTGAACAGATAAGCATTGACCTGGTCTATTTCTACCAGATAAGAGATAAAGTTGCCCAGATTGTCCCCGCCCTCGGTACAACATTGAAATACCAGTGGAAATATACGGGGCGGGAAAATATAGCAGGCAATGGCGACCAGGCTCGATTCAGGCTTCATCGGCTTCTCAACAAGCTCGACTATCCTGTTACCTTCTAACCGGACGACGCCGAATTGCCCCGCCTTACTTTTATCACCGATATCATAAACAGCCACCAGAGTGTGTTCGCCCGTATAAGCAGCAATGAACTTACGCAGGTCGAACTCGAAGTAGTTATCGCTGGCTATGACCAGCAAATCATCGGTTATATTTTTAGTTTTAATCCAATAGTCCAGTGAGCCTACGGCACCAAAGGCCTGTTCCTCGGTTAAGACCGGCTCAACGCACAGGGTCACTACCCTGCCTATCTTATCTTTCCACTGGCGAAAATCAAGTTCGAATTTCCGGTTGATGTTAACCAGTATATCTATATCTTGAGGAATCTTATCGATAATGTGGCTTATTACTGGTTTACCGTTGTATTCGAGCAGCGCCTTCGCTTTACTTTTGGTCAGTGGATATAGCCTCGTCCCGAAGCCGCTAGCCAGTATCAAACATTTCATAAAACTGAGCTTCAACTAACAGAGGAGTTTAACCTGATTTATTTGACGCCCGAGGCTTCACCGTAGATGCGCTCTTTCCAGCGCACACCCAGGCCAACCACTTCCCGCCAGAGACCGTATAGGCCGGCCGAGAACCAGAAGGAAAAACCTATCGGATGCAAGAAGGTCGAAAGAAGTGATTGCCTGAAATGATGTTCCACCAGCCAGCGCATAAAAATAATCATCCCTATCTGAAAAGTAACGATGAATCGCCAATCGGTGGGAGCCGCCACCGAAAAGAAGCCACTCCACAACCAGTAGAAAGGGGCTAAATAAAAAACGAAGGCAGCAGCTAGTAGCGCCACCACCGCCACCGGTGACAGTGCCGCTATGGAATATATCCACTTGACAAAACCCTCCCATATAGCCCCCACGGTCCGGTACATGCGACAAGAGAATACTGTAGATAAATCGACGGCTACATGCCTCCCTCCCTGCCGGACCGTTTCAACTCCAAGCCAAACGTCCTCAAGTATCCTGTCTTTCACCGCCATGTGTCCGCCGATGCGCCAGTATTCCTCTCTGCGGAAAAGAAGAAACTGGCCGATAGTCAATGACGGCCTGTGCCCTACGGAGCGATGCAGCCACCATAAAGGCAGCCAGCTCATAATAACGAAATACATTATAGGCAAGGCTATCTTCTCAGGAAGAGATTCAGCCATCTGTCGAGGAAAACCGGAAAGCAGAGAAAGTTTAAGCTCAACGGCTAATGCCAACGTGCTGCGCATCATGTGTGGCTCACTTTTAGTATCGGCATCAAGAAACAGCAGCCAGGAACCTTTGGCATTTTCGGCAAGCTGGTAGCAGGCAAACGGCTTACCTGCCCAGCCCTCAGGAAGTGGTTGCCCTTTTAGCAGCCTGATACGGTCGTCTTTAGCTGCAATTCGTTCCACAATCCCAGCCGTGCGATCCTTCGAGTTATCGTCTAAAACTATAATCTCGAAGTTCGTATAGTCCTGTTTTTGTAGTGACTTCAGGCAGGTTTCTATATTTTCCTCTTCGTTCCGTGCTGGAATAAGCACCGAAACCAGAGGTGCTGGCCCGGCTATCCGGCTACTGCTGTCCGGTCTTCTCAGCGACCTCAAATTGAGTATCAGATTAATGGAAAAGACAACCAGCAAGGCAGCAATTACTATTTGATATAACATTTCCTAAATCCTGCTAGTGGCGGCTTATGTGCGCTGTTCTCCTGGCCTGAAACCAGGTAATCAGCTTCCCCCTTAATCTCGGCCTGGTAGTCCTTAGGTCTTCGAAATGCTTCACCGCCAGTATCCCTATAACACAAACAATAAACAGCGGCTCTAATGAAAACCCCTTTGTAACCAGTAAGTAAATCAACGTCGCCGTCATGGCAACCGTTACTCTCCAGGCATCAACATCAATTAAAAGGTATGCCAAAAACATGAATATAACAAGTGAGATAAACATCTCATGTTGCGGCATTGCCAGCAGTACACCTCCTGTTACCGCCAGCGCCTTGCCTCCATTGAAGCTCAATATCGGTGTGAAAGCGTGACCCAATATGGCACTCAAGCCGACTGCCATCACCATTGCATCGGGCAGGCCGAAGTGATAATACGCCAAGGCTACAAAAGGTACACCTTTTCCCATATCTAGAAATAAAACCAGAGCAAAAGTCCAGCGACCTCCGGCTCGCATAACATTATACGAACCCGGATTGCCGTCCCCATAGTTTCTTACGTCCTTGCCTAATAGCCACTTCCCGACCCACAATGCAAAAGGACAGGCACCAAGCCAAAAAGCCAGCACGAAAAGAAGCGCAAAATAGAAAATATCCACTCTACAGATACCCTCTAAGTATGCCCCTCTGTACCTAGTAACACAAGGTACAGATTAAACGATAAACCCCGCTCTGTCAATAGGACGCCTTCATACGAAGGCTAAAATTGAACTCCTGCTAATGTCAATAGTATCATACAGGAAGTGCTTTTTCTACGGTGATAGCAAAAATTAACAATTGCGTAAATGATTAGAGAGCTTTCCTACGTAGATATAGACTGCATTTATGACATCATAAACTCGGCCGCTGGCGCCTACAAGGGCATCATACCATCAGGCTGCTACCACGAGCCGTATATGCCGAAGGAAGAGCTGCAAAGGGAAATGAAGAGCATGACTTTCTTCGGCTGGGAAGAGGGGCGCAAATTGGTCGGTGTTATGGGATTTCAGCCGGTTAAAGATGTGACGCTTATCAGGCATGCTTATGTATTACCTGACCGGCAGGGTAAGGGCGTCGGCACCAAGCTTCTCGACCACCTGAAGCAGATGACCAGGAGCAGCCAGTTGCTGGTGGGTACCTGGGCAGATGCTACGTGGGCGGTAGAATTCTATCAAAAGCAGGGCTTTAAGCTTATGCCCGATAAAGACGAGCTATTGTTGAGCTACTGGAAGATCCCCCGGCGTCAGATTGAGACCTCGGTGGTTCTGGGTATTGATTTGTAAAACCCTGCCATTTGAAAAACGAAATACTTCTGGCTATATTAAGCTTTAGATATGGTTATGCTAATAATTGCTGGACAATCTCCGCAGCATCGCGGACAAATTTAGTGCAAAGGGTATCGCGGAGCTTCTTATCCACAAATGTCTTCTGGCCTTCCGGCATGCTTAAATCACACCCGAGCAACTCCCGGCATACAATTGACCCGTTAAGAGACTTAAACCTGCCCACAAACTCCCTAACCAACCGGTTAGTCTTTTCATGTGATTTTGTATCTTGAATCGTCGTCCGACCATATTTAAGGCCTATGACCATAAAGGCTCCGGTCACCGCCCCGCATGTCTCGCCCATTCGACCCATTCCCCCACCAAACGCGGCACTGACCTTTAAGGCAGTTTCGCGGTCCATACCGAACCGTCCGGCGTAAGCAGTAAGTAATGCCTGAGAGCACATAAATCCTTCATTGAAGCAAGAAACGGCTTTTTCAACTTCACTCATGTTTCAATTCCTCCCAGACATTTTTATTAGCTCGCTATCGGCGCTTACCCCGCTTTTTAGGCGGTATCCTGGCTTCGCAGGGTACCTTGGTCTGGCATAGCCCGCAACCCAGATAGCGACCGATATAGCCGTCTTCTCTGCCTAACTCCTTGACTATCTCTTTCTGCCTGGTAAACAAGAACTCCAGGCACTTGTTCTTGTCGTGCCCCTGCTCGCTGATAGCACCGGCTGGACATCGCTCGGCACAACGTCTACATGACCCATCACGGTAAAAGAGGCAGTTGGCTAAATGGTCCTTGTATACCCTTAGGCTGGGTGGGATTCTGGCGTCGGTCACCACACTGCCACAGCGCATAGCCATTCCCCTCGGTGTAATGAAGCCATCGTTCAGGCTAAAGGTCCCCAGGCCGGCAGCGTAGGCGATATGCCTCTGTGACCAGTTGGATACATAACCGCCGGGCAGGTTCTTCAATTTAAAGAAACCAGCCAGTTCCGGCGCTACAGCCATATAGCCCATACCCTCCAGTAGTGATATCAAATAACGTGATAGTTCATCGATGAGGTGCTGACCGTGCCAGCGGGTGTGGTTCCACCTGAGTGATGGAATCATTGTTTCCTTGCGTAAGCTCAGCCGAGTCTCATACGTAACCGGCAAGACAAAAGAGATTACGCTCACTTCGGACGAACGCTTCTGAATGCCCTCTTTGGACTCGAGGTACTTTTCTAAGACCTCACGTGGAGTAAGGTGGAAATCACCTATTATCGTTTTATAGTCTCGAAATATAGCGTCATCGCCATCGGCAAAACCAACCAACGGCTCATCGAAGATGCATCCGTCGTCGAAGGACTCAAGCCGGTTTGCCGGGTTTTTCGCCACATACTCTTTAATTGCCTTTTCCAGAAAGGCAGCCGCATTCTCCTCGGATAGCACTCGATTCAATTTACTCACCACTGAAGAGCCTCCGGGGGTTTCCCACCATCAGGGTATTAATCTTGTCCTCGCTGACTCCAGCCTCTCTCAGCGCCGGGATGATGTTATTGAAAACGTGGACGTAAGACCAGTTAGCCAGAAGCGGTTTGGCAGCATCTGAAAATTCGAAGGGGCGGCCCAGCCGGTAGGCCCAGCAATCTTGAGACAGCATAATTCTATCAGCGTGGCCGATCCCAATCAGACCAATAAGGCAAGCCTTCCTCAATTTGTCCGGGAAAAGAATGTCAATACCTAACCGGTCGAAGGCTATATTCACTCCTTTTTCCAGAACGGAGAGATGATAGTTCAGGTCGGCATTGCCGCACATGTGCCCGATAACTACACGCTTGGGGTCGGCACCTTCGGAGATAAGCAGGTCAGCCTGCTCCGGCCCCATGGTTCCGGATTCGGTGTGGGTGATAATAGGCACGCCCGTTTCCTTCTGTGCCCTGGCTGCTGCCTTAAGTACCTTCTCCTCATAAGAACTTATCCTGGCATGCCCCGTGGCTACCTTGATGACACCGGCTTTAACCCCGGTATTGCCTATGCCCTGCGTAATCTCCTTAACAAGTGTCTCGCACAATTCAGTGGTGATATCATACGCCAGACTGCGAAACTTGAAATAGCCGGCCTTCCCGTATTTCTCCGTGTAAAAACCCGTAGCGCAGATAATATTGACACCCAGTTTCTCGGACACAATCTTCTGCAACTCTACATCCCTGCCCATGTCAGTGGCGGTAGCATCAACCAGCGTCTTCAAGCCGTAGCCCTTGGCTTCCCTCAAAGCCTCCACACAAGCCGCAGCGGCTGCTTCCCGGTCATAGGGCGGAGCCAGCGCATCACAATCCCACCCCAGATAAGCAAAAACTAGATGCTCGTGCATCAGGGTCACGCCCAGCTCGTCTGCGGAAACCGGACCCAGTACCGTGTTAATTTTAGCCATGAAATTACCTCTTTTTCTTGCGTTTGCGCCGGAATAGCTGCGGGGCTTCAAACATTGACGCTAAATTATATCAATTACTGAAGCAGCGCGGTAATTATTAATTTGAACAGCTTCGATCTACTTATTTTGACAGCATGAACCCCGTAGCTAAACCTTTCCAGACTCGCCACCGTTATAAGAGGATGGGAGCGGTATTCGACCTGGTGTTTAATTAATAAAAGGGGGTGAATTCAAAATGGCAATCTCCAGAGGCAGTTTATTTGCAGTTGTGGCGGTGTTGGCTATGGCTGCCATTTTAGGCAGCGCTTGCGCGGCTCCGGCACCACCACCAGTGCCACCACCAGTGCCCGAACCTAACCAGTCGCCCGTAATTTCAAAAGTAACCGCTAGCCCGGCGGAGGTAGTCTCTGGAGACAGCACGACTATCATCGCTGCTGCTGCTGACCCTGATGATGACCCACTTACCTATAGCTGGTCAGCTAGTGAGGGCACTATCACCGGTACGGGCAGTCAGGTCACCTGGGTCGCGCCAAACAATAGCGGGAGTTTTAACATAGGCGTGACTGTCAAGGATAATCGGGGCGGTCAGACGACAGGCAGCGTGACAGTTACTGTTTCACCACCTACAAAAACAGTAACCCTCAATCCCGTTGCTTCAGAAACCGGCACCGTATACCAGAACAATGCCACTGACTATTCACGTACCATGGCTGGAGACAACGCTCAGAATGTCGGCTGTCGCGCTTGCTGGAGCTTCGATATTTCCAGCCTCGCCCACAAAGATATACAGAATGCCAGCTTGAAATTCACCACCGGGCGTATAGTTGGCGACCCATTCTCCTACATGCCCTCATCAGGATTTGGCGGACTATGGCTGTGGCAAGACACCTACGGTTCCGGTATGCTGCCAGTTTTCGGCTATGTCGGTGCCAAGTTGATGAACACCGGACTCATATATGAGCCGCCGTCTGTCGTAGATGTCACCATAGAGGTAAAACTACCTTCTAATTTCGGGAATGATCGCTTTCAGGTTGAAGCCCTGTTCAATAAAGTAAGCAACGGTGACAATGCCGCCGAATACATTGAATGGTCCTCCGTTGTCCTCGAGGTAACCTACGCAGTCGAGTAACCTAGCTGCCGAATAGATATATTAATTGGCTTCGGTACTGTTAAATAATTAGCTGCCCCCTAGAAATAGCGGGCAGCTATAATCTTAATAACCTGTTTAGTTACCACTGCACGAACATCGGCATGACGACGTGGATGTAGTTGTCAGTGCCAACGGGGCGGAGCACACCGGGGCTGGAGGAAGTAGTAGTTTCCAGAGCCACCTGCTTCTCGTCGAGTACGGACAATACATCCGAGAGGTATTTGGCATTAAAGGCAATCTTGGCCGCCTCACCGTCAATTAAGGCGTCAATCTCACCCATGTTATCTCCTACTTCTTCAGCGCGGGCTGAGATATTCATTTTACCCGGTGTAAGCTCGACTCCGGGGCTTACCACCAGGCGGACAATGCCGCTGCCGTCACGTGCAAAAATGGAGGCCATCTTTATAGCACGTAAAAACTCCGCCACATCGACAACCGCCCGTGTAACGTAGCTCTGCGGTATGAGCTGCGAGTAGTTGGGGAATGCGCCCTGTATAAGCTGCGATACCATCTCAATGTTCTTGAGCTTGAACAAAATCTGGCTTTTTTGCTGGTTAACCGTAATTTCCACCGGTTCTTCCTGGTCGGTTAGAAATCGGCCTAATTCGTTCAATGCCCGCGCCGGAACAATTATGGCGGTTTTATTCTTGACCGGCGATAGCAGAGAGGTATTATGTACCGCCAACCTGAAGCCATCGGCTGCTGCCATAGCCAGCTTATCTCCGTCAAATTCCAGCTGAATGCCGGTAAGTACCGGTCGTGACTCCTCAGCGGCCGCGGCAAAGGTAACCTGGTTAATCCCATCCTTCAGTGCCTCGATTTCAATTTTGGTAGCCAGGCCGTCAGCAACCTGGGGAATGGGCGGAAAATCTTGAGCATCGAGGCCGTTGATTCTAGCCTCAAAACGAGCACATTTAAGTTGAAGGGTTCGTTGTGTAAGTGCAATGTCAATTTTATCGTTGGGGAGAGAGCTGATGAATTCGGTCAAAAGTCGGGCGGGTATGGTGATGGCGCCTTCTTCTTCTATTTTGGCGCCAAGCCAGCAGCTAATAGCTATCTCCAGATTGGTGGCGGCTAGCTTAAGGCGAGACTGGTCAGTGGCTATCAAGACATTCTGAGTAATAGGCAGGGTACTTCTAGTGGCTACAGCCCGACTAACTATGCCTAAACCTTTACTCAGGTTTTCTTGAAGGCAGGATAGTTTCATGTCACACCCCCCAACAGTTGTAGTGTCAAAGTATACGCCGCCCGCAGGGTCAAGTCAATCGGTTTGGCCATTGTACATTGATTAATTTGGATTTGTTTGGGATTTCGGATTTAGTGCTTAGTTTTTTGATGAGATTGCCACGTCCTTCAGCGGAAGGGCTCGCAATGACATAAAGATCTATTCAAGCCTGATTGTACCGCTTTTACCGCCGCTTTTCCTGACCAGGCGGATGTTGTCCAGGCGCAAAGTCTGGTCTACCGTTTTGCACATATCGTATATAGTCAGCCCGCTAACGGCGACGGCAGTTAAGGCTTCCATCTCAAATCCCGTCTTGCCGCTGCCCTTTACCGTTGCCGTGATTTCCACCGCCGAGGCTTTATCATCTAAAGAGAATTCAATATTTACGTCTTCGATAAGCAGCGGATGGCACAGCGGTATGAGCCGATGAGTTTCTTTAGCCGCCATGATGCCGGCAACACGCGCTGCCGCCAGAACGTCACCTTTGGGCAACTTACCCTTTTTAAGCAAACTCAAAGTTGCCGCCTGCATCAATACCTTTCCTCTGGCTACCGCCTGTCTGGAGGTAATCGGCTTTCCCCCGACATCTACCATCCGAATATCCGAAGATGAACTCATATCAACCTCCCACCTGTGACATTAAACGTTTTTTGGAAGCTCTGCCCTGGGATAGTTCATGCTTCTGCGGCTTCTCTTGAATAGCCTCGGTGATGACTTTTTTCAGCTCCCGGGGTGAGGCCCCGCTACGCACCGGCTGGCGGAGGTCAATTTCACGGTCACTGAGCAGGCAGGGACGGAGCTTGCCTTCGGCAGTAAGACGGAGGCGATTACAACTAAAGCAAAAGTGCTGGCTGACCGGCGCGATGAAGCCAATGGTACCTCTGGCTTGCGGAAGGCGGAAGTATTTGGCCGGACCGTTTCCCGTTATGGGCAGGCTGGGCTCCAGCTTCCCCAAGATTTGGAGACGTTCTTTAATTTCGTCAACCGAGACGAAGGCAGGATGAAGGTTAGCTTTGTCTCCTATCGAATGACCGTCAGGAGGGTTATCGATGGCAAATGGCATTAATTCGATAAAACGTACGTGCCAGCCTTCAGCTGTAGTTAATCTGGCAAAATCCATAACCTCATCATCATTTATACCTCGCATTACCACCATATTGACCTTGACTGGATTCAGCCCGCAGGCCTTAGCCGCCTCAATGCCCTGCAGCACATCGCTCAGCCTATCCTGACGGGTGATGCGCTCGAACTTGGCTCGACTTAAAGAGTCCAGGCTGACATTTACCCGTTTTAAACCGGCCCGTTTAAGCTCAGCCGCATACTGCTTAAGCAGAACCCCATTGGTAGTCAGTGAGATATCATCGATGCCGTCAATTCCAGCCAGCATGGCCACCAGTTCACTCAGCCTGGCTCTGACCAGCGGCTCACCGCCGGTAAGCCTGACTTTATTAATGCCAAGCTCTGCAGCCAGACCGGCAACTCTGGCAATCTCCTCATAAGTCAGGACCTCTCCTTGAGGCAGCAGGGCAATGCCTTCTGGCGGCAGGCAGTAGATGCAGCGCAGGTTGCAGCGGTCGGTCACCGAGATACGGAGGTAGTTTATGGGACGGTTGAAAGGGTCGGAAAGACCGGTCATAGCTTCACTTTTTCTGCGAGTTGCCCAAGTATGCGATATGCCTCACGGGCCGCTTTGCCACGGTGACTGATTTGATTTTTTATGTCTAAGGGCAGCTCGGCCATAGTTTTCTTATAATCAGAAAGATAAAAAACCGGGTCATAGCCGAACCCGTTTTCACCTCTGGGTTCCAAAGTAATTAAGCCCGGACATTCTCCATGACACAGCTCTATTCTTCCCTCGGGAGTCGCTATGGCGATAACACATTTGAAATGGGCAGTCCGATTCTCTAAAGGTACCCCCTTCAACCTCGCCAGAAGATGTTCAATCCTGTCTTTATCGCCGGCTGCTTCTCCGGCAGCGCGAGCCGACCGGATACCCGGCTCGCCACCCAGGACATCAACTTCCAGCCCGGAATCGTCAGCCAGTGTAATGACGCGACTCGCCTTGGCGTAAGCGTTAGCTTTTACGCTGGCGTTCTCCTCGTAGCTGAGACAGTTCTCCTCCACAGCTATGTCCATACCTTCCTCATCCGGTGTCACCAGTTCGAATGGCAGACCGCTCAGTAGACTTCGATATTCGCGGATTTTTCCCCGGTTAGTGGTCGCCAGTAACAGCTTGGTCATTTTCTTAATAGCAACTTATTCCTCTCCCCTCTAGGGAGAGGTTAGGTGAGGAGGGTTCCGCTTCTAAACCTTCTTGAATCTTCCCTTAAGCTTCTTCATCACCTCGGGCATGGTAGTATATTCCATCTCGTCCAGTGGCAGGCGATGGGGTTCAAAAGGCCCGTGATGCCGTAGTATATCAGCAATGATATTGGCTTCTGCGCGGGCATTGTCGAAAGCCGGGTCATCGAACATATCGCGAGGTCCAATCAGCATGCCTCTGGCAAGCTGAAAACCGGCGGCAATAACTCTGGGCGGACCATCAAAACGTGAGGGGTTACTATCCCTAACGGCTACCGGCATCAATGGACCGTTATGTGAACCTCTCATCCAGCCTTCCACGATGTGCGGGTGGGCAAAAGGCTCCAATATCTCGCCTACGGCGGGGAAGTGACCCTGGGAGCGGACGATGCACACCGGGTCGTCTTTGCCGACGTATCGGCCAGCCATACGGGAGAGTCTCTGTGTCGACGAGGCCGCTGCTATTTGGCCGCTCTCCCGGTGGTATACATTTTTAACAGCAAATCGGCTGGGCGCACCTATAAAAACCAGCATATCGTAGATTTCCTCAGGTGTATTAAATACTATCTTCTTGCTATCCTTAACATCATGGACCTCGAAAGAAAAACCGCCATGCATATTTGCAGCGATGACCAGGCCGATGGTGTTAAACGGGTCGGCGAAGATTTTGTATAGCGGCAGGTTCCAGGCACCTGAGGCTGTTTTGTCCGCCATGAAAATGATAATCGTCTCGGCCTCTCGTTCCTCAATTTCCATCTCAGCCACCCCGGGCCCCATACCCTTTACGTTTCCCGAAAAGGCGTCAGCCAGCAAGTCTTGACCGGCACCATGCAGCTTAAGCTTCTTGGCTATTTTGGTGCAGTCGACGAAGGTATCCCACGCCAGCTTGTGTACCTTCTCGCTATCCTCTCCATGCCGGTGCGTCATGATTAGCTGGAGGTCGTCACCGCAACGGGTAACATGATAGTCCATCAGGAACCCGGACTTCTTAGCCGCTGCCATACATTTTTCAGCTTTGTCCAGCACCTCCGGATGCGAGCTGGAGTGGCCCACATAGCCGCCGATGTCAGCCTTGATCACGCTTAAAGTTAGCTTCATTTTGCCCCCTTTTTATTTTTAATTTGCCATTTTGCATTTTGATATTTTATTTTTGACTTTTAAGTTATCTTTACACCAGTGCCGGCAGCCGGTATTCCCCAAACGCTTTCCGCAGCACGCCGCAGACTTCACCCAGAGTTGCATAGGCGTTTACCGCTTCAAGAAGATAGGGCATCAGATTTTCATTGCCCTGGGCAGCCTGTTTTAGCGCCTCCAGCTTTACCGAAACCAGTTCATTATCCCTCTCGCGGCGCAATCTGCTGAGCCGCTCCAGCTGCCGTTTCTCGCCCTCTTTATCCATCTCCAGAATTGGAATCGTTACCGGCTCATCAGTGGCATATTCATTGACGCCGACAACGATACGCTTTTTATTTTCTATTTCTTTTTGGTAGCGATAAGCCGAGTCAGAGATTTCTCTATGAAAGAAGCCGGCTTCGATAGCTGGTATAACGCCGCCTAAAGAATCTATTTTGGCAAAATACTCATATACTGTCTTCTCCGTCTTATTGGTCAGGCATTCAATGAAATAGCTGCCGCCAAGCGGGTCAATAGTATTAGCCACTCCGCTTTCGTGGGCGATAATTTGCTGAGTACGCAGAGCAATGGTCACCGCTCTTTCCGAAGGTAATGCCAGTGCTTCGTCCATAGAGTTGGTATGCAGCGATTGTGTCCCGCCTAGAGCCGCAGCCAGTGCCTGAATAGTGGTACGGACGATGTTGTTCTCGGGCTGCTGGGCACTGAGTGAGCAGCCTGCCGTCTGAGTATGAAAGCGAAGCCATTGGGAGCGTTCACCGCCGTTAAACCGCTCTTTCATTTCCCGCGCCCAGATGCGGCGGGCGGCACGGAACTTGGCTATCTCCTCAAAGAAATCATTATGGCAATTAAAGAAGAAGCTGAGCCTGGGAGCAAAATCATCTACCTTTAGTCCGCGGTCGATGCCCGCCTGAACATATGCCAGACCATCGGCCAGGGTGAAAGCTAGCTCCTGAACGGCAGTGGCGCCGGCTTCACGTATATGGTAGCCGCTGATGCTGACGGTATTCCAGCGCGGCACCTTTTTCATGCCATATTCGAAAGTGTCAACGATAAGACGCATAGAAGGCTTGGGCGGGAAGATAAAAGCGTTCTGAGCCATATATTCTTTAAGAATGTCATTCTGTATGGTGCCGCCAAGTTTATCCAGCGGAACTCCTCGTCTCTGGGCATTAGCCAGATACATAGCCCAGATAACCGCTGCCGGCCCGTTTATGGTCATAGAAGTGGTTATCTCATCGACTGGAATGCCGTCGAACAATATCTCCATGTCAGCCAGGGAAGAAACAGCCACGCCGCATTTGCCAAATTCCCCCTTTGCCTCAGGTGCATCCGAATCGTAGCCGTTTAAAGTGGGGAAGTCGAAGGCAACGCTCAGCCCGGTTTCCCCGTGCTTAAGTAGATACTTGTAGCGGGCATTGGTCTCTTCGGCACAGCCGAAGCCGGCAAACATGCGCATCGTCCACAGCTTGCCTCTATAGCCGGAATAATGAACGCCGCGGGTATACGGATATTCGCCGGGAAAGCCAAGGTCCCTCAAAAAGTCTGTGCCAGCAATGTCAATTGGTGTGTAGAGGCGCTCGATAGGAACGCCGGAGGCAGTAACAAAGGAATCCTGTCTTTCCTCAAAACATTGAGCTCGGGCATGCCACCGGCTGGCTTTTTTCTCTAAATCATCTGATTTTCGCGGCTCCGGTTTACCCATATTCCTCAACCTCTAGTATTCAATGCCCTTGCGGGACAGCATCCCTTTGTCAAACGGATGCTTTACCTTGACCATATTGGTAACCAGGTCAGCTAGCTCGATTAACTTCGGGTCAGCATAGCGGCCGGTGAGAATAAGCTCCACTTTTTCCGGCTTGTCATGTATCAACTTTACGACGCTATCCACGTCAATCAACTTCCAAGCAGCGGCTACATTTACTTCATCGAGTATAACTACATCGTATTTCAGACTGAGCATGGCTTTCCGGGCAGCTTCCAGTGCCTTCCTGGCTTCTTCCTTCTCCTCCGGTTTAACATTAGCGGGGTCGACGAATTCCTGAAATCCGAACCTTTCCACGGTACAATTTGGAAGTTGGCACAGGATTTTATGTTCCCCGTATGGGAAATCGCCTTTCATGAAGAATACGATATAAACTCGGAGGCCATGCCCCAAGGCACGGATGATAGTCCCCAGAGCTGCCGATGTTTTTCCTTTGCCCTCGCCGGTAAAAATTTCAACCAGGCCCCTGGTTGAAGTTGCAGCAGATAAGGTCTCGGCTGATTCCCCGGTCACCTCGACAGCAGTTTAACAAAAAGCCGGATATAGTGTCAATCGAGAAACAAAATACAAAGGGAGTGTGTTTAGTCTGTCATCGCTAGGAGCCCTTCTTCGGAGAGGCGACATGGCGATCTCGATGGTGCGAAGAAATTAACATTGACATCCTGAGCCTTAACGGTATAATAATCTGGTTATCCCGCTGCTTAAACTTGTGCAGCATTTATTGATTCAGGAGGTAAATTATGCGCGGAGGCTACATGGGCAAAATGCTGTTCGTTGACCTGACCCAGAGGAAAATATCCGTGGAATTGGCGGTAGACGACTTGTATCAAAATTTCTTCGGCGGCTACGGTATTGGTGCCAGAGTCCTTTTCAGCCGGCAGAAAGCTAAAGTCGACCCGCTGGGACCGGATGCCATGCTGGGATTCGTCACCGGCCTTCTAACCGGCACACCCGCTCTGTTCGGCTCCAGGTACGTAGTAGTTGGCAAATCGCCGCTGACCGGAACCTGGGGCGATGCCAACTCCGGCGGTGATTTCGGCCCGTACCTGAAATTCTCCGGCTATGACGCCGTTTTCTTCACCGGTATTTCGCCCAGTCCAGTTTACCTCTTCATCGACAACTGTAAAGCCGAACTTAGGCCAGCAGATAAATTATGGGGTAAAGACACCTGGGAAACCGAATCACTGCTTCAGGACGAGCTTGGCAAGGAGGCTCGAATCGCCTGCATCGGCCCGTCGGGTGAGAGCCTATCGCTCATTTCCTGCATCATTAACAACAGGGGACGAGCCGCCGGCCGTTCCGGCCTGGGTGCCGTGATGGGCTCTAAAAAGCTGAAGGCTGTTGCAGTGAAGGGAAATCAAATAGTCCCGCTTGCTAACGAGTTAGAGATAAAGGCGGCGCGCACCAAACACCTGGCTCAACTAGGTGGTGCCGTCGAAGCGTTCCGTAAATTGGGCACTTGTGCCGGCTTGAATGTACTAGTTCAAACTGGTGATACGCCGGTCAAGAATTGGAAAGGTACGGCACTGGATTTTACCACTGGTGCCGTCATCAGCGACCAGAGAGTAATCGATTTACAGGAGCGCAGATATGGCTGCTGGCGCTGTCCTGTTGCCTGCGGCGGGCATATGAAGCCCGGCACACAGTATCACTACCCGGCATTGGTTCACAAGCCCGAATACGAGACACTGGCAGCCTTCGGCTCAATGTGCTTGAACGACAACCTCGAGTCCATAATCATGGTCAACGATATCTGTAATCGCTATGGGGTGGATACCATTTCCGCCGGTTCTATAATATCCTTCGCCATAGAGTGCTACGAAAACGGATTAATCAGTAATAAAGATACCGATGGTATCGAGCTCAGGTGGGGCAATCACAAAGCCATCGTAGACATGACTGAGAAGCTGGCTAAGCGGCAGGGCTTCGGCGGGGTACTTGCCGACGGCGTCAAACGGGCAGCCGACCAGATAGGCAAAGGAGCCGAAGAATTTGCTGTTCATATACATGGCGAGGAAGTGCCCATGCACGACCCCAAACGATACCTGAATTATGCCACTTCTTATCTCGATTCCACGCCGGCCCGCCACACACAGGGTAACTACACCACCAAGCCGGCCAGCGGCCTGGAATTCCCGGCGTACGACCGCAAGTCCACTGCCGGCCGTGGCGAGGCGAATAAGATGGGCAGCGACCTGATGCATGCCATAAGCTGTGCCGGCCTCTGCCAGTTCGGCTACGGCTTCATGGATGCCAGCGCACTCACCGACTTCATAAACCTGACCACAGGCTGGAACTATAGCATCGACGACCTGCTGAAGGTGGGAGATAGGGTGGCGACCATCCGGCAGGCGTTCAACGCCCGGGAAGGTATTAGCATATCTGACTTTCGGGTCCCTGGCAGGGTCGCCGGCAATCCACCACCCGAAGCTGGCCCCACTGCCGGCAAGACTGTGGACTTCGATACTTTGCTTAAAGACTATTTCACAATCCGTGGCTGGGAAGTCAACACCGGTGTACCGACTAAAAATAAGCTGCTTGAGCTAGGCCTCGACGACGTAGCTAAGGCTCTGTGGGATTGAACCTGGCATGCAGGAATAGTACTGAATTTGACATTCGGCTACCTAATCTGGTAAATTATCTTTCGCTTTGAAAATGACACAGAGTTACGCTATAGTCGAAACCGGCGGCAAGCAATACAAAGTGGCGCCGGGTCAAAAAATCGATGTCGACCGCCTGGCTGTTGGCAAAGGCAAAGATATCGAGCTGTCCAGGGTATTGCTTATCGCCGATGGTAAGGATACCGTCGTAGGTAATCCCACAATAGATGGCGCCAAAGTAGTCGCCACCTGTCTCAGCGAAGGGAAGAGCGCCAAGGTTATAGTTTTCAAATATAAACCGAAGGTACGCTATCGCCGGAAAAAAGGCCATCGACAGATTTATTCAAAGTTAGAAATCAAGGAAATCGTTAAACCGGGCGAGGAGGCAGCGCCGAAGAAAACTACAAAGAAAAAGGTGGCGACCGGAAGTAAAAGCTAATGGCACATAAGAAGGGCGGAGGCAGTACTCGTTACGGACGTGACAGCCAATCAAAACGATTGGGTGTAAAAAGATATGGCGGTCAACAGGTTAATGCTGGCACCATACTGGTCAGACAACGAGGCACTCGCATTCAGCCGGGTAACAATGTCGGCGTGGGCAGAGACCATACACTATTCGCACTTATCGATGGCGCCGTCAAATATGAACCGGCAACCAAGAACCGCAAAAAAGTCAGCGTTTATACCGAGCAAGTTAAATGAGACCTAAAATACATCCTGAGTATTACACAGATGCCAAGGTAACCTGCTCCTGTGGCAACACCTTTACCACCGGCTCCACCAAGAAGCAGCTCAGAGTGGAGCTGTGTAGCAAATGCCATCCCTTCTTCACCGGCGAGCAGAAGATAGTTGATACTGCCGGCAGAGTGGAACGCTTCAAGCGTCGCTACAAGATAAAGGAATAAAGTCCTCACGTCATTGCGAGGCACGAAGTGCCATGGCAATCTCCGCCTTTCATTTATGTCATTGCGTGAAATCCTTTCGCGGAAGGGGTCGTGGCAATCTCTGTGAAGAAAATCCCAAGCACCAAACTTTAGGATTTTAAATTTCGAATTTGTCTGGGATTTGGAAAATTGGAATTTAGGATTTAGTGAAGCAGAGAGATTACAAAGTGGAAAAACCAGCGCCCTTCTATTATGGCGGCCAAGCGGTAATGGAGGGCGTAATGATGCGAGGGCGAAAAAGCATTGCCGTCGCCGTCCGCCGTCCTAATGGCGAGATTAGCCTTACCAGCCAGCCTCTGGCCAGCCTGTATAAAGGCCGAGCTAGAAACTGGCCCTTCATCAGGGGAATCATCGTACTTATCGAGACATTGGCCCTCGGGACTCAATCCCTGCTTCATTCCGCCCAAATTGCCGCCGCCGAAGAGGAAGAGAGCATATCTCCGGCGCTGCTCTGGGGAAGCGTAGTCATCGCCGTTGCCTTTGCTGTGGCCCTTTTCTTTATCGCCCCGCTGCTACTCACCCGCTATCTGGTCGACCCCTACATCACCTCATCTTTTGTCAGCAACCTTATCGAAGGCATTATACGCATCGGCATCTTCATAGCATATCTGAAAATCATAAGTCTGATGCCGGAAGTGAAAAGGCTTTTTACTTATCATGGAGCCGAACACAAGGTGGTCAACGCCTATGAAGCTGGAGTACCCCTGGAGTTAGACTATGTTAAAAACTACTCTACAGCCCACACCCGGTGTGGCACCGGCTTCCTGCTGGCAGTTATGGTTATCTCTATTTTTGTTTTTGCCCTGCTCGGCCGTCCGTCGATATGGCTCAGCATTCTGTCTCGCATCGTTCTCATCCCTGTCATCGCCGCTATCGGCTACGAATTCGTTCGCTTTGGGGCAACCCATTACCGGAATGTTATTGTACGTAGCCTTCTGGCTCCGGGACTGCTGCTGCAGTCCCTGACCACGGGTGAACCGAACGACAGCCAGTTGGAAACAGCTTTATCGGCGATGAAAAAAGTCATCGAAACCGACAGTGGCCAGTCATCTCCCTCTCCCTCGACAGGAGAGGGTCAGATTGAGGGTGAAACCTAAAAGTGCTGCGAGGCTTAATCTACGTCTTTCTTGTCGAATTTCTGGAAAAAACAGCTCCGGTTGCCGGTATGACATACCGGGCCGGACGGCTTAGCCTTAATCAATATAGCGTCGCTGTCGCAATCCTTGGCTATTGACTTCACTTTTAGAATACTCCCCGAGGTAGCTCCTTTGTGCCACAATTCCTGGCGGCTCCGGCTATAGAACCATACCTCTCCACTGTCCACAGTACGCTTTAGCGCCTCTTTATCGGCATAGCCCAGCATCAACACTTCCCCGTTGTCAGCGTCCTGAACTATGACCGGAATCAAGCCTTTATCATTAAATTTTAACATCTTATACCACCTTATTTTTCCGTCCCATCTCCCTTGAAGGGAGAGGGCCTGAGTGATGGTGTAACTTTGTTACCCCACTGCCAGAGCCTCTTTCAAATTTATGTCGCCGGTATAAATCGCTTTGCCCACGATAGCCCCCTCCACCCCCAGTTTCTTAAGCTTTTTCAAATGGCTTAATTTTGAGATGCCACCGGCGGCGATGATGGGCAGGTTCACGCCCTTCACCATCTCGGCTATGGCCTCGAAACCGGGTTCGGTAAGCGTGCCATCTCGTTTTATGTCAGTATATATAATGCGCCTTACGCCCATAGCAGCCATCTGCGAGCCAAGCTCCAATGCCTTAGTTTTCGTCCCCTTCACCCAACCATGCGTGGCTACATAGCCGTCACGGGCATCGATGCCAACGACGATAGCCTCATCATACTTCTGGCATAAACTCTTTATCAACTCTGGATTTTCCACAGCAACTGTTCCTAAAATTACCCGGTCCACACCTATGTTCAATAGCTCCGCTACGGTAGCCTCGTCTCTTATACCGCCGCCAAGCTGCACCGGCAAGTTCACCCGCTTTACTATATCTTCGATAACCGTTATATTACGGGGCTTACCTCCGGCAGCGCCATCCAGGTCAATCACGTGCAGCCTCCGAGCCCCCTGAGCCCTCCAGCCCATGGCGACATCTACCGGATTCTCGGAGAAAACCGTTTCCTTAAGGTAATCTCCCTGATACAGCCGGACACACTTGCCCCCTTTAATATCGACTGCCGGAATTACTTCCATATCAACTTACCATACGAGCGTTTAAATTTCCTTAAATTTGCTATACAATATTAAAGCTTTAACTCATTACTTTCAAATACAAGGAGGATAAACAACAATGGACTTCGAGCTTTCCGAAGAGCATAAAATGTTCCAGGAAGCCATTTGCAACTTTGCGGAGAAAGAAATCGCCCCGCTCGTTGAGGAAGCCGAAAAAACAGCTACCTTCCCCCTACAGCTATTTCCCAAGATGGGAAAATTAGGCTATCTCTGCGTCAGATACCCGGCTAAATATGGCGGTGCTGAGATGGGCAAAATTGGTGACTGTATTTCAATCGAGCAAGTAGCTTACCACAGCGTCGGCATATGTGCCGGCATCATGGTTCAAAGCGGCATCGGCACCACAGCCGTCTACACTCGCGGTAACGAAGACCAGAAGAAGAGATACCTGGTACCGGCCATTAAAGGAGAAAAAATAGCCGCTTTCGGACTTACCGAGCCTAATGCCGGCTCTGACGCCGCATCCATACAAACAACTGCCAATAAAAAGAACGGCAAATATGTCCTCAACGGCACCAAAATCTTCATCACCAACGGCAATATCTGCGACTTTGTTCTGGCTGCTGCTTATACAGACAAAAGCAAAGGGTCTAGAGGTGGCGTAAGCTTATTCATTGTCGAGAAAGGCACTCCCGGGTTCAATCGAGCTAAGCTTCACAAGTTTTGCGGTCGTTCCGGTGAAACGGGTGAGCTGACTTTTGAGGACTGCGCCGTGCCTGAAGCTAATCTTATCGGTGAAGAGGGCAAAGGCTTCCCTTACGTGATGGAATCGCTAATGGGTGGCAGGATATCCCACGCCTCCAGAAGTTTAGGCCTGGCCCGGGCAGCTTACGATGCTTCACTCAAATACGCTCAAGAAAGAGTTCAATTCGGCCAGCCTATAGCTAAATTCCAGACCAATGCCTTTAAGCTGGCACGAATGGCACTGGACATAGAGGCAGCTCGGTGGCTTATATTCCACGCTGCCTGGCTCTATGACCAGAACAAACCGCACGTTAAAGAAGCAGCTATGGCCAAGCTTTTCGCCAGCGAGGTTTCGGTCAGGGTAACTACCGAAGCCATGCAGATTCATGGGGGCTACGGTCTGACGGAAGATTCCGTAATCCAGCGTTACTTCCGCGACTCCCGAATGTCAACCATCACCGAGGGTACCTCGGAAATCCAGCAGCTCGTTATCTCGCGAGAAATCGGCATTCGCTAGCGGTAGAAACAATTTGTAGCACTGCACTAAGGCATTGGGTCAAACAATAAGCCAACAGTGAAAGGTGATACACATGTCAAACACAAAAGAGACAATCGAGGCATACAAGGCAAAGCGAGAAAAAATAAAGCAAATGGGAGACCCCAAGGCCATTGAGCAGCGCCACAAAGCTGGGCAATGGTCGGCACGAGAAAGGATCGATTATTTCTTCGACCCGGGTACTTTCACCGAAATAGGGCTTTTCGTTAAGCACCGCACTATAAATTTCGGCATGGATAAAAGGGAGATACCGGCTGAAGGCGTAATAACAGGCTACGGCAAGGTAAATGGCCGTCCCGTCGTCGCTATCGCCGAGGACTTTACTGCCATGGCAGGGACTTTTGGCGAATACCACGGCAAGAAATTTGCCCGCGCACTCGATTTTGCCAAGGACATGGGCTGGCCCTGCATAAGCATGAACGATTCGGGAGGAGCCCGGCTTCAAGAAGGCATGGATACGCTCGAAGCCTATGGTTGGCTATTCAGAGCTCAAATACAGGCTTCGGGCATAGTGCCTCAGATATCTCTGCTCATGGGGCCGTGCTTAGGTGGACAGGCTTATCATCCGGTAATGCAGGACTTCCTCATCCAGTGCCGGCATACCGGCTTCATGGGCATCGCCGGCCCGGCTTTCGTAAAAACTCAAGTCGGTGAGGAAATCACCCTAGACGAGCTTTCCGGCTGGAAAGCACACGCCGTGAAATCGGGACAAACGCATGTGGTCGTTGAGAATGACAAAGAGGCACTGGACACCTGCAAACAACTTCTCTTCTTCCTGCCGTCGAATAATAAAGAAAAACCGCCATGCATCAATACCCAGGATGAAGCGGATAGAACAGTACCGGAATTGGATACCATCATTCCTGACCGTCCGAACCAGTCATTTGATATGCTTAAAGTAATTAAGCTGGTGGTAGATGATGGTTACTTTTTTGAGCTGTTGAAAGACCATGCACAGAACTGCATCATAGGCTTCGCCCGGTTCAATGGTCGTACGGTAGGCATAGTCGCCAACCGCCCGGCGCATATCGGCGGCGTTATCGACGTGGATGCCGCAGACAAAATGGCCAGATTTATCAGGTTCTGTGACCTGTTTAATATACCGCTGATTAGCTTCCAGGACTGTCCCGGTTACATGATAGGCTCCGAACAAGATTGGAAGGGCATTCTACGCCACGGTGCCAAGTTGCTTTACGCCTGGGCCGATGCTACCGTGCCGCTGATTTCGATCATAGTTAGAAAATCTTACGCCGGCGCCCATTACGGTATGCTGGATAAATCCATCGGCGCCGACCTGGTATTTGCCTGGCCCACAGCTCTGGTTACCATCGTCGGTGCTGAGACTGCAGCCAGCGTCATCTTCGCCAAGGAGATAAAAGAGGCAGAAAGCCCAAAAGAGGTGAGGGCCAAACGAGTAAAGGAGTATCAGGAGCTATACGAGAATCCCTATATGGGAGCCGAACGAGGCTATATCGATGATATCATAATGCCCAGCGACACCAGGAAGATGATAAATAGAGCCCTGGATGCACTGGAAAATAAGACTGTGGCCAGACCGTGGAGAAAGTACTCTAACATCAACCTATGACAGCTGGAGATAGAACACAGGTCGACTACACCGGTATTTCAAAAATATATGACAGCTACCGCTCCTATCCCGACGATCTGATAAAAAGGATTATTGAGCTGGGACGGATTGGCCGGGGAAAGAAGGTTCTAGACCTCGGCTGTGGTACCGGAAATATAGCCAGGCAAATAAAGAATAATATAGATGCTGATTTAATTGGCGTCGATGTATCGCTGGACATGTTGAAAGTGGCCACGAGTAAATCTCTTGAAGTTATCGGCATCGACATCGATAATCAGCCATTACCCTTCCGCGATAGTTCTTTCGACACCGTAATAGGGGCCTACGTTATCCACCAAATAAAAAACCTGAATTTTATGCTCTCGGAGATTTATCGCGTGTTACGGGATGGCGTCCTGGTCCTCCTAACCTCCAGCCATAAACAAATCGAAGACCAGCATCCGATTATCAAAGATTTCTTCCCCAGCTATGTCGGTATCGATAAGGGCAGATTTCCGGATATTGACCGGATAGACTACGTATTGGAGTCTCTTTCTTTCAAAGATATTAGACACGAAGAGGTGACTGTCGAGAATATCCCCATAGACTATGAATATCTGCAAAAAGTAAAAAACAAATATGTTTCGACCTACCACCTTATGCCGCAAGGCGAATTCGAGAATGGTATCGCCAAATTGGAAGCGTTTATTATGAACAGAAATCAGCCCCAATTCAGGGACTGGCATGGAACGATAATATGTGGACTCAAGACTATCAAATAAAGGAGGACTAAAATGGAATTAGTTAATACGTGGCCGACACCGGTGTGGACGACATGGTGGGTTATCCTTCTGCTCGTTCTCTGGACGCTGCCGTGGAAGGGCGTGGCCCTGTGGAAGTCTGCCGGTAACAAGCAGCTGGCGTGGTTCGTCTGTATTTTTATATTTAACACACTGGCCATCCTGGAGATAATTTACATCTTCGGATTCAGCAAGAAGAAATCGTAACTATAAGCTTACCACGTAGACACAGCCTTCGCCTGTTTGCTATACTCAAAGACTCGTGAAGCTAAAAATATGGTTTCTTGAGACCAGGCCACAGTTTTTATTACTTTCTGTAGTGCTGGCTTTTCTGGGCACCTCTATTGCCTGGCATGATGGTGCCTTTCATCTTGGCTATGCAATCCTGGCTTTCATTGGCCTCCTGTTGTGCCATATCAGCGTCAATGTCCTCAACGACTACTACGATTACAAAAGCGGCATCGACCTCAAGACCAGAAGGACGCCGTTCAGCGGCGGCAGTGGTTTTCTACCCGCTGCCTCTCTAAATCCCAAGCACGTCTTGTGGTTCGGCCTGGCTTGCTTCCTGCTGGCGGTGCCGATAGGTATTTACTTCGTGCTGGTTAGCGGCTGGCTATTGCTGCCTTTGCTCGTTATCGCGGCTATATGCATTCTCTTCTATACGCCGCTATTAACCAAACGGGGCTGGCCTGAGTGGTCGCCGGGCATCGGCCTAGGTGCATTGCCCATTCTCGGAGCTTACTTCGTCCAGACAGGCGAATACACACTTCCTGCCGTTGTAGCTGCCATACCGTCCGGGATATTAGTGCACAACCTGCTACTGTTGAACGAATTCCCCGATGCCGAAGCCGATAAAACGGCGGGCAGAAAAACACTGCCCATAACTATGGGCGGGAGAGGTGCCGGTATAGTCTATTCGGTGCTAACCATAATACTCTACCTGTGGATCATCGCCTGGGTAGCAGCCGGGCTGATGCCGGTTTTCTGCCTGATAGCACTGGCAACGCTCCCCTTCGCCGTCAGAGCAATTCGAGGTGCGCTTAGATACCACGACGAAAGCAAGCTGATGCCAGCCATGGCTAGTAATGTACTGGTTGTCCTGTTGACCCAGTTGCTTCTAGGCATCGGTTATATTCTGGCAGGAGTTTTCTAAGATAAAATAATTTGTCATCGCGAGGGGCATCAGCCCCGTGGCGATCTCGGTATGTGGCTGACAAAAGCAATGAGATTGCTTCGCTTCGCTCGCAATGACAAACGAGGTATACTATGTCCACCGACCTTATTCTACTGCATGCACCCAGTGTCTACGATTTCCGCAAAAAGACCATACTTTACGGACCGGTCAGCGACTTAATCCCGCCTTCTTACGTCTTCGAAATGTACCCCATCGGGCTTACCAGCATCGCCGAATATCTGGAACGCTTCGGTTATCGAGTGCGCATCGTAAATCTTGCCGTGCGTATGCTCCGGGACAGAAAATTCGATGCCGAAGCCTTTATAAGGCAGCTTAAAGCTCCGGTCTTCGGCATCGACCTCCACTGGATGTTGCATTGCCATGGCGCCATCGAGGTGGCCAGGATAGTCAAGAAATGGCACCCTGAATCAAAGCTCATATTCGGCGGCTTTTCCTCCACCTACTTCTATAAGGAGCTGCTTGAATATCCCGAGATAGATTATGTGCTCAGGGGCGATTCCACGGAGGAGCCATTCAGGCAGCTAATGGACTGCATAAAAAACCATAAAGAGCCTGAAAAAGTCCCTAATCTTGTCTGGAAAGATGGCCGTGGCAAGATACACGAAAATCCCTTCTCCCACGTTCCCACCGACATCGACGATGTAATGGTCAATCATTTCGGCAATGTGATACGCTCGGTCATCAGGTTCCGAGACTTTGTCAGCTACACACCGGTCAAGGACTGGGCTCGCTATCCCATAACGGCGGTCCTTACCTGCCGCGGTTGCACGGAGAACTGCGTTATTTGCGGCGGCTCTGCCGCAGCCTTCAGGAAATGCTATAACCGGGCCAGACCGGTTTTCCGTTCTCCGGAAACCGTAATTCGTGACATCAAACAAATCTCGCGCTTCAGTAACGGACCCATCTTCATACTCGGTGACTTGAATCAAGCGGGTGAAGCATACGCCAACAAGGTTTTGAACCTGCTTCGCCGGAACCCGGTAAAGAACCAGTTTATACTCGAATTATTCTATCCGGCCTCAAAGGAGTTTCTGCGCCGGATGAGCCTGGCCTGCCCTGACTTCTGCCTGGAGATTTCTCCCGAATCGCATGACCCCGCCATAAGAAAAATAATGGGCCGGCCATATTCCGATAAGGACCTGGAACAAACGCTGAGCGACGCCCTGGAAGTGGGCTGCCGGCGCCTGGATGTATTCTTCATGATTGGCTTATCCCGGCAGACGCCGCAGTCGGTAATGGACACCATCGATTATTGCGAGCACTTATTTCAAAGATTTCGCGGAGACAAGCGCCTTTCGCTGTTTATCTCTCCGCTGGCGCCGTTTCTCGACCCCGGTAGCCTGGGTTTTGAGCATCCCGAGCGCTACGGTTACCACGTACTGTTTCGGAAGTTAGAAGACTATCGCCAGGCGCTGGTATCTCCGAGCTGGAAATATTCCATGAACTATGAGACTGACTGGATGACCCGCCAGCAGATTGTGGATACCTCTTATGAAGCCATACTGCGCCTGAACCAGCTCAGGGTGAAGTACAACATCATACCCGGGAAATTGGCCGGAATAAGCGAGCAGCGCCTGAGGGCTGCCTGGGAAATGGCACACCGCATTGATGACCTGCTGTTTAAAAACAGTATTGAGGAAATAGACTGCTTGAAACCTGAGGTGGACAGAATCAACATGTTCCCCGTGGCTGAGAAAATCCAGCTGGAGGTGCCTCCGCCATTCATCAAACTGAAGCCATTCCGGGCCCTCTGGTACTCATTGACAGGGCAATAAGACTTGATATCTCGAAATGGCGGTGGTGCAATCCCTGATTACGACTCGAATATTTCATTAACTACCAACAGAGGTTAATCTATATTGGTAAATAAGAACATCCTCATACGCAATGCGCGGTCTGATGAGTTGGACGAGGTATCACTGCTGCTCAAAGATGCCTACCAGCAGTATGAGAATATCATCCGGCCTGAAGCTTGGAAACCATATCTGGAAGACATAATGGATGTGCGAAGCCGCCGGGGCAAGTCAGATTTGATTGTTGCTGAACTGAACCATCGGCTTACAGGCTCTGTCACCCTCTATCTGGATGGTTCGCACTCGTTTCCAGAAGCGTGGCCGGGAGGTTGGGCAGTAGTTCGTTTGCTGGCAGTTCACCCGAAATACCGTGGCCAGGGTATTGGCCGCGCGCTTATGGAAGAATGTATTCATCGCTGCCGTCAAGCCAAGGTAGCAGCCATCGGCCTGCATACTACGGAAGCCATGGATATCGCGCGACAGATGTATGAGCGGATGGGGTTTGTGCGAGTGCCGGAATCTGATTTTCACCCCGCTCCGGATGTTACAGTAATGGCTTACAGCCTCCGGCTTTGAACAATGTGCCCACAGTCCAGATTAGTTGAAGCGGCTTCTGTGACGTATTGACAAAATCCAGACCGCAGGGTAGACTGATTCCGAAAAAACAAATACAACCAACACCTTAAATAACGTTAACTGGCTAGAAGTAGTGCAGGGATGAAAAAAGGCACGGCAATCGCTAGATAATGTAGTGATGGCTGGTGCCTTTTTAGTTAAGAAGGGGGGTGAACCGGGCAGAAACTGATATTGAGGTACACAGTTTATGGGGCAACTGTAGGGAGCGAGGAAGTATCGCTGTGGTACAAACAGCGAAAACTCATAAACAAGGCAGTAAAAATATAAAAGGGAGGTGATTAATTGGTCAGAAAGGTTTGCTTTACTCTACTAGCCGTACTACTTATGGCTGCGATGGTGATGATTGGCTGCGGGCCAAAAGCACCGGTATCGACAGAACCGATAGTAATCGGCTATGTCGGACAGGTGTCGTCTCCCGGCGTAAAGCCCGCCATGGATGCCATGCAGATGGCGTGCGACGAGATAAACGCCGCCGGCGGAGTCGGTGGTACTCAGCTTAAATTTGTAGTTGAAGACAGTAAAGGGGATACCTCATTGGCGGTAGCTGCAGCTACCAGAATGGTGCTTGATGACAAAGCACTCATCTACTTTGTGGAAGGCAGGACCGAGATATGCCTGGCCGTTACGCCAAAATCGGTAGAGCTTTATAAAGAGCGACCACACATACTTATTTATCAGGGCCCCATGGGTAGAGAGCTGACGACACCGGTAATGGACGATTATAATACATACAAGTTCTGCTTCCGAGATTACGACCCTGAAGACGGCCATTATTCCTCTATACCGGCTACTTTCGCCTTTTTCAAAGAGGTAGTAGGGGCAACTAAGATTGCCTGGCTCTGGGAAGACCTCGCCTGGACAAAATTATGGCGAAATGGCATTCCCGAGAAGAATCTGCCGAAGTGGACGGATTATGCCAAGCAGACATACGGCCTGGAGACAGTCTATGACAAACCGGTAAGGGCTAAAATGGGGATGTACTTGCCGATACTGGAAGGGATAGCCGCAAGCGGAGCAGAGGTGATATTCTTCTGTTCCAGCTGGTTCACCGACACCGATGTTTTCGCCAAGCAGTGGGCTGAGTCTTCAGCTAAGGACATACAAGTATGCTTTTATGGCGGAACATCACAGACCTACGATTTCTGGGACCTGACCGGCGGTAAGTGCCTGGGGGCACTTAGCCCGTTTTATGAGAAGGAGATTCCCGCCACCCCAGACACTATTGCATGGTTGCAGAAGTGCCATTCAAAGGGAATCCCGGTGCAGAATAATGTAATCGTGGGCTACGCCGACATTTATCTTATCAAGAAGTTAATAGAGAAAGTCGGCAGTACCGATGTTGAAGCCTTAATACCGGCGCTGGAAGGGCTGTACGTAGAGAATGTGGGACCGGTAACACTGCAGGGAATATGTGGGGATAAAGTTTCACCATTTTTCCACTCACGCTTTGATTGCGACCCCAATAATCCTTTGGTGCCGAACCCAATCTTTTTGCCTGACAAGTATATAAACCCCTTAGGCCAGTTCCAGGGGAAGGATAATGTAGTCCTGATGGGCACTGGATTTAAGAGTGAGGAGAATCCGCCGCGGTATAAGGGAGAATTTGCCGAGCCCGAGAAGTACAAGACTCCTGCCCAGTTGCGACAAGAAGCTGGTCAGTAGACTTCACTCAAGACTGATCTTAATTTACGGATTTCGGACCGGTTTGAAAATCGGTAACTAAAGCGACGTTGGAGCTAAAAAAGAAAGAGCCTCAGTTGAGGCTCTTTCTTTTGCTTTATTTCCAGCGAAGCTTAATCTGAAAGATATTTTTTACGGATATAGTCGTTATCCTGACCGATATCGCAGGATATCCACTTTACTCTCGGCGGTGACTCCGACATTTTTATAAAGTTGGCCGGGATAACGAACTTTCCCAGTTTCTTATCATCGAACTCCTGAAACGTTTTGCGTATAGTCCAGTGCGGATTTATCATAGCCTCGGAAGGCTTCGGCACCTTCATAATGATAGGCACACCGCCACCTCTCCACTTAGAGCGCGCTGACTTTATGCTGTATTCCAGTGCCTTCTTTATAAGCTCGTCTGAGGTATATTTAACTGTTTCCGCCTCTATCAAGCCATATAATTTCTCTATTTGCTCCAGTATATCCGTTATGCGGTCGAAGGTAAACCTCCAGTCGTCCTCAATTTTCCATAGTTTAAGAATTTTAAGTAGTGCTCTAAAGTCATGGTCGCGGGGAGCCGCTATAGCCACAATACCATCTTTGCTCTTCCAGAACCCGTATGGATATAGAGTGAAGTCGTGGCGACCCAGTCTGGGCCGGGCTTTTTCCCAGGTGTAGCCAATAAACACCGGATATCCCACAAGTGACGCATAGGCATCCGCAGTTGCCACATCTATCATCTGGCCTTCATCGGTGGCTTCCTTATACACCAGAGCCATAGCTCCACCCAAAGCGGCTTCTAAACCCGATATATACCACCCTATCCAGGCTCCGGCTCTAAAAGGCCAGTTATATGGTTCAGGAGAAATGTCAGGGTCCCCTATATTTGCCGCCAGACCTGAGGCAGCCTGAGATGTTATATCTGAGTCGGGTAAATTGCGGAACTCCTTGGCTTTATCGGTGTACTGACCGTAAGGAGTAATTGCAATGTAGACCAGGCCTGGATTGGCCTGACTCAGCTGCCGGTAGCCTATCCCCCAAGAGTCCATCTGCCCTGCAGGGAAAGTCTCAATTAAGACATCGGCCTTTGCTGCCAGCTTTTCAAAGTCTCTGCGGCCCTTTGCCGTCCTGACGTCCAGCGTCAGATAACGCTTGTTTCTGGCCTCCATTATAAAAGGAATACCCACGCCGTTTACATTAGCGCCATAGGGTGTTATTTTTCTTGACGGGTCCCCCTCGGTAGGCTCAATTTTAATGACCTCGGCACCGAATTCGGCGAATAAACTGGCGGCTATGATTCCCGAGAAATTAGCATAACTGGCGTCAAGGACTACAACGCCGTCTAAAACTTCAGGCTTTCCCTCCGGGCTTATCATGTTGGCTAAGAACTTTTCGCGTTCCCGCCTGGAAATGCCGTACCTTACTAAAACTTGCTCTTTCTCTTTCCCCTTACTCATGGGCTTTGTTTCCCCCCATCACCCTGATAATTAAACACGGGGTCTTTCTCAATATCGTAGTATACCGGCGGTTTGATGCCCGGCCTGTCATCCCAGTACCCTATGACCCTCTCCTTCTCCAGCTTTTTTATTTCTTCTTCCGATAATCTAAAAAATGTCTTCAGCACGTAGCGATTGTGATAGCCAAGCGGCCTGGAAAGCCATTTTACTCTACCGGGAGTTTTGCTTAACATGGCTGATGGCCCAGGCAACACAAACTCTCGATACATATCGTCCTTGAAAACTATGACACTTCCCCTCTCCCTCCGCCATTCATCATTAGCTATTTGGAAATCGTCCATTACCTCCGCGACAGGGAAGCCGTGCTCTTTAGCCAAATTAACTATTTCAGCGCTTTCCTTTTTGCTAACCCACTCCTGCGCAATATCATATAGTCTACTGGCATTTTCCGGCTTTAACCTCTCAAACCCGTCTTTATATTCTGTCGCCAGCTTTTTCTGTCCCATGGCTGAAGACAGCGCTTTAAATTGTTCCTCTGTGGCAACTGCCAGAGCCACAAACTTACCATCACGAGATTTGAATATGCCCGATGGCGCCATTGTTGGGTCGGTATTGCCCACACGCTCCAGCTCTTCGTTGGTTATGCTGAAATAGGTAAAATTGGGCAATATCCGCATTAAAGCTTCCGATTGTGCCAGGTCTATATACTGCCCCCTGCCGGTCTTCTTCCGATGGTAGAGAGCCATGACCAGCGCCAGCGCACCTACATTTCCCGGAAAGTAATCCCCGAGATAATCGGGCAGCTTGTAGTATTTATCTGTTCCGGGATAACCCGTCAGACTTATGGCGCCGCTGGCAGCCTGGGCCAGCAAATCCCAGCCGGGGAAAAACCTCAGTGGACCGTACTGCCCGTAGGTGGCACAACTCAAATAGATTATTTTAGGGTTGATTTCGCTGAGCTGGCTGTATCCAACTCCCCAGGCTTCCGCGGTGCCGGCGGCAAAGTTTTCAACCACCACATCGGCTTGTTCGACTAACTTGTAAATCAGCTCTTTCCCTTTAGGCAACTTCAAGTTAACCGATAGAAAGTTTTTATTGTAGTGTACAAAATGGAAGCAGACGCTTGAGTGCTTCCAGAACTTACCCCAGTAGACTCCAAATCTCCACAAGTCACCGACAAAAGGCATTTCAATCTTAAATACTTCTGCACCGTACTGTGCCAGTAGCCTGGCGGCAATAGGTCCAAATATTACATGCGAGAAATCCAGGACTTTAATCCCGTTAAATACCTCGGGCTTTTCTTTTATCTTAGACGGGTCGAACAGCTTCTTGGTATAGTCGAAGTAGTCTTCCATTCTTATCTTCCTAAATAGGCTTCCTTAATCAGTTCACTATCCAGCAGTCTATCACTTGAATCCTCCAGTACCATTCTTCCATTCTCCAGTATGTATCCCCTATCTGAAATCGTTAGTGCTTGACGGGCATTTTGTTCGGAAAGTAAGGTGGTGATTTTCTCATCACCAAGCTTCCCCAGGATATTGTAGACTTCAGAAAGCAGCTTCGGAGCTAGGCCGAGAGAGGGCTCGTCTACCATTATCAATTTCGGCCGAGACATTAAGCCCCTGCCGATAACCAGCATTTGCTGTTCCCCGCCGCTTAAAGTCCGTGCCGGCATATTACTTCTCTCTTTCAGTAGAGGAAACAGGCCGTATACCCACTCTAACGAATCATTTCTCTTATGCCAGGCTTCGTTAGAATAGGCTCCCAGGAAAAGATTATCCCGCACGTTTATATAAGGAAAAATCTTTCTCCCTTCGGGCACCTGGGCAACTCCTCGCCTCACTATCTCGTGGGGAGACATACTATCGATATGTTCGCCCTGGAACACAATTTCTCCCGAGACAGGTTTCAGCATCCCCATAATTGTGTTCACTAGTGTCGTTTTACCGGCACCGTTTGAACCCAAGAGCGCTACGATTTCACCCTGTCGAACATTGAAACTCACATCCCGCAGTATGGGGGTAACGCCATAAGACACATTGAGATTCTTTACCTCAAGCATTTTAGCTTTTACCTAAATACGATTCGATTACCATTGGATTATTTGCCACTTCCTGAGGACGACCTTCGGCAATCTTTTCGCCGTAGTGCAAGACTATTACCCGTTCGGCAGCCTTCATCAAGACCGCCATAACGTGTTCTATCCAAAGCACAGTCACGCCGAACTGGTCTTTGGCGCGTTCAATTAACCTTACGGCCTTCTCCGCCTCTACTGGATTCAACCCGGCCATAACTTCGTCAACAAAAATTAGCTTTGGCTCCGTTGCCAGCGCCCTGGCTAACTCCAGGCCTCTCATCTCGAACAAGGTAAGGTCGCGTGCCAGGACATTTCTCTTACTAAATAAACCGACAAATTCCAGATAATGGGTGGCTTCAGTCATGGCGTCCTCAAAGCTCCTATTTGGCCTGTCCTTGCCATAAAGTGCACTAACGACAACACTGGCCAACGTTGTGAGTTCAGGAAATGGCCTTGGTATCTGGTAGGTTCTACATATACCCAGCTTACATCGCTTCCACGGCGGTAACCTGGTAATATCCTTACCCATAAATTCTACCTTGCCGGAATCAACACTAAGGCTGCCGCATATCATATTGACCAGGGTCGTCTTACCCGCTCCGTTCGGCCCCATTAGCCCCACAGTTTCCCCCTCGTTAATAGACAGACTTACTCCATTAACTGCAGTTAAGCCCCCAAAGTGCTTGCTGACATTTGTAACTTTCAGTATTTCGACCACGAACTATCTCCTAACATGCAAGGTTGGCAGGTATTCTCTATAGTGACGCTTCCGGTACAGCCCGAATAGACCTTCAGGGAGAACTAGAAGCAGTATAAGCAGTATGACAGGGAACAGAACCGGCGACATGTCCCCCGTGGTGCGTATTAGTATCATCTCCAGAAATGCGATGAAGTATCCTCCGACAATGCATCCATATATCTGCATTCGGCCGCCTATCATTGTCACCATAAATACCTTCAGCATGAATGAGAGTGGCAGATAAGTTTGTCCGGAAAATGCTCCATAGTAGTGAGCATAGAACCAGCCTATTACGGAAATCATCCCCGCCGCCACAGTAAAACTGATTACTTTAACCTTATTAACGTTTACGCCAATGCTATTGGCAACTTCCTCATCATCGTTAATAGCCGCCATCTGTACGGCATATCTCGACCTGAGAACTTTATCAACTATAAACAGATAGATTAGCATGATAGCCAGCGAAATAAAGGCATATATAAGCAGGTTCAACCTAAAAGAGCCCACGGACACAAGAGGTGCTATACCGGAAAGGCCGGTATCACCCTTGAACAGGTCTGAAAAAATAAAGGTGACTTCCAGGAACAACAAGGGGAAAAGCAGTGTTAACAGGCTGTAGTACAACCCACCGGCTATTATGCTGAGAGGACTCATAATGAAACCAAATAACAGGCCGGCCAGAGGAGCCGCAAGCAGTGTCAAACCGGGGTTGAGACCGAAATGTATACTGAGCAAAGCAGCAGCGTAGCCTCCTATACCGATGTAAAACTGGGGCCCGAAATTCATTCGCCCCGTGCCGATAGTCATCAACGCCAAAGGAATGGCTATAGCGGCCAGCAGGTTAGCATCGATAACCGTAGACAGAAGTGGTGGATATACGAAATATACCACCACCGGCACTACGATTAATATGCCGACGTATATTAAAGGATTCCGCCAATATCTGGGCTCAATTCCCCATTCCCACTTTCCACCTCCGACACGAAATACCAGTCGGTCTCTCTTAACTTCTAATTCCATCTAATTCACCACACAGTTTCACTTTTAGCTATTCCTTGCGGTCTAACAATCAGCATTATCAAAACGACTATTAAGGCCGACAGGCCCATAAATTGAGGCTGAGCTATAACAAAGCCTACAACTGAGTGACAAAAGCCTATTATATAGCTGGCTATAATGGTACCTTTGATGTTGCCCAGGCCGCCGAGTACACTTACTAAAATGGCGATTATCATATATCCCCAACCCATGGACGGTTCTACCGCCCAAATAGGAGCAATTGCCAGTGTAGCCAGTATCACAGGGATAAGCACCAGCACCATAATAAACATGAATACTCTCTCAACCTGTATGCCCATCAACCTGGCGCTATATATATCATAGGAAATAGCTCGCACAGCCAGGCCTAATTTAGTTTTTAAGAAGAAAAGGACAAATAGTCCCGTTACCACTATTCCCAGGATAGCCGCGAATATCAGTTGGTTTGATACGGTTACGTGGCCAATCTTACTCAGCCCCGGTACCACGGTTGTCTCGAGGTAGATTCCAGTTTGTATAGGGTAGAAACGCAGCGCGCCCTGCTCCAGAATAATAGCCACGAATAGAAGCCCCAGTATAAGGATTTCCTCTTGTTTTATATAGCGCACGATTAGCCCCTTGTAGATGGCTATGGCGATGCCGGCCTGGATTACTAACATGGCAGCTATAGAAGGAACCAGGCCCCAGTGAAATAAAGACATGAACATCCAGGTGAAATAAATCGTGGCTGTAAATATGTACGCGTAGCCCAGGTGAAAGATTCTAAGTACGCCGCATATCAGGGAGAAACCTAACGAGACCAGAAGATAGAGGGAGCCCAACAGGAAGGTATAAATAAGGGTTGTTTCTATTGCAACCAGCACATTAACTCGCTTTCACCAGCAATTTTCCTGTGCTAAAGCCGCTGAACGGAAATGATAACAGGGGATTAAGCTTATGTCAATGGTCGCATAAATCAACGCATACCGCATTTTGCGGCATTTAGTGTAGATTAAACATTACGATGAAATGTAAAGCCCTCTTTGTATTCTACCTATCTCTCGGGTAAGACTATTTCAGGGCATCTTGAATAGGATAGCCTTATGACAGTATGAGCTTTTCGTAGTAGCGCTCAGAGATAGGAATCAGGATTATTTGCGTTTTCTGTTGCAGAAGGAAAATTCAATTTTCTTACCGTTATGCTTCTTGTTCTTCTTATTTACATTCTCTACAAAAGTCTTAAGGTCGACAGCAGGTTTCTTACTCACTGAAATTCATTTCCTTTACTTTTTATACTTCGAAACCGTATTGTATCATCCATTTGGATATCACGGCAACTGCGTACGGACAAACGTCAAAGATTACGGTAGGAGGGACGAGAAAGTGGGCTATTTCTGCCTCTTGGTGGTAGAAACAAAAGGATGGCCTTTTCGTTCAAAATCAGGGACGTAATCTTCCGATGCTCCAATTTCCTGTATCCAACCATTTTCTATCCCTAAATCCGGTAGCAACTGGAGAACCATTTCATACTCAGCCGCTGAAATAGTTCGGGAAAGCAAAGGGATTTGTTGGGCCCGGTGCAGCGGTATGTACTGAGACATTATGCTAACTGTCACCGTGGAGGAAAGCTCCCGAGCTAGCCAGGTCAATGATTCATCGCTGCCCGCCAACCCGTTGGGCAGAATAAGGTGACGCACAATTAATCCCTGTTGTGCCAGGCCAAACTCATCCACTGTCAGGTCCCCAACCTGCCGGTACATTTCTTTAATAGCTTGGTGAGCGCGCTCTACATAATCCGGAGCATGCGAGAACTTCTTAGCCAGATCGTCAGAGGCATATCTTAAATCTGCCAGGTAAATACTTATTATACCGTCAAGCTCTCTTAGAGAAGCCACAGAATCATAGCTACTGGTATTGTAGACTAATGGCACTCTAAGCCCCATAGGCACGGCTTCCAGGACAGTGCGCACCAGTTGGGGAACAAAGTGAGAAGGCGAAACAAAATTAATATTGTGACAGCCCAGTTCATCCTGAAGGCAAAGGATGCGTTCCGCCAAAGCATGGCAATCTATCTGCTTTGACTGTTGCTTCTTCCAATTCTGACTTATCTGATAGTTCTGGCAATAAACACACCTCATATTGCAATTGCCAAAGAACACTGTACCTGACCCCTTTGTTCCCGAAATAGCCGGTTCTTCGCCATGATGAGCGCAGGCCGTTGAGACGATGGGAAGACGACCCGAGCGGCAGTAACCGAGTTCGCCTTCTAACCGATTAATATGACATTCCCTGGGGCAGATATCACAGGAGGCTAACCGGGCTTCAAGGGCGTTAGCTCGCCGCTCCAATTCACCATTGTGGTACAGAGCAATATAACCTGGTTCAATAGATACCATAGACATCACTAACAATATTGACGCAAACCGCCAATAGACACTTTAGGTTCATGAAGGGCGCTTGTCAAGTAAGCTCAAAAGCACAATTTGGCTGACTGTTCAATTACGTTGCCCAGCCTACTAGACCCGGAAACCATGGTGATAGTTAATCACCGTCCCTGCCGAATCATGCAGATGCAGTCCAGGCATTTACCGTACTTCTAAGAAACTCATCACCCATTGACATTGTATAGAATATCTAGTATAATACATCTAGAAGTAAAGTTCTAGTAGTATTTATCCAGTAATGTTACACTTGAGATATTGCAAATAGGCCAGTAGTTTTGTCAATAGGATTTTGGGCGTTCAAATGTGAAGAAGGAGATTAATAAGTAAGTGAGAGAGTGGAGCCTGATTACAAATCATGGGCTTGTATTGGCTGCAATATCAAGGGATTCAAAGCAGACCATCAGAGAAATAGGTGATGCTGCTGGTATTACGGAGCGAACGGCATACGGGATTGTTGTAGATCTCGAGAAGGCAGGATATATCAAGAGAACCAAGGTTGGTACGCGTAACATGTACACGATAAACCCTGACATGCCGCTCGTGAGTACACTGAGCGATGCTTCCGTGGGAGACCTGCTTGCATTGTTTGTTGGCAGGCAACACCGGAAAGGAACGAAGAGGATCAAGACCTTGCGAGAGGTCAATGTCTGACGTGGTATGCACCTTCTGAACACTGGTTCTTGACGAATCAGGGAATGGAATAGGCGTTACACTTCAAGCAATCCTGTAAGAAGGGGCAAAAGGAAAGTATGTTTGTGAAGGGCTTAATGCATTAACAAACCTGAGGAGCAATCTATGAACGACTATGGATACACTATCAACAGTGCAACATTGCCACGCGATGAAGAAAAATTCGTGGAAAGGAAGGAGATGAGATACCGATTGTCTCCTGTAGCAAATGGTATCAAGGTGAACGGTAAAATCATGCTGCCGGCGAACGCCAGTGCCTCTAATCTCGTCCCCGGTGCGGTTCTATGCCATGGTTTTGGCGCAGACCAGAACGTTATGGAATCCAGTGCTCTGCTTCTGGTCAAGAAGGGAATAGCGACCATCGTCTTTGATTTGCGCGGTCACGGTTCGAGCGAAGGTTGCCTCGATGGCAACTTTGAAACAGATGTAATCGATGCCTGGCGGCTGCTTACCAGTTTACGTGAAGTCGATAGTTCACGGGTTGCCCTCATCGGGCACAGTCTTGGTGCCCTCTCATCAATTCTGGCTGCAAAAATAGTGAAGCCAAAAGCGATAGTGGCCTTATCATGCCCCTATGATATAAATGGAAGGGGGCTTAAGGATCCTTCTCATAAGGTTTTCCCTTTGGTTAGGTGGGCGGTTACTGTTATTTGGAGGTTTGCCATATTGTTCACGGGCCAAAAAGTAAAAGTGAATTGGAAAAAGTTCCTTGAATCATGGTCGCAGGTGAAGCTGTCTTCAGCACTAGCGGAGCTTGGTGAATGTGACAAGCTCTTTGTTTTCAGCGAAGACGACAGGCTAACCCCGTACAAGAAGTTCGCCCAAATCTACGAGAAAGCCCCCGGGCCAAAGCAAAAAATGTTGACCAGAGGGTCTCATTCAACACCGGTCGAAGCGGAGATTCTTCGCTTCGAATGGGTTGGCTGGGTTGTCTCAGCTTTAACTGTCTGAAAGTCTGCTGACCTGATCCAATAATTACACCGCTTTCTAAGTTAGAGGCACTTATCGTTTCCGTGTCCGGCTGAATGAGTTCCTGGCTGCCTTCCCGCCAAAATAGCAAAGTGCTAGCCTGCAAGTATACCGATTGTCATTTCACTCGTAAGCAAGCTTTGACAGTATCTTTAAAAGCTTTTTGTAGATTCCCCCTACCATAGCCAAGTTCTTTAACTGCTGGTGATGGATCAAAAAATGTATTTCTTGTTTGAATTGCTGCAAACTTAACAGGATCAAGTCCACCTTCTTCACCACGAAGTTTGTGCCGCAATTTTATTATTCTCAGGATAAGTCGGACCACAAAGGTCGGTAGTATTATTATCTTCTTTTTCTTGCCAAGTATATTCAATATTTTTTCTATGAATTCAACCCATGTAAGGTTTTCATCTCCAATTGTATAATGTTCTCCACCCCTTCCAGTTTCGATGGCTCCCACGATAGCTTGACCAACATGTTCAACAGCGATCATATTAGTCCCCCCTTTCATATAGAAAAGAGGGTAACGAGAATTGATATATTCTATTAGAGGTTTCCACAACGGTGTTCGACCAGGCATGCTACCAAAAATATAGGGCAACTCGAGAATCACCAACTGAAGATCTGGCATAGCAGCGTCCATAGACCTCCGAGCTTGTTCCTTTCTGGATCTTATGTAAGAATGATATTCTGATAGCTTTTCATTTGGCCAAACACGATCGAAGTACAAGAAATATGAACTCAAAATAACACCACGCTTTATACCTGATTGGCGAGCAAGCGATATAATTCTCTCACAGGATCGAACATTAGCCTGATAGAAAAACTCATATGCTGGAGCTTTGGGGATAACCCGGTCATCGGCTCCAGCAGCGAAAACTATTGCGTCGTGACCTTTTAGGATATCCATGATGTTACTATCGTCTAGTTCATCGATATTTACCAGGACAACATTTACATCTTTTGGGAACAGGCCTTCTTCAGGCAATGGTGGGAGAGCGATTACGGTGACACTATGTTCTCGATAGATAAATTCTTTAACCGCGCAATATCCAAGGAAACCAGTCCCACCAATAACTACCACCTTTTGCTTTTGATGAGACTTTTCGACCATATGATTATCTCTTAAAAGTTATGGCTAACAGTATAACAGTGAAAGGTTTCTTAGATGAATTACGAAGTAACAAAATGGTTGATTGTTCAACCTTTTGCATAGCAACAAGCTCGTAGTTGAGGCCGCATGTTTGATTATCCTTCCTCATCACTACTATTGTTCTTCCACGGGCTTAATCTCGGGATCCATCGAGGCACATTATTCCTATAACGAAGGTATTCATCGCCAAAGCGTTTAACTAACCCCGGTTCTTCCGAAAGTATGAAATAAACATGATTTGTAACAAAACACAAGATAAACCAACTCAATATTGCGATAGAACCGAACACAATCGATTCTCCAAGTAGCGCAATTAACACGCCTGAAATCATCGGGTTTCGAACGTAGCGATATGGCCCGATAACCACAAGTTTCTTTGTCGGTGCCCACGGAGCCAGGGTTCCTTTACCGACCTTCATAAAAAGCATAATAGTAGCTATCAGCAAATATAAACCGGCCATGACGGTAATAAACCCAATACAAACTACAAGTGCGTCGTAAGGTAATCCCAGTCCCCAACCGAATCTAAAACCTTTTGTGCCAACAATAACCAATAATGGGATAACCACTAATACTGTGAACGGTAAGACGAAAGACCTAATTTGGGAGGCTGTATTCTGGTGCATTTTTACAATGTTGTCTAGTTGCATTATATAGCAAATGCCCTTCAATGAAATATATTGCTTCAGCTTTGCCCAAAGATTGAAGAACTATCAGATTGCACTTATTGACGAAATGTGTCTTTTAAATACGATGTTGATATTGATGGTTGTGCCGCGTTACACTAGCCGTTATCAATAACCGTGAGAAATAATGTGATCAAATTGTTCAAGAAAGAACTGCGGGGTATCGCCTCCTTTTTCAGGAGAAACTACCGTGAGATAGTCGTAATCGGTTTAGCCACTCTTTTTCTCACCGTCGCCGGATATCATCCGATCGGGCCACCATGGGTTAGCTCTCTAATATATTTTGCAGTATTGCCCATTATAACTATTACGGTTATTTTGCGAAGAAATCCCCTGGATTTTGGTCTGAGGTTAGGTAACTTCAAGGTATGGGGTTTTTATGTCATCGCCACACTAATAGTTGCGCTTCCCATACTTTATGTAGCCTCTCGTAGCTCTCTCCTGGCAAATTATTACACTCTACGGCAATTCGATGTGGTCAAATACTCTCTCGAGACGACTGCATATTTGTTAGCCTGGGAATTTTTATTTCGAGGCTTTCTCCTCTTCGGGCTAAAGGAGAAATTAAAGGAGAGCAGCATACTGGTTCAAATGGTCCCGTTTGTACTTGTTCATTTCGGGAAGCCGGAGATAGAAACAATAAGCACCATATTAACGGGAATCTATTTTGGCTATGTCGCATATCGCGGAAATTCCTATTGGCCAGCTTTTATTATTCACCTGTTTATCAATATTATCTTTCTAATTTTCGTGAATATTTTCTGAGGCAACCCGCTCATTCTGAGCCTGTCGAAGAATGTACCCTCGCGATGACAAAATAATTGGTCAAGAAATTATCTTTTTAATATGGTAACGACAGCATTTGGGCCGGCACCGCTGCTGTGACATAGCCCAATCTTAGCCCCCTGAACTTGCCTGGGACCGGCAAGTTCCCGTAGTTGATTAACTATCTCAATAATCTGCCGCCCGCCGGTAGCTCCCAGCGGATGTCCGCAGCCCACAAGGCCGCCGCCTGTATTTGCCGGGAGCTTTCCTCCTATCTCAAAATAGCCCTCTCTCAGCAGGTGAGGGGCCTCTCCCGGTTGGCAAAAACCCAGGTCCTCGACATCCGACAGAAATGCGGGCGCCATGGCTTCGTAAGCCTCGATTACATCCATGTCCTCCGGACCGTAGCCTGAGATTTCCCAGGCTTGCCTGGCTGCTTCCTTGGTCAGATTGGTGGTCGACTTAAACTTGATGCTTTCCCCTCCGTAAAATCCGGTAGTATGAACGGCGGCAGCTACTTCAATCTTCTTCTCCTTTGAAATACGTGACTTAAGCTTGTCACCGCTGCACAAGATAATAGCCACCGCTCCGTCTACCATCGCGGCAGCGTGCAACAGGCGTACCGGCGCGGCAATTACACGAGAGTTAAGAACCTCTTCGATGGTAACCTCCCCGCCCTGATACCATCTGGCGTACGGATTCAGATTGGCATTCTTGCGCTCCATCACGACTACCCGGGCAAAATCCTCTTCGGTGGCTCCATAATCTGCCATATACCTCACCACCCCTTGAGCATAGTTTGCCGGCTGGATATTAAACCCCAAAGCCAGTTCCCATGGTTTAAAGGCAGTGCTGGCTAGCAGACCTCGGCCCATCTTCTCAAAGCCAAGTGCAATTACGATATCATATAACTCAGTAGCCACCATCTGGTAGCCTAGCCTGAACGCCGCTGATGAACTGGAGCAAGCCTGCTCGATATTGATAATCGGTATGCCGGTTAGACCCACCTCGGCAATGACCTGATGACCTTTGCCTGTCCCGGCGTAGACATTGCCGCAGAATGCCGACTGGATATCTTTCCATTCCATCTCCGCATCTTCCAGGCAATTCAGTATTGCCTGACTTCCAAAATCGTAATATTCCTGGTCATCGTATCTCTGAAACCTGACTATACCAATCCCACCTATGTAAACCTTGCGCAAGGCTTGCAATTCTTTTATCGACTTCATGGCATTAAACCTCTTTTTTACTATTCCTTAACCGGCTTAAATTTATGAGCCATAACCTCATTGCCTTGCTCATCCTCACCTAACTTCTCGATAACCAATTCCACGGGCATGCCTATTTTAAGGTCTTTGAAATCACAGCCTGTGAAGTGAGCCAGTACCCTGACCTCCGGTAAGGCTATTATGCCGTAAGCGTAAGGTACCTTCCCCACAAAGAACTGCGTTGGCTGCTGCATGATAACACTGAAGCTGTGAATCTTTCCTGTCCGGCTCAGCTTGCAGTCCTCCAGACCCCGGTGCTGGCAGTGAATGCAAATCCCCCTTTCCCTTTTGGGGAAGAAGACCTCTCCGCAAGCAGGACAGCGGCTGCCAATCAACTGCGGCTTCTCATCAGGAGATGATGGAGTGGTCCACAGCCCGGGCCTCACCGGCACCTGTTTTTTCTCATCATCCGTCATTGTCATATTCCTTATCCTACTTTAAATACCGGCCTTCGCTTTTCTCTGAAGGCTCTGCGTCCTTCTTCCATGTTTTCCCTGGCCAGCGGTGTAGACATCTCTTGAGCCGCGATGTCGACATCCAGTTTCAGGGCAGATTGGAGGTCCATCTGCATGCCCTCGTTGACACATCTCTTGGCTATCTTTAAACCATGGGGCGGCATGTCCAGCATTGCGTCAGCCATTTTCCTGGCTTCGTCCATCAATGACACCACAGGAACAACTTTATTAACCAGGCCAATGCGGTAAGCTTCCTTAGCATCAATTCGCTCAGCTAGATAGAGCATCTCCTTGGCCCTGGTTATGCCTACTATCCTTGGGAGCCTCTGCATTCCCCCCGCCCCCGGAACTACTCCTACCTTTAGCTCAACCAGCCCAAATTGAGCAGTCTCGGAGGTTATGCGCAGGTCACAGCACAGGGCTAACTCAAGGCCGCCACCCAGGCAATAGCCGCTTATGGCAGCAATGGAAGGCCTATCAAAATCCTCGATCTTCTTAAACTGGTCCCGCGAGCTGGGACGGGTCACCCCGGGCGGAAACTGTTCCCTAATATCAGCTCCGGCGCTGAAGCACTTTTCCCCTCCGGTAATAATTATTACCCTGATACTCCTGTCCTGCTCAATGTTGTCCCATACCTCCTTCATCTCCGCCTGCATTCTGGTGTTGACACTGTTCAGGCTCTCGGGTCTATTCAGCGTGATAGTGGCAATACCGTCGCCTTTTTCGTAGAGCAGAGTCTTAAATGCCATCACTAATTCCTCCTCGAAACGTGCTTATGATACCATGCTGAATCCGCCGCTAACGCTGATGGTCTGACCTGTTATGTGCCTGGAAACGTCCGATGACAGGAAAACACACATTCTGGCCAAATCTATCGGTTCTCCCAAGCGGCGCATGGGATATACCTTTAACATTTCATCACGTCTCTTCTGAAATTCTTCCTCGCCCAGCTTTGCCTTCATGGCTTCGCTCGCCCGCAGGTTTCTTTCGGTCTGGGTAGCTCCTGCCGAAACGCCGTTAACATTTATATTATGACGCCCTACTTCTCTGGCCAGGGCTTTTTGGAAGGCAATAATGCCGCCCTTTGCTGCCGAATAGGCAACCATGAACGGCTCACCTATCCTCCCCGCATCAGAAATCATATTCACAATCTTCCCATATTTCCTCTGAATCATGCCGGGAAGCACAGCCCGTGTGCAGTTGAAGACCCCGTAGAGGCAAAGGTTCACGGTATAGTCCCAGTCCTCTTTTTCCGTTTCGGCAAACGGACGGGGAGTCTTACCTGCTTCCCAATTTATGCCGCGGCCGGCATTATTTATGAGTATATCCACCTTGCTGAACTCCTCTATCACCTTCTTGACCATGGCGTTGACCTCTTCCGGACTATCCACAGCCGCCTTAACTGCTAAGGCTTTCACCCCGAGTGCTCTAGCCTCCTTAGCCACCCCCTCCGCTCTTGACAGGTCAATGTCGTTAACCACCACATCGGCGCCTTCACCGGCCAGTGTCAACACGGTCATTCGACCAATACCTTCGCCTGAGCCGGTAACTATAGCCACTTTTCCTTTCAGGTCGAAATCCATAGCCATTGCCTCCTTTCAGAAAGTGTATTTATCTCAGTGCATTTATGCCTGTAAGCTCACGCCCCACCACCAGCTTCTGTATCTGGGTAGTGCCGTCAGGAATAGTAAACGGCCTGGCATCCCTGTAATATCTCTCCAACCGGGCGTCGGTCTGAACCCCAACAGCTCCGTGAATCTGAATTGCCTTGTATGTTACCCGGTTCACCATCTCCGTATTAAAAGCCTTGGCCATAGAAACATATTTTCGTACCTCCCCCAGTGACAGGTTTTTATCGATGGCATTAAAGGCGCGATAAGCAAGGAAACGTCCGCAATCAATTTCGGTAACCATATCAACCAGCATCTCCTGAATCATCTGAAAGGAGGCAATAGGCTTACCGAACTGCTTCCTTTCCCTGGTATAGCTCAAGGAAGCATCGAACGCAGCCTGGGCAAGGCCGACAGCTCTGACGGAGAGACCGGCGCGGCCGTGATTAATTACTCTGGCAAACTCGGTATCTCCGGCTCCCAGGAGAAGATTATCCCCGGGAACACGACAGTCAGTAAAGTTGGTCTCTGAAAAGGAACTGCACCTCCACCCTATCTTATGCATCTCCCTGGTTTCATAAGGGGATTCGGCTCTATCTACGAAAATAGTGCCAACCCCCTCGACCCCTTTACCCCTGTCGAGCAGGCAGAGCACAGTAATATAATCGGAAACACAGCCATTGCTGGTCCATGTCTTTGTCCCATTAAGAACCCAGTAGTCACCTTCCAGAGTGGCTTTAAACTCGATGCCTCTGGGAGCAGCCGAGCCGACGTTAGGTTCCGATATTCCCGCACAGCCTAACATTTCCAGCGAAGCGATGCGCTTGGCATATTTCGCCCTAAGTTTATCGTTCATTCTGGAGGTATTAGCCTCTCCACCTCCGATGGTAGCAATAACCGAACTCAAACTGGGCCACCAGTATCCCGATTCTTCCAGTAGCACCGCGTAGCTCGACCAGCTAAGGCCCATGCCTCCGTACTCCTCGGAGGAAGTGCCGGTTACGTAGCCTAAAGGCAGAAGCATGTTGAGGTAATGATGATATTCTTCCCTGGTAAACGTGTCCCCTTTTTCACGCTCGTCGACTATGGGGTCGATCTCTTTCTCCCAGAAATCGCGGGCATTTTTCTTAAGCATCTTCTGGTCTTCGGTAAACTCGAAGTCCATCTATCTTACCTCCATTCTGTTTCATCTTCCTGCTGGTAAAAGAGATTAAATATCCCCTTTTCGCTGTAGCTCTTCAATTTCCGTTTTAGTATAACCGAGCCAGTCCAGAATCTCTTGAGTGTGTTCACCTAGCACAGGTGGTAGCCTCCTGATTTGAGGCTGCGTTTCCGAAAACTTCGCCGGATAAGCTACCTGTTTTACCTTGTCGCCATTAGCATTCTCCACCTCGAGGAAAACGCCGCGCTGTAAAAGGTGGTCGTCGGCAACAACCTCCTCCAGGCTTAAAACAGGAGCGCAGGGAACGTCAGCTTCAGTCAGAACCTTAACCCATTCATCGCGCGTCTTAGCCAGCAGCGCCTTTTTGAGCACAGCCACCAGCTCGTCCCGCCTCTGCCACCTTTGCTCGCGTGGCATATCAGCAAATTCCGCCTTGCCTATACTATTACATAAATTGCGCCAGAAGTAGTCCTCATGAGCAATGCTGAGAGTAAGGAACTTGCCGTCCTTAGTAGTAAATACCCCCATGGCCGGTTCTCCACCGGTTCGTCGGGGCGGCACACCGGTACTGAAGTAGCTTCCTAACGGAACGCTCAGCCAGGAGACCAACCCATCGGTCATGGAAACATCGATATATTGTCCGGACCCCAGTCTCTCGCGGGCAATTAGAGCGCTGAGTATGCTGATAGCAGCAAACATGCCTGCTGACAGGTCGGCTATGGTAATTCCCGGTAGCTGGGGGACGCCTTCGGAGTCTCTGGGAGTAAAATTCAATATGCCGGCAATTCCCTGATAACTGGAGTCATGCGCCGGCCAGTCCCGGTAAGGGCCGTCCTGGCCGTAGCCGGAAACAGAGCAGTAAACGACCTTAGGATTTATGCCCTTAATTGCGTTATAGCCTATGCCCAGTCGCTCAACTACGCCGGGCCTCATACATTCTATTATGACGTCGCAATTCTTAGCTAACCTGTAACAGACCTCTTTGCCTCTTTCCGACTTCAGGTTAACGGTGAGACTGCGCTTGTTCCGGTTGGTAATCTCTAAGAAATGAGGTAAGACCCTGGCTGGATTGCCTGCGCCGGGGCGCTCCAGGATGATAACGTCTGCCCCCAGGTCTCCCAGTAACATGGAACAATAGGTTACCGGCAGCTTCTCTTCTACCGTTAAAACTCTTATACCCTGTAGCGCTAATGCCATCCCTTACCGCCTATCACCTTCGTCTGGGCGCCTTAAGACAGTCTCTTATGCAGCAATCTTGATAAAGAGAGGTAACCTAGATTACACCCTCTGCCTCAAGCTTGCCCAAATCCTCACGGCTATAGCCTAAAAGCCCACCGTATATTTCCTCATTATGCTCCCCCTTTGCCGGGGATGGGCGCTCTATCTTCGGGGGTGTAGCTGACATCTGCAGCGGAGGATTGCAAACTAGAAACTTTAGCCCCCCAGGGCCGGGTACTTCTGTTAGCATCCCCGTTTCCTTAATATGTGGGTCGTTAGCTACCTCGGTTATGTCATAGCAGATGCCGCAGGGGATGGGTATTTTCTGCGCCTCAGCAAATACCTCTTCAGCAGTTTGGGAAGCTACCCATTCGGTAACTACCGGGTAGGTAATATCGCGGTTCAACCAGCGGTCCCAATCATTTTGCAACCTGGGGTCGGTAGCCAGGTCCTCTCTGCCGATGAACCGGCAAAACCTGCGCCACATTCGATTGCCCAGCATGCTGATGTATACCCATCTTCCGTCTTTGGCCTGGAAGGTGTTGGAAGGTCCTATTCCGTAGGGCTGATTACCCGCCCTCTCGTGAGGCAGGCCGGCTGTTTCCCATGCTGATATATACCCTCCCGCATACTGAAGAGCCGTCCTCAGCAGTGCCGTCTCAATCATCTGCCCCTCACCGGTCTTTTGCCGGTGATAAAGTGCCGTCACTATGCCGATAGTGGTCAGCATCGCCGTGCCGAAGTCCACGGTGGATATGGCATCGCGCATTGGCGGTCCGGGTGACCCGCTTAACAACATTATTCCGGCCAGTGCCTTGGCAACCGGGTCATAGCCGACACGGTTCTTATACGGACCGCTGCTACCGAAGCCGGTTACATGGGCAAAGATTATATCAGGCTTGATTTTTTTAAAGTTATCGTAAGTAATGCCCATATCCTCAGCGGCACGAATGCTAAAGTTATGGACGGCCACATCGCAATGCCTTACCAGTTCCTTCAAAATCTCCCTGGCTTTAACATTTTTCTCTTTCCGGCCCATATAATTAAGTGAGATAGCCTTCTTGTTGCGGTGTAAATAGGCGTAGCCCCACACATCGCCATAAGGTGTCAGGCGCTCCGGATACTTCTGCTTAAACGTTTGCCAGTCTTCCGGGCGTCTGTCTTCTATATCGCAGGGCTCGACTCTGATAACCTCGGCACCTAAATCAGCCAGAAGCGTAGCACTGTAAGGCCCGGCTAGCACGCGTCCTAAATCAAGTACCCTGACACCTTCTAATGCTCCTGCCATTTCAAGAACCGCCTTCCAGTTTGCTTCTGCTTAATAGGTATCTGCCGCAGGATATTTTACCACTTCTTGAGTTAGAGTTGCCTGTATGATAGAGGGAATTATCCTGATTGCTATCAGGGTCTTGCCTATATATAATAATTCTTATCAACAGGAAAGGAGATTTCTATGGGTGAAATAGACCTTAGCACTGCGATAGAATTGAGTTCGCCATATCCATACACATTGGTCGTCACCGTGGACAAACAGGGTAAACCAAACGTCATGGGCGCTGCCTGGTGGACCTTCACATCCGTGCAGCCGCCGATGATAGCTATCTCCATCGGTCATCCCCGGTATACTCACGAATGTCTGCAAAGTTGTAAAGAGTTTGTGCTTTGCTTTCCGTCGCAGGAGCAGGCTAAGCCCGCCTGGTTCTGCGGAACTAAGTCTGGGCGAGCCATGGATAAATTCGCCGCCGCCGGGCTCAAGGCAGCTCCTGCCAAAGTGGTCAAACCGCCAATTATCGAGGGGGTTACCGTAGCCTATGAGTGTAAGGTGGTAGCCGAGCTGGTATGCGGCGACCATACTCTTTTTAGCGGTGAGGTTGCCGCCATACATGGTGACCCTCAAAAGGCGAAGCACATCTACTCCGTTCACTACAGAAAGCTGGTGAGTATCGACTGGCAGGGTGCAGTCGATTTCAACCTGGAATACAAATAGGTTGCTCAATTTACCCATGTGAATACCCCCCAACATACACTGAGGCAGTCCATTCCTAAAGATACACTAAATATTAGGCTGCCTTGTGACCAAGCCACCGAGCTTCATTGGGATTGAACTCAAAATTGGTAATGTGTTGCCGGAGCTTCGACCTTGACATATGAACTCCCATAAAGTAATATAAGTATATTAGCAAGGACTTATATTAATGGAGAGCCAAGATAGGTTTCCGGAAAACACCATCGAACAGGCAGCGGTTTTTAGAGCACTGGCTGACCCCACCCGTCTCAAGCTATTGAAGCTCCTCTGCGGCCAGCGTACTCCGGATGCACTTTGTGTCAATGCCCTGGCTGCGTTACTAGGGGTGACCCAGTCTGCGGTCTCTCAGCACCTGCGAGTGCTGAGAGCCATCGGGCTGGTGAAAGGCGAAAGGCGAGGCTACCATATCCACTACTTTATAAACCGCGACGTGCTTGAGAAATGTCGTAAGCTTACGACGGCTTCTCTAAGTAGCGCGGAGCCGGACAAGGAGGAATCATGTCAGAAATACTGTCCGGAGAGAAAGAGGAAACATGCGTCAGAGGAACGCATTGCCGAGCCCGGAGAAGGTAGCTAGACATGCCGGATATAATGCCGATCGACAGCGCGGCAATCGAGGTACGCAATCTTACCAAGCGCTATGGGGCAGTCACTGCGGTTGACAAAATCAGCTTTGCAGTTGGGACAGGTGAGTTCTTCGGCTTCCTCGGTCCCAACGGTGCCGGGAAGACAACTACCATAAGGATGCTCACCGGGGTCATCGAAGCAGACGAGGGCATTGCCCTGCTTAAAGGCTCCGGAGTTGGGAGTCTGAAGGCGAAACAGATGGCTGGAGTTGTCCCGGAGATGGCAAATGCTTACGTCGATCTCTCGGGCTGGGACAACCTGATGCTTATGGCCGAACTTTATGGTGTCTCCTCCAGTGAGGCAAAGGAAAGAAGCCAAGCCCTATTGGAATCTCTGGGACTTATCGAGCGGAAAGATAGCCTGGTCAAGACATATTCCAAGGGGATGAAGCAGCGGCTCATCCTAGGTATGGCTCTCGTGAGTAACCCCGACATACTCTTCCTGGACGAGCCCACCTCTGGATTGGATGTTCAGAGCACTCGCCTGATTAAAGAACTGCTACGCAGCCTGAATGGTGGAGGAAAAACTATCTTTCTCACCACCCACGACATGGATGAAGCCAACCAACTCTGCGACCGAGTAGCTATTATCAACAAGGGCAAAATAGTTGCCATTGATGCCCCGGAGAAACTGAGAATGGCTACTAGCGGCCGGCATTCTGTTGAAATTAGCTTTAATGAGAGTGTAAATCTGGAGAGTCTGGCACAGCTCCCTGGAGTGAAAGAATTTGAAAAGGTCGGTGACAAGTACCGTCTCTATACGGATAACCCGAGTGAGCTTGTGATAACACTAGTCAACTATTCCTCCGCTGCTGGCCTTAAGATAGTTACCCTCAATACGTTGGCCCCTTCTTTAGAAGATGCATTTGTAGCATTGACCGGCATGGAGGCAAGGCATGTTTGAGCTAGCTACGGCATGGCAGCAGTTTCGTCGTGCACTGGTAATAGCAGGCAAGGATATCCGTATCTACTACTCCAAGGGGCCGGTAATAATCTTTGGAGTTCTATTCCCCATTTTTCTATTTCTGTCTTTTACCATTGGCAGGCATGTGACCGTTGAATTTATGATACCTGGACTTTTGGGAATGATTCTGTTCTTCACTGCGACCTCAATCTCACCGATAGTCATGCCGTGGGAAGCACAGGCAAGAACGTTAGAGCGGCTGATGTCCTGTCCGATAAAACCGGAAACCATAGTCATGGGGGACATAATTGCCTCTTTCGCCTTCGGGGCAGCCATATCAATTGTGCCCGTGATTATTGGCCTTGTCATGGGAATAACAATATCAAACCCGATGATTCTTGCGTTAGCGATTATTCTAGCGGCTATTTGTTTTGCTGCTCTCGGTATTATATTCTCAATTCCACCTACCAATATACCTGCTACAATAAATATGATTGCCTCAGTGGTCAAATTCCCGGTGGTCTTTATCAGTGGGATTTTTATCTCGTTGAATGAACTGCCTGTCTGGGGACAGTGGATTGCCTATATATCACCTCTAACCTACTTCACTGACATTGCCCGTAATTATATTCAGGGCCAGGGATACCTGCCACCTGTTATTGACTTCGCTGCCCTGACAGGTTTTACTGTCGTTTTTCTTCTGGTAGCTATATACATGCACAGGAAGACAATGCCAATGAGAATATGATGTGAAAAAATGCATAAATCGGACGTAACTAACGATTTTTTACAAAAAATTCACATCATCTTCGTCAAATCTTCAAAAAATCTTGATATATGAACTATAGGGTCTTAACATTACAGCAGAAATCTATGCGCTGTTATTATTAAATAGAGTCAGGTAAATGTTTTATTACGCTATAAAAGAGCTGTTGAAAAGGAAAAAGTTATACTTGCTCAATGTCATGACTATCGGCTTGGTCACGTTGATGGTCATCACCTTGAACAGTCTGGCAACTGCCTATAGAGAAGCAGCTAGATTACCATTCGAGGATATTCAAGGAAACATTATCATACAGAGAAATGGGAATGTTCCTGAGACTACATCAGGAGTTTTATTATCATGTTCGCTGGCACCGATCCCACAGGTGTTAGTATCCCAAATAATCAATATTGATGGAGTAAAAGATGTTTCCGCCGCTCTTTCGCTATGGGTTTTCGATCCGGATAATTTCAAACGCGTTTCAGGAGTCGATTTCCATGACAACTTCGGCAAAAAGCTGGCCGCTAAATTGATTGATGGTTCCATCCCCAACACAGATAACCAAATACTCGTCGAAAAGACCTATGCCCAAAAATATCCACTTGAAGTAGGCCAGGAAACTACTATATCAGGCCAGCATTTTACAGTCACTGGAATTGTAGGCACCGCTGGGAACGAGGTTATGGCATCTGATATTTATCTCAATTTAGGAGCGGCTCAAGAAATGGCCTATCAATCAAAAAACCTGCAGCAGGTGGAGACCTTCAATAAGACAGATGTGAATGTAATATTTGTTAATGTCAGCCAACCTGACCTGAAAACCATAGCACAGAATATAAAAGAAATTGTAACAGACTCAGGTATAAATACGGGGAAAACACCCTTAGGCGAGACCATCGGCAGTTACAATATCTACACACCGGAATCGTTCGAGAATCAAATATCAACAGTTTTCCGCATATCGGATAAATTAACATGGGTCATTTCCCTGATACTTTTTATTGGAGCTGCGATTATAGTTGCCAGAAACGCACTGCGTATTATCCTGGAAAGAAGAAGAGAATTCGGTATCATGAAAACTGTCGGTTTCAGAAATCGGGATATACAAAGTGAAGTGAACTTAGAAACCTTTATTCAGATTGTTGCCGGTTTTTTTGCGGGTCTTATTCTATCAGCAATCGCAGTCGTCACCTTGAGCCATACCACGGTATCTATAGCCATACCCTGGGAATTAACTGCCTATCCTCATTTTCTGCTCAGTAACCCCAGCGAAGCAAATGTCACTCAAATGCATTTCCTTCCAATTAGACTAGAACCGTTATATGTATTTGCGTCATTGGCAATCATCATGGTTGTGGGGCTGGCCACTTCATTCCTAAGCGTTTGGCAGATAAATAAACTCAAACCCATGGAGGTGATGAGACATGAATAATATTGTTACCGTGAATCAACTGACGAAAACCCTGGGTAATATCAGAATTATTGATCACGTATCCTTCAATATAGAAAAAGGTGAATTTCTCGCTGTGCAGGGTCCATCCGGCTCTGGAAAAACTACCCTGATTGGCCTTTTAGCCGGCCTGGAAAAGGCAGACGAGGGTAACATTGTAATTGATGATAACGAATTGACTTCGATGACCGAGGATGAACTGGCAATATTCCGCAGGTACAATGTCGGTTTCGTTTTTCAATCTTTCAACCTTATACCTACGCTCAACGTAGTAGAGAATATCGCTCTGCCACTGTTCCCGGAGCATATATCCAGGAATGATATGTTTGAGCGGGCTCGAAAAGTGGCAAAGACTGTTGGGCTAACCGAAAGGTTGGACCATTATCCCAACGAGCTTTCTGGAGGTGAGCAGCAAAGGGTGGCAGTAGCCAGGTCATTGATAAATGAGCCTAAACTCATTTTTGCCGATGAACCCACCGGTAACCTTGATAGTAAGACCGGTCAGATGATAATTGAACTACTGCGTAAACTGAATAGTGAAAGGGGGCAAACGGTGGTATTGGTGACACATGACGACAGGATAGCTAAAGAATCTGACCGCATAATCAAACTCTTAGACGGGAGAATAGCTTATGAGAATTAGACCGGCCGGTTTCACAGCGGTGCTTTTGTTAGGTACCCTGATAATAGGCTTTTTGTCTTCGACCGGGTGCTCCTCGGAATCTTCTGCCGGCGAGACTACTCAATCTCAATTAGAAACAAGTCTATCAGACAATAAAGAATCTACATCAATCCCGTCTACAACAACACAGCCTCCCACAGAAGTCAGTTCACCCACAGTTCCAACAAGTCCTGTTAGCATTGTCATTGCCGGATACATCAATCATGGCCCTATGCAACCGACAGTCCGTGCCATCAAGGAAGTACTTACCAAATACGATGATAAGGTCGCTGTCACCTGGATTGACTTAGGCACAACGCAAGGAGAGAGTTATTTCCAGGACCACGGACTTACTGCACACATGAATGTCATAATAAACGGTACGTCAATATACCAGGTCGATGGCAAAACCGTAGATTTTGAGTGGTTCGAAGGCCAGCAATGGACTGAAAAAGACCTGGACACAGTATTGGCGAACCTAGTTAGCAAGTAATCACAAATTAACTAAATTAGTTACGAATTGTGATTGTCAAGGAATTTAAACGTAGTTGCTGTATCTTGTCAAGGAATTAACGCGAAGGAAAGGCAGGACTGTAACTAATCTGCTGGTTGTTGCAGTTTTGGTAGCTATTTTCGTGGTTCTGACCTCGGTGATGAATTCATACTCTGAAGCCATTTACCTGCCTTTTCAGGGCGTAGGTGTCGACATGGTAATTCATAAGTCTAGTCCTCAATCTGCCGATACTCCCACCAGCTCAATGCGCCTGCCCTTTGGCAGCGGAGTATTTAACCAGAACGAAATAGATAACATAGCCGCCTTAAGTCATATAAAAGATGTCTCTAAGGCACTCATATTGTGGCAGTTTGACAAGGGGGAGTTCATTTCAATAGAAGGGCTGGAACCTGACAGTTTCATAGGTGAGAAATATAAGTCATGGGTCACATCCGGTCATTTTCTCCAGGTGGGAGAGGAGCGTAAGGCGGTAGTTGAGAAGCACTTTGCCAAATTCTATGGGCTGAATTTGGGAGACAGTGTGTTGTTAGGCAACACCCCTTTTGAAATTATTGGCATTCTTTCTACACAAGAGCAGAGCCAGATTTCTGCGACAAACCTTTATGTAAATTTACCGGATGCGCAGATACTTCTGGACACAAAAGGGTACAGCCAGCTCTATGTCAAACTTGATGCTCTGTCTTCAGAGGATACTGTCCGGTCCGAAGTCAGTGAAATTGATAAAGACGCTGTCGTTGTTTCAGGAAGCTCTATTGCGGCATCGGTTAGCAATGTTATTAAAATTTATGAGAAATTCCGTTTGCTTGCCTTGGCGATTATTGCAATCATCCTAGCCCTAATATTGTTCCAGGTTAATACTACGTCTCTAATGGAACGAAGAAAAGACATAGGTATTTTACAGACAGTTGGCTGGACGAAAGCAAACATAAGCAGGCAGATAATCTCGGAGATATTCGTACAGACCATGTTTGGGTTTATTCTGGGTATTATAGTCAGCATTCTCACACTAGTTGGCATTGGTTCTATAAGCATACAGGTCAACACAGCTCAGAGCCTGGGCAACAACTTGTCTACTTTAACCGCGCCTCTAGTACCATCAATCGCCGCAATCGCTCAGTTTCTTATACTGACTTTGGGGATCTCAATCATAGTATCATTCTTCCTATCTAGACAGCTAGCCCGTATGAAACCATTAGTTAATCTAAAAAACCAAAGCTTGTAACAGGTGCCATTAAGCCGATCTACCCAGATTAATACTGTTAGTTGAGCATCTACACGTTACATATCCCAAAAGTATGATAGAATCTGACAGAGGAATCGGATTGATAAATCCCCCTAGGGGAGCAAAACAATGGAAAAGTCCATAATCATCATCGGGGCTGGAATTGCCGGCCTGTCTGCAGGCTGCTACGGCCAGATGAACGGCTACCTTACGCAGATTTTCGAAATGCACGATAAGCCGGGCGGGCTATGCACTTCGTGGAAGCACAAGGATTACACCATCGATGGCTGCCTCCACTGGCTGGTAGGCTCGAGCCCCGGCAATAGTTTCTATCGCATCTGGCAGGAGCTGGGTGCAGTGCAAGGGCGACACATGATTGACCATGAAGAGTTTATACGTATTGAGGGAGACGAGGGCAAGGTATTTGTGGTTTACACCGACGTCGATAAGCTGGAACAGCACATGAAGGAGCTTGCCCCGCAAGATAAGAAGGCAATTGAGAAATTCACCAATGCCGTGCGCACCTGCGCCAGGGTCGACTTACCGGTAGACAAAGCTCCCGAGCTTTACGGCCCGCTAGATGGGCCTAAGATACTGGCCAAGATGCTTCCCTTCTTGAAGATTATGCAAAGCTGGAAAGGAATTTCCATTCAGGACTTTGCCCAGGAGTTTAAGGACCCATTCCTGCGCCAGGTTTTTCCCCTCACCTTTAATCTTCCCGATTTTCCCATGATGGCCGTGCTGATGACACTTGCCTGGATGCACCAGAAATCAGCCGGTTTCCCAGAAGGTGGCTCGCTAGAATTTTCTCGCGCCATCGAGCGACGCTACCTGAATTTGGGAGGTGAAATTCACTACCGTTCACCAGTAAGTAAAATCTTAGTCCAAAACGGCAAATCCGTAGGCGTGCGCCTGGCTGACGGCACCGAGCATCGGGGTGATATCGTTATCTCTGCCGCCGATGGTCATTCAACTATTTTCCAAATGCTTGAGGGAAAATATATCGATAAAAAAGTCCAAGAATACTACGAGCAGCTTCCTCTGTTTCCTCCCCTGATTCAAGTGACTTTAGGTGTTGCCCGCTCTTTCCAGGGAGAGCCGCGCCTTCTACTCTATCATCTTAAACAGCCAACTATAATTGCCGGCAAGGAAGAAAAACTTTTGGGGGTGGAGATTTACAACTTCGACCCCATCCTGGCGCCGCCGGGTAAAACGGTATTGGATGTGAAGCTTTTCTCCGATTACGAGTATTGGAAAAATCTAAAGCAAGAGCCCAAACGCTACAAAGCGGAGAAAGAGAAAATCGCTAAACAGGTTATTAATTTGCTTGACCAACGTTTCCCCGGCCTAACCGGACAAGTTGAAATGTGCGACGTGGCGACGCCGATGACCTGGGAACGTTACACCGGCAACTGGCGGGCCAGTTTTGAAGGCTGGCTAATTACTACTAAAACCTTCGGCATGAGCATGAGCAAAACCTTGCCCGGACTTAAGAACTTCTACATGTGCGGTCAGTGGGTAGAGCCGGGAGGCGGAGTGCCTTCAGCGGCTTTATCGGCTCGCAATTTAATTCAGGTCATCTGCAAGCGGGATAGAAAATCGTTTGTGTCGAATACGCCATCTGCCCAATCTTAGACGCGCAATTAGATTGGTTGAACTTCTGGCATAAACTTATTACCCGCCTTTTGAATTTAGTTTGACTGACATTGCCTGATAAACTTACCAGCCTAAAGCATCTGCTTTCAAAATACACCTTAATTTTAACCACAAAATTCTCGTGAAATCCTATCAGAGGAGCTTGACAACCGCCATTTTTGCTATAATATAACCATCGTATACTAAATTCGCATAAATAATTTCATCTAAATATAGCAAAACATGAAAATAGCGGCCTAAGACCTAGTAGGTGAAAGCGAGATACAATTAAAGCTATCATAACTGTCTGGTCACTTGTTCTAATGCTGAGCCAATAGTGAAACCTACCCAAGGGGGTCGGTTTTCTGATACAGTATAGCTAGCATCGATGGCTTTTACGGTTACTGTGAGCATGGGAGGTTTTATCATGAAAAGAAAGATTCGCAGGTTTTTTCAGGCTCTTGTAGTCGTGATGCTAATGATGAGCCTGGTTTTAGTCACTCCATCAGTTGTCCAGGCTCAGACTCTATCCTTAAGCCCCACCTTTGGAGCGCCAGGGACAGGAATAACCATCACCGGCAGTGCCTTTACACCGAGTACTGCCGGGTGGGTCTGGTTTGACAGTGATGGTGATAGTGTCAGAGATGCTACCGAGCCCCAGGTTCCAGTGACAACTACCGCCGCCGGCGCTATCCCCCCTGGAACGACCTTGGCTATACCAACAGTGACCCCGGGCATCTACCAGGTGCGGGCTGACATACCTGTGGGCGTGCCTATTGAAGCTGCGACAGGCTTTACCGTACTACCTATCCCCAGTATAACACTGAGCCCCATAACGGGAGCGCCAGGGACAGGGATAACCATCACCGGCAGTGCCTTTACACCGAGTACTGCCGGGTGGATCTGGTTTGATAGTAATGGTGATAGTGTCAAGGATCCTACCGAGCCCCAGATTTCAGTGACAACTACTGCCGCCGGCGCTATCCCCTCTGGAACTACCTTGGCTATACCAACAGTGAACCCAGGCATCTACCAGGTGCGAGCTGACATACCTTCTGGTGGGTCTGTTGAAGCTACGGCAATCTTTACCGTACCACCTATCCCCAGTATAACACTGAGCCCCATAACGGGAGCGTCAAGTACAGTAGTAACGATTACCGGCAGCGGCTTTGTGCCAAATACTGCCGGGTGGGTCTGGTTTGACAGTGATGGTGATAGTGTCATAGATGTTACAGAACCCCAGGCATCGGTAATTACTACTGGTGCCGGTGCTATCCCTGGCGGAATCATCCTGACTGTGCCAGCGGTGGTACCTGGCACTTATGGGGTACGGGCTGACATACCTGTGGGCGTGCCTGTTGAAACTGCGGCAAGCTTTACGGTGCCTTCACCCAGCATAACCTTAAGTCCCGCCTCAGGGGTGCCCGGCACTGTAATAACGCTTACCGGCAGCGGCTTTGCCATAAATACTGCTGGTGTGGTCTGGTTTGACAGTGATGGCAGTGGTGCCCTAGACCCTGGCGAGCCTTGGGTGGCGGCGACTACTACGGCGGCTGGTGCTATCCCCGCTGGAATCATCCTGAGTATGCCAGCGGTGGTACCTGGCACTTATTTGGTACGGGCTGACATACCTGTGGGCGTGCCTATTGAAGCTGCGGCAAGCTTTACGGTGCCTTCACCCAGCATAACCTTAACTCCCGCCTCAGGGATACCCGGCACTGTAATAACGATTACCGGCAGCAGCTTTGCCATAAATACTGCTGGTGTGGTCGGCTTTGACAGCAATGGCAATGGTGCCATAGACCCTGGTGAGCCGCAGGTGGCGGTGACTACCAC
>JBEKIW010000004.1:0-177521 GCA_050011565.1 Dehalococcoidia bacterium
TATTCGGAACCGCCTTCCGTCACGATCTCTTGATCCGTGGCAAACGGCATAATCATCTTCAGCGTGCTTTCGCCGGAATCATACGCGACGAGTGCACAGGGGACCCCATCGACAACGCTGACCCCTTCCAGTTCTAATGTGACCTCGCCATTGCGGAAAACCGAACCTGGCTTAATCCCGGCACCCAGGTTGACCGGTGCCGCGACAAAGGCCGCGGCATGGACAATTCTTTGACCGATAGCTTTGAGGTCCTGGATTCCCTTACCAAATCTCATCGGTCGTGCAAACACGTCATTGAAACTGTGGAAATCAATGAAATTATTATATATGGCATAACGAATCTCCACTGGAAGCATATTCCCCAGACTATCGGCGATATCCTCGAATTTACCGTGTGGAATGCCGAACATCGGTCCCCTCTCGTCCATCCCAGAAAGACTTGGATTGAACACGTAGGTCCAATCCCTGAGCGCAGGAATCGTCACGGCCGGTTCAGTATTGATTTGCAACCCGAACTCCGGACATGTGTATTCATCTCCGTTTTTTCCCGACAGTGCCGCTGGAATGCAGCGGAGCTTGAGAATGTAAGTTTCGGTGCCGGTACGCTTTCCATTGAAACCTATGTGGATGAACTGGGTTTCCATGTGGAAATGCTGGGACTCTGGTTTTCGCTCGGCGGAAAGGTCAAATGGACCTTTGAGGTCTCGAATAAGGTGCTGCTTCATTGCCCTCACTAATTTTTTATGTCTATTAAATTTGTCGTTGACGCCCTTGGCTATATTATATATCTTTCGCCAAGCCCTCTACTACAATTACTGAATAGCGTAACAAAAGTCAGAATAGTGCAACGGGAATTCCGCGTACTGCACTAAACGGAAAAAGTGGAACAGACCACAAAACCAGAGGTTGAGGTATGGTGTGAGAATCAGTTAGGAGAGAAAACAGTAGCCGGTGACGGCTACGGCTCTAGTTTGGTAGCTCCTTAGTCCAGTCCAGCAATTCTTCTGGCAAGTTTTTTCTTAAACTCCCAGTCAGTTTCGCGGTCAATCATTATCCGCTGGGCTTGAGGTGAGCCAGCACCATGGATAGACTCTAATAATAAACACACTGACCCTGTTCCCATCGTCATGCTTTCCATGAGGCGTATCAGGCGAAAGCGGACTTCAGCGGGTATGCCAGCCACACCCTCTAAATACTTCTCCACATATCGCCCTACCTCGGGATGTTTAAACTCCCTTTCTGATGGCATAGTGCCCATAATACCACCAGCAATGTCCTGGGCTAAACGAACTATTTCAAAGGGAAAGCGAGTGACGTGGAGTTTACACACATTTGCCAGAAGCGAATCTACAGCGTAGCCACCGCTGGGGAGTTGATGACCTTCAGACGAACTGGCGATTCCAGCAGCGTAAAGCGTTTCATTGAGATGGATCATTTCAATTAACTTATCGCGAATGTGAGACGCAGTGTGTGTTCCTTGAATTTCAGCGACGAGGCCAGCGGCACCAATGAGGACATCTGCCACACCAGATTTACAGCCTCCGTAACTGGCTCGATGAAAGGCAGCAAATAATTCCACCAGACGGCGGCAGAACTGGTATTCCCCGTTAAGAAAAACACGTTCCCAGGGGACAAAAACGTCATCAAAAATAATCAGAGCTTCTTGACCACCAAAATTGATATTGCCAACATCCGTAACACTGGCCTCCAGTCGGCGTGTGTCTGATGGCTGACGCCCATAAATAAAGAATACCCCTTTAGTATCATTAGGAACGGCAAAGGAAACCGCATAATCTTTTTCCTCGGCTACCATAGCTCTGGTTGGGACTACCAATACCTCGTGAGAATTGACAGCGCCGGTAATATGTGCCTTGGCGCCACGAACAACTATGCCATTTTTCCCCTCCTCAACTATCCGTAGATACTGGTCGGGATTCTTTTGCTTGCTCGGCGGCAAACTTCGGTCCCCCTTAGGGTCGGTCATGGCTGCTGAGCAAACCAGGTCTTCATCCTGTAAATACTTGAGGAAGTCATTAAATCTCTGGTGATACTGGGTACCCACTGCCTTGTCCACCTCAAAAGTAACCGCTGACACGGTGTTTATGGCATCCAGTCCGGCGCATCGTTGGAAGCACGAAGCTGTTTTCTGCCCCACCACCCTCAGCATTTTAATTTTCCTTTTCAAATCATCCTGGCTCTGATGGATATGGGTAAACCGATTGATAATTTTCCCGGTGATATGCGACATTGCCGTAAATAGCTCCATATAATCAGGCACGTGAGCCAGCTCATAGGTCATAGCTATAGAGTTGATAGAGGGTCGGATAATGGGGTGAGAGACCCAGTCCTTTACCTGGTCGCCAAAAAGATAAACCACTGTCCCCAGTCTCCTGAGACTTTCTATGTACTCTTCCTTAGTCTTGAGTGCCATTTCTTAACCCTCCTCCGTTTTTCTGCGGTTAGTGCCTTCACATCGTTTGGACCAATATCAGTCCCACTTTGCCCCAGATATCCCAATACCCCCACAGAATAGCATATATCAAAATAAGAAGTCACAAAAAGCCAGATTGTATGCCCTTCACGGGAGGTGCTTCACACAAAGGTAAACGCAGCATTGAAAAATGAACCTTTGTTCAGGAAAAGGCATAAAGGTGAGATGCTACTTGGGTGGTGATATTTCTTTAAGTTTTTCTGAAGCCGGCTCACCGCCAATGCCCCAGTGCGTTTTGGGAATTTCATGAACGAGTACTTCTATAGCATGTTCTGGGACGCCCAAATCCGCGATAACTTTTGTTATACCCTGTATCATCGTTTTTACTTTCTCCTCTCCAACGCCCTCCCAGAAATTTACGTGAACAATAGGCATTTTTTACCTCCTCATTAGATTTTTCTTTTGAGCTTAATGGTAAGTATAGCCATATCAAATGGAGAAATCATCCTGGATACAAAGGTGCAGCCCTTTCTACCCACATCACCTTCCATCGTAATGTTCAGTGAACAAAACGATGTATTGTGACCTAAAAGAATAGTCTATATGGGATGTCCATCATTTTATTCAACTTTCTGCTGCATTTGCTCGTCTGGCAGGTGCTGGGGCCGAGGGAGGGGAGACCGCCTAGGAGACGCAGGAAGAGGGATGATAAGGTCAGGGAATTGCGGAGGAAGGGGGTGCCGGTTAGGCAACTGGCCGAGATGTGCAAGCTTGGCCGGCAGGCCGTCTACAAGATACTGCGGCGGGGGCGGCTTGACAGATTATAGTAGGGATGTATACTTGCCTTAGCTACGAGCCGAGGGGGCGCATGGAATTCATAGCTATTGATGTAGAAACAGCCAATGCTGACATGTCATCTATCTGCCAGGTTGGTATTGCGTACTACCAATCGGGGGTTCTTGAGGATGAGTGGAAATCATATATTAACCCAGAAGACTACTTTGATATTATCAATGTCTCTATTCACGGAATTGACGAATCGACAGTTGTCGGTGCTCCCAAACTTCCGGAGGTCAGAGACCAAATCCATAAATACCTAGACAAGCGTATCAGTGTATGCCACACGCATTTTGACCGTGTCGCTATTAGTCAAGCCTTCAACAAGTACAGTATGGTAACGCCTAACTGCACATGGCTAGATTCGGCTCGTGTAGTGCGCAGGACTTGGAAGGAATTCGCATGGAGTGGATATGGCCTCGACAATGTATGCGCATGCCTCGGTTACGAATTTAAGCATCATGATGCGCTAGAAGACGCCAAAGCCGCGGGTTACATCCTTATCTCAGCCGTCAGGAAGTCGGGAATCGACCTAGAGGCATGGTTAAAGCGGGTTAACCAACCGATTGACCTCTCCACCCAGTCCATCAAGCGAGAAGGCAACCCAGAGGGCCCTCTCTATGGAGAAGTCCTAGTGTTTACCGGCGCGTTAAGCATACCTAGGCGAGAGGCGGCAAGTATGGCCGCAAAAATCGGCTGTCAGGTTATATCAAGCGTAAACAGAGAGACCACCTTGCTAGTTGTTGGTGACCAGGACATCAGACGTTTGGCAGGTCATGAAAAAAGCTCCAAGCACAGGAAGGCGGAAGAGTTAATATCTGAGGGGCAGCCGATACGTATATTAAGAGAGACCGATTTCAAAGAGCTGGTAAACCTGTCTAATTGACGCGATACTAAACCGCAGACCTAAAGAGACCAAGAATTTCACCAAAAACTCCGTAGCTAAAGGAGCGTGTTAGGCTCATAAAGATAGAGTTACCTAGTCTTCCTTCTAATTTCCTCTTTGACTTGTTCTGTGATTTTTCTGTTGTTTTCTTGTACTGCATTTGCTACACCCTCGGCTATAAGAGTAGCTAGACTTCTTAGTTCAGGGTTGCGCGAAATACCACTTGAGCTAAGAATTCTCGACTCTACTATATTTTTTACCTGTAATATATCCAAACCAAACATGAATAAGCCTCCCTGTGCAAGAATCTGCACGTAATATTGTACATATATCATACTGTGTCAACCATCTGTTGTTTGGCTTCTAGTGACAGTATTACTTGCTTTACATAGAGGGATTGGACTAGATTTAGAGCGGTGGACTCGGCAGACCTCGGTGGGGGCATACTTGCCCTAACTGCAGGTCAAAGGGACGATGGTCTTCTATTTTAGTCTGGGTGGGTGTATACTTTAGGAAGCAGCACACTCGCGACTGAGGTAAGCAGGAGGTGGAGCGAGATGCAGCAGTGGTACCAGTGTCCCCAGTGCGGCAAGGACATTCTATACGGGGTCAACCCGTGTCCTTACTGTAAGTGTTCTTTGGCCTGGTCGCAGCAAGGACCAGTGCAATATATACCGCCAGCGGCACAACCAGAACCGGCGTACCAGCCACAACAGACTCCACAAGACCAGCAACAATACAAGGCTGAAACACCAAAGACGAAGCTCACTTTAGCGCACAAGATTACAGCAGGGATAGTTTTGCTAGGCCTAGGCATATTCGGTACTTGTGCTGTTTGTATCTGTACTCAACCATCAACAACTACCCAGCCGCCGACACAACAACCTGCGGCACCAGCCAGCACCACGTCTCCCAGCACTGTATCTAGCGAACCCCAACTGATAAATGAATGGACTGGTAGTGGCGATAAAAATACCGAAGTATTCAACATTTCTCAATCGCCCTGGTTGGTGGAATGGGAATTTATCAACCCCGAGAAATATAGCGATGGGACTTCAGCCGCGGGAATGGTTATATATGTTTACGATGTAAATAATTCAGATTATGCGGCCGAGATATTGGATTGTGGTGAGACGGATTCATCAAGTTATATTTATAGAGCCGGTACATTTTATCTAAAGATAACTCCGGCAAATACTAGTTGGAAAATTAAAGTAACAGGTGTCCCTTGAGAACTCTGCCAACTCTACTCACCCCTTAACCAGATACATTAAAGATTTGGGGACATTTTAGGCTTGAAAATTGGTAGCGGGGACTGGATTTGAACTAGCGACCTTCTGGTGGTAAGTTAGTTCCCAAGCTCAGCGTAGCATTCTCTTTTGCCATAACGTCCGCGAGTCCGTCCAGGTTCTCTGCCAGTTGCCAAGCTCGCTCAGCAAAGGTATCAATATCGGAATCTAGCAAGTTTGACCTCTCCAGTACTGTCTCTCCTATCAGACCTGAAAACAGAGCGTGAAGGTTGTGTGTTAGATAGTTCCGTTGGTCTCTCAAAAGCTCAAGAGAGGGTTGTACTTTTTTCATAAGACCGTGCTTTTTCAACAGGTTAATGAGATTGCCGAGAGTTGCGTGCTCCTTGTATTTTACCAAGTTGGCGTCTAAGTATAATTTCAGTTCAGTCTCAAGTCTTCCTGCGGCCAACATGGTGCGCCCTAGCCGCTCGCAAAATTCGCTATCAGCATATAGGAGGTCAAAGAACTCCCTACCAGCGACTGGTACGCCCTTTCGATTGACTTTAACTATGCGCACGGGCGAAATATCCTTTTTAAGGTTAGTCGTATTCTAAGTTTGAAGGAGTAGAGTGTCAAATAAATGATAGGAAGATGTTGGCTCCCGAGGTAGGACTCGAACCTACGGCCAAGCGGTTAACAGCCACGCCCTTTTTTTAGGAAAAAAAGCAGAACATTTCTGACTAATGTGCAATCTTATTCCCAATTGACGCCAAGATACATTCCTTTAATTAAAATTCGACACAAGGTAACTTGATAATAAGTTTGCTATAATTGTTCCGGCATATTGCTGAGGTGGGGCTGTGCCAATTGCTTCAATAGTGTTATGAGGCACTTGGTATTATACCCGCGAGGCAGAACGCTCCACAAAAGAGAAAACTTTGAGAAGACAAGAGAAAATTTTGCGAAAACAGAGGTCTGGCCGCTGGAAGGCATATCTAATAGGCATAGGGCTAGTATTTGGAGCCACTATTATTGGCGAACTATTGAAAACCATTCCTTATTTTGACCCCAGCAATATGGACATGCTCTATCTTTTGTGTGTTGTTATATCTGCCTTTTACCTGGGAATTGGTCCATCTATAATGGTGTTGATTCTCAGCGTGCCCGCTTTTGATTTCTTTTTCCTGCTTCCACTCTATACATTAGCGGTAGCGAATGAACAAGGTGCTGTCAACGTACTTCTTTTGTTTTTGGTGAGTATCGCAATCATTTCGCTATCCCCCCGGATTCGATAAATAGGCAGGCAATTCTGTCTTAACTTATTGCACGATTTAGCGGAATGTTCAGTCCTCTAGTTGGACTATCCATATAGTATAGTACCGAACACCAAATAATATGTGGGTCTTGACAGTCGGTATATAATATCGAGTGAACCAGGCCTGTAACTTTTATAAATAAGTGGGGGCAAAGACACAGCGTCCGTGAGGGGGCACTTGGGCGCTGCAGAGCCAATAGTGAAACCGACCACTTAGGTGGTCGGTTTTTTATTATTATCACCAGGAAGAGACGCCGATGATTGCGCAGTGAAACACAGAAAGGGAGGTTATTTCACTATGATTTCTAAAATGAGGAAGATCAATAAGCGTGAATTAGCCCCTGTATTTAAAAAGGTTATCATATCTCACCTGGGCGAATTGACTCGTGATACAAGAACTGTCGGCGATATGATTAAATATCGTATTTACTATCATAACTCGACGACATTTCCGGCTGACATCATTATTACAGACAGATTGCCAGATGGACTCTCTCATGTTACCGTATTTAACAATGGTAAATATGATAGGACGAAACGTATTGTAACATGGCGGGTGAAAAAATTGTCGCCCATGCAGGGCTCATACGTTGAGGTACAGGCCAGGATTGACTCTGATGGAGTAATAAGTAATCAAGCTTTCCTCGATAGCTTTGGGGCGCCTCAGAGGAAAACGAATATCGTAAAGACGAGGGTCTTGGTGCCGCCAAAACTGGGCTGGGTTCCATTTACCAAGGATAGCAAACCAGGAGAACCTGCGCGCTCTTACATGAAGGACGAAACCACCACCGGATTAACGGTGAATTTTGATATCAACGGCATGCATGTCCGCAAAGAAATACTCGATGGTGTAGCGTATCACCATTTATCCATTCCGGGCAGAGCAACGATGTTAGAAGTCGGGAAGCCCCAATTACCGATAGTGGGCCAGATTATCGAAGTGCCACATGGTGTGGACATCAATCCCATCATTGTGAAGAAAGAACCCATTACATTAGAAGGTTATAATGTCTACCCCACGCAGAAGCCGGAATATCTTGCTGCCAGTAACGTCAAACGCGCTTTCAAAATTGATAAAGTGACATATCTATCTGCTGCCACGTATCCATCCACGCCGGTGGCAATACAGGCAAAAGACATTGGTGTGATCCGTGGCCACCGGCTGGTATTTCTGAAGGTGTGCCCCCTGCAATATAACTTTACCACCAGGAAGATGACGGCTTTTTCAAATATCGAGGTACGATTGGAATACGACCATCCTGCCCAAATTGAGGGGGTCGACAGAAGAATCGCATCTGCCCCTTTTGAGGCGTTGTTGCAATCATCCGTAATTAACTACAAGGCACCTACACGTACCTATAGTTGCGGTATTCCTCCGCCAGAACCAAGTGAATTAACCGGCTGTCACTATCTGATCCTCACTCATCCCGATTTTTATAATAAGGACCCATTGGTAAAATTTGCAAACTGGAAGCGGCGAAAAGGTCTCATCACAAAAGTGGTGGATGTGAGTACGATTCCTGGCGGCAATACAGCCGATGCGATCAAAACCTATATACGGAATGCGTATCATACTTGGTATCCCGCGCCAGCATATGTCTTGTTGATAGGAGATTCTAATTACATTCCCCCAAACGACGGCCTTCCTCATCCACAACATCTTGATTCTAATGGTAATGCGACACCGATCGCGACCGATATCTATTACGCCACCGTAGACGGTAATGACTATTTCTCCGATATTTTCCTGGGCCGTTGGTCGGTTGATAATGTCGCCCAGCTAGGTCATGTAGTCGACAAGATTATCTATTACGAGAATGAGGAAGTCCAGGACGCTAAATTTTATCATGACACATCCCTGGTAACCGTTTTTATTGATGACAACTCCGACGGTAAGGAAGATGATGGCTATTACACAATCGAGTTTGCTGAGGCAATCCGGACTTATCTAATTGGCCAAGGTTATGACGTTCAGCGCATCTATTGTCATAGTGGTAGCGCTCCGAAAGGTCCATTATGGTATCAGGATGGTACAGATCTACCTGATGAGTTGAAGTTACCCGGTTTCCCGTGGAGCGGAGGGACACAAGACATCATACAGGCTATTAACACGGGAAATTTTCTCATGACCTACAAGGGACATGGAAAGTGGTTTGGGTGGTCGAGTCCTTGGTTCATGAATGGTGACTCCTTATCCAATGTCGGGAAATTACCGGTCATATTCTCGTTGGCGTGTGAGACCGGCTGGTTTGACAACGAAATAGATAGGGGGATTCAACAAGCTCCCGGAGCCAATGAGGAATGTTTTTGCGAGTCTTTGCTCAGAAAAGAATGGGCCGGTGCTGTGGCCGTGATCGGTGCCACTCGTGATGCACCGACACCAGATGAATTCATGATACTAGGCATTTACAAGGCTATCTGGCCTGATTTCAATCCTACGCCACCATCAGTGCCGCTTCCGCCCATGGATATAGCACCATTACTCCGCATGGGCCAAATACTCAATTTTTGCAAGATTTATATTGCCAACCTTTTGGGTCCTGGCACCGGGATGCAATCAGTGCAATCACTCTTCGAATTGTATAACCTCTTCGGCGATCCAGAGATGCCGATTTGGACGCGAGCTCCGGTCAGGCTGGCTGTGTACCATCCTGAGTCAATTGGTTCAACTGGAAAGCAGGATTTCATGGTCTCGGTAACAGATCCGTATTCCGGTACGCCGGTCCAAGGCGCGACGGTCACTCTCACTCGTACTTTAACACCAGTCAGTGGTGGCAGCATTCCTCCGGAAGAAATAATACAGGTTAGTTACACCGACCCCGGGGGCATCGCTCTTTTTGCGGTAGACACAATTACCGATACTGAAATCCAAATCACGGCCTCGGCTCTTAACTACCTTCCGTATAAGGATACAATCAAGGTAACCGCGGGGGGAGCTGTGCTAAATCGCCTCGACCCTGACAATGGCGCAAAAGGTCAGCCCTTCTTGCTTGGCGGCCAGAATTTCAGCAAGGAGAATGTAGATATCTACTTTGAAATATCGGGACAGAAAATTCTAGTAAAAACAATTGAAGCATCTGGCGGAGATTTTGGCCAGGTTGGTGCAGATGTTGAAATCGAGGTACCCTGGTCCGATCCGCTTGGGCCAGCGAATCTAATTGCCGTAGGCCAGAAATCCGGCCGGTGCGCCGTTCGCGTCTTTCATGTACGCAGTAAGAAACTTGTCGACCTATGGATCTATAGTCAGTGGGACCCGAATACGTGGATACTGAACAGTGGAGATTGTAACCCGATCTGGAACAACCCGGATATTCGATTGTTCGAAGGCAACAATGAGGTGGATTCGAATAACTTGACAGTGCTGACGAAATATACGGTTAAGGCCGCGATCCATAACGGCACCGGGGTTCAAGCTGATAACGCAAAAGTTGTCTTCTCCTGGGCTGATTTCGGTATAGGTGGCCCCTGGACCGAGTTCTATAGTACTGGTCTGGATGTAGGTCCCGCGGGTGCCACTGCTGAGGCGCCATTTACGCCCGAAGCTACCGGCCATATATGCATCCTAGTCGAGATCTATCATGTGGAAGACATATCCCCTTCAAACAATGTGGGGCAAGAGAACCTCCATGTTGGGCCTACTAGCTCAGCCGCCATGGTCGCTTTTTGGGTCTCGAATCCAACACAAAACCCGGCTGCGGTTTTTATTGAAGTAAGGCAGGTGTTTCGGCCTGGTCAGGAAGGCGAAAAGGAGAAGGGGCCGTGGGTCACCAAAGTTATGCATCCAGATCCACAGGTGATCAAGCCTGGGGACAGTGCACGGGCGTTCCTCGTAGTCGATCCGGGCAAGGTTGAAACTGAAACCCCAGCAGAGTTCGCAATAACGGGTTTCATTGAAGGCAAGATGATTGGAGGTGTTAATTTAACTATAACCTCAACATAGGGTGCTATGCCGCCAGGATAGTGACAGATGTAGTAGCCTTTCGACCAAGAAAGTGGTAAATCAGAAGTCATTCCTACTGCTGATTTACCAGGAATTTATCAGATTATAGTCCAGAAAATCCTAGCAAGACGATGGCTGAGTCTACCGCGAGCAGCCGGTGACAACAAAAGGGCGTTTTGTTATTTTAGTCTCTTGCCAGCACTACTTCCCCTTCCAAAGTTATGGTTACATTCCGCACGCACAAGGGTCCCTTTTTGCAGTCCGGGATATTGACAACCACCATTGGCAGGAGTAGGCTAGATTAATCTGATACGAAAAAAGTCCAGGAACGATATAAGTCGGGTATAGGAGCTGGGGGATGGAACAAGGGTACTGGAATCGCTGTTTGATAGCGATTATTGGTGCCCTTTTTTATTCAAGCTATATGGGATGGTATTGTGAATTACCCAGGCATTGTCTTTCACGAAATCTTTGTAACAGAGGCTGTGTAAAATGAAATGCCCAAAGTGCCAGGCCGAAAATCGTGAAGGGGTTAAGTTTTGTGAGCAGTGTGGGGACAAGATGGAATCATTTTGTCCCAACTGCGGAGTGAATATCCCCTTGGGTAAGAAGTTCTGTGGCGACTGTGGCCACGACTTAGCCATTCCCACGACACCACCATCCAAAGCCATCTCCTTTGAAGAAAAGCTGGAGAAGCTCCAGCGCTACCTGCCTGGAGGACTGACCGAAAAGATACTGGCCCAGAGAGGAAAAATCGAAGGTGAGCACAGACAGGTCACCGTCATGTTCTGCGACCTGAAGGGATTCACCCCTCTTTCCGAGAAGCTAGGCGAGGAGAAAGTGTACTCCATAATGGATGAACTCTTTGAGATGATGATTCATAAGGTACACGAGTATGGCGGCACGGTCAACAAGGGGACCGGTGACGGTATCATGGCTTTATTCGGGGCACCCATCGCCGTGGAGGATGCCCCGCAGCGGGCCATCCGTTCTGCCCTGGCCATTCAGCGGGAAATGGCCAAATTCAGCGGCACGCTAAAGGGAGAGACCGAGGTTCCTCCGCTAAAGATGCGTATAGGCATCAATACCGGCCCAGTTGTCGTTGGCACGCTGGGTAACGACCTCCGGGTGGAGTTCACGGCGATGGGGGACACGGTGAACCTGGCTTCCAGGATGGAAGGATTGGCGGAGCCGGGCACAGTCTATGTCACCGAAGATACCTTCAAGCTCACCGAGGGCTTCTTCCGGTTTGAGGCGCTGGGTGAGAGACAGGTCAAGGGTAAGGAACAACCGGTCAAGGCGTACCGTGTTATTGCTCCCAGCACCATGAGGACGAGGTTTGATGTCAGCGCCGAGCGGGGACTGACTCCCTTTGTCGGCCGGCAGAGAGAGCTTGAGCTATTACTCGATGGCTTTGAGCGTGCCAGGGCAGGCAAGGGGCAAGCTTTCTCCATCATGGGCGAGGCCGGTGTAGGCAAATCACGGCTGCTATATGAGTTCAGGAAGGCAATCGGCAGCGAGAACGTGACCTTTCTGGAGGGCAAATGCCTGTCGTACATACGGGGTGTAGCCTATCATCCCATCATAGATATACTGAAGTCGAACTTTGGTATCAGGGAAGACGACGAGGACTACCAGGTCAGGGATAAGGTCAAGCAGGGCCTGAAGCAATTAAGGGTAGACGAAGCCTCCACTCTCCCTTACCTACTGGAGCTGCTGGGTGTCAAGGATAGCGGCATCGACAAGATACCCATGAGCCCGGAAGGCAAGAAAGACCGGATGATGGAGGCGGTAAAGCGAATCTGCCTTAAAGGTTCAGAGATACGGCCACTGATAATGGCCATTGAGGACCTGCACTGGACGGACAAAAGCTCTGAGGAGGCGATGAAGTATCTGCTGGAGAGCATACCGGGGTCCAGGGTACTCCTGATATTCACCTACCGGCCCGAGTTCGTGCACACCTGGGGCACCAGGTCATACCACAGCCAGGTGACCCTGAACCGGCTGTCCAACCGGGAGAGCCTGGCCATGCTGGCCTATCTCCTGGGCACGGAGCAGGTAGAGACACAGCTTCAGGAGCTCGTATTGCAGAAGACGGAAGGTATTCCCTTTTTCATCGAGGAGTTCATAACGTCACTTAAAGACCTCAAGATAATTGATAAAAAGGACGGTCTCTACCATCTGACCAGAGATATTCACGATGTAACCATACCGAGCACTATTCAGGATGTCATCATGGCCAGGGTGGACTCCCTGCCCGAGGCCGCCAGGGGGGTGCTTCAGACAGGCTCAGCCATCGAGAGGGAGTTCAGCCACGAGCTGATACAGAGGGTGATGGGCATACCAGGGCAGGAATTGTTGTCTCACCTGTCGGCATTAAAGGACTCTGAGCTTCTGTACGAGAGGGGGATATATCCTCAGTCGACCTATATTTTCAGGCACGCACTGACACGCGAGGTAGTGTATGACTCGATACTGGAGGCGAGGAAGAAGAGGCTTCACTTAGAGATAGGCGATGCCATCGAGGACATATATAAAGAAAACCTGGATGAGCATTATGAGTTACTGGCTGAGCATTATGTTGCGGGCGAGGGCTACGAGAAAGGGGCTGAGTATTGCCGGCTCGCGGCAAGGAAGGTTGAGAAAGCCGGCTCTCTTAATGATGCGATTGCGTATGGTGAGAAAAGAGTAGCCTGTCTTGAGAGACTACCCGCGACGGAGGAAGTGGACAAGAAGATAATCGACGCCAGAACGACCCTTGGGCTTTATTACCTTCAGCTAAGTTATCATGTTGAGGCCAAAGAGGCTGTTGAGCCGGTAGTTGAGCTGGCTTTGAAGCGTGGTTATAAAAGGAGGATTGCCCAGATATATACCATAATAGGGGCATATAGTCATACGGTTGAGGAGGATTACCCCGCGGCCTTCAAATACCTAGGGGAGGCTTTGCAGCTCTCGGAAGAGTTGAACGATCTTCCTTCCTTGTTTTTTTCAAGTTTCCGGTTGGGATGGGCCCTTGCTGACAACTGTGAATTTGAAAAAGGCCTTTATCATTCGGAAAGGGCTTTGGAGATCAATGTAGCGGCAAATACCCTCTGGGGTATATCAAGGGTCAAAAGCAATATAGCCATGCGTGTTTATCATTATCAGGGAAAGGTTGATCTTGGCTATCAGACCAGCGGTGAGGCGGTACGGCTAGCCGAAGAGAGCGGCGATACAGGGTCAAAGGCATTGGCGTACACCAGCCATGGTGCATTGTGTTTTTGCAAGGGGTTTTTGGATGAAGCCGAGGTACAGCTCTTGAAGGCGATCGATTTTTGTGATAGCATCAACTTCTTTTTGTGGCAGGCTTCGGCAAGTTCCTTTTTGGGCGAGACCTACTTTGAGAAGGGAAAATATCAAGAATTCCAGGACTGTTACAACAAAGCAATTTCGGTGTTGAAACGCGGAAGGGTTTTGCCCTCTTTCCTTAACTTATATAGAATGGGTTTGGCCAGGGCGAAAGTGATGAGTAACGAAAAGGACATAGACTTGAAGGATATATTCGAGTCTTACCATGAGAATAGGCAAAAGGTGTGTGGAGGGTTGATGGCAAGATATATCGGTGAGATACTACTCAATATTGATGACCGGCACATGAATGAGGCGGAGGAATGGGTCAAGAAGGCCATCGAAGCCGATAAGAGGAACAGCATGAGGTTCTACTTGGGAAGGGATTATGCCTCTTATGCCGAGCTGCTGAAACGAAAAGGCGACCCGCCCGGAGCTAAAGAGAAACTGAACAAGGCGATAGAAATCTACAAAGAATGCGGTGCCGACGGCTGGCTGAAAAAGGCCCAGGAGGACCTGGCAGCGATGGAAAAGCCTGGGCGGAAGCGACCTAAGCGGGCGAAAGGTTAGAAGCATCACTAGACCTCAGCGCCCTCGAAGAGAAATTTTCAACAAGCTCGCCCATGTAACAATAGTCCATAATGTGACATACTAGGCGCTACTGGGAGGTGGCTTGAACTTTTGATAATGATTATTAACGTAGGGATAATAGCAGTTCGAGTCCTCACAGTTGGTATTCAGAATAGTTCTTGTTCTATTGACACCGGCCATAAGGCCACTAATACCAGCACCGATAATGACCACATCAAAGTTGTTTTTCACTTTGTTTCTCCTCCTGAGGCTTTGTGGTGGTAAACTTCCTATCGTCCCGCCTGCAGATAATCTGAATCGCGTTGCGTCCTGAGGCTGCTACAGCTGGTGTTCCTCCTCCTGGCTCCACCCACTGGCCAACCATATAGAAGTTGTTCAGACCGCGTAGCTCCTTACTCATTCGCGTCATGAAGATTTTGCTGGTAAGCAACCAGCCTTCCCAAGAACCCTGCCAGTTGCCAGTGTAGCGTTCCCAGGTAGCCGGCGTGGCCACATCACGCATTTCTATCTGCTTGGCAAGTCCTGGGAAGCGTGTATCGAGAAAAGCTATTATCTGGTCGGCGACTTTCTCCTTTTCCTGCTTGTACTGTTCCCGGTTCTCCTGCCTCAACTTCTGCCAGTAGTCGAAGTCAGCATAGAGAAAGGCCGCCAGCGCAGTCTTGCCAGGAGGGGCGAAGGTTGGGTCATAACTATAGATGTCCAAGCACATACGATCACAGGTTTTGTTTCCGATGGTAAGAGGTTCCTCCAGCATGTAGACAATCTCGTGTGGCTCAGGAGGAAAAGAACGGTCTACGCCCAGACCGACATAAATCAGGGGCGGAAATAGAGGTAATTTCGCATAATATTCCTTAAGCTTGTCATTAAAGAACTTGCCGTCAAGCATGTTGAAGATGGTGGTATGGCCGTCAGCCGCTGAGATGACAATATCACTTCGGTATTCCGTTCCATCGAGCAGATGAACGCCTACTGCCCGGTTATCCTCGACGAGTATCTTGGCTACAGGGGAACGGTAATGAACTTGACCGCCGAGTCCAAGGTATCGCTTTTCTATGGCTTGTGCGAATTCCAGGGAGCCACCGATAGGGCATCCAGCTTGTTTAGTATGCTGGAACGCAAGTGTTCCTTGCCTAGCTAGCAGGGCAAAGTCTGCAAAGTCGCCAGCAAAGCTTGCGGTGAAAGCCCGACGCAAGAACGGATTCTTGAACCTCTGAGCATATTGTCCCGCGGAGGCTTTTCTGAATTTCAGAAAAGTTGGCATGAAGGGCATCATGGAAAGCATCATCTTGAGGTTGTCAAACGGAGTATGCAGTTCAGGCGCTTTGTCCATCTTCCAGTTAAGACGAGCCATGCCACGTGCTCCGCCAATGAAATCCCCGATAACCTTTGTATCCTCCGGAGCAAGCTCATTCATGTGCTCCTCCAAGCGGTCTAGGTCCGAATAGATGGTCCAAGCTTTGCCGTCTTTGTCTTCGACTCTACGGTATTCCTCGAAGTTGATGAACTGGCGGTTCTGAACAGCCCCCAGCTCTTCCCACATATGGTGATAGCTGGAATTCGGACTAGAGCCAAATACCCAGTGGAGACAGCCGTCAATGATATAGCCCTTCCGTTCCCAGGCAGTACACACGCCTCCAGGCTTGTCATGCATCTCGAATATTTGTGTCTTGTAACCATTCATCTGCCCGTAGCAGCCAGCAGATAAACCTGCTATTCCCGCCCCGATAATTATTATCGATTTTTCCAAAAAACACCTCTCATTACGAGAAATAGAATTTTCATTTCAATAATAGGCGGCTGATGATATATATGTCAAAATTGGGAGTGGCTAGTCATCCCTTCATATCCATACTGTCCCTACGGTATGTTGAACAAACGCCTGATTTGTTCAATATCTTAACAATTGACCAAAATGTGTCCAACGCGGATTGTCAAAGCAAACGATTCATCGTATTATTTTACCTACATTACAAAAAGGCAGTCGTACTTCTAGAATCATCCTCACTAAAAGCGGGATCGCCCGTCCTTTACACTATGCCTGCAGAGAAAATACTGGCGAACAGTTACCATTCTACCGTAATCATTACCTATACCTTATACCGTATACCGTATACGGTTAAGATAGACGGTAATGTAAAAAACTCAAGAGTCCTGTCAAGGGGATAGTAATAAGCTGGAGGAGAGCCAGCTCCGGGTCAACTCCAAAGGATGCCCTGCCAATCTTTTACCAAGTGTAAACGATGTAGTCTCAATTGGGACATCGTTAACAGGAAATGTTGAAAGCTTTGATGCCGGGGTATAAACGCCCTTAAATAAATAGGTTGAATTCATAGGGGTCCTATTAAAGCGAGTTTCATGAATCCTACAGAATCCATCACAGTTACTTTCGATAACCATAGAAAACCACGGCGAATTGATTTGCTTTCTCCTAATGGCTGGTCTACAGTGGTATTGATCAGAGAATGCGAAGTGACTGAGCTATCGGATCCTATAGCTTGTTAGCGAAGGTGGTCTTTCTGTCCACCAGATACTCATCGTTCAAGTCGCATGTTATGAAGGGTATCGCCCCTCTTTTTTAGCTGGGGTCGTGGCGGAAGGAGGCCTGAGAGTGTGAACCATGCAAGGCAAGATGCTACTTGTGTTACGGCATAAGCGACTCGTTGACCAGTCCTTGCCGCTCGATTCCCCTCCGTGGAATTACCTTGCCTTGCAACTGACTTGACATCCTTGGTCTCGTTATATTATAATTAAAACGAGCTGACAAAGGAGTTCGTTATGATAACTACAGAGGAGTTGCTAAAGGAAACTGGTATTAGCTACCCTACTCTCACTAGATTAAAAGATCTCGGCATTATCGCAAAACCTAGCAAGCAAGGCCTCGGGAATAGGCGAGGGGTAATTGGAGTCTTCCCGGACGAGGTCGTGAGTATTATTAACTGGGTGAAACAGCAACAAGCCTGCGGGCTTTCTTTGGTGGAGATCGCGGGGAAATGGCGGCAAGCAAAGATGGAGGAGGGAGAGTTGGTAACCCAAAAACCCAATACTAGTGTCATTAACTGGGCCACCAATATTTTCGCGAAATTACATGCCCAGTATCCACATGACGATTTTGTCCCAGGGGAAATTGAGTGGCCGCTTGAAGAAAAGCCCGATGGAACGGTTATAGCAAGGTTTAGATTGAGAAGGGTTCCAAGGGAACACAAATAAGCTTAAAGGAGGCGCCGTGGACAAGGTTACAGAGGAGTTGATTAGGAACTTGTTCCAGATACCGCAGGTTGAACTTTTGACAGTCTGGAGCTTCCCAGGTTGGCATGGCTGCCCCCTTGCTACGGCAGAGAGGGGTATTACAAACTGCCCCTTGGCATTCGACCGCAGGGGGGTGCCGGCTGAGCCACAGCCCTGGATGAAGGGAGCATGTGAGGATGAATCCTGGCGAGAGCGATGGTGCCAGATCCTAGGGTTCTGCCGGCAATGCCAGGGAAAACCAGGGCCCTCAGAAGATGAGAGGAGTCGACTGGGGGAAATCCGGAGAGCGCTATTCAAAACGAGGTAGACAGATGAATGAGACGAAGGAAGTGATAAGCCGGGAACAGCTATACCGTTACACGGAGGAGGCAGCAAAGGCAGCAGGTTACGAGGAGGGCTTCGGGCTGAAAGGCTGTGACCTTACCAAGCCTATCTGGTGGGCGGCTTACGTCCGGCAGAGTCTAGAGGAGCAGGCGCAAAACAATCGCATACCTGAGTATCTGCTTACCTGCGCACGCATGGCGAAGCAGAGAGCCGTAACCGTGCCGCGGGAATATATTGTTGTTGACCATGAGAGCAGTGAATATCTTGGCCGGAAGAATATGATGTTCCTCAGGAAGGAGCTAATAGCCAAGCGCAAGATTCAGGGAGTGCTTATACCTTTGCAGGGACGGCTAACAATGGATCCGGGGCAGCAGATCATCTTCGAGAGAGAATGCACGCACTACAACGTGGAATTTGTCTTCGGCGATGTGCCCAGCGGAGCGGATTGGGCCAGTAGCACCAGCCGACTGATTATGGCTCAGGCCAATGCCCTCAGGGTCAAAACAAACAGAGACAGCGCCAGGGCGGGCAACATAGGAAGAGTACTCAAAGGCATGGTGCCGGCAAGCCGTGCCACTTACGGCTATCGCTACAAGGCGGACAGGGAGATAGCCTCTGGCGGCAAAGTCATCATCAAGCGGGCGTGGTGGGAACTTGACGAGTTTGATCCTGATGGTCAACTCCTCTATGAGAGTCCAGCCTGGGTCGTGATTCAGATCTTTACCTGGGTTGGTACTGAAGGACGCAGCCTGTTCTGGGTAGCCAACAAACTGAATAGCATGAGTATCAAAGCCCCAGATGGTGGCAAATGGTCGCCGGCCAGGGTTTCTGCCATCGTCCGTCATAACTGTTACACAGGGACTCACTATTATAACGCCAATGCCAGGGTGCCAAACCCCGATAGACCTTTAGTTGACATAACTGCAGAGGTCAAAAGGACGCTTCTGAGGCCTAAACCTAAGGGCGAATGGGTAGAATTTAAGATTCCAGCCCTGATAAGTGAAGAATTATGGCAGAAAGCCAACGCTTATGTTGCTCGCAGGGGCAGGGGAAGAGGCAAGCAGGGGAAAACGATCGAGGCGTTACTTCGCAATCGCATATATTGCCCCAGGTGTGGCAAGCCAATGGTGGTTAGGCGTGCGGGCCACCTGAATGGTGTCTACTACCACTGCTCCAGATACTTCAAGTCTTGGGTTGAGAACCCCTGCAATTACAGGAAATTCGTCCCTGGTGCCTGGGATCAGCTGGTTTGGCAGGATATTTGCTCGTGGCTTAGGACTGATTCCTGGGTTGAGCAACAGCTTTCCTCAGAGCAATTGCAGGACGAGAACATGGAAAAGCTAATCAGACTTCAGGTGCTGAAGATATCGCAGGCGGAGGCCAGAATTACTAAGGTTCAAGAGGGCTTCGAGGCTGGCCTTTACAACTTAGACGAAGCCAAGAGGCGGATTGACGAACACCGGGCAACCACAGCGAAAGCGCAAAGAGAGATTCAACGACTCAGAGAAAGAATGAAGGACTCGGTTTCTTGTACCACTGACCTTGAGGCGCTGAGAGAAGAATTGAAGGTACTACGGGATAGGAATCTGGATGAGGCCACCTTTGAGGAGAAGCTAGACATCGTGTCCAAGCTAGGAATTGCGGTTCATCCTTCCGAAGAACTAGAGTCGATGAAAGTGATTTGCCAGCTGAACTTCGAGCATCTGCAAGCCAATGAGGGAACCGGGCGAATGGATTCAAGCGAAATACAAACTAACGGTGACAGTGAGTCGGCGACCGAGTGCCGAAAAATTATGTTTGGTAGGCCGTACAGGGATCGAACCTGTGACACCCTGATTAAAAGTCAGGTGCTCTACCAACTGAGCTAACGGCCCATTGGATTACATATTATATAGTCGCCAGAAGGGATATTCAACCAGGCTAAGTCGTACTCGCCGCCCAAGAAAGTATGCAAAATAGTATAAGTGTTCTACGAACGATTGTATAATCTATAGAGATATTGGTGCAGTGGGGGTCTACTTCTTGCCTGATTATTCGTATAATGGAGACGGGTTCTTTTGTGAAAAGGAGCAATACTATGCCAAGCTGGAGAGATTTTATCACCAACATGTCGGTGCCCATGCCGTGGTATAGAAAGATTTATCTTTTGTCCCGTAACCTGTCCATAAGGATATTGAGGAGGCGTAGCTGCTGCGGGCATGACGGCGAGCCTGGCTGCTGACAGGTGGCGAAATGACCTCCTGGTTCGGGGGGGTACAGTCCCAGGTTGATGGCAATAGCGGACATAATATTTTTATTTTTTCCTGGTGAAATAGGTCGTTATGTATTGACTTTATAGAGGTTTAACCTATAATATCAGATACGGGACATTAAAATTAGTCAAGGGAGGGGAAAATGGCTAACAGCGTATACAAGGTTATCACACTGGTGGGAACGAGCCCTGAATCCTGGGAGAAGGCGGCCGCATCGGCTGTACAGATGGCTTCGAAAACTCTGCGAGACCTACGTATTGCAGAAATCGAGGAGCTGGACCTGCAGATTGAAAATGGCAAGATTACCAACTACAGGGCGAGGGTGAGGGTCTCTTTCAAGTACGAAGGCAAAGAAAAATAATCGCAGCCGGATAGTAATTATCTAGTAGTGTATCCTACGTGGCTTCATACCGCGGATAAACCTGGAGCGGGTGAGCAGATTCGAACTGCCGACGTCTTGCTTGGGAAGCAAGCATTCTGACCACTGAATTACACCCGCAGTGGTAGTTATATTAGCGCTGCCATGAGCGGGTGTCAATAAGCCGGAGATACTTTACATAATAGTTGTTTTGTTAGCCAGGCGGGTATCTTCGGCGCCACTCTCCTTGCACCGCCCCCATAGATTGCCACGGCATTCTTCGACAAGCTCAGAATGAGCGGGGGAACCACGAATTCGTCGAAAGTACTGGCAATGACAGTTATTTAGTTAGCCAGCCGGGGGTCCTGGCTGCGATAGGGGAGTCGGCACCCGGTATATGCGGCTTGATATCTAAAACGGGAGTGCCGTCTATGGCATCGAGGCCGATGACTTTGAGAACATTGTCCCGGCATTCCAGAAGTTTAACGGTAGCTATACCAATGGGGTTGGGACGCGCCGGGCTGCGCGTGGCGAAGACGCCGACCAGAGGTAGATTCTGATTGCGTTTGGGATGCACCTTCATTACGGAGCGCTCTGCAGGAGACGTCCTGTGCATCCAGTAAATAACTATGATATGGGAGAATTCATCTATTCCGCTTAAAGCTTCCTTCAAATCTTCATTTACTATTATCTCAGAGGTAATCGTCTGCCAGTCCTCTCCTTTCGGTTCTGTGACGGCGTTTCTAACGAAGCCGATTGGCGTTAGATTTATTTCCATAAGTATTAACGGCAGGATAGTCTTATTTCAGGTCCGCGAGAAGCTATACCAGAGGCGTTAGTGTTAACAGTTTCCTGGCGATGTCGGGGTATTTAGCGATGAAAAGGAGCTCGTCCTCGACAAGCGGTTTCTGAGCGCAGACATTGGCATATCTTACCAGCTCCAGGACTTTCTCCGCTTCCTCGGCACTGGCAAACGAAATCTCGACCACATCTCCGACCTCCTCCTCAACCTTACCTCCGATTTTCTGCTCTATTTTCTTCATTAAGTGTCTGAAACCGGATATGCCTCCATATTCGCCAGAGCATATTTCTCTGCCCGTCTCCACGGTAACGGGCTCACCTCTGCCCAGTTCGGCATAGTCGTACAGCTCGTAGTTCTGCGGGTCTTTCAATACACCGTCAGCATGGATTCCTGAGGCATGGGCAAAGGCATTGGCGCCAACACCCGGCTGGTTTATGGGAATTGGTACTCCGAAGGCATAGCTGGCGAAGTTGGCTATTTCCCATGACTTCGATAGGTCGATAGGCATGCCCAACTCGTATTTGCCGGTAAAACCCTTTGATTTGGTTATGGCCAGAACAGTGGCCACCAGGTCGGCGTTGCCGGCCCGCTCTCCAATGCCGTTTACCGTGGTGTTGATATAAGCATCCTGACCACCATCGATGGCGCCTTTAGCTCCAGCAATCGATGTGGCTACAGCCATACCCAGGTCGCCGTGGCAGTGAATCTCAATAGGCATGGCGACGTTTTCAGCCAGTGCTTTCACCGTATCGTATATGGTGAAAGGGTCATTGTAACCAAGAGTATCACAATATCTAAACCTGTCGGCACCGTGCTGTTTGGCTGCTGAAGCAAATTTAATCAAGAAGTCGAGGTCTGTCCTGGAGGCGTCCTCGGCATTTACCCCGACGGACTCAGCACCCTGTGCGCGGGCAGCGTCAACGGCATTAACCATCATCTGCAAAATGTCATCTTTTGTCTTTCTTCCCTGAAACTTACCCACAATCATTTGTTCGGAGGTTGAGACTGAGAGGTTGAGGTGCCTTATTTTCGGGACAAGCTTGAAAGCTGTTTTTACATCTTCCACCTGTGCTCTTATCCAGCCGCCCAGGCGAATCGGATGCAGCACACCCATGTCAGCCAATTCCAGGTTTGCCTGGAGATAAAGCGATTCATGCCGGGTGGTAGGAAAGCCAAACTCGGACTGAAAAACACCCATCTGGTTCAGGTAAATATTCAACATCGTTTTTTCGAGCTTGGATAAGCCGAGCTTGGCTGTTTGAACGCCGTCGCGGTTGGTTACGTCGACTATATAAATTTTTTTCATAATATGCTCCACAAGATTGTCTGCTAAATTACGAAGATGTTCGCTCTAGTCAAGGATAGCCCAGAATGTGTCGAATTCTTCTGAAAAAGAATTATATCTTATTGAAAGTATTATATCCCAATCCGGTTCTGTTGCATAGGGCTGTTGACAATGCTAGAGTAGAGCTATGCAGGGAAAAAGAGAATCCGCTCCACGAAAGGCTTTTAGGGACACAGAAAACTTTAGAAACTCTGCCAAATGGTTTTGGGGGGTTGATGTGTTAGGGAGTGCTGTTTTGGCAAGTTTAACTGCCTGCTTAACCTTCAATAAAATCAGCAATTGGCAAGTTGGCTTACTAACATTTTTGGTCTTTGTTTTTGGTTTGTTTTTTATTTATGGGGTTATTTATGTTTGGAATTTATTTCGTGCTCCTTATAGGCAACGAAATGAGGCTATAGATAAAGTTGATGAACTTGTACAAAAAATTGATGCTCTAGAGGAGAGAGATAATTATCAGCGCAATAATCCTACTCAATTTATGAGTACTACACTCGATTTGTTGGTGGTGAATAAGCAGAATACTTGGGTATCGGCTGATGTTGTTATTGCTTCGAGATTGCCTTTTCCGATAGATATAGGAACTGTTCATGCGGAATTATGGTTTTTGCGTGCAGATGGGAAAAGACGCAGATGCGATATGGAGACACGCAAAGGTCAAGTATGTGGTACTGTTTCTGGTGAAGCAGGAAAGCGAGATTTAACGGTTGGAGTTCATGTGGATGATAAGAAATTATCTGAATCGCTCCGAAAATCAGTTCACACTTGCGGGTATGGATGGGCAAATGTAGACGGGAAAATATATATCACGACAAGTGACTCAAAAGAGCTTATATTAGGGCTTGGTGAAAAAGCTGTGCTTATTATTAACCCTAGCCTTAGTAGGTCATTCCTAGATAAAAAGTTATCTCCTGAGATAAAAAATGAACAAAATTGAATGGTGCACAGCCACAAAAAAACATCACTGCTATGACCCGACAACGTACTGCACCGAGCATCATTGTACTGAGCCTGAACCGATAAGGTGTAAATGGTGCGGTTCTACCTATGTGATTAAGCATGGCATAGATAATGGCACTCAGAAATACCTTTGTTTGGAGTGTCGGAGGGAATTCTCTACTCTTGATGCTCCCTATGGTATGCATACAACTGTGGAGCAAATCGGGGCTAGTCTGGCGATGTACTACACAGGGTTATCGCTTAGCGATATAGTTCAATTCCTGAAACAGGCTTATGACAATGAGGTTGAGCGTTCTACCGTCTATCGTTGGTTAATCAGGTTCACGAAGGATGCCATAGGCATATTTGAGGAATTCAAGCCTAAAGTATCCGATACTTGGATTGCAGATGAAACAGCTATTAAGTTTCAAGATAAGCTTTACTGGATATGGGACATAATTGACCGAGATACCCGATTCCTACTTGCCAGCTATCTATCACCTAATCGTGGAGCTAAGCAAGCCCAGATACTGATGGAACGAGCTTCCAAGCGGGCTGACACCGTACCAAAGAATGTGATAACGGATGGTCTTCTAGCGTACCTCGATGGCATCGAGCTTGCCTTTGGTGCGGATACCAAGCACATTCAAAGCACGCCATTTGCTGAAATTGATAGCACCAATATAATTGAGAGATTTCAGGGAACGATTAAGGAACGAACGAAGGTAATATGGGGCTTCAAAACACCTGAGACAGCTAATATAATTCTTCAGGGCTTCTTAATACACTATAACTTCTTTAGACCACATCTAGCGCTTGAAAACCATACACCCGCTGAGGCAGCCAAGATTAAGTTACCATTTAAAAACTGGGCTGAGTTTGTAAGGAAAGCTGGTGGTATACTGTAGTTAGGGGGTGAAATATGGCAACTGTGAGTATTATCTCATCAGCAGTAGTGGCAGTAGCGGCAATTATAGGTTTAGTGTGGTCTTATTTTAGGGAACTTGGTGACATTAAACAGAGATTAACGACACTTGAAACAAAAACCGAGCCTTTCTGGAAGTTTGTTAATGAATCTATTCCAGAAATGCTTATTAGGGGCAGAGGAAATCCTGAACCATATACAAGACGAGACGAATTGTTATTGAGATACCGAGACGGCACTATATTGCCACACGAAAGGGATGAACTGCTTAGGTTATTAGAAGCTGAAAGGGAAGAAGTTAAAAAGAAAAATGATATAGCTATGCTCATTCTATTGGGTCTTTTAATAGCAGCTTTGATAGCCGCATCAGCGAGTAAATGATTTGTGGAACTAAGTGAAAAAATTTCTTAGCAGCCAGACGCAACAGAACCCCCAATCCTGGGGTCTTGACAAAACGCTTAGAATGTGTTAGTGTATTAAAGTCCCAAGCAATCGAGCTACAACCGGGGAGGCAGGGTGCTGGTACGACGTAGGCGAAGGCCGAAAAGTGCCAGAGGATGTGGAACCGGAAAGGGCGAGGTTACTTGGGGCTTTTTATTTCTTGTGTTCTTCTTCAATCAGTTGCGGATTAAGCGCGCCGATAAAAGATAGATTTCTGTATTCCCCGTGGTAGTCCAGTCCATAACCTACTACGAACTCATCAGGAATTTCGAAGCCTATATAGTCGAGTGGGACATCGATGAGCCGGCGAACACGCTTATCCAACAGCGTGCAAACGCGTAAGCTAGCCGGGTTATGCGACGCCAAATGGTTAAGAACATAGTTTAATGTCATCCCGGTGTCCACGATATCTTCGACCATCAGCACATCACGCCCGGCGATGCTGGTATCGAGGTCTTTGGTTATCTTTACTGCCGACTCATTGTTAGTGCCATAGTAGGAGATAGCCATAAAGTCGACGGCGAGGGGCAGGGGGATGTTTTGCATTAAGTCGGCCATAAAGCAGATGACGCCTCTGAGTATGCCGACCAGGACCAGTTTTCTACCGGAGTAGTCGCGAGTTATATGTTTGGCCAGGGCTTTAATCCGTCGCTGGATCTGGGTGTGACTGAGTAAGACATGGTCTATGCCTTCTATCTTCGTTTCTCCCAGAAGCCCGTAGCCATATTTGGCCAGCAGCCTGAGATAATCGTTCTTATTGAGAAGCTTTATATTGACCTCGGGATAGAGCTCCCTCAGGCGACGTAACTTGCGATTCTTCTCCGTAATCAAGCTCTGTTTAAGCGTCGTCAGCTCAATGTAAATATCCAGCTCAGGCAGGTAAAAATCCGGCGTGAACATCTCCGCCACTTTGTTGTCCTGCCAGGCCAGTGGAAAAGAGCGAGGTTCATAGAGCCATTCAATACGATAGAAATCAAGCAATTTGGCGAATTCCTCTTCGCTGGGATGGCCGAAGCTGGATGGCCTAAGCGAAGAAGAAGGTAATTTAGGTATTCGCGTCAGTTTTCGGCGTGTAGCCACCGTTTCTTCATGTTCTGTTTTTAACAACTGATACAGTTCAGTCTTTTCCAGACTAACGGCGACTATATTAGCTACGGTGCCCACGAAGTCCTTATCGGCTGGCGAGAATTGTCTCGGTTCACGAGTGTAGATTCGTATTTCGCCGGTTACCTCGCCCTTTTGAATGATTGGCGAAGCGAGTACCGAGCTTATGCCCTCCGTTTCGGCAGCTTCCGGATACTGAGTCCGCTTGTCCTGTGTGGCATCGAAGATAGCTACTGTTTCCCCATTCAGTACTTCAGGGAGGCTCTCGCTGGCTTTTAATGCTCCCTTTCGAAGGTATAAATCGCTGAGGCCATAGGCGGCTACGATGTCAAAATGTGCCTTTTGAGGGTTCAGAAGCATTATGGAGCACCCGGCGGCTTTTAAGGCCTTAGAGGTGCTCTTGGCGGCCGAATTGAGGACTTTATTCAGAGGCAGAAGTGAGTTACTGGCTCTGGCTATTTGCTTAAAGGCTTGAGAGTAGCTATGCTCTCGGCTATCCACAACTTCTTCCCTTCACAATGTGATTCCGTCACCTATCCGCACTTAGTATAGCCGCAACTGGGGCAAATATGGCAGCCCTCCTGGTAAATTAGCATGTTGCCACATTCCGGGCATTGTCCAGCCCAGTTCTTAGTTACTCCGTAGTCCTTTGAGGTGTCTGTCTCTTTGTCTTTGGTATATTTTTCCAGGACGCTGGCGATAGCATCGGCGCAGGAGAAGATAGCACGACCTTCTTCCCAGGCAACGGACGGGCAGTGAATACCACGCAGATGCTTGGCTACCGAGCTCAGGTCGATACCAGACCTCACGGCCAATGAAATGAGACGGCTGGTAGCTTCCAGCTGCGCTGCGGCGCAGCCGCCGGCTTTTCCCAGGCTGGAAAAAACTTCACAGATGCCCTTGTCATCAAAGTTTACCGTGACATATATATAGCCGCAACCTGTCGTTACCCGCTCAGTAACGCCTTTGGTAACTTTAGGTCTAGGCCTGGGTGTGAGCTTGGCTTCTGTTTTCTCCTCTGCATGGCTAATGTTCAGCACCTGGCTGTCGCGGCTTCGGTCCCGGTATATAGTTATTCCTTTCAATCCCAGCTTATAGGCCAGCATATATACCTCAGCCACATTTTCTATCGTCGCTTCGTGAGGAAGGTTGACTGTTTTAGAGACGGCGCTGTCGGTAGACTTCTGGAAAGCAGCCTGCATTCTCACATGCCACTCCGGGGTTATATCATGCGAGGTGACGAAGGTGTCCTTTACCCACTCAGGTATGTCTTCCACCTCTCGCAGTCTTTTGCCCTCGGCCAGTTGTTGCATTAGTTCGGTGGAATAGAAGCCTTCATTTTTGGCTGCTTCTTCAAAGTAGGGATTGACCTCTACCAGTTGTTGGCCGTCAAGTATATGTCTGGTATAGCTCAGAGCGAAGAGAGGCTCGATGCCGCTGGAGCAGCCGGCAATTATGCTTAAGGTGCCGGTAGGTGCGATAGTGGTCCTCGCAGAATTTCTGGGCTTCAACCCACCGTCCGTATCGTAAATACTACCTTTGAAAGCGGGGAATAGTCCTCTTTCCTCTCCCAGTTTCACCGATTCCCGTGTCGCCTCTTCAGATATGAAGCGCATTACGTTTTCGGCTACTTCCAATGCTTTATCGGAGTTATAGGCGATACGGAGCTTGAGCAACATGTCGGCAAACCCCATAACGCCAAGTCCTATCTTTCTGGTGGCTTTGGTCATTTTCTCAATCTGGGGCAGCGGGAATTTGTTAACATCGATAACGTTATCGAGGAAACGGACACCCAGTTTAACAGTTTGACGCAGCTTGGCGTAGTCGATTTCAGGTTTGTGATTCTCGTTTTTGACCATTTTAGACAGGTTAATAGAGGCTAGATTGCAGGACTCGAAGGGTAACAAAGGCTGCTCACCGCAGGGGTTGGTGCTCTCTATTCTGCCAAGCTTTGGAGTGGGATTATTCTTGTTTATGTTATCGATGAAAACGATGCCCGGGTCACCGGTACGCCAGGCCGTTTCTGTGATTTTGTTGAAGACTTCTCTGGCGTTGAGTTTATTCACTACCTCTTTGTTATGTGGATTTATCAGATTGTACTCTTTGCCCTTTTCCACGGCCTCCATAAACTCGTTGGTGACGGCGACCGATATGTTGAAGTTAGTAAGCGCCTTCGGGTCTTCTTTAGCGGCGATGAAATCAAGTATATCAGGATGGTCGACGTTTAGAATGGCCATGTTGGCGCCGCGGCGCATGCCGCCTTGCTTGATAACATCGGTAGCTGTGTCGAAGGCTCGCATAAAAGAAACCGGGCCGCTGGCAATTCCGCCGGTGGAACCGACCCTGTCTTTTTTAGGTCTGAGTCGGGAAAAAGAGAAGCCGGTGCCGCCACCGCTTTTGTGGATTAAAGCAGTGTATTTTACGGCGTCAAAGATGGATTCCATGGAATCATCAACAGGTATAACGAAACAGGCTGATAGCTGTCCCAATTCTCGTCCGGCATTCATTAGGGTCGGGGAATTGGGTAGAAATTCGAGGGAGGTCATTAGCCTGTAAAATTTCTCTTCCCACCCGGTGATATCTGCTTTTTGGTCGTAGATGAGTTCGGCTGAGGCAATGTGCCCGGCCACACGCCGGAACATCTCTTCCGGCGTTTCAACAACCTGTCCCTGGTTGTCCTTTTTCAGATACCTCTTTTCCAGGACTGTAAGAGCATTTTGAGTTAGTTCTATTCCCTGCTTAGCCTTGATCTTCATTTTAGATGCCGGTTTCTCAGCCAATTTACCTTTCTTAACCTCTGGCTCGGCTCCAGCTTTTTTCTCAGTTACTACAGGTTCTGCCAACCGGGTCTTCTCAGCCAGTATTTCCTTAACTGCCACTTCTATTTGGAAATCAGAAGGCACCTGTGTTTCCTGGACCGGTACAAGATGTTCCATCCCCGGCAAAATCGGGCTCGGCTCCAGCCTTTGAATTACCTGGCCTGTAAGTTCCTCAAGTAGTTTCCTGTCAGTTATACCCATGGACTCTGCGGCGGCAAAGATAGCGCGAGCTATACGGTGGTGATTATTCCCGCCGGTTCGATTTTTAGCTGAACGAGATGTCATCTATTTTCGTCTCCGATGCCGTGGCCCGAGGACGGTTAGTTCTTCCTGAGATAAAAGTGAAAGTTGGCCAGCCGGCGGTATTTGAGCTTCGGTATCCACCAGAGTATCCACAGCCTGTTTTAATGCCGCAATATCGGTAAATTCGCGATAGACACTGGCAAAGCGAATATAAGCTATATGGTCCAGTTCCTGAAGCCTTTCTATAACCATGTCGCCAATTACCGGGCTGGGAACTTCAGTTTTGCCGAGGCGATAAAGCTCAACTTCGATATTGTCTACCAGTTTATCGATGGTGCCGGTCGGCAGCGGACGTTTTTCACAGGCTTTACGGATGCCGGCCAGCAGCTTATCTCTATTGAATTCCTCTCGCCTGTTATCTTTTTTAATCACAAAAAGATTTCTGGACTGCAAGTGTTCGTAGGTGGTAAAGCGGGTTCCACAATGAAGACACTGCCGGCGACGCCTGATGCCATCCTCTATGTTTCTAGAGTCGATCACTTTAGACTCAGTATCACCGCAATAGGAACACTTCATAGGGGTACCCCTACAGAATGTGGTGCGGGTATATTTTAGCCCAATATATAGAGGGTGTCAAGTAGGCAATAGACATAAAAAGGAGAAAAACAGAGCGGCAATTGGGGTTGCCGCTCTGTTTGGGGAGGATGGAGGGTTAATGGAGGGTTAACGGGGTGATCGGGCCTGCGATGGGGGTACGGGTTGGGCGGGGTAATGTGATGATGACGACGTTCGACGTAGGAACGACGGAACGTCGAGGCTATCTTCAGCAACGCCACGCAGCAGCCGGCGCAATTCGGCTTCGGTTGGTACTCCAGCGCCATAGTGAGCTGTAAAACCGGTGGCGATAATGGTGATCTGAATTTCGCTCTCCATTTGAGGATTGAACACGACGCCGAAGATAATGTTAGCATCGGGGTCAACCGCCTGAGCGATGACTTCGGCAGCTTCGTTGCATTCAAATAGGGTAAGGTCGCTGCCGCCGGTAACGTTGAATAATACGCCTTTGGAGCCGTTTATGGAGACGTCAAGCAGCGGGCTAGCCAGAGCAGCTCGAGCAGCTTCGACTGCGCGGTTCTGGCCGGAGCCACGGCCTACTGACATCCAAGCAGGTCCGGCGTTCTTCATGATTGACCTGATATCAGCGAAATCTAGGTTGATCAATCCAGGCACGGTCACTACTTCGGCAATAGCCTGAACTGCCAGCCTCAAAACATCGTCAGCTAGCCTGAAGGCGTTATCAACGGTTGTTTTAGCGTCACAAAGCTCGAGGAGGCGGTCATTGGGGATGATAACCAATGTATCTACCTTGTCGCACAGCTGCAGGACGCCTTCTTCAGCTACTTTATTACGTCGAGTGCCTTCAAAACTGAAGGGCTTGGTTACTATACCAATCGTTAAAGCGCCGCTCTCTCGAGATATATCGGCGACAACAGGGACACCGCCAGTGCCGGTGCCACCGCCCATTCCAGCGGTGACGAAAATCATATCGGCACCAGATACGACTTCTTGAATCGTCTGTCGGCTCTCTTCAGCCGCACCGGCACCAACAGTATGGTCGCCGCCGGCGCCTAGCCCGCGTGTCAGCTTCTCGCCAAGCTGAACACGAACGGGGGCTTCGGACAGTGCTAGAGCCTGGGCATCGGTATTCATGGTTATGAATTCCACGCCCTTAATGCCTTCACGGACCATCCGGGTAATAGCATTGGAACCACCGCCGCCGATGCCTATGGCCCTAATCCGGGCTGGTGCATTGGAAAATGTTGACTTTGCCATTTTTTAAATTCCCTCCTTTATTATTCTTTCTTATCTATTATTTAGACGCCGAAGAATTTTTTCAGTACAGTCACGAAACCATCTAAGACGCCATTCTTCTTCTGCGCTTCCCAGGCTGGTCGGCCATGGTTTCTGGTTCCCCACAGAAGAAGTCCGACTCCAGTTGAGTGAGCCGGGTCATGGAGGATATCGGTAATGCCGTATACTCCCATGGGCTCACCTATGCGCGTCTGGATACGAATTGTTTGTCGGGCCAGAGCTTCGAGACCGGCTAAGTTGGAGCAGCCTCCCGTGAGCACAAGGCCTGCCGGGGCTAAAGAAGCATAGTTGGAGTCCGGCATTTCCAGGAGAATGAGCCTTAATAATTCCTCCATGCGGACCTTGATGATATTGCACAGGTCACGGTAAGACACGCTGTGTCCGTCTTCGACAGTGAGCGTGGAGTCCTGGTTTTTGGCGAGTACTTCAGGATAGACGTTTCCGTACTTCTTTTTCATAGCTTCGGCTATTTCAAAAGGTAAGCCCAGGCCGATTGAGAGGTCGCTGGTAACCTGATAACCAGCCACCGGAATAATTGCAGTATGATAGATACTTCCATCCTTGAACACGGCTATGTCGGTGGTGCCGCCACCGATGTCAGCCAGGATGACTCCTATTTCTCTTTCCTCCGGTGTCAACACCGCTTCACCGCTGGCTAGCGGTTCCAGGATCAGGTCTTGGATTTCTACGCCACAGCTTCGTATGCACTTGACCAAATTCTGGACCGAGGATATAGCGGCGGTGATAATGTGGGTTTCCACGTCCAGCCTAAAGCCATGCATACCAACCGGATTTTTAATTCTTTCCTGGCTATCCAGAGCGTAGTTGCGGGGGATGGCATGTAGTATCCTGCGGTCATCCGGCAGATTGACCTGCTGGGCGGACGAAAGCACTCGCTTCAAATCGTCGTGCCGAACCAGGCGGTCATTACGTGGTATGGCTACCACTCCGTGGCTGTTAATCGAACTTATATGTCTGCCGGTAACGCCTATATAAGCCGATTCGACTTTAAGACCGCTTGCTTGTTCAGCCCTCCTTATCGACTCACAGACTGCTTCTTTCGCCTCCTCAACGTTGACCACCATACCTTTATGCATACCATGTGACGGCACGAGGCCTACTCCTAATACCTGCACGTTGCCTCCGGAATCAAGTGAGCCGATGATGGTGCATATTTTGGTTGTGCCAACGTCAATTGCTGAGATGAGTTTCTTCATGGCCATTTTGTCCTCCTTTATTTTATTTAAGTGGAACTTCCTCCATTAATAATTTTTCTATTTTATTAAAGGCGCTCGGCTACTCTAAGCTTGGCGCTGCGACTGCGAGGATTGGATTTAATTTCGCCTAGAGATGGTGTGATTATCTTCTTGGTTATTATTTTCAGGCTGGCCACGTGTCCACACTGACAGACAGGGATAGCCGGCGAGCAAATACATCCTTTGCTTTCTGTCAGCATAAATTGTTTGACGATTCGATCTTCCAGGGAGTGATAACTTATGACCGCCAGCCTGCCTCCGTGGTTAAGACAGTTTATGGTTTGTTTCAGCGCCGCCGAAAGGTTTTCGAGCTCGTGATTGATATAGATGCGCAGCGCCATGAAAGTTCTGGTGGCCGGATGAATTTTACCGCGATAGCCGCCGGTAGCTTTTTCTATTGCATCGACTAATTGAAGCGTATCGTTGATAGGCCGGCTGTTTACGATATGCCGGGCTATCCGTTTGCTATATCGCTCTTCACCGTAGGTCTTGATTATTTCGCTTAACCTTTCCTCGGGGAAAGTGTTTACCACATCGGCCGCAGTAAATTCCTGAGTTGAGTCGAAACGCATATCTAAAGGGCCATACTGCTGGAAGCTGAAACCACGTTCAGAATCGTCAAGCTGGGCGGATGATAGACCAAGGTCAAAGAGAATGCCCTGTACAGGTAAGAACCTGTTTTCTCTGCAAATTGCCTCCAGACTAAGAAAATTGCCGTTCACCAGAATAGTATCCTCGATGTATTCGGCCATCCTGTCCTTAGCTGTCTCAATAGCTTTCGGGTCGGCATCTATGCCGAGGAGCTGTCCTCCAGGCAGAATCCTTGTCAGAATGGCTGCAGCATGTCCTCCGTTTCCCAGGGTGCAGTCGACATATCTTTCTCCGGGGTGAGGACGCAGGGCTTCCACGACCTCATTAAGCAGCACCGGTTTATGAACAGGTATAGTCATGGTCAGGCTCATCGTTGTTCCTCGAGGCTTTCTATGATTTGCCACAGTTGTTCTTCGGCTGCCGTTTTTTCGGTTTTCCATAAAGTAGGGTTCCATACTTCAACACAGTTGTTAGAACCGACTACAAAAGCGGTGTCGCCTATTTCAACGCGGCTTCGCAGAGTGGGAGGTAGAGCTACTCTACCCTGGCCATCCAGCGAAAGGCTGAAAGCAGTACCGAACATCGCCCGGTTCATGGTTCTTACTTTGCTGGACGGCAGGGCCTTAGCCGACAAGGTGTCAGCTACTTTGTGCCACTCCTCGACAGGATAAATGACGATGCACTTTTCCAGCCCTTTAGTCAATACCAGTTCACCCATCAATTCCTGTCTGAATTTAGGGGGCAAAGGCAACCTGCCCTTATTATCGACTTTATATTCGTATTCGCCGAGAAACATATCTGCCTAATCCCGGGTGTTTAAGCCAGTACGGGCTCCCCTTCAAGCTGCTTTTCTAAGATCCTGATTTCGTTCCAATCCAGTCTAGCCAGTTCTTCAATGTATTCCTGCGTCTGAGGATCGCTGGCCAGAGAGTAGGTGATGAGGCCGTTACCATCTTCTTGTTCCTGCAAGATGCCTTTTTCAATTAAAGTCCGGATGGCTTCCCTCAAGTTAATTCTGGCGGTGTCCAGAGCGTTAGCAATGGTATAAAGACTTAACTTCGTTCTGGGATGGCGCGCCCAAAAATGGATTAACTGGAGTTCAAGATTGGTACGGCTGTTCTCCTTTAAGAAATTGAACAGTCTACTATTGGCTAATCTATACTGAACACAATCAATGACCATTACATTCCTCCTTTACCACTTTTTACCACTTTTAACCATTATATTACACATCTTACCCAATTTGTCAATACCTTTACCACCGGATTTCGTATTATTTTTATGAAATTTTTCCACTTTGGTCCGTTGTTTGTCTTGCAATGCCCAATAAATAGTAATTATGGCCCGACTTTCTCTATATCTAGTGATAGCGCTAAAGATAATCTCACCCTGAGGTAGTACTAAAGTATGGGTCGACTTTTCGGTTTTGAGCTTTAGGTATGGTATGGTAAAATATGCAAATGCGAGCCGGTATACTTGTCATTAGTGACAAGGGGTGGCGTGGTGAGCGACTCGACAAGAGTGGGCAGACAGCTAAGGAAGTTATCAGTCAACTTAGCCTTGATATTTTGAAATACGAGGTTGTGCCGGATGAGGCGGATATAATTTCAAATAAGCTTAGAGAGTGGTGCGATGAGGGCGGCCTTGACCTGATACTGACCAGCGGTGGTACCGGATTATCGGATAGAGATGTCACGCCGGAGGCAACGTTAGCGGTTGTAGATAAGGTTGTTCCGGGTTTGACAGAGGCGATGAGAATGGAAACGATGAAGAGAAAGCCTGAGGCGATACTTAGTCGAGCTGTTGCCGGTAGTCGGGGCAGGTGTTTAATTATTAATCTGCCGGGCAGCCCCAAGGCAGTGAAGGAATGCCTGGAGGTAATTCTGCCGGTTCTACCTCATGCACTGGATGTTCTCGGCGGGAGAGTGTCTGATTGTGGTCACGGTGGAGACAGCTAAATGCGAATTGATATTTTGACGTTATTTCCCCAGATGTTTGATGGCTTGTTGAATTGCAGCATTATCGCCAGAGCCAGAGAGCGTGGCCTGGTTGATATCAGACTTCACGATATTCGTGCTCACACTCATGATAAACATCATGTTGTGGATGATTATCCCTACGGTGGCGGAGCCGGAATGGTTCTCAAACCGGAGCCTATATTTGAAGCCGTGGAAGCCATTAAAGTAGAACTCGGGTTGTCAACGGTGCCGATTATTCTGCTAAGCCCTCAAGGTCGACTTTTCAATCAGACTGTTGCCCGGGATTTAGCAGGATATGAGCATCTTATTCTTATCTGCGGTCATTATGAAGGTGTTGATGAGAGAGTAGCCGAGCATTTGGCCACTGACGAGATCAGTATTGGCGACTATTTGCTCAGCGGCGGTGAAATAGCAGCTATGGCTGTGACAGACTGTATAGTAAGGTTATTGCCCGGTGTGCTTGGCTCCGAGGCATCACTTGCTGAAGAGTCGCACGTTGGAGGGCTGCTGGAATATCCGCAGTATACTCGCCCGGAGACATTTCGTGACTGGGCAGTACCGTCGATCTTACTGTCGGGGGACCATGGAGACGTTGCCCGATGGCGGCGTCAGCAAAGCTTAATACGAACAGCAAAGGGGCGCCCGGACCTGCTGGAGAAAGCTGAGCTTTCCACCGAGGATAAAAAGTTACTCAACGAAGCCTCTAAAATTAAGTCATAGAAGGGATGTAATTGTAAATGAATATCAACTCCATCAGTAAAGTTAAGGTAAATCCTAAAATACCTCAAATCAGCCCGGGGGATACGGTAAAGGTTAGTTTTAAGGTTAAGGAAGCTAATAAAGAACGTGTTCAAACTTTGAGTGGCCTGGTAGTCAGGGCTAGAAAAGGAGCCAGCGGCGGTAACTTTACGGTCAGGCGCGTTACCTCCGGGATTGGTGTTGAGCACACCTTTCCCTTTGCCTCTCCGTCTTTGGAAAAAGTTGAGGTGGTACGGCACGGGAAGGTTCGCCGGGCCAAGCTATATTACATTCGCCGCCTGAGTGCTCGAGAGGCACGACTTAAGGAGAGACGCGAAAAGATGACGGAAAAAGCTACGGCTCTGGAAGCTACCGGTATAGAGGGTGAAATTGAAGAGCCTGTGGCGGAGCCGGAAGCGGCTGAAGAAGAGGTTGAAGAAGTCAAAGAAGCTGAATGAACTATGCGGAAGTTGCGGTCAACTCACCTATTGCTCAACGTCGTAGTTTTTGTTACTCAATTCCCCCTGAGCTGAATATTGATATCGGGCAAGCCGTCTGGGTGCCTTTTGGTTCTAAAACCCTGCAGGGCATTGTCGTCAAGTTAAGCGATTACCCCTCGTTCGAAGCCACTAGAGAAATCGACGATATCATTGCACCCCTTCCTCTACTGTCTTCAGTTCAAATTGAGATTGCCCTGTGGTTAAGCAAACATTACCTTGCCCCTCTTTTTGATTCTGTGGCTTTGATGCTGCCTCCGGGGTTCGAACGGCGTCTGGTTACTTTTCTGCAGCTCCTGTCAGTTCCAGTCGATTCACAGCTCAGCGCTGAGCAGGAACAATTTATTAATCTTCTTAAAGATAGGGATAAGGTCAGCTTAAAGGAAGTCGAGCGGAAGTTAGGCAAAAAGAAAACCGAGTCGGTTGCTCAGCAGCTTTTGCGGCGCGGGCTACTGGCGAAAAGTCAGCAGCTTGAGGAAGCCAGAATAAAGCCAAAGCTGGTCACTCATTTGAAACTGCAGATTGATAGAAGCAGGGCTGAAACAGAAATCATGAGGCTGAAGGCAGCCAGGGCTAATAAGGAAGCGGCAGTGCTTGAATTGCTGCTTAATAGACCAGGATTGGTTCCGTTGCCTGAACTTAGAAAGTCTGCCGCTTTCTCGAAGGCAGCGATTGAGTCTTTGAAAAGCCGCGGTTTAGTAACGGTGGCCGAGGTTGCTATCAGGCGTGACCCTTTGGCTCACCTTAATATTGCTGCGTCATTACCACCGAAGCTTACATCATCACAGGAAATGGCATGGCAAAAGATACAAACTGGCATATCTCCAGAATACCGGGATAAAACGCGTCCTGTCTTTTTGCTTCATGGCGTTACCGGCAGCGGTAAGACCGAGATATATCTGCGAGCGTTGACTGAAGTTGTGGCTCGAGGTAAACGAGGTATCTGTCTTGTCCCTGAAATTGCACTTACTCCGCAGACGATAGAGCGTTTTGCTTCTCGATTCCAGGGCCGTGTCGCTGTCATTCACAGCGGGCTGTCATTAGGTGAGCAATTTGATGAGTGGTATCGGATAAAAGAAGGCGGCTGTGATGTTGTTATTGGTCCGCGTAGTGCCCTTTTTGCACCTCAGCCGGACCTGGGATTGATTGTTCTTGATGAAGAGCATGAATGGACGTATAAACAATCTGACAAGTCGCCGCGATATCATGCTCGAGACGTGGCAATTAAACTGGCTAAACTCAGCGGTGCCGTGGTCATTCTGGGCAGTGCCACGCCTGACGTGGAGACTTACTATAGAGCACAGCGGGGAGATTACCAGCTTATTGAGCTCAAAGAGCGCATTACGCCTTATGGCCCGTCTCCCTTACCTGAAGTTGATGTTGTGGATATGAAGGAAGAGCTTAAAGCCGGGAACCGCAGCCTTTTCAGTCGCTCTCTAATTAAGGAAATGACTGAAGCATTGGCTCATAATGAACAGGTGATTCTGTTTCTCAATCGGCGCGGCACGGCCACATTTGTTCAATGTCGGAAATGTGGATTCGTTTTCCGTTGTTCACACTGCACTGCGGCGCTAACTTATCACTCGGTAACCAAAAAGATGGTCTGCCATCACTGTAATTATTCCATTGCTGTGCCTGCGGATTGTCCACAATGTCTTAGCCAAGAGCTCAGGTTCCTGGGTGTCGGTACTCAAAGGATAGAAGAAGAAGTCAGGCAGCTTTTCCCCAATGTACGTGCTCTTCGTTGGGATAGTGATATGACTTCCAGGCGGCGGGCCCATGAGGAAATATTGACTAAGGTCCGAGCTCACGAGGCTGACGTACTTATCGGCACGCAGATGGTGGCCAAAGGATTGGACCTGCCTGAGGTAACACTGGCTGGCGTGATAAGTGCTGACACCAGTTTGAATTTGCCTGATTTTAGGGCTGGGGAACGTACTTTCCAACTTTTGTGCCAGGTAGCCGGTAGGGCGGGAAGAGGCTTTATGCCCGGTAGGGTTATTCTACAAACTTACTGTCCGGAGCATTATGCTGTTCAGGCAGCTTCAAGGCATGATTATTCAGCCTTTTATGCTAGAGAGTTGGAATATCGCCGTCAGTTTGGTTATCCTCCTTTCAGCCGATTAGCCTCTCTTACCTTTAGTCATACAAATGAAACAGCTTGTTTGCAAGAAGTTGAGAGGATGGGCCGCTTACTTACGGTCGAAAAAGATAGGCGGGGCGTCCCTGACTTAAGATTGATTGGGCCTATGCCAGCTTTTGTACCCCGGCTCAGAGGACATTATCGATGGCAGCTGGTCCTTTGTGGAACTGACCTGGATGACTTCCTGACAGACGTAGCCTTTCCTCGAGGCTGGGTTGTGGACATCGATCCGGTCGGTATGGTTTAATAGGTCGTTAAATGAGCGTACGTGCTATTCGGGTTTTACCAGACCCCGTACTCAGACAAAAAGCTAAAAAAGTATCCAAGATTGATAAGTCTGTTCAGCAGCTTATCGATGATATGATAGAGACCATGAGGGCAGCCTCCGGGGTTGGTTTAGCAGCAAATCAAATCGGAGTACCGCTGAAAATAGCTGTGATTGAAATACCGGGCGAAGAAGTCACTGTATTGGTTAATCCTGAGATAATAAAAAGGGAAGGCGAGCGTACCATAGGGGAGGCTTGTTTAAGCGTTCCCGGCTATCAAGGGGAGATTAAGCGTTCAGTCTGTGTCAAAGTAAAAGCCAGGGATAAACAGGGGCATAATATACGTATCAAAGGGGAGGAACTCCTGGCTCAAGCGCTAGAGCATGAGATAGACCATCTTAACGGTATATTGTATATCGACCGTGTGGAAGAGCCGGACAAGTTACATAAGGTGGAACCTGAAACAGGTCAAGAAGAGCTTTAGTTATTCGGCAGTTGAGCTAGCTCTGCCATTCCATCTCGACAACGAATCTGCCAGTTAATCCCTCTAATTCCACATTGTAGAAACCCGGCGTAGTTTTGGCGATTTTGAATGATATTTTCCGATTTTCACCCGGGCCGAGGTCTATCTCTTCGGTACTTTCAACGGCGCCCTTTAGTTTAAGCGCTGCGCTGTAAGTGCCGGGAAGTTCACCGTTGTTGCTTACCATGGCACTAATAATAATGTTTTCTCCTTGCTTGGCGCGTTCAGGTGCTATGATTAAATTGCTTACTGTAAAATTTGCCGGATCCAGCGGTATGATAATGAAAATACCGCTCAGGCCGTCCACTTCGGCGTAATATTCACCCCCATCCTTGTTTACAGTGAATGTGGTGGCCTGAGTTGCCCCGGGTGATAGCATCAGGTCTATTATGTTCTCGACCATGCCGTTTATCCGCAATACTACGCTGTATGTGCCGGCTTCAGAGCCGTTATTGGATACTATGGCGCTAATGGTTACCGGATTCCCATATTTTACCTGGTTTGGCGTAATAGTCAGATTGCTCACCGAAAATATAGGTCTTCTAGCATATTGTGGGTATGGGGCTGCCATTGGACCTGGTGCTGGAAATGCTCCCGGCGCTTGAAATTGTTCCTGCATAGGGAACCCTCCCGGAGCTTGGGGTGGCATTGTGGTTCCGACGGGTTGATTGAAGGAGCCAGGGCCTGACATCGGAGTTGGGATTGGCATCGGTCCTTGCGGTCCCTGCATCCCTTGCATGCCAGGCATACCCTGCATACCACCAGGCATTCCCTGCGCACCTTTGATAGCTGCTGCACCTTGCTTCTTGCGTGATGGCACGGTCACAAGCACTATAATCATTATGAGCAATGCGCCGATTACGCCGCCGATAGTCCACCAGGCCCACCGGGGGAAAATAGACCAGAAAGACGTTCCCCCTAAAGCCGTGACGTTATCCCCTTCTCCAGCAGACGTGACATTATCTCCCGCTTGAGCTGGATATAGGCTAATCGTTGGATTTTCTATCTCAAGCTTAGCTGCTGAGCTGGTTGAAACATTAGCCAGTAAAGCGACAGCTAGTAATAAGATTACCGGCAGCATACGAAGCACTTTTCTCATGCTTGCCTCCTGTAGTCTTTCATAGTTCAGATGCTAATACTGTACGATAAAACGAGCTATAAATCAATAGGTGTGCTTTGGTAGTCGGTTTTCCGAGCAGTGATGAGTAGGAGACCGGACAATTTTTACAGTCTACCTATCATGGTTTAGCCACAGCCCCTTGCCATCGGTTATAAACTCGATAGTGCCATGAGTTGATGTTAGATAAATCCTGTCACTGCCCACCCGCGTGGTCAGTCTGTCCACTACCTCGGCACGAGGTAGTGCGAATCTATTGTCGGTGCCGACTGAAATTACGGCTATTTCGGGATTAACTGCAGCCAGGAATTGCTCGGAGGTTGAGGTCAGGCTGCCATGGTGGGCAACTTTTAGCACTGTGCTCTTAAGATTAGCTCGCTGGGCAATCAGGTACCATTCAGCTTCCTTACCGATGTCAGAAGTAAACAAGAAACTTACTCTATTCCAGCTAAGGCGCAGCGCTAAACTATTATTGTTAACATCGTCCGAAGTGCCTTGAAGCAAAGGTGAAGGAGGGTGAAGCACGTCTACCTTTATTCCGTCCCCGAGTTCGATTTTTTGACTGGCATGAGCAATCTTATGCCCGGCTTCCTCGCTTTTAACTAAGCTGAGCCACTGCTGATAGGTAGTTGAGTTTTCAGCTATGTCGGGCTCAAAGATTTGCTTTACTTTGTAGTTACGGAGTACTTCTATAAGGCCTGTCATGTGGTCAGCTTGCGGTTCAGTCAAAATTACCAAATCGACGGTTCTATCCCAGAAAGGTAACTTTTTACTCAGCTCTAAATCTATGGCTCTAGGGCTCGGGCCACCGTCAATAAGGATGTTCTGGTGGCTCGGTGTTTGGATAAGGATGGCATCCCCCTGACCGACATCGAGTATGCTAACGTGAAGTTTATCGTCGGGCATATTCAAGATGGCAGCCCAAATAAAAATGGCGGCAATCAAAAGTGGCGATATGACCCACTTCTTTGGCACTTTAGAGGCTAAGACTGAACCTTTGCTTGCCTGGAGACTTATTTTGGAAGCGGTCAGATGGAGTAGGTCGATTAATTGATTGCGATAATATATGGCTGTTGCGGTCACAGCCAACAGGACGTAGTAAAGCCATATTTGCCAGACCTCAATACTTTCCAGCCTAATTGATGAAAATGGCAGGACATCGAAAGCACGTACTACAAGCATGAAATAACTAATGAAAAGCCAGGATATCCAACCTAGAATCAAGGCTAGTGAAGGTGCTAAAAGGCCCACACCGGCGACTAGCGCTGTCGTGATTATAATTCCTGGCAAGGCCAGCACAGAGAAGAATGTAGCCGGTAGGCCGACGAAAGAAACAACATGAAAATAATAGGCAATAATCGGCCAGGTGGCCAACAGGGCAGCCAGAGTAACGGCAAAGCTATCAGCAATAAAATTACCTAAAGATGCTGCCGTTCCCTTCTTGCCTGCAGCGGCCATTACTCCTTTCCTGGACCATGCCTGGAGATAGGGCGAAATGAAAATAAGGCCAGCCATCGCCAGAAAGCTCAGTTGAAAGCTGGCATCCCATAAAACCTGAGGCTCTATTCCTACCATTACTGCCGCAGCGAAGGTCAGAGCGATTAAGGCACTACTTTGCCTACCTAGAAATTCGGCTAGAAGGAAAAGGCTGCCCATTATGGCGCCGCGGACTACAGGAGGATTCATGCCGGTAAGGAGAGCGTAAAGCCAGATAATAAGAAGGGCCAGCCAAATATAAATGGAGTATCGCTTGCCGAAAAGCCAGATTCCAGCAGCCAGAAGCATGCCTATGACGATGGTGATGTTTATACCGGAGATAGCCAGTACGTGGGCGGTTCCGGTTCTGGAGAACGCTTGATTCAGGGAATATGGTATGTCGCCTCTCAAGCCAAGAAGAATACCTTGAGCCAGCGAGGCCTGCGGTTCTGGCAGAGCTAGTGAAAGACTTTGAGAAAGGCGATTTCTAAGTGAGTAAATCCAGGCCAAGGGCTTGAAACCTTTGCCAGTATCGAGTATTTCTGTTCTGGGATAATTTATGATTGAGTAAATCCCTTGCCTGGCTAGATAGTCCTTGTAATTGAAATCATCAGATTGTGAAGGTGTTTCCAACTTATCTGTTATTCTCAACACATCACCGTAATGATATTCGTGATATCTGAGGACGTTTACCAGGGCCTTACCTGAAGCTTCCACATAGACGCCATTTACCTGTAATTTAGTAGCTGAAAGGCGGAAGACAGAAGTTGTGTTTCCGGGGTCGGGTTCAGTGGCTATAATCCCCTCGATTACAATAGTTCCCTTGTCGTTATAGAATTGAAGGTGGTGCTCATCAACCACAGGAAGGCTTGTTTGGAAGCGCAGACAGCCGCCGAATAAGGACAAAAGGCAGAAGCCAGCCAGGAGCAGTTGCCTTTTATAATTCAAGAGAAAAGGAATCAGACATAATGGAATAAGCCCGATAAAAACTATACCCCAGGGCAAAGCAAATCTTGAACCCAGGTAAATACCTATTACCCAGGCGATACTGAGATAAACAAGTGCCATTGGGAATTCAATCCTCCACGGTTATTAAATCTCTCATTCTGTCTAACGTTGATTCGCCGATACCCTCGACGTTCAATAGGTCCTCGATTCTGCGGAAAGGGCCGTTTTGACTGCGGTAGTCGACAATGGCTTGAGCCCTGCCCGGCCCGATTCCGGGTAAGGCATCCAATAGCTAGGTTTCAGCCCGGTTTAAGTCTATCTTCTGGGGTTGAGAGAGTTCGCCGGTCTTAGGCACATAGATCTCGATTTTATCTGTGTCTGCATCCGGTATAAGGCCGGCAGTCTGAATAAGCGACTCAATGGTGTCATCTTGTCTTAAGGGATATAGACCGGGATTAGCCACGGCGCCGCCGATATAAATATCTCCGTCATATTGAAGTGGTGCAGCCTGGGACAGGGAAATCTCTACGGGCTTGTGGCTGCTTTGCTTGATTGTCAAGATTATTCCTCCGGCAATAAGGCTGACCAGCAGAAAAGCGACAATAATTAACCAATATTTTTCCAGATGACTAGACATAATAAACTCCTTGTTTCTATCTTATTGGTTGTAATAGTGATAAAATTCCACATATATAATGGACTCGAAAACGATAACTGTCAATCGAAAAGCGTATCACGATTATCATATTCTGGAAAGCCTGGAAGCGGGCATTGTCCTCACCGGCAGCGAGATAAAATCAATTCGTGCCGGCCGGGTTAACATTCGTGATGCCTATGCCAGGCCGGAAAACGGCGAGCTGTGGCTGGTTAATGCACATATTGCTGCCTATGAAGCTGCCAGCCGCTTCGGTCACGAACCGAATCAGCCACGCAAGCTGCTGTTGCATCGCCGTCAGATAGATGAATTGACGGGCATGGTGGCTCAGAAAGGTTTGACTCTGGTGCCCTTAAAGTTATATATTAAGAAAGGGACTGCTAAATTAGAGATCGGGGTGGCTCGGGGCAAAAGGCTTCACGATAAGCGTGAAGCGATAGCGCGCCGCGAGACGGAGAGGGAGATAGAGCGGGCGATGAAGCGGAAGGGCTGACGGCACATTAAAAATTAAACTATGGGGGCGTGAGGCTTCGACAGTGGGAGGCCTACAGGATAGCAGGTCGAGGTGCCATCCACCTCGTTAAACAGGTGGCAAAAGACAACTGCCGAAGCAGTTCCAATTGCAGCCTAATTAGGTTGCACATTCAACCTGACCTCACCCCGATGGGTTGGGATTGGGTGACGAAATGTCGGGGTGCTCCAACCTCGATGTCGATAGAGGTTGGCTAAGAATCATCGACTGGCCTGGCTATTATCGGTCAGCAGAGCCTAGCTAGGTGAGATAAATGAGCTGACTAAACCTGTAGTATGTTCTGGCAACCTTCTTCTGGACGGGGAGTTCAACCCTCCCCCGCCTCCACCAGAAATAAATCGGGCTCTGACGCAAGTCAGAGCCCGTTTAAATTAATAGATGTTTGGTGTAACACAAGCCTCCGACACGTGGGCTTTTCGCAGATTGGGTAATGGTGACGCCGCCTCTGGTCTTATCTAGACCTGACTATCAAGTAGCACGCCGGAAGATTAGCAACAACGCTACAACAGTGGCGATAATCAGGGCCCCTATGATTAGAATGCCAATCATAAGGTCGCTGGCACTTGTGCCAGTGGTGCTGCTGCCGGTGCCCAGTATGGTGAAACTGCCTTTCTGTCCGCCGATATCTACTGTGTAAGTTCCCGGCTGAGCTCTGGTTACGGTGAACTTCACCGGTTGGGTGGCCTGCGGGCCAACGCTGACCGTCTTGGTTTGCTCCACCTGTCCGTTTATCTTGAGGGCGACATTAAGGTTGCCGGCCTCACCACCGGTATTGACCACATTGGTTGTGATGGTCACCGGCTGGTTGGCAGACGTCTGCTGCGGGTCTATGCTCAGGTATTGCACCGACATCTGGGCCGGTTTAAGCGACGACACCCGTCGTGGTGCTGGCATCACTGGTACTTGCACTGGTACTGGTACTGCCGGGCCGCCGGGGTCAGCGATCTTGCCGTCAGCTTGTCCATCAGCATCTCCCAGGCCGCCATCTTTGATGGTCAGGGTAAGTATATTATCGCCGTCGTTGTGTCCTAGCAGCGAAGTGCAGTTCACCCAGGCTCCGTTGATGCACTTCCAGTACTGGGTACCTGTGGGCATATTGGAAGGAAGAGTGATGGTTATGGTCACCGTTGAGCCAGTGGGAATATCAGTGACATTAAAAGAGAAGAAGCCCTGGGGGAAGCTGAAGCCTGAAAGGGTTCCGCATGGAGTAGAGATTGCTGCGGTTAGACCCGTAATAGAGCCGTTGCTGGTGGTAAATGTGGCAGTGCCGGTGCCTGTAGCGGTGCTGACACTTTGGGTTGGTTGCAGCACGGTAAAGCCGTTAGGCAGGGTTCCTGTTCCCCCGGGTGTAGTGACCGAGAGATCTCTGGTACCCGGTGTAGCACCAGCGGCGATGATGATATTGACGGTTATCTGTGTGGCGCTGTTCACGGTGAAGCTGTTGGTGGTGATGCCTGAGCCGAAGCTGACTACTGTAGCTCCGGTGAAGTTGCTACCGGTGATAATGACATTGTTCACCGTCTGCCCCTGGTTGCCCGAGTTGGGGCTCACCGAGGCGACTACCGGAGCTTGTATCAGCTGGAGTTCAAAGGATCCGATATCGCAATTTGTTCCCTGCGGCCTGGCCACACCACGCTGGTCGGTTGGTGGGGCTCCATCGCAGGTGCCCCGGTTAAAGGCGGGGCTGCTGGCTGTGATGGCATGTGTTGAGGTAGGACCCCCGTTATTCTGCAGAGGACCAAGCTGCGGATCGACGCCATTCTGGTCTGTGGGCTGGTTAAAATAACGGCTGATTTCGACATTTTCGCTGTCTATGTTGTAGCCCTCTGAATGGACCCCGGTTGCAAGCATCTGATATCCATTATTATAGTTGCTGTCTCCAGCCGTATTATTGGCTACGATGCAATTTTTAAAGTACATCGAGCTAAGTGACCCATCGGAGTAACCGCCGCCAGCAGAGCCTGGACCAGTCGCGTGGTTATAGGCTATGGTTACGTTCAGCAGGTGCATTGTTGCGTCAGGGTCGCAGAAAATACCTCCTCCAGTCCCCCAGCTATCTGTAACGGTATTACCGCTTATGGTGCAGTTGGTCAGCTCCACCAAACCGGAATCACCGCCGAAGGTTCTTTGGGTAAATATACCGCCGCCGCTAGCAGTGGCAGTGTTTCCGCTCACAGTGCACCGGTTCATATAGAGAGTACCGCCATCGTTGCACACGCCGCCACCATAAGTAGGCAAGGGACCAGACCCGCCGCCCTTGGTGTTATTTATGATGGCGCAGTCGTTAATGGTAACTATGTGCGCCTGTGAAATATAAATGCCGCCACCGGCGTCGGAGCCTGCCGGGGCGCCATTCCGGATAGTAAAACCGGATATGGTGTTCTGCTGGAAAGGCTGACTGGAAACCTCAATCACGAATCCATTATGGTTGGCGTCTATGATGGTGCTAAGGGCACCGGCACCAATAAGGTTCATAGTCTCCGATAGGTGAAGTCCGTGTTCATGATAAGTGCCAGCGGCAACATTAACGGTGCCGTTGTCAGAAACAATACCTATACCGGCAGCTATGGTTTGCTTCGGACCGATGTTGCCCGAAGCAGGCACAGGTGAGCTGCCATCGTAAGTATCATCATTGCCCGTGGCGCCATTGACATAAACAGTCTGGATGGATATGGAAAAGCTACCTATCCTGGAGCTTGTATCCGCCAGGCCGGGTCCAACGGCACCAGCTATGCCGGGTAACAAGGCCAGTCCTATCAAAACCACTAGTAACAGCAGGGAAAATGCTGGTTTGATTTTGCCTTTGGTGCTATCGTTAACTCTCATATCACGGGTTAAGGTGAAGAATTAATGAAAACTCTCTGCTACTAAATCAACTTTGGAATTCATCATATTTTGGAATATTATATGGATGGTTATTCAACTTGTCAATAGATTGCTTATTTTCAAACAACAAGTATTTTGCCCTGCGGCTTACTAATTACTTCTCCGACAATAGCTGCCTCCGATATGCCGGCTTTTTTCAGCCTTTCTAGGAGTAGCTCAGCCTCTTCTGGGGCCAGGGAGATTAGCAGCCCGCCTGAGGTTTGAGGGTCGAAGAGAATATCCTGGATATAGTCGGGCACCTGCTTGGAGAACTCCACCATTTTGCCGTAGAACTCCCTGTTTCTTTTTAAACCACCGGGACAAAGACCTGCTTTGGCGAAATCTACTACTTCTGTGAAGACCGGAACCGAGCTCGAATGTACTTTCATGCCTACCTGGCTGTTTTGGGCCAGCTGGCAGGCGTGACCGAGAAGGCCGAAGCCGGTTATATCGGTGCAGGCATGAACTTCCAACTCTTGCATCAGTTCCGAGGCTTTTTTGTTTAGTGATGCCATATACTTCGTTATCTTGGCTACGGTTTCTTTGCTGGCTTTACCGGCTTTCAAGGCAGTGCTGATGATTCCGGTTCCAAGTGGCTTGGTGAGGACGAGTTTATCTCCTACCTTAGCTCCGGCATTAGTTATCATGCGTTTGGGATGAACGATACCGGTGACGGAAAGCCCGTATTTTAGCTCGGCATCGTCTATGCTGTGTCCGCCGACCAGTGTCACGCCGGCTTCCATCATTTTGTCTACCCCGCCCTTGAGGATTTCTTTGAGGATAGAGATGTCCAGCTTATTTATCGGGAAACAGACTACATTCATGGCGGTCAGAGGCTTGCCGCCCATAGCGTAAACGTCACTTAGCGCATTGGCGACAGCAATCTGGCCGAAATCGTATGGGTCGTCGACTATAGGCGTGAAGAAATCTATGGTCTGGATTATAGCCAGTTCATCGCTCAGCTTGTAAACGCCGGCATCATCCAGGCTTTCCATGCCCCGAATCACGTTCTTATCATGTATCATGGGCAAGCCGTACAGGGCTTTGTCTAGGTCTCCCGGACCTAACTTTGAAGCTCAGCCAGCTCCAGTGACGCTCTCGGTTAGACGGGGATGCATACTCTTATCCATTTGTGGCGTATTGTAACATTGGCGATTAGGCGGAAGCAAAGGCTAGATGCCAGCTTTGAAACTCGTTCCGAGTATAGTAGAATATCCCTGCACTATGGTAACTGAACTTCGACGGCTTCCCAGCGTAGATAAGGTTATTTCTGATGAGCGAATAAAACAGCTCCGCGTTCATTATCCGCATGACCTGATTGTGGACCTGGTTCGACGGCATCTCGAGGAAGCTCGCCTCTCCATCACGCGCGGCAGCCCATCTCCTTCCCTGGATAAGATTGTGGACTTTATCCAGTCCGAATTGCAGGCACTGGAACAGCTCAGCCTGCGCCCGGTTATAAATGCCAGCGGAATAATACTTCATACCAATTTAGGTCGTGCCCCGCTCAGTAAAGAGGCAAGGACAGCAATGGAGGTGATTGCCACAGGGTATTGCAACCTGGAGTTCGACCTTGACAGAGGAGCACGGGGTTCAAGAGATGTTCACATTGAAAAACTTCTATGCCAGTTGACCGGCGCTGAGTCAGCGATGGTGGTAAACAACAATGCCTCCGCAGTATTACTGGCTCTCACAGCCCTGGCTAAAAAGAAAGAAGTGATTGTTTCACGAGGCCAGGCCGTAGAAATAGGGGGTGGCTTTCGCATCCCTGATGTTATGCGACAGAGCGGGGCAAAGCTGATAGAGGTAGGCACCACTAACTGCACCTACATTAACGACTATGAGCAAGCGATTAGTCCACGAACAGCGGCTCTGCTACGTGTGCATGCCAGCAATTTCAGAGTCGAGGGTTTTACTCATTCGGTTGATATCGAGGAACTGGCGGCGCTGGGTAAGAAGCATGATATACCTGTGCTGGATGATTTAGGCAGCGGTTGTCTACTGGATACAACTACCTTCGGGCTTGCCGGAGAGCCCATGGTACAGCAGAGCGTTTCGCTTGGTGTTAAGCTGGCTTGTTTCTCCGGGGACAAGCTCATTGGCGGACCTCAAGCCGGGATTATTGTGGGCAGGAAAGCCATGGTCGACAAGTTAAAAAGGCATGCGCTGGCCCGGGCAGTGCGAATTGACAAGATAAGGCTTGCCGGTCTGGCCGCAACATTAATTCACTACTTGAAGGGTGAAGCTCTGGAGAAAATTCCAATCTGGCGAATGATTTCGGCACCTCTTGATGAAATCGATAGACGAGCCAGACTCTGGGCGAAAGCACTTGGTGATTTGGCACAGGTGGTGGAAGGTGAGACCATGGTTGGTGGCGGCAGCCTTCCTGGCAGCACGCTTCAAACCAGGCTGGTGGCTATCGGCGGTAAGCAAGGTGGCAGAACCACAGTCCTTTCTTTAGATCGAAAACTGAGGCACAATGTGCCACCGGTCATCGGCCGTATCAGCGACGATGTTCTACTCCTCGACCCAAGAACAGTTCTTGGCGAGGAGGATAATATTGTGTTGCAGGCGCTTAAAACAGCGACTACCGGCCTGAATCGATGATAGTGCAGGTCATCACTTTGGCTTTGCTGTCGGCTAAACCGTTATATTTTCATCTTACCTTCTGAGATTAGTTCACAGGGGAAGCAAAACAGAATGTTTGTCGTAGGTACTGCCGGACATATAGACCACGGTAAATCGGTTCTGATAAAAGCCTTAACGGGGATAGACCCGGACCGGTTGCGCGAGGAAAAAGAACGGGGCATGACCATTGACCTCGGTTTTGCCTGGCTGAAATTACCCAGTGGGCAGGAAGTGGGAGTTGTTGATGTTCCGGGACACGAACGCTTTGTAAGAAACATGCTGGCTGGGGTAGGCGGCATAGATTTAGCTTTGCTTATCGTAGCAGCTGATGAGGGCGTGATGCCTCAGACCAGAGAGCATTTAGCCATACTCGATTTACTTGACATAACAAAAGGGATTGTAGTCATCACTAAAAAAGACCTGGTGGATGAGGAGTTGCTGAGCCTGGTCAAGCTGGAGATTGAAGAGGTAGTAAAGTCGACTAGCTTAGCCCGGTCGCCTATCGTCGCCGTATCGGCAGTCAGTGGTGAGGGGATGGCAGACCTTGTTTCCAGTATAGACCATGTTCTAGCGTCCACTGAGCCGAGGAAGGACATCGGCAGGCCGAGGCTTATGATAGACCGCGCTTTCACCATAGCCGGCTCGGGCACGGTAGTAACCGGAACATTAGTCGATGGCTCACTAACGGCAGGGCAGGAGGTGGAAATCCTGCCCTCGGGAATCAAAGCCAGGCTCCGGGGATTACAGACTCACAAGACTCGCATTGATATGGCTAATCCGGGCAGTCGGGTGGCAGCTAACCTGACCGGAGTGGCAACTTCTCAATTGGAACGTGGTGACGTGCTCACTACGCCAGGGTGGTTGGTGACGACAACCAGGGTGGACGTAAGCCTTCGTATGCTTTCAAATCTTAAACATCCCTTACGTCATGGTACTCCGGTCGGTTTTTTTACAGGTGCTGCTGAGGTAATGGCCAAAGTTCACCTGCTGGAAAAAGAAAAGCTGGATTCTGGAGATATTTCCTGGGCCCAACTCACCCTGTCTAAGCCGGTGGCATTGGTTAAGAGTGACCACTTCATTATCCGCTCACCGATGGATACATTGGGAGGTGGTGTGATTGTGGAGTCGCACGCACTGAGACATCGCCGATTTCGACCGGATGTAATTCAAAACCTGAGGATAAGGGCAGAGGGAACCGTGGCTGACGTTGTAATTGCCACTCTGGAGGCGAACCAGCCCTCGGGACTAGAGGAGCTGGCAGTCCAGTGTGATTTGGGAACTGATGAAACTCATGAAGTCGTCAGTAAGCTTGTTAACGATGGAAAGGTGGTAATGGTGGGGCAGGGGAAACAAAGCCTTCTCTTTACCGGTTCGGGTTGGGAACAATTGGCTAAAAAAGCGGAAGATATCGTGAGGAATTATCATCGAAAATTACCCACCCGTGCCGGAATACCCAAGGGTGAGCTAAGCAGTAAGTTGAAACTATCGCCGACTTCTGCCGCATTGCAGAGACTTTTCGAATCTGGTGTTCTGGTTGAAGAGGGCGCGGCTGTTCATCTACCTTCTTATCGGATCCAACTTTCCCAGCGACAACAAGAAAAAGTAAATAACTTTCTCCGTGTCTTGAAGGAGAATCCTTATTCTCCACCCGGCGATATAACATTGGAACCCGACCTGCTGAATTTGCTTATTGAGCAGCAACAGGCCGTGAAAGTAAGCGATGGAGTAGTCTTTTCCGCAGCTGCCTATGAGGAAATGGTGAATAAAGTTACGGCTTATGCCAGGACAAAGGGTAAAGTGACCCTTGCTGAAGTCCGAGACATGCTAGGCACCAGCCGGAAATATGCCCAGGCACTTCTGGAATATATGGACGAGAAAAAAATCACCCGCCGGGTTGGTGACGAGCGAATACTGAGATAACTAATACTGTTTGATAAATTGGCCGTTGTCCTCGTAGAAATACCAGGAGCCATTATCAGCTGAGTTTACCGGACAGGTTTTGATTACACTCCACATCCCGTTGCCTAGATATTGAGCAGTAAAAGTCGCTGCGGCGTCCTCATACTGAGGACAGCTGGCAGTACTTCAGCCGGTCCTCATGGTTTGTAACCGACAATCAGGGCTAAGCTGCTTGGCAGCGGCAATGACCTGGTCTATAGTGTAGGCAGGTGAATCGGAGACGGGTTTTGGTTTCTGTTGCCCGGTCGTGCCAGCCGTAACGGGTGGAGTTGTGGGAGGGGATTGGCCGCCGAAGTTATACCCGCCAAGCCAGTTAGATGAATCTCCCTGGCTGCTCGTACCAACAGCGTAGATGATTCCTACCAGGAAGAAAATGATGGCTACGACGATAAGATAGCGTCCAATATGACCTATAGGCCTTTGTACCTTATATTCTACATCAGCCGCGTTTCTGTAATGGGTGTATTCAACTCCGCTGGCTGGGGGACTGGCATGCTGCGCCAGGTGGTACAGCTTTCCACCACAATTGGTGCAAAACCCGGATGAAGTTCCAACTGCGGTTCCACAGTGGCGACATCTGTATTCGAAGCGCTGGCCACATGTGTTGCAGAAATGCTGCCCCACGGGGATTTGAGCACCACACTTAGGACACGGAAACGATTGCTGCAACTTGGACTCCGTTTCTTCTTATATACATGTTACTGCGCAATCTAAGCCGTATGCAAATCCGTCCGAAACCAGTTATATACCCGGCGGAAGCAAAGCAGGAAATCTCCATATTTTCGTCATCTTATAGTCCCCTTCCTTTTATTTAATAGAGGGCAGTTATTATGCAAATCGGGCACCTGGTACTTATGTCTGCATAATTCGTGGTACCTAAGTGTCTCGTGGAAACAGTACTAATTCATCATGTTTTGTTTATTGCCCTATGTGAAAATAACAATGTAGATATCAAGCCAACTGATGACACGCTTTATGATAAGGAGGAAGAAATGAGCAAAAGTAAGAAGTTCATGTCCATCATCGGAGGTGATAAGAAGCTGTTGGGTATGTTGAGTGGCATTGTTATTGATGTTACAGCTCTGGTAGCTATCCTAGTCATGGCCTGCGTCTGGTATTTGCCATAACTGCCAAAATACCGTTGGGTTTGGAACTCCGATGGTAAGAGAACTTATCGGTGTCATTGGGGGCTTCGTATTTGTTGCTCTGCTTTTCTGGGCGTGGGCTTGGTATTTTTTGTGATATATATTCTTGCTGGTAATGCCAGCTACTTCTTTACGTGTCTTCCTCCAGACAAAAGCCGTACTGAAACCACCTCCTAATTCTATCTGGAATCCCCGATTAAACTACTCAGGCCATCTTTAAAGCGCTTTGTCTGTGTTATTTCCTTTGGTTTGCAGTTAGCACGTAGGTCAATAAAACTGCAACCTACGCTTTCTTCAACAGCTGTCAAAAAGGTGGCGGGAGCGTATGGGGGTCGAACCCACCGGAGACACTATCAATGCCTCCCGACGGATTTGAAGTCCGCGAAGCCCACCGGGACTCAAACGCTCCCCCAAATATGGTCTTACTCAGGCGTATTCCAGGTCTCAGGACTGGCTCAGCTAACATAATACCAGATTCGTAAGAGTTATGAAATGACTCATATTCCCGTTAAAATCAAATTTGTTATAATTGCGCTGCATTTAATTTCATACGAGATTAGGAGTGAGCGAGATTTCTAATTCCTTACGCAGAACTGAACCCGGTGTATTAACTCGGTTACAGAAAGCGCGGCGTATACGAGCTATGAGAAAGGCATTTAGTGTAGTCAGGAAACGACAACAGGCGAATATTCGCCGCATACCTGATCTCGAAGGTCGAAAAAGAAGACTCAGGCAAGCTCGGAAGCGTGCCGTTGGCAGCGAGGCTCTTCTTAAACAGGCAGTTGAAAACCTGAGGCAAAACGGAATAAAGGTTTACATGGCCGACAGCCGGGAAGAAGCCGTATCGCTGGTTATTAGGGAAATAGCAGATAACAGGCTGGTAGTTAAGTCAAAGTCGAATTTGACCAAGGAAATCGCGCTAACTGAAGCCCTGGAAGCGGCCGGCACTAAGGTTATAGAGACCGATATCGGGGACAGGATAATCCAGCTTTGCGGGGATGTGCCATCACATCCAACAGGTCCGGCCAGCCATTTAACAAAGCATGACATAGCTGAAATCCTATCTGCTCACCTGGGCAGGAAAGTGGAACCGAACGCTGAGACGCTGGTTCAGCTGATTAAGGAAGAGATATATACATATATTGGCGAGTCTACTATAGGAATAACGGGGGCCAATGCCATTGTTGCTGAGGATGGAGTTGTATTGCTGCTGCATAATGAGGGAAATATTCTGCAGGTGTCAACGAGGCCGGAAAAGCATATTATCCTTGCCGGGATAGATAAAATATACCGGAATACGGAAGACGCCCTGAATATGGTGAAGCTCCAGACATTTTGCGCCACAGGCTCCCTGGCCACTTCATTCGTAAATATAATCAGTAGCCCAAGCCAGACCGCTGACATTGAAAAGCAGTTAATCAAAGGTGTCCATGGGCCCAGGGAACTGTGTGTCATTCTGGTTGATAACAACAGAAGCAACATAGCGAAGAGCGAATATAAAGATTTACTCTACTGTATAGGTTGTGGTCAGTGTCTGCTGGTTTGTCCTGCCTACGGAGTCTATGGTAATAGATTTGGCATGGATAGCCAGCTTGGGGGAAGGGGATTAGTTTATTCTGCCTTGAGCAGCGAGACATCTGTTAATAGTATTAAAGGGCTGGACCTGTGTCTTGGCTGCCGGAAGTGCCAGCAGAACTGCCCTGTAGCCATAGATATTCCTTCTATGGTTACAAAGATGCGTTTAGAAAGGCAAAGTAAGATTCTGGAACCACATCTGCAGACCGCGTATGATTTTATTCGCGCCCATGTAGAATGGATAGGCAGTGCTTTACGCCTCGAAATGCTGTTGCTGGCATTAAAATTGTCACCAAAGGCGGATAACGATTAACGGCCCACTAACCTTAAGCAACTATTACTGACTTATGGGCAGTTCTACCACGAATATAGCTCCTTTGTTTGGTTCGCTCCTTGATTTCAAAGTGCATCCGCAAGTAGACTTTATCATTGCGTGTATACTGGCCCCCTTTACTTAAGGCTATTATGCCGCTAAAATAATGGGCGAGGTTCTCAGGCTAAAGTTACCGCGATAGCAGCGAGTTTCATAAGCTTTCCGAGTCTATTTGTTTCACATCAGTATTACATCTTCGGGAGGAATAAATTGGCAGATTTTACAGGTAAAGTTATAATAGTCACCGGCGGCAGCTCAGGCATCGGCCGTGCTGCTGCTATTTTGTTCGGTAAGCGTGGTGGCAAGGTTGTAGTTGCCGCCCGGCGCATCAATAAAGGCGAGGAAACCGTACAAATGATAAAAGAGGCTGGCGGCGAGGGCATGTTTGTGCAAACGGATGTCAGAATTGCTGCACAGGTAGAAAACATGGTCAAGAAAACGGTTGATACTTACGGCAGGCTTGATATTGCTTTCAATAATGCCGGTAAGGCCGGCATTTTTCAAAGTCTGGTCGAGGAGACGGAGGAAGCATTCTACGAGCAGATAGATACTAACCTCAAGGGCGTCTGGCTGTGTATGAAGTACGAGATTCCTGAGATGCTCAAACAGGGCGGTGGCGCCATAGTCAATAATTCTTCCATCACCGGCCTCAGGGCTTTGCGCAAGATCGCCGCTTACAGCGCCAGCAAGCACGCTGTGGTCGGGCTGACCAATGCGGCGGCAAAGGAATTTGCTCCCTACAATATCCGTATCGTAGCCATATGCCCGGCCTGGACCATGACGGAAATGACTAAGGAATTCACCATCGACCCGAAGCGCAAAGTCAAAACTGAGGGTACCATCCCGCTGCGCAGAATAGCCCAGCCCGAGGAGATTGCCGAACTGGCGTGCTTCCTGGCGTCGGATAAGGCGTCTTTTATCGCGGGAGGCGCCATCGCCATCTCCGGCGGGCTGGATATCTAACTCAGGCCCTCTGTCGTTGCGTTCACGAATTGATGAAACATAGATATCCCTGCGATATCAACTATTCCCTACTTATGGGAAGCTCTACTATAAAAGTTGCTCCCTTCCCAGGTTCACTTTCGACGTATATGTTGCCACCATGTTCTGTCACTATGCTGTGACAGATGCTCAAACCCAGCCCAATGCCCTGGCCTACTTCTTTGGTGGTGAAAAAGGGGTTGAATATCTGCCCAAGGTTTTCGGGTGGTATGCCGGGACCATCATCGGCAAATGAGGCTCTGATGACATCTCCTTTGCTCTCGGTGGTAATGGTCAGCGTGCCTTTTTTGTGTGCCTGGAACATAAAATATTCGGCATCGATGATGATATTCAGGAAAACCTGCCGCATTTGAGTTGGGCCAACCATAACCAGCGGTAGCTCGGGATCGAAGTTGGTCTTCACCTTGATGTTTGTGTTCTTCTGTTCATATTGCCGCAGTTTAAGCACATCTTTGATAAAGCTGTTTATGTCAGAGAGTTGCATTTGCAGCGGCCGCTTGAGAGCGAAGACCATAAAGTTCTTAATAACTTCAGAGGCACGCTGGGCTTCTTCATAAATGCCTGTCAGGTCGGTCCTGACATCTTCAGACAGGTCTTTTCTATCCAATAGCAGCTGGGCATAGCCGATGACGCCGGTCAATGGGTTATTAAGCTCATGGGCGAAGCCTCCTGCCATATTGCCGAGGGCAGCCAACCGGTCGGTGACAGTCAGGCTGTCCAGCGTTTTCTTTTGCTCGGTGATGTCAGATAAGACACCGGTGATACCTATTACCTGCCCGTGTTGCATCCGTTGGCGGCTGTTGGTGCGCGTGTAGCGAATGCTACCGTCTTTGTCTAAAACCCGAAACTCAAAAGGCTTAAGTATGCCAGCCAGGACACGTTGGAAGCTGGATATTAAACCGGGCATGTCATCCGGGTGGACAAAACGACTGAAATTCTGACCTTTCAATTCGTCCGCCTTGTATTTACCAATCCGTTCTATAGCCGGGCTGATGTAGGTTATGTTGCCCTCTGTATCCACTTCGAATATGACGTCGTTAATATTTTCAACCAGATTCTGATATCTCTCCTGGGATTGCTGCAGTGTTTCCTCGGCCAGCTTGCGCTCGGTGATGTCCTGCACAATACCGAATAGTTTGACGACCCGACCGTAAGCATCCTTAATAGGTTGCATTGTCGCTGAATAGAAAACATGTCGCCCGCTTGGTAAGTCAGCTTCCAAGTCGTATTTAAAATCTTTACCTTCCTCGATAGCACAGCGTGCATATTCGCGCAATTTTAGGCCTTGCTCTTGAGAGTAATAGGAAGCTTCTTCCTCAGCAGTGGGTGGACCCAAAGCAGGGTCGCGATCGTAGATCTTGTATGTGTTGTCAGACCACGTGATTTTTTGGCTTTCGACATCAAATTCCCAGCTTCCAATCCGTCCCGATATTTGGGCCTCCTTTAACTTTGCCTCACTCTGCCGCAGTGCTTCTTCGGCCTGCTTGCGCTCGGATATATCACGGATAACGGCTGTAAAAAAGACTCCTTCTCCCGTCTTCCATTTTGCCATAGAAAGCTCCAGCGGAAATTGGCTCTTGTTTTTTCTGAGTCCAATCACCTCAACGGTTTTACTGATGATTCTTGGCTTGCCACCTGACGTTATACTCTTTAGTCTGCTTATGTGGGTGTCTTGGAATCGCTCGGGCATGATGATGGTAAGTGATTTCCCCACCATTTCTTTTGCAGTATATCCAAATATTTTTTCGGCGGCGCGATTCCAGAGAACTACTTTCCCCTGTGAGTCAATAGTGACCATACCATCCGGTATACTTTCTGCTATAGAGCGGTAACGTTGTTCTCTATATTCTAATTCTTTAAGGGTCTGTGACCGTTCAGGATGTGTGGGCGTCTTTCTAGGTTTCCGCGTTTTTGACTTTGCAACCTTCATATTATGTTCTCTGTCTCCGACGGTGCTATATGTCTGGAATACCCCAGCATAAATTTACTTGGCTTCCTTTATATTATATATATTTGCTGATAAGGCTTATATTTGTCAAGTTTGTTCTGATGTGAACTGACTAGCGGAATACGTTACAGTGACATAGTTTTACGGTTGTTGTAAAATCAAGCTTAGGTGAAGAGATAGAAGGAGTCGGGTGAATGGAGCTATACGTCTTGACTCAATCCGGTAGAAAGGCAATATCGGTGCTCAGGAAGGCGGGTGATGAGCTGGACGCAAACCTGCTTGAATACCTGGGCATGGCCGAAGGTGCCACGGTGGAACAATTTGCTGATGCCATGAAATTGGATGAGAAGATGGCGTATGATAAGCTGAGGTCGTTCAGCGCTAAAAGATGGGCCTGGCGCAAGATGACCAAGCTGGCGAGATTCTAATTTTGCAGGAGAATCAGTTTTTCCTTCTTAGACAGATTGTGATTTAAGGAATACGCGAATGATGCTGCGAAAGCGTTGCGCTTACTGCCGTGGACAGGGTTCGGTATCTGGCTCTGAAGGGCCTTCCGCTCCGCCTGAGCCATGCCCGGTTTGTAATCAACGGGGCTATAATCTGGTGCCGGGCGGCGCTGCACTATGCGGTTTATGTCAGGGTAGCGGGCGAGTACCTGCTGGAGGTGGAAGTTGGAGGCCCTGTCCTGACTGTAATGGTATTGGCTTCAAATGGTGATGACGCTCAATTAACCGGTTGATGGATGATAGACATGGCCGAGATTGAGATACTGTGCTGGAATGTTAATGGTATCCGGGCGCTAAGGGGTAGGGGCTTTCTGGATTGGCTGCAGAAAGAATCTCCGGATATTCTTTGTCTTCAGGAAACGAAAGCACATCTTGACCAGCTTGATAATGATTTGCGTGAGCCGCCGAGCTATAAAACTTACTGGAATTATCCCGAAAGAAAAGGCTATGGGGGAGTTGCCACTTTTACCAAGACGGAGCCTGTCGCCGTGAAGTACGATCTTGAGCGTGTGGGGTTGGACCTAGAGGGGAGAGTCATAATAACTGAATATACTGATTTCATTTTAATGAATATATATTTCCCAAACGGGAAAATGGGTGATGAGCGATTAAAATACAAGATGGATTTCTATGACGCTTTTCTTGATTTTACTGATTCCCTGAAAGCAAAAGGAAGAAAGCTGATTATATGTGGCGATTTTAACACTGCCCATAAGGAGATAGACATAGCCAGACCGAAAGAGAATGAACGTGTCTCCGGATTCTTGCCCATGGAGAGAGCCTGGATGGACAAGTTTGTATCCCATGGTTATGTTGATACATTTCGCAATTTCAACAAAGAGCCGAATCAATATACCTGGTGGGATATGAAGACAAGAGCCCGAGAGAGAAATGTGGGTTGGAGAATTGACTATTTTTTCGTAACTGAAAACCTGCTGCCGGCGGTTTCAAAGGCGTTTATTATGACCGAGGTGACAGGTTCTGACCATTGCCCCGCTGGAATAATATTGAAGCTATAAGCTAAGGGGAGCAGCGCTACGACCTTCACCAATGTTGTGGCTGCGCCCGTCATCATAATATCCACCTGAGAAATAGCGGCACAAGTGATTGGACTCGCTTAAGTCGTCAATGTTCCGCCATCGACAACTATGGTTGTTCCGGTTACGTATCTGGAGGCATCAGAAGCCAGATAAATCATAGCGCCGACGATTTCATCAGGGTCGCCGATACGTCTCATCGGTACTCTCTCTAAAAATACTTTTTTATAATCCGGCATTGCCTCGAAGATAGAATCACCGAGGCGTGTATGTATGTGACCGGGGGCTATGGCATTTACCCTTATATTATATTTAGCCCATTCCTCGGCCATAATTTTGGTCGCCTGTACTACAGCGGCCTTGCTGATTGAATACACACCGATATTAGGTTCGTGCATATAGCCATCTACTGAGGCAACGTTGATAATAGTGCCGCCATGCTCCTTCATTATCTTGGCTACAGCCTGACTGAGGAATACCAGGCCCTTCAGATTTAGATTCATGATTGAATCCCATAGCCGTTCCTCTATGTCGAGCATCCCACTTAAGGCTGGGCTGGTGCCGGCATCATTTACCAATATATCAATTCTGCCGAACTCCTTGTGAACCGTCTGTACCAGGTTCTTTATCTGTTCCAGCTTGCCTACATGTGCTGCTACCGGAAGGGCTTTTCTCCCCAAGCCCCTTATCTCATCGGCTACTATTTCCAGGTCAGGAAGCGTTCGGCTGGCAATGGCAACATCGGCACCGGCTCTGGCAAAGCCGAGAGCAGTGGCTTTACCGATACCGCGACTGCCGCCGGTTATAAGAGCTACCTTCCCATCCAAAGAGAAGTCTGGTTGTGTCATTTCCTCACCTCATTGGAATATTTGATGTTTTCGATTTGATGCTCTCATGGAAAAACGAATAGCGGCCGTAATATGTACATTATATTAAGTGCAGGTCAAGCAGCTAATTAAACTACGGGTTCTCTGAGATACCCGGTCAGCACTTTGCACAGAGCCTAAACCTTACTCAGCTAGCTTATATAAGGCCAAATTTAATTGACGGTGATGGTGAGATTGAAAGTCCAAACGCCCTTCTCACCGCCTTCCCAGGGACGGCCGTATTCCATAGTTATGGTACTGGTGCCCTTCTTAAGCGCTTTGAATGTCCAGACTTCATTGCCCGGGGCTCCTACGACGCCTGTTTTTTCCGGGGAAACGAACTCATGGCCTGTTTGCTGTACCACCGTTTGGTCGCTTATCTGTGCCGACTCGGACCACTGGAAGCCTGTTGTAGCGTTGGAGCACAGGGTTACTGTAAATGTATTGCCGGTAGCGACTGTCATCTGTTTGCTGACATGCGGTTGACTCTGAAGGTCGTCGCAAGAAACAGTCACCGATGTTCCTGTGGGTGGAGTACAGGCTGCCAGCCACAACGATAGGATGAGCATTGCTAATACAGGTATCATTCTTAGCTTCATTTTGCTTACCTCCATGCTTTCATTGGCCTTTTTACACTCCATAATATTATAACCTAGATAGACCAATTTTGCTTAGCGACGATATCCGGGCAGTGAAGTCTGGGGATAGACAAACGACCAAGCTAGCCGTTCTGGAGTTGGGTGTACAATTCTGGTTCTAAACGCGCAAATTTCTAGCAGATGGTGCAGAGGTATACTGGCTCAGCTAAGTTCCAGTACCGAATCTGGACTATTGAATGGTTCGCCGGTTGCTTGACTGTGTCCTATTGACCAAGGTGCTACTGTTTCACCGCAATACGGGCAACTTCTCATAGCGGGGTCAACATCAACATGGCAATGAACACATTTATGTGCCAAGCTCTCACCACAAAACCGGCAAAATAGCTGACCCCATCTGTTGGCTCCGCCGCATTTTGGACAAGCTAATATATGTTCCATGCTCTTTTTCGTTCCCCGTTTGCCAATCTAATCAGCTACGCATTTTCCGACGCCAATTGGGTACGCGATTCGCACTAGCTGATTTACCCCGTTTTTGGCTTCTTCTATATACAATAACGTGAATCAAAGCATTTTGGTTTAGGGACGATACTAATCACATTTATTGTTCACTTCGGTAAAAAAAGAGTATGAATTAGTTGGACAGTATTTTCCCGCAAAGAAAGAGTTAAATAAAAGCAATCGCAAAACAGGCAAAATGCTTTACGGCATGTTAAAATGTTAATCAGTTCAAGTTTGGGGAAGTGTCGGAACTGGCAGACGAGCATGACCTAGGATCATGTGCCGCAAGGCGTAGGGGTTCGAGTCCCCTCTTCCCCAGAATTGGATACAGTCCTACATATTTCTGTGCATCTGATTTTTTACTGTGTATAAACTGAGTCGAGCAACAGTTAAAATTGGAAGGAGAAAGAAATGGCTTATGAGAATCTGATATATGAAAAAAAGGATAGTGTGGCTAGGATAACTATCAATCGTCCCAGCGTGATGAATGCTATAACGCCGACGCTCTTAGCGGAAATGAAGGCGGCGGTGCTGGAAGCTGGGAAGGACAGCGAGATAAAGGTGATAGTGCTCACCGGAGCCGGCCGTGCCTTTTCCGCGGGAGTGGATTTAATAGCTCTGGGAGACCGCAAACTGGAAAGAGGAAAGGTGGGGCCTATATTGGATGACCCGGCTAGAGCTCTTATAGACACCATACAGGAGGTTCCGAAGGTTGTCATAGCTATGGTCAACGGATTTTGCATAACTGGGGCCATGGAAATCGTATTGGGCTGCGACCTGGTTGTGGCCGCGGAAGAAGCGAAATTCGGAGACACTCATGCCCGCTGGGGACTGCGACCTACCTGGGGCATGAGCCAGCGTTTGCCTCGCGCTATCGGAATGTTGAAGGCTAAAGAGCTATCATTCACGGCTGATTTGATTACAGGAAAGGAAGCACAGCAATTAGGCCTGGTAAATATGGCAGTTCCGGCAGACAAACTGGAAGAGACTGTGCAAGAGCTGGTAAAGAAGTTGATGGCGAATAGCATGGCATCTCTGGCCGCTTACAAGTATCTTTACAATCAAGGCGCGAAAGATACACTGAAAAAGGGCCTGGAACTTGAAGCCAAGAGCGAGTTCGATATTAAGGATACAGAGGAGAGGCTGGCGAAGTTCAGGAAGAAAGACTAGGCCTTAGCGCTGGCTTCGACATAGACCTGGTGCAATTAGCGTAAGGAATCAAAACACAACCTGGCAATTAACGCCCTGTTTTTTAAAGGCTGAGGCAAGCTCTTTACCTGTCAGAGAAAAGAAATCATCGTTCATTGCACCCTCTAACTTACATTTCCGATATACCCAGTCGCTGTAGTGATAGTTCATTCTGTCAATCAATACGTAATCCACCTTTCCCGATAGTAAGGCAGACAGTTCCTCGGCATGGGGAAGCATCGGCGCAATCATGGCAAAAGTCCTGATTCCCGCCTGATGTAGCTCATTCAGCGCGTTTATTCTTTCCTTAATCGGCGGCGTGTTTGGTTCGAAAAGTCGCCTTATATTATCATCTGCCGTAGTAACCGTTAGTCCAACTTCAATATCGCTAGCTTTTATAATCAATTCCTTATCACGTAAGACAAGCGGCGACTTGGTCTGGATGGTGATTGGCCAATCGTGTGCAACCAAGATTTCAAGGCACTTTCTTGTCAGTTCATATTTTGCTTCTATCGGCTGATAGGCATCGCAGACTCCGCTTATCCACACCCTACCGCGTGGCTTCTTGTTTATCTCTTTCTGCAGCAGTTCCGGCGCATTAATCTTAACATCAACGAATTCGCCCCAAGGTTCAATGTGACCGGTGGTCCTTTTCATAAACCGGGCATAGCAGTAAGTACAAGCATGCTGGCAGCCGGTATAGGCGTTGATGGTATAGTCGTAAACTTTTGATTTAGACAGGATACTTTTAGCGTAAATTTCTCGTACAATCATGGATACAGAACTTTCAACGATGAATATTGTTTGGCCTATTAATAGGTGTGTATGTGGGTGGTATGGTAAAGCTATACTTTACCGAATTGGATACCGCATTTATATAGAATGAAAAGGGCTTTGATCGAGTCTCTTAGTGTAGGATATACCGGAAATCGCTCGTCCTCGAAAGCCTTTTTTACCATCAGATGATATCTTCTATCCTCTTCGTCCTCTGAATAGGCCTCCAGCGAAATGCATATCATCACGGGTTTGCCGATTTCATCCCGGGCATAGCGGCAGCCATTAACCAGGAGTTCAACAAGCTCCTTAAAGTGTGCTTCAAAAGCTCCACCCAGTACATGCCTGAGATAGTTAATCTCATCGAGGTGCAGTACTATTGAATGTATTTTGCTATCCTGAGCCAGGATTTTTATGACGTCGGCAAGATTACCTGATGTCCCCGACAAATTGTAGAATATAGGCCAGGCATCCAGGGGATTCCCGATGCTGGTTCCGGCTATCGGCACTATCTTCCTAAGTTCGGCTAATGTTTCTTTCTGGAATTGGGGAACTTCCAGTCCGGCCTTTACACACACGTCGGTTTCGAGCACACTGAAACCACCGGAGTTCGTAATAATAGTGGTGCCTTTTCCGGTAGGAAAGGGTGAAGAGGTGAGTGCTAAGGTACCGTTTAGTAATTCGTCGAAGTCCTCGACTTGGGTTACGCCGGTCTGTTTGAAAATCGAGCTCCAGATTTCCGGCGAACCGGCAAGTGAACCTGTATGAGAGGACGCAGCCCGGCTACCGTGCTCGGTTACACCGCCTTTTAAGGCCAGGATCGGTTTTTTCCTGGCAGCTTCAGCCAAAGCCGATTTGAGTCGCTTACCGTTTCTCGTACCTTCCATGTATAAAGCTATGACTTTAGTGTCGGGGTCGTCTGCAAGATATTCCAGAAAATCGGGACAGTCAAGGTCTACGGCATTACCGTAGCTGATTACCTTACTAAACTTCAGGTTTCTTATCTTCCCGAGGTTCAGGAATTCTACCCCAAAGGTGCCGCTTTGCGAAATGACTCCTATCGAACCTTCTTCAAACGAGGCATTGAAAGTGAAGCTTAACCCGGATTTGGAGCAATAGATTCCCATACAATTGGGGCCGATCAGTCTAATCTTGCCTTTAGCAATGTCTTTTACCTCGTTTTCTAACTTTTTCCTTTCTGGAAGCCCGGTCTCGCTAAAGCCTGCCGTGAAAATGTGTGCTGTCTTGACACCTTTTTCTATGCACTCGGCCAATACCTTCGGAACTTGCGTTGCCGGGACAGCAATGACAACATAATCGATGTTATCCTGGATATCGAGGATACTGGGGTAGCATTTTTTGCCAGCAAGTTCACTATATCTTGGGTTCACCAGATACAGCTTGTCCCACATCTTCGAGTTCGTTAAAGATTGTGCGAATCCATTATCCGTAGACGCGCCTATTAAGGCAACCGCTCGTGGGTTGAAGATATATTCAAATTCGACGGCGTCCTGTGTTTTCATTATTGCCTCCGATACATTTATATCTCAAATTCACAGAGTTATTAGACAGCAGGCAGGCCCAGCTAGGCAAAAAGCGACACACTATTATAGTCCTGATTTTAAATTCATACAATTTGAGAGCCGGAATGCTAAGCTTGACTCATCATCGTAGCATTGATAAAATGCGACTATTAAGGCCGGTTAGCTTAACGATAGGGGACCTTTCCAGTATTGTTTTGTCACTGCCAATTAGTTTACCAGCATTTTTGGTCCGTGATTGACCTCTCGCTGATAAATGGCGCGAGGTTTTTGTTTGATTTAATATAGAAATTGGAAATGGCTATGGAAGAGAAAGAAGCGAGATTGGAAAAGATGCGGCATTCGGCGGCTCACGTGATGGCTGAAGCTGTCAAGGCCCTTTTTACGGGAGTTAAATTTGGCATTGGTCCGGCTATTGAGGATGGTTTTTACTATGATTTTGAGCTTCCCCGACCTCTTGTGCCAGATGATTTGATAGCAATTGAAGCCAAGATGCGAGAGGTAATTACCGGTAATTTTTCTTTTTCTCGAGAGGAGATAGGCAAAGCGAAAGCACACAAGTTATTTGCCGAGCAGCCTTACAAGTTGGAACTAATTGATGAGCTTTCGGATAAGAAGGTGACAATATATCGCCAGGGCTCTTTTGTCGACTTGTGCCGTGGTCCTCATGTAAATTCAACCGGCGAGATTAAAGCTTTTAGGCTTACCAGCATTGCCGGAGCCTACTGGCGAGGTGATGAAAGACGCCCCATGTTGCAAAGGATTTACGGGGTTGCCTTCGAAACCGATGCTGAGCTAGAGGGTTACCTCGCCCGGTTGGCTGAGGCGGCCAAGAGAGACCACAGGAAGTTGGGTAAGGAGCTCGACCTATTTAGCCTTCATGAAGAATTCGGCCCGGGATTGGTCCACTGGCACCCTAAAGGTGCTCTGGTTCGCCAGATTATTGAGGATTTCTGGAAAGCGGAGCACAGGAAACGAGGTTACGAAATCGTTTACACGCCACATATAGCCAAGCTGAATTTGTGGAAAACCAGCGGGCACTGGGACTTTTATCGGGAGAATCTGTATTCGCCGATGGACGTGGAGGGACAGGAGTACATTGTCAAACCGATGAACTGCCTGGGGCATATCATGATATACAAGACCCAGTTGCGGAGTTATCGCAATCTACCCCTTCGCTATGCTGAACTGGGTACGGTTTATCGTTACGAGCGTTCTGGGGTATTGCACGGGCTGGCGCGGGTGCGTGGTTTCACCCAGGATGACGCTCATATTTTTTGTCGTCCTGATCAGATTGAAGCCGAAGTATCCGAGGCAGTGCGCCTGGCTAGATTTATGATGAAGACCTTTGGCTTTAATGAGTATGAGCTTCTCCTATCTACACGCCCCGACCATTATGCCGGCACTATTCAGATTTGGGAAGAGGCTACGGAGGCACTGCGAAAGGTACTGGAAAGCCTTGGCCTTAAGTATACGATAGACCCCGGCGAAGGCGTCTTTTATGGCCCAAAAATCGATGTCAAGCTCAGGGATGCCTTGGGCCGCTTGTGGCAGGGGCCAACCATTCAAGTCGATTTTAATTTGCCTCAGCGTTTCGATGTCAATTATATTGGTGAGGATGGCCTGGAACATCAAGTGGTTATGGTACATCGAACCGTTTTGGGAAGTATGGAACGTTTTATGGCCTGCTTGGTCGAAAATTATGCCGGCGCTTTCCCCGTTTGGCTGTCACCAGTTCAGGTGGCTATCATACCTATCGCCGACCGTCATCTCAGCTATGCGAACCAGGTGGCGGATGAACTCAGAGAAAATGGCATCCGTGTCCAGGTTGATGCCCGCTCGGAGAGAATGAACTTAAAGATAAGAGAGGCGCAATTGATGAAGATCCCTTATATGTTTGTTGTTGGGGATAAAGAAATGGAGGCTTCTCAAGTCTCTCTTCGATTAAGGAGTGGAGAAGACTCAGGTTTGCTGCCGGTTTCTAAGTTCTTAGATAGAGTTAGACCAATTATTGAAACTAAAGCGCCAGATAAACTTTGATTTCATCTCGTGAATATGGTATATTTTTGCTCGATGGTTCCCTTCGTGTAAGGAGGTGAGGAGAAACATAGTCAAGGAATTACGCGTTAATCGACAAATTAGGTCTAAGGAGGTTCGACTTATAGGGGAGACAGGCGCACAGATGGGAGTATTTCCTGTTGAGAAGGCGTTACAGATGGCTAGTGAACGCAGTCTTGACCTGGTAGAGGTGGCGTCAAATTCAGTTCCTCCTGTATGTCGAATTCTTGACTATGGTAGGTACAGATACGAGCAGACCAAAAAGGAGCGTAAAGCCCGCAAAAGTCAGAGAAATATTGTACTCAAGGAGATCAGAATCAGGCCTCGGGTGAAGGAACATGACCTCGATACCAAAATTAAGATAGCGCGGAAATTATTGGAGGATGGCGATAAAGTAAAGGTATTTGTGGTTTTTCGAGGGCGTGAGTTTACGCATCCTGAACTTGGTTTGAAACTTCTCAGAAAAGTGGCGGATGATTTGAAAGATATAGCGATGTTTGATGGCGCTCCGTCTTCAGCGGACCGTTTTATGAGCCTGGTGCTGTCACCGAGTTCAAGTAAACACATTAAGAAACCAGCTATAGAGGAGAAAGTATAATTGCCGAAGCTTAAGACACATAAAGGGGCCCAGAGTCGATTGCACATCACCGGCACGGGCAAAATAATGCGAGTTAAAGTTGGTAAAAGCCATTTAAGGCGTAAGAAACCGGCCAGGACCAAGCGTCTTTATGACGAGATGATTCCGGTTCAACCTGCTGATAAGGTTAGATTGAAGAAACTACTGCCTTACGGCATTAAATAGATTAGGAGGAATTGATTGCCACGAGTTAAAGGCGGAATAGTCACCCATCGAAGACATAAAAAAGTATTAAAGTTAACAAAAGGGCATAAGGCTACCAGGCATTCTCTATTTCGACGTGCTCACGAGTCAATGTTGCATGCTTTATCTTATGCCTATAGGCATCGCCGAGAGCGAAAGGGTGATATGAGGCGGTTGTGGATTGTAAGGATAAATGCTGCTGCCCGTGCTGAAGGGCTTTCTTACAGCCAGTTTATGGACGGGCTGAGAAAGGCCAATGTGGAAATCAACCGTAAAGCCTTGGCAGACATGGCAGTAAATGACCCGTCCAGCTTCTCCACGTTACTTTCGCTAGCTTCATCCAAAATTAAGAGCTAAAATCACCCTCACGTAGTGAGAATATGCTAAATCAAGTTGAAGAGCTTGCCTCTAAAGCTCTTGATGAGCTAGCTAAAGTCACCAATGTCAATGAGATTGAAGCGTGGCGAATCCGTTATTTAGGCAGAAAAAGTAATTTAATACATATTCTGCGTTCGTTGGCAACTGTGCCAATAAATGAAAGGCGTGAAGTCGGAGCCCGAGCCAACGAACTAAAGAAATCTCTGGAAACCGCTTTTGAAGAGAAGAAGGTTGATTTAGAAAGCGATTCAGCCCTTCTCACCGGGCGTGAGACTTTAGATGTCACCTTACCCGGTCAGCAAATTCCCCTGGGCCGTCTCCATCCAACAACTCAAATACTTGAGGAGATTTGTGACATTTTTAGCAGCATGGGTTTTCAAGTAGTGGAAGGGCCGGAGGTAGAATGGGACTATTATAATTTCGAAGCCCTCAACATGCCGGCAGACCATCCGGCACGTGATATGTTTGCTACATTATGGGTGGACTTTGAGACTAAAACCGGCGACAGACCTATGCTCTTGAGGACTCACACTTCTCCAGTCCAGATAAGAGTAATGGAGAAAACACCTCCACCGATCAGAATAATAGCACCGGGGCGAGTTTATAGATACGAAGCCACAGATGCCACGCACGAGTGGATGTTTTATCAAGTTGAGGGGTTGGCAGTCGATAGAAACATAACCCTGGCCGACTTAAAAGGAACATTGTTTGAATTTGCTCGCCGCCTTTTTGGCGAGGACAGGAAATGTCGTTTTCGTTGTGATTACTTTCCTTTCGTAGAACCTGGCGTTGAGGTGGCTATTGATTGTCTGGTGTGTCATGGTGCTGGATGCAGGCTGTGCGACAATAGCGGCTGGATTGAAATTCTGGGTGCGGGGATGGTGCATCCCGAAGTTCTTCGACGCCTTGGTATTGACCCTCAGATTTATTCAGGTTTCGCCTTCGGTATGGGGGTGGAGCGTATTCCTATTCTTCGCTACGGCATAGATGACATTCGCCTTTTTTATGGTAACGACCTCAGGTTTCTGAAGCAGTTTTGAGTCTATTTATTGCCGAGACCTTAATATGAAAGTTTCACTTCGCTGGCTAAAAGAATACGTCGACTTTTCACTGCCGGTTGAGGAGTTGTCTGAACGGCTGACCATGGCAGGGTTAGAAGTTGGTGAGACAAAGGTAATTGGTGTAAATTGGGATAACATAGTAGTTGGCAAGATAATCGATGTTAATCCACATCCAAATGCCGACCGGCTGAAATTAGTAACCGTAGATTTAGGCAAACAGCATTCCACCGTGGTCTGCGGCGCACCTAACGTGGCCGTTGGTGACAAGGTGGCTTTTGCCCGGGTTGGAGCTCAACTCATAGATGGTCATAGCGGCGAAATGGTGCAATTAAAGCCAGCCAAGATTCGGGGCATTGTTTCTGAAGGGATGGTCTGCTCTGAGAAAGAATTGGGGATTTCTGACAGTCATGAAGGTATTATGATTCTTCCCGGAGAAGCGATTATTGGTACTCCTTTGTCTGAATATATTGGCGATACGATTCTTGACCTTGACATAACGCCAAACCGCCCCGATTGTCTATCCGTGATTGGTATCGCCAGGGAGATAGCGGCTCTAACGGGAAGCAAGATGAACGTTCCCGAAATTCATTACAATGAGTCGGAAAGAGCGGTAGATTCCTATGCCGCTGTGCAAATAGTCGAACCGAACTTGTGTCCCAGGTATTGTGCCAGCTTGATGGCTGATATCAAGGTAACTGAATCGCCGCAGTGGATGCAAGGAAGGCTGTTAGCTTGCGGTATGCGTCCCATTAATAATATCGTTGATGTTACCAACTATGTGATGCTGGAATACGGTCAGCCGCTTCATGCCTTCGACTTCAACGAGATACGCGGTAAACAGATTATCATACGCCGAGCTGCAAATGGTGAAGCCATAACTACGTTGGACGGGGTACAGAGGACTCTCAACTCGAATATACTGGTGATTGCCGACAAAGAGAGAGCCATCGCTATTGCCGGTATAATGGGAGGAGCAGATTCTGAAGTTACAGAGAATACTACAACTGTTCTGATAGAGTCGGCGAATTTCAATCAGGCTGTTATTCATCGAGGAAGCCTTGGCCTCCGGCTGAGCAGTGAAGCATCGCTACGTTTTGAGAAAGGTCTTAGCCGAGACTTACCGCTAATAGCATTGAAACGGGCTACACAATTGTTGGCGGAGCTGGCTCAGGGCAAAGTGGCCAAAGGCATTATCGATGTTTATCCTGGCAAACAGCAGAAGGAGCCTATATTTTTTCCTGTCTCTGATGTTAGACGCCTTCTCGGAGTGGAGTTAAAGGCAGGCGACGCATGCAAGACTTTGGAGCTACTTGGGTTTGGTTGTCGACAAGTGGAATATAATTCGCAACTTCAAGTAGTGGTCCCCTGGTGGCGCACGGACGTAAATTGCACTGCCGATTTGGTTGAAGAGATAGCTCGCATTATAGGTTATGATAAAATCCCGACTACTATGCTGAGTGCCACGTTGTCAAGGTACGAGCCAGTGCCGATGCTGCATCTCAGACGACAACTGCGTAATATCCTTATCAGTTGTGGTTTTCAGGAAGTACTTACCTATTCCTTGACCAGTTTAGAGATGTTGGGGATGCTTTCACCAGAGCTTCGTTTAATAGGCCCCAATCCGATGAAGGTGGCTAATCCGATGTCCAGAGAGCAAGAATATCTTAGGACCAGTCTAAGGGCTGGCCCGCTATCAGTTCTAGCTCGCAATGAAAGATATGAAGAGAACGGCATAAGACTTTTTGAGATTGGCAAGGTCTTTATGCCCAGGGAAATGGATTTGCCTGAAGAACACGAGATGCTTTGCGCTGTACTTAGTGGTTCCCAGCGCAGCTTATCCTGGCGCGGCGAAGAAGAGCCGGTTGATTTCTTCGTTGCCAAGGGAGTGGCAGAAACCATTTTATCACGGTTAGGAGTAGGGGTGAGATTTGAGTCAAGTCAAGACGAAAGCCTATTCCCCGGCAGAATCGCTGATATAGTGGTCGAAACCCATAAATTGGGTACAGTTGGGGAACTGCACCCTAAAGTATCAAAAGCATTTGGAATTTCCGGGACTGCTTATCTTATTGAAATCGATTTGGATAAATTATCATCCTTTACGGTCACTCTCAAAACATTTCAAGCCATCCCTCGATATCCGAGCACAAGTAGAGATATTGCGCTGCTGGTAGATGAAAAAGTAACATATCAACAGATTTGTTTCATCATCCAGAGCTTTTCTCTAGTAAGCTCGGTTGTCCTTTTCGACTTCTATTTGGGAAAACAGGTGCCAGCGGGTAAGAAATCGCTGGCTTTCAGAATCGTTTACCAATCATCGACTCATACCTTGACCGATGGTGAAGTCGACGAAGTCCAGCAGCAAATTATCGATAAGCTGCAGCGCGAATTAGGGGCCGTTTTGAGGAGTTGATTTATCGGTGACAGAAGTCTTCAAAAATTTTCTCTAATAAGCGAAAATTTTGATTTGATTTGCGTTATAATTGGATGTGATTATTTACAGGAAAGGGGTAGACAAGCGTGAAAACTAAAGTTTTCGCTCCGGTTTTATGCCTGGCTTTGCTTTTGACTATTTGTTTGGTAAGTCCTGTTCAGGCTGCAGCGGCAATGGCTCCTAATACTGGTGTGGTTGGGGCTACGGTGACCGTATCGGGACTGTTAAAAGGTACTTATTCTATTAAATGGGACAGCGTGGGAATCAAGAGTGGCAATCTATCTGGAGATGGTAGCGTCAGCTTCACAGTGCCTGATACCGCCGGAGGTAATCATATAGTTACAGTAGACAATCCGACTGGTACTCAGGTATTGTCTGATACTTTCTCTGTTCTTCCGTCTCTAAGTGTCAGTCCAGATTCAGGTGTAGTCGGTGATGAAATCACTGTCAGCGGTAAGGGCTTCTTAGTCAGCGAAAACAACATTGTAGTTTCTTACGATGGCACAAGTGTGAAGACAGGAATCGCGGCCGGTAATACGGGCTCGTGGGAAACAACTTTTTCCTTGCCAGCCTCTGCAAAAGGAAGTCGCACGGTCGATGCATCGGGGCAAACTACCAAGGCAAGTGACGTTCCCGATGTCACCGTGACCATAAATCCCACCATCAGTATGACTCCTGTATCAGGTAATGTTGGCACCTCAGTTACCGTTAGCGGTACCGGCTTTGGCAAGAGTGAAGAAAGCATTCAAGTTACCTACGATGGTGCCAGTGCTAAGACCGGGCTCAGTGCCGACACCAAAGGGTCTTGGAGTGCTGTCTTCAATATTCCTAACTCAACCAAAGGCGGGCATACAATAGACGCCTCGGGTGCTTCCACAAATGCCGGTGATGTTCCGGATCTCACTTTTATCGTGTCTTCGGCCGTGACTGTTAAGCCCGCGTCCGGATCTGTAGGTGATGCTATCACCGTCGCCGGCTGCGGTTTCGGCGGGAGTGAAAGCGGCATTACAATAACGCTTGACGGTAACATTGTCAAGAGCGATATCGTAGCTAATAGCGAAGGATGCTGGAACTCATCTATGACAGTACCGTCAACTACCGCAGGCAATCATGTGATAGATGCCTATGGCGCTTCAACCACGGCCTCTGAAGTTGCGGATACTAAGTTGGTTGTTTTGTCCAAGATGACTCTGGAGCCTGCTGAGGGCCATGTGGGCAGTAATATAGCGATAAACGGTGCTGGTTTCGGAGCAGGTAAAGTGGTGACTCTTAAATATGACAGTACTGCCCTGGTTAACGAATACACCACCGATGATAAAGGCAATTTTCAGGCGAGCCTGGTAGCTCCTAAAAGTCCTGGCGGTAAGCATAACTTAACTGCTACCGATGCCGGCGGCGCCTCAGCCACAGCAGTTTTCAATATGGAAACAACTCCACCGTCAGTGCCACAAATTGTGTCGCCGAAGGAAGGCAGCAGGGTAGGCCTTTTCGACCGTATTACTGCTACTTTTGAGTGGGCTGCTGTTTCTGACCCCAGCGGTGTTAGCTACAGCTTGCAGATATCTACTCAATCTGATTTTGCAACTACGCTGCTGAGTAAGGAAAACCTGGCTGAGCCTAAGTATACTTTGACTGATGAGGAGGCTTTATCGCGAGGAAAATATTATTGGCGAGTTAAAGCTATAGATGGCGCCAGTAATGATAGCGGCTGGGCTCAGTCCATAGAATTTAAAGCCGGGCTAATGCCTCTATGGGCATTCATACTTATCGTCATCGTTGCCGCCCTTTTCTTGACTCGTTTGTTTTTCTTTGTGCGTAATATGAGAAAGGAACACTAGAGATCGTTTCGCCGGGCAGGTTTATTTTTCTTAAAGTTGGTTAGTTTTGTCGGCAAAGAATAGGTCTGAGCAGCGTGTAAAAACGAGCGTGCCTTAATTCCCGCTAGCTTCACGGATTAACTTATCAATTTTCAAGGCTATCGCTTCCAATGGCACCAGTTCGGCTTGCTTTTCCTTGCGCCATTTTAGCTCTATACTCTGGCTTTGCAGAGTGCGGGGGCTTATGGTTAGGCGCAGCGGTATTCCCAGAAGGTCTGCATCGTTGAATTTGACACCCGGGGAATCGTCTCTGTCATCGTAGAGAACTTCAATGTTTCGATTCGTCAGGTCCTGATAGACCTTCTCAGCAGCTTCAGCAACATCTGGATTTTCCAGACGGAGAGGGCAAAGGTAAACTTGATAAGGGGCAATGCTTAAGGGCCAGATAATACCTTTATCATCATGATTCTGCTCTATTGCTGCTGCCAGCAGCCTGCCAAGCCCGATGCCGTACGTACCCATGATAATTGGGCGCGACACCCCATTTTGATCAAGAAAGGAGGCGCCAAGTTTCTCACTTAGAAAAGTGCCCAGTTTGAAGACATGGCCGACCTCGATTCCGAGGCTAGAAAAGAGTTTACCACTGCATTTTGGGCAACCATCCTCGGGCCGAGCCGTGGAAATATCAGCTATTATGCTGACCTCGAAATCGCGGGGATAGTTAACGTTTTTGAGGTGAGTGTCCGGTTTATTGGCACCGGCAACGAAATTGGAGCCCAGGGTTATCGAATCATCGGCGATAATCTTGATTCCCTTCAAGCCAACCGGCGAAGCCGCACCAGCAACTAACCCGGCTGTACTCACTTCGGCTTCCGTAGCCAGGCGCAATTCGGAGGATTTCAGGAGATTTCGGAGTTTCGTCTCGTTGACTTCCATATCACCTCTGATGACCACGAAGACGAGCTCGCCATCAGCAGAATAAAAGACGGCTTTAAGCGTCTGATGTGGTGCCACGCCAACAAAATTAGCTACCTCTTCGATGGTTTTTATATTCGGGGTCGATATTTCCTCGACAGGTAAAGCTGTTTTCATCTCGAATTTGGTTTTTTCGCTCTGAGCTTTTTCCAGGTTCGCGGCGTAGTCGCAGTTTACGCAATGGATGATTCCATCTTCACCGGTCTCGGCAATGAGCATAAACTCATGAGACTCCTTGCCGCCTATAGCGCCGCTGTCAGCTTCCACTATCGAGGCCGGTAAACCGCAGCGGGAATAAACGTTCTTGTAGGCCTGTATCATTTCTTGATATGTTCTATCTAAATCTGCCTCATCCGTATGGAAACTGTAGAGGTCTTTCATAATGAATTCACGGACACGTAACAGCCCGCCTCGAGGTCGAGGTTCATCGCGAAACTTATTTTGGATTTGGTAGAGCAGAAGTGGTAAGTCGCGATAGCTTTGCACAAAATGTGCAACAAGGTCTGTAATGACCTCTTCATGGGTAGGCCCCAAGACTAATGTGTGTTCTCGTCGGTCGGTAATAGTGAACAGTGTTTTGCCGAAAGCAGTATATCTGCCTGATTTCTCCCATAGTTCGAAGGGCTGGAGTGAAGGCAACATCAATTCCTGCCCTCCCGCTTTATCCATTTCCTCTCGAATTATTTGCTCAATTTTCTTGAGCACCCTCCAACCCAAAGGCAAATAGGAATAAACACCAGCCGCTACCTGTTGAATCATGCCAGCCCGGAGTAACAACTGATGACTGGCGGTATCAGCTTCTGACGGTATTTCCTTTAGCGTTTTGCCAAACAAATTGGAAAATCTCATATATTTTTATCCCTACCAGCGTTAAAGAAAGTTCGCAAGCTACGTCATTACTAACAAGTTATTCTATACTAAAGGGAGGATATTTGTCAGTTAGAAGCAGATAATAGCTGCTTACCCTCGTATACCAGCGGACATAGCCGGCGACAAAAGTGAAAGCCCATTTGGGATATTTACCGGTAAAGAGAATAGCCCACCAGGAGATGAAGGCGATAACACCGGAAGCAATGCCTAGAGCCCAAAGAATAATCGCGTGAGGTATAACCATGAAGGCTCTAAAGAAGGTGGTTAGCCGTGAAAGCTTCTCCGAATAACTTGTGCCGACGGTTATTGGGTATTCCACTTTATTCTCCTTTTTGTTTATATATGTTTACAAATGTCTTTATATTCTGTTCGGATGAAGTTTAGCTACAGGAATATATCTGTTTAATTTAGTAGGTTTTTAACTTCTGCCATAAGTGCCTTCAAGAAGTCTTTTTCAGCTACGGTGCTGACAACTTTGCCTTTTCTAAAAATGGCACCTTTGCCTCTGCCGCAGGCAATGCCGACGTCAGCTTCTTTCGCTTCGCCGGGACCATTGACAACGCAGCCCATAACAGCAACCTTGATGGGCTGGCTTATATCTCTTAAGCTGCTGTCTACGGATTCAGCAAGGCCGATAATATCGACTTCAGCCCGCCCACATGATGGGCAGCTTATCAAAGTAGGGCCGTGTTGGCGAAGACCAAGAGTTTTCAAAATCTCGTAGGCAGTGTTGACCTCTTCACATGGGTGGGCACTAAGAGAGACCCGTATGGTGTCGCCAATACCTTCATCAAGTAGTATACCAATACCAACAGCACTGCGGACAGCACCGGCTCTGGGGAGTCCCGCCTCAGTTATGCCCAGGTGCAAAGGATAAGATATTTTGGCGGCTATTGCCCTGTAAGCTTCAACAGTAGTAGGCACGTCAAAGGCTTTCAGCGATACTTTGATCAAATCAAAGTCTAAACTTTCCAGCAGCTTGATTTGCTCCAGAGCTATATTCACCATGTGCTTAGAGGTAGATATGGATGGCTTCGATGCAGGCGGTAGGCTTCCTGCATTGATGCCGATACGAATGGGCACTTGCCTTTGCCTGGCTGCCTTTACTACTTCGGTAACTTGTTCCGGCTCTCGTATATTACCGGGGTTCAGACGAAGCCCATCGGCACCTGCTCTTAAGGACTCGAGGGCAAGCCGATAGTCGAAATGTATATCAGCAACAATTGGGATGGATGTTTTCTTCTTGATGTTTGAAATAGCCTGCGCAGCTTCAGAATCCGGTACAGCTACTCTGGCTATCTCACAGCCACAATCGGCGAGTTCATTAATCTGATTTACAGTAGCTTTTATATCTCTGGTGTCGGTTTTGGCCATTGATTGGACTGCAACAGGAGCATCACCGCCTATGGTTACGTCTCCAATTCTGATAGGTTTTGATTGCCTGCGTACTATCAAGGTAAAATACTCTCTCCCTGAATAATATGTGTAACATCAAAGTAGCTTACCACAATAATCAGAAGCATTAGCACCGCGAAGCCTATAAGGTGGACAAGGCCCTCTCTTTTTGGGGATATCCTTTTTCCTCGCCGGACCCATTCTAAAGCCACAAAGATTAGTCTGCCCCCATCGAGACCCGGGAAGGGGAAGATGTTAATTATGGCCAGGTTTATACTGATTAGCGCGGCAAATTCCAGCAGGGGGCTTATGCCGGCTTTAGCAATCTGACCGGTGATTTCGGCAATACCTATCGGTCCGGTTACTTGAGGTGGTGTTCCTCCAATGAACCACCCTACCACTTCATTACGGAATAAAACGAGTATTTCCCAGCAATGAACTATACTTGAAGGCACCGCTTTCCAAATAGGGTCCGATTGGCGGACTGTTGTACTGTCTACACCGATGATATTGATGCCGGTTGCCCCTTGCCCCTCAGGCGGATTCCATCTTGGCTTCAAACTTAGTTCCTTAGGAGGGAGTTCGTCGCTTTGAAGCAAAATATTTACCTGTGAGCCTAGGTAAAGCTGGATAAAATAACCAACATCGCTACGATTTTTAATTGTGTGACCGTTTATTGCTAGGATTGTATCTCCCGGCTCAATTCCAGCCATCTGAGCTGGTGAACCTGGGGCAACTTCTTGTACCTGTACTTTCTCGAGAATCATATTGTGCGGGATCATAAAACTGATAGAAAACAGTAATATGGGTAGCAAAATATTCATCAACGAGCCGGCACTGAGAACCAGAATTCGTACGGGGATGCTCTTGCTGGCGAGGCTTCCCGGCAGTGTTGGGTCTTCTTCTCCGACCATCTTGGTAAAGCCACCCAGAGGTATTGCATTTATAGAATACGTTGTCTCCCCTCGCCTGAAGCTGATGATCCTGGGCGGAAAACCTATGCCGAATTCCTCCACCTTTACTCGAGCAAGCTTGGCGGTGATGAAATGCCCAAATTCATGGGCGAAGACAAGTAATATTAGTATGCCTATAAAACTGACAATTGTAAGTACTATTGTTTCAATCATAAATTTACCTTGCTGCTGACTTCAGCGCCGTGTCTCTTGCCCACTCATCAGCTATTAAAATTTCTTCCAGAGTAGGGCTATCTATGCTCTGGTGTAAGCTAATGGTCTTGTCTATGATTTCTGCGATTTGGGGGAAAGCGATGCGCTGTTCAAGAAAAAGTTGGATAGCAATCTCATCGGCGGCACAAAGTACAGCAGGGTAGGTTCCTCCTTTTTTCCCGGCATCCAATGCTAGTTGTAGGCAGGGAAACATGGCACAGTTTATTGTCTCAAAGGTCAGCGAATTCAATCGTGCGAGGTTCATGCGAGGCAAATTATCGTTGGCTAGCCGCTCGGGATACGACAAAGCATATTGAATGGCGAAACGCATATCGGGGACACTAAGTTGAGCCTTAAGTGAGCCGTCAATAAATTCTACGAGAGAATGAATTATGCTCTGTGGATGAATTACTATTTCGATTTTGTTAAGGGGTATAGAAAAAAGCCAGCTAGCTTCGATTGTTTCCAGTCCCTTATTCATCAGGGTAGCCGAATCAATAGTAACTTTTTTCCCCATTTTCCATACCGGATGTTCTAGAGCTTCATCAACTGTAACCTTAGATAATCTTAAAGGTGAATGATGATAGAAAGGCCCTCCCGAAGCGGTGAGGATAAGCTGAGCTACCCCACCTTTCTCTCCTTGCAGGCATTGGTGTATGGCGCTGTGTTCGCTATCAATAGGCAGGATTTGTGCCTGCCGGAGTTTAGCCTCCTTCATAATAATTTCGCCTGCCATGACCAGCACTTCTTTATTGGCCAGAGCTATTTTTTTTCCTGACCTTATGGCTGCTAATGTCGGGGTCAGTCCTATTTTACCTGACGTGGCTACGACTACCATGTTGACTTCTGGATGAGTGGCAACCTCTTCCATCGAAGAGAATTTGGTGTTGCCCGGAAGATTGAATCTGTGGGGTGAGTATACTAGTTTAGGCTGAAATTGACTTATTTGATCGCTGAGTAGGCTGGCATTTTTCCCACCGGCTAAACCTATTATCCTGAATTTGTCAGGGAAATCTCTTACTATGTCCAGGACTTGCTGACCTATAGAACCTGTTGAGCCTATAACGGCTAGTTTTTTAATAACTTTACTCATAATTTTGCCAGTTCTACGAAATAGTATACTATAACTCCCGTGAATATGAGACTGTCCACACGATCCAGCACGCCACCGTGTCCCGGTACTAGGTTGCCTGCGTCCTTGACGCCTGTGTTACGCTTAAGCAGTGACTCCACTAAATCCCCAAGCTGTGCGAATATGCTGATAATGAAACCCGCAAGGGCTATCTGCCAGTAGCTGAAGGGCAACGTAAAGATTAAGCCGATAGTGAGAGAAGCCACAATACTGACTAACAGCCCGCCCATAGCTCCTTCCCAGGTTTTTCCGGAGCTTATTGACGGGGCAAGTGGGTGTTTGCCCCAGGCTCTGCCGACAAAAAAGGCGCTGGTATCATTGGCAAATGTGGTGAACATGGCCAAAAATACTAATTCCCTGCCCGATTCCAAGCCTCTGAGTTGGACCCAGTAGCTGAGCATCCAGCCGATATAGAGGATAGCGGCCATCGTCCATACCCAGTTGGTAAAAGCCTGGTCTCTCGGGCGACGAAATAACAGCCAGATCAGGGATATAATTATTGCTGAGGTAATCAGGAAAGGTAATGTAGCCGGATATGGGCAGTGAGGACTGGCGATTATAAGTAGTACCCAGGCGATACCGAAATAGGTGATTGGCTGCACTTTTAACCCGCCTGCCATTCGGTAGAACTCCCAGCTCGCAAGACCAGCCATGGCGGCTATTAAAAGTGTAAACCACGGTTCACCGAACCATATTATGGCGATCAGGAGTGGTAAGCCGACAAAAGCAGTTAGAATTCTATGCCTGAGCATATTAATTCTTTGGCTCTGCGTGTCTTAAGTAGAGTTGGCCGCAGCGAGGGGCGTCAAATGTTGGTAGGGCTTGATTCATTGCATTTAACGTTTAGATTTATTTGCTGAAAAGGTGAGGGCTCGAAAGTTACGGAGTTCTTAGACCTCCATTATCTCCTTTTCTTTGGTTTGTCCTATATTGTTTATTTTGTCCACGAAGTTGTCAGTAAGCTTTTGAAGCTGTTCAGAAGCACGTGCGCATTGGTCTTGTGATATTCCCTTGTCCTTTTCTGACTGCCTCAATTTTTCGATACCTTCGCGTCTTAAATTACGAAGAGCAATCCTAGAGTCTTCCAACCTTTTGTGAACTGCTTTGGTTAACTCTTTACGGCGTTCTTCGGTGAGCGGCGGAATGGGTATGCGCAGAACACGGCTGTCGCTTATTGGATTCAGGCCGAGGTCAGAGGTGAGAATGGCTTTCTCAATGCTTTTGATTGAACTACTGTCCCAGGGCTGTATAAGTATCATTTTGGCATCAGGGATTGAGATAGAAGCCATTTGGTTGATTGGAGTGAGGATGCCGTGATAATCAGCTTTTATATGCTCTACTAGAGCCGGTGAGGCACGTCCCGTTCGGATGGTCGCCAGGTCTCGGGTCAAAGCTTCGACAGCCTTTTGCATTTTGCCGTTGATTTCAGTGAGTATTTGCTCAATCATTTTTACTCGCTGGTGACAAAAGTGCCTACATGTTCACCATAGATGGCGCGCTCTATGCTTTGTTTTCCTTGCAGGTCGAAGATTATTATAGGAAGCCTATTGTCCTGGCAAAGGGAGAAAGCAGTACTATCCATTACCTGAAGTCGTAAGTTTAAAGCATCTTTGTGGGTTAAACGGTCGAATTTCTTAGCCTGTGGATTTTTAAGAGGGTCAGAATCGTACACGCCATCGACTCTGCTCTTGGCTACAAGCAGGACTTCTGCCCCGATTTCAATGGCTCGCAGTGCCGCCGCAGTATCGGTAGTCATGTATGGATTTCCCGTGCCGCCGGCAAAAATAACCACTCTCTTTTTCTCCAGGTGCCGGATGGCACGACGGCGTATGTAGGGCTCGGCTACGGCGTACATGGTAATGGCTGACTGTGTTCTGGTAATTGCCCCCTCATTTTCTAGCGCATCTTGAAGTGCCAGAGCATTGATGACGGTAGCTAACATACCAGCGTAGTCAGCTGTCGCCCGGTCCATTCCTTTAGCTTCGATGCCGGTGCCCCGCCAAAAATTTCCTCCGCCTACAACTATAGCTACCTCCACCCCTTGCTCGATTATTTGCTTTATCTGCCTGGACACTCGTGTTAAAACTGAACGGTCTATGCCGAATCTCCTCTTTCCCATGAGTGCTTCACCGCTCAACTTGAGCAGCACTCGCTTGTATTTAGGTTTTCCCTCTGCCATTTCTTTAGTAACCTAACTCAAATCTGATGAATCTGCGTACTTTTATATTCTCACCAACTTTGGCGATGGTCTCTGTTACTATATCCTGGACTGTCTTTTCAGGGTCTTTGATATATGGTTGGAGCAGCAGGCAAGTTGTTTTAGTATCTTCATCTGTTTCGGTTTCCTGTGCTATATCTTCTGGAGATATGAATTGAGGGCACATAGCTGTTATCTGGAGAGCCAGATTGTGAGCCAACTCTTTGAATTCGTCAGTGCGAGCTACAAAATCAGTCTCGCAATTGACTTCAACTAAAACCCCAATACGACCTCCCGGGTGGATATAGGCTTCGATTACTCCTTGGTCTGCCACGCGTTCAGCTTTTTTACGCGCTAAAGCTATTCCGCGCTGGTTGAGAATCTCAACTGCCTTTTCTAGGTTTCCTTCTGCTTCAAGGAGAGCTTTTTTACAGTCCATGACACCGGCACCAGTTTTCTCCCTAAGGTCTTTTATCGCCGTAGTTGAAACCTGCAAGTTTCTCCTCCTTAATATATGGGTGGTATTATTGCTTTCCTATTTATTTTCATCTGGTGTAAAGATATGTGATTCCAGTAGTTGGCCCGGTTCTGTATCGGTTGGAGTGAGCTCAGCCCTTCCTATTTCGCCGGTCTCTTTAATCATCTTGCCTTCAAGAACGGCATCAGCTATCTTGCTGCATATAAGTTTTATAGCCTTTATGGCATCATCGTTAGCTGGAATCAGGTAATCGATATCTTCCGGATCACAATTAGTGTCCACAATAGCCACTACCGGTATGCCGACCTTTTTTGTTTCAGCCAGAGCTATCTTTTCCTTAGTTGGGTCTATGATAAATATGGCGCCAGGAAGGGTAGTCATTTCCTTAAAGCCGCCAAGAAGCTTATTTAGCCGGGCTATTTCCTTTTCAACCTTCATTTTTTCTTTCTTAGACAGGTAATCTAACTCACCTTTATCCCTTTGGTCTTCGAGACGCACCAGATAATCTATTCTCGCCTGGATAGTGCTGAAGTTAGTTAACATTCCGCCCAGCCATCTTTGGTTGACATAATACATACCACACCGTTTGGCTTCATCTTCTACTATTTCCTGAGCTTGCTTTTTAGTACCCACAAAGAGAATGCTTTGCCCATTGCTGACCAAATCTCTAACATAATTATAGGCCCTGTCCAGCATGACTACGGTCTGTTCTAAGTCGATAATGTGGATACCGTTGCGCTGTGTAAATATATAGCTTTTCATACGTGGATGCCAGTGGCCCGTGAGGTGTCCGAAATGAGCCCCGGCTTCCAGTAGTTGTTTAACTGAGATAGACTCCGCCAAATTGTAACCTCCTAATCATATTAAACAGGTGAAACCAAGTTTTTGCGACTTACATAGGATTTTTGCCAAAGCCGCTCATCAGTATAACATAAGGTGATTTCTGAGGCAATTGAACACATGGGACGTTCATTTAAAATTAAGGTGGTCTGATAACCCAAATGAGATGATTCAGTCACCCAGGACAATTTAGTAGATATGTCAAAACCTTTCAACGTTAAGGTAAAGACTTAGCCCCTCTAGATAAGAGGGGCTAAGTGAAGTGCCCTTGCAGCGGGAAGCTCTTATTTTAAACCAATTTCCCGGGCTACCAGCTCCCTGTGGTAGTCAGTACTACCGAAAGAGGTGTCTGCAGCTTTTGACCTGCGATAATAAAGTGGTATATCGTGGTCATAGCTGGTGGCAATACCGCCGTGTAATCTTATTGCCCATTGTCCCACATCCTTATAAACCTCGTTGATATATGCCTTTGCCAAGGAGGCTTCTTTGGCACAGGGTTGTCCCTCTGATTCCATCCAGGCTGCCTGATAGACTAAATAACGGCCGGTTTGCATTGACGTCCACATGTTAGCCATTATGTGCTGAAGTGCCTGGAAGGCTCCGATAGGTCTTTCGTACTGAACCCTTTCTTTTGAGTACGCGACGGTCATTTCGATGCATGTTTGCATGGCCCCGACGGACTCTGCGCACTTAGCAATAGACCCTTTGCGCAACATCATTTCCACAATAGGCCATCCTGCGTCTATCTTGCCCAGCATGTTTTTCTTGGGTACAGCTACGTTCTCAAAGCGCACCTCGCACAGTTTATCTGCGCCTATAGTTGGTATTACTTCGCAGTGTATTCCAGGGGTCTTGGAGTTCACTAGAAACAGTGTGATTCCTTTCTCTGGAGAATCCCCGTCTTTGGTTCGGGTAACACAGACGATATAATTAGCAACATGGGCCATTTCAACAAAGAGCTTTGTGCCATTTATTATGAAGTCATCCCCTTTAGGTGTTGCTTTGACGGAAATTCCAGAAGCATCGAAGGTCCCTTCAGCCTCCAGAAGCGCCATAGTCATAATCAAACCTCCGCTGGCTATTTTGGGTAGGAACTCTTTCTTTTGTTCCTCGGTCCCGGCTTCCAGGATAGGGAAGGTACTTATTACCGTAGGAATCAGCGGTCCCGGGAGTATATTTCTGCCTACCTCCTCTAACAGGACTGTCAGGTCCTGGAAGGTATAACCAATACCCTCGTATTGTTCAGGGATAACCAACGCCATCCATCCCAGCTCAGCCATCTTCTTCCAGAGCTCGGGGGAATATCCCTTCTCACTCTTTTCAAGCTCTCTCACCAGAGTTTTTGGGCATTCCGTGGTAAGGAAGTCCCGTGATGCTTTCTTCAGAATCTCTTGTGCTTCAGTAAATCTAAGGTCCATGATTCCTCCTATCGAAACTTAATTTATTTCATCCGGGGTAAGCCCAAGCCGTACCAGGCGATGATATTCCTTTGTATCTCGTTTGTACCCATGGAGATTATGGTTACGAAACACTCTTGGAATTTTTTCTCCCAGGCTCCGTGCATTGGGGCCCAGCGGGAGTTTTTGACCTGACCATACGGGCCTGCGATGTCAGTGGCAACGAAAGCGAAGCGCTCGCCTAGCTCACTATAGAATATCTTTGCTGCTGACGCATCCATCAGTGCCATCTCGTTCCTGTTTTGCAAGTCAGCTATTCGATAGGCGATGGCTTTGGCTGCTTCCAGTTCGCAGGCTAGCTGTGCCACCCGGTTGCGTACCAACGGGTCTTTCGACAGAAGTTTCCCGTTCCGTTTGGTTGTATTACAAAATTCGACCAGCTCTTCTAGTTCGCGGTACATGCCCATGATTTCACCCATTCCAGACCTCTCGAAGCCGGCTAAGAGATTGACTATAGCCCAGCCTTCGTTTTCCTGGCCCACGATGTTTTTCGCCGGCACATGAACATCATCGAAGTAAACTTCAGCAAACGGGGCATCGCCATCAATATAGGGAATGGGTCGTACTGTTACGCCAGGGGTTTTCATATCGAGCAAGAGGAAGGTGATATTGTGGTGTTTGCGAGCTGCTGGGTCTGTCTTAAATACTCCAAACCCCCAATCAGCCCGATGAGCACCGGTATTCCAGGTCTTCTGGCCATTAATAACGTATTCATCACCCTTTTTTATTGCGGTGGCTGACAGAGTGGCCAAATCCGAGCCCGCATTTGGTTCGCTCCACAATTCGCACCACATAACCTCTCCTCGTGCAATGGGCGGCAGAAATTCTTTCTTTATTGGGTCGCTTGCCGCCTGTAGAAGGGTAGGAGCGAGCATTTGGATTCCAAAGATATCGACTCCAGGAATCCCGTGATATCCTCTTGCTTCGGCGAAGAGGACTTTGTCCATCATGGTGCCACTACCGCCGTATTCAGCGGGCCAGGCTAGACCAAGCCATCCCTTTTTAGCGAATTCCTTGGCGCAGTAAAGGTGGAATTGCCAGCATTCATCAACCTCAAACACGGCCTCCAATCCGATAAAACTTGCCGGCCTTTTTTTCTCGAGCTCCTTACAGAAATCGAAATACTCCTTTCTGTGCGCCTTTTCTTCTTGTGTTAGCTCAAAATCCATGTGTGCCTCCTTTAAATGTTAAACTCCCTATGAAAGTGCCGCTGACAAGAGTTGATGTCGACCATCGACCACTAGTCAATCGCCGCACCTAGGTTTCTAATCCATCTCAATTTGCTGTATCTAGTCTCAATTCCGAAGATTACCGACAATCTTCGTACGGGCAAATGCACTGATTGAGTCTCGGAAAAACCTTCTAAGCTCAACCCTCAATTACGCCCGTATATTATAATATAGATTTCGTCGTTTGGAAAGTATCTGATATCTCGTACTTACCTAGGTCGACCGGTGATGGATTTCTTCAATTTTGTAATGCAGGATACCGGCCGGTGCCTTTACCTCGACGTTTTGCCCTTTTATACATCCGAGCAAGGCTTGACCCATGGGTGAGGCAACTGAGATTTTGCCTTCCATTGCATTAGCTTCACTGATATCAACAAGTGTATAGCGTACCTGTTCTCCTGAAGCTATATCCCGTAGCACCGCCGTATCACCAAAACTTATTTCTCGGCTACCGGCTTGTTGCTCGTCCACTAAAGCAACCATTTTCAGAGTTGATTCCAGCTGTTTAATACGCGCCTCTACGTGTCCTTGATGCTCCCTGGCCGCTTCAAGAGGCGCATTTTCGCGGAAATCCTTATCTGAGGCAGCTTTCTTCAGTTCTTCAGCTATACGCGGGCGACCTTTTTTAAGGCTGTTAAGCTCCGCCTGTAAATCAGTGTAACCTTGATTAGTCAGCAATACCTTCCGGTAGGAGCGCCGTTTTATAGACGTAGATTTGGGTGGTGTTTTTTTGCTCTTCAGATGGACTGCAAGGTTCTTTTTGGTCATGCCCTGCTTGTGTATGTAAGTAAGAAAGTTTTTAATTATCCCTAATTTCTCGGCTACTTCAGTCGTTGAAGAGGTGATCTGCTCAGCATAGTTGGCGACTTCCGGAATGGTTAGCCCGATCAGCGGGCGTTTTTCTCCATACCAACGTACAAATTTGTATACTTCTTGTTGGGCTTTTAGCCTTTCGTCTGAGGATAATGTTAGAAGAAACTGAGTGGCAGCCTCTCCTAGACTATAATCAGATAGAGCTGAATCAGGTGTGTTTTTTGAGGCCATCCCTTTGCTCTAAGACGGCGTTAATAATAGAACATGGAGACGGGCTGTGTCAAATATAGCGGGAATTCAGGTTTCTGATACCTCGCTATGATGATACTGCGTAGCCTATAAACTTGTAGGCCAGTTTAGCTGCCAGAAAGGCGCAGGAATCGGTGTAGTCCTTGGGGCACAGTTCCACCAGGTCGAAACCAATGACACGTTTATGACGAGTTACATAACTTAATAAATTCAGGACTTCGTGCCATTGCATTCCGCCTGGTTCAGGAGTGCCCACTGCCGGCATAACTGAAAGGTCAAAGACGTCTAAATCGATTGATACGTACACGTTGTCGCTTAATGAGGTTGTTATATTCTCAGGTGGAGCTAAATCTGAGCTTGATGTTGTGATATAGAAGGGATGCATTTTATTTTGGGTTAAAAACTCCCGCTCCTCCAAACTTAAGCTTCGTACTCCAACTTGCACGATAGGGCAGAGTTCATGAATACGGCGCATTACGCAGGCATGGCTATATTTGGTTCCTAAATATTCGTCTCTGAGGTCGGCATGTGCATCTAGCTGCAGCACACAAACATCCTGCATCTTTTCTTTCAGGGCTTGAACCATGCCGAGGCTAAGGGAGTGCTCACCGCCAAACATTACAGGGAATTTCCCTTGTTTTACCAGTTCACCCGCAATACGATAAACCCGTTCAATCATCTTTTCCGGGCTATTTAACAAGGGTTGGACTGCCGGTAAAGTATGAATTCCGACTTTATATATCTCGCGGTTGAGTTCAATATCATAAAGTTCTAAATATTGCGAAGCGTTGATAATAGCCTGCGGCCCTTCGCGCGTGCCGCTATGCCATTCGGTAGTGCTGTCATAGGGCACTGGTAAAATCACCACTCTGGCAGTTTGCACGTCGGAGTAAGGGGATGACAATCCGGCGAAGTTTTGCCCGGGGGAGAGCAGGTCCTCTATGTTTTCCATATCTCAAACTGAGCGGAGTTGAGCCGTATCCGCAACTTCGGGGAGTTCAGCCATCTTCCAATCGCGGTTTATAAGGCGACTTGACAGTCTAGTTAGTTGAAATTTGTCCTTGAAGTCCTTCACGACCTGCTCGGCATTAAAATTCTTGCAGGAGAAAACGTCTATATTTATGTAACAACGTTCGACGAAAGTATGAATGCTGACATGGCTTTCGGCGATAAAAACGAATCCGGATATTCCCCAGTCTTCAGGCTTCGAGCCGATGTATTTAAAAACGTGCGGAGATGAAATCTTTGTCATGTCAATCCGGGCAGGATATGAGTCCAACAGTTGATAGATAAATTGCTCATCCTGCATTAATCTTGGATTATCTCCATAGCCATCAATAGTCAGATGCATGGTTCCCCCTAAAGCAAAATTCTCCTTAGCTCGAAAAGTGCTGCCGTGACCGCTCTTTGCTTTATTTGTAGGCGGTTACCAGGGTAGTTTTTAGCAAAACTCTGCTTACTCCGCCCGTCATCAAGGCTAACAAAGATGGTACCGATTGACTGCCCCTCAATTTCAGCGGGCCCCATTACCCCGGTGAGACCGACACCGATAGATGTCCTGAGCGTTTCTCTAGCCGTTGTTGCCATAGCCTCGCATGTTTCCATGCTTACAGTTCCGTATCGAGATATACACTGCGGGTCAAGGCCGAAAGCCGCTCTCGACGCTTCGCTATAAGCAACCAGTCCTCCCGCAAAATATTTAGAGCTGCCGGGAACATTGGTGATAACATTGGCTAAAGAACCACCAGTATAAGACTCCATAGTGGCAAGGGTTAGCTTTTTGGACGACAGTAAATTTCCGACGATGCTCTCCAGTGTTTCAGGGTCTGTTCCCCATATATAATCATTTAAAATCCCCCTGATGTCACTTTCTCGTTGGTTAATAAGCTTTTGCGCTTTGTCTTCGGTCTGTGCTTTAGCCGTGATGCGCAGGTAAATGCCATCAATTTTAGCATACGTAGCCAATGTCGGATTTGTAGAGGGAAGAAACGGGCTTGCTCTCTCGTCTACCTCTGCTTCGGTCAGGCCGAAGGTCTTAAGGGTTTTGGAAACAATTACAGCGCCGGATGACCTCTGTTGCAACCTGGGCACTATTTCTTTCGTCCACATCAATTCCATCTCACGTGGTGGGCCAGGCATGGTAATAATTATTCGATTATCGTTTTCCACCCACCAGCCCGGTGCGGTGCCCCTGGGGTTCGGGACAATTTCTGCTGAGGGAATTACTGTAGCCTGCTTGATGTTGCTTGGTGGCATTTCTCTCTTGAAATATCTGAATAGCTCTTCGAATTTCTGGACGAGAGCGTAGTCAACCGTAAGTTTTTCTCCGAGGAACTCAGCTATTGCTTCTCGAGTGATATCATCTTGGGTCGGTCCTAAACCGCCGGTAGTGATAATGATATCGGATCTTTGCCATCCTTGCTTTAAGGTTTCGATTAGCCTGCCCTGGTTGTCGCCAACCATTGATATAAAGTTAAGGTCAAGGCCAAGCAAAGGTAGCTGGCTCGCGAGATAAGCGGAATTTGTATCGATGATGTCCCCCAAAAGAAGCTCGGTGCCAATCGAGATTATTTCTGCCTTCATCGTAAGTCGTGCCCGTTACGTCAACATCTAATCGTAGAAATTCCCAAGTATTTCTCTACCAATGCCATGGCGCAGTACTTGCCGCACATACTACAGGCTGGCCCGCCAGCGCTATATTTACTATGAATTGTTTTAACTTTTTCAGGGTCTAAAGACAGCTCGGCCTGCAATTCCCAATCAAGGTTCTTCCTGGCCATTGACATTTTCCTATCCCATTCACTGGCTCGTTTTGTGCCTCTAACGATGTCGGCGGCGTGGGCGGCAATGCGCGAAGCTATTACACCGATTTTTACATCTTCAACATCCGGTAGTGAAAGATGTTCTGTGGGAGTGACATAACATAGAAAATCAGCTCCCGAAGCGGCAGCAATGGCACCGCCGATAGCTGCTGTAATGTGGTCATAGCCGGCACCGATGTCTGTTACCAGCGGGCCGAGAACATAAAACGGAGCGCCGTGACAGAGGCTCTTCTCTAGCTGAACATTAGCGGCAATTTGATTTAACGGTAGGTGTCCTGGTCCCTCAACCATTGTTTGCACCCCGGCTTCTCTACCACGATCTACGAGTTCTCCGAGAGTAATCAGCTCTTCAACTTGAGCCCGGTCGGTGGCATCAGCTATGCTGCCGGGACGCATGCCATCACCCAGACTTAGAGTTACGTCAAATTTACGGGCTATATCTAACAGACGGTCAAAGTATTCATACAGCGGGTTCTCGCGGTCGTTGTATAATATCCAACCGATAAGAAATGCGCCTCCACGGGAGACAACATCGGTTAATCTTTTCTGATGTTTTAATCGGGCTATGGCGGCTCGAGTGACGCCGCAATGTACAGTCATAAAGTCGACGCCATCCTTTGCCTGCTGCTCAATAACAGAGAAGATTTGGTCTACAGACATGTTTACAATTGCACCATATCTTTCAATGGCTTCAATCCCTGTTTGGTATATCGGCACAGTACCTACAGGTAAAGTACTGGCAGCTATGATAGATTGGCGGATCGCTGAGATGTCGCCCCCGGTACTCAGATCCATAACCGCATCAGCACCAAAGCGTGTAGCGGTAAGGAGCTTTTCCAGCTCGCTGTCCATGTTGCCATACTCTGACGAAGTGCCGATGTTGGCATTGACCTTAACCGAAAGCTCTACACCAATGCCACGTGAAACCAGGCTAGTATGATTAATGTTAGACGGGATTACTATTTTACCTTCAGCCACGTATTGCCCGACAATCTCAGGGCTTACGCTTTCCTGTTGCGCTACGTGTTTCACTTGGGGTGATAGTATACCCCGGTTTGCCAACTCCAATTGACCCATGTTATCTCCTAAAGAAAAAAACCAAGAGCTTTAGTAACCACTACTAAACCCTTGGTTTGATTTACCGCTTCCCTACGCTTGTATTACCAAGGTCAGGTTCTGACGGTTCTCCGCAATAACGGAGTCTCAGCCTGGTTTATTTTTCTGGGCACCCCTAGCGGTTAGCTAAAACCAATATTAAATATATCATATAACGACGCTGAGAAACAAGTAAATTTTTAGCGAAACCATTGCTTGACTATCTTCTGGCTTTATATCGCCGCCAGGTTATTGTCGCCAAGCCCACTATCCCAGCGATAAACACTAGTGGGATAACCAGAGACAAAATAAGGACTCGACTTGACATGGGTATTACTTCAAATTCGTTAGCATCTGACCACAACCCTTCATTGCCGATGTCATCCACAGCCATTACTCGCCAGGTATAGCTGCCTATAGTTACGATGTCATCTCTGGATAAACTGTACTCTGAATCTACCAGCCCTTTCTTTAAGACAGTCGGTGATGAAAAGTCATTACCATTGGCAATCTCCAAGTTGTACGTTGTTTTACCCTGGACTTTAATATCCGACCAATCAAATGTAACATCAGGCGCCACAAGTCCTCGTTTGTCAGCGCTTTGAAACGAGATGATTCCCATCAGTTGCTTGGCTGTCCCAAGAAATACATCACCAACTGAATCAAAAACCGCTAATTTAGCTCCCTGCGCGGGGGATACTAGCGATGGTGCAGTAGGTGTGACTTTGTCGATTATGAAAATAGTTTCTGCCGAACCGCCTGCTCCTCCTGTAGCTTTCACTTTGTTTTCTTTGATAGTACTTTGAGGGGCTTCAAAACTGGTACTAAAGCTACCTTTATCGTCGGCAATGGCATTTGTACTGAGGTTAGTTCCTTCAAAGCTCAAGCTAATAGCTTCATCCTTGTTGAAGCCTGTTCCGTTAACAATGACCTTTGTCCCCTTGTTTCCCGAAGGCGGCTCTAATTGGATATTTGGAACCACGTTAAAATCCATATCAGGGATGATTCCTTTAGGTGTGAAATCGCTACCAAAGATGCCAAGCAGGTGAGGTCCTTTAGTGGTGGGTGGAATATTCAAAGTAGCATTCAAGACTCCATCTGTGCCCGCTATAAGATTGACCAGGAATATTTGATTATCCCATGTAAAGGTGATCCCGTCCTCACTGGTTCGGAAGCCATATCCTTCTACTGTAATCTCCGTTCCTACCGGACCGGAGTTCGGTTGTATCTTAACAAATGGTGCAACAATGAATTTGTGCTCGCCGATTTCAGAGGCATCAGTCGAACTGCTGAAAGCACTGATATAGTATTCACCCTTAGTCGGCTCGGGGGCGTCAAAATTGACGCTCCACATACCGAGATGGTTGGCAGTAGCAGAAAACGGGAGGGCGGTTTTATTCCACGTTACTTTAATATCTTTTTCGAAGCAGACGAAGCCGTTACCAGTAACCGTAAGCGATGTATATGGCCGGCCAATACGCGGAAATATTTCTATTCCGGGCAATACGGTGAATGTAGCTGATGCGGTGCTGCCGGTCCAATTGCTGTCGTCTGTAATTCTAATGGTGTAGCTGCCTCGACAGACTGTTGGTACCTGCAAATCGAATGCTAACTCACCAGTGTCAGATATAGGTACCTTGCTCAATATAATTTGTTTATCCCAGTAGATGGTAGCCAATCGGCCGGAGAATCCATCACCGCTGATATGCACGGATGTATTGACGGTGCCTGACGTAGGCGCTATCGTAATATTAGAAGCATGAGTGGGTACAGGGGAGGCCAGAAATATGAGCGGGAGAACAATAATTATAGCTAAGAACGTAAGTAAAACTTTAGAATGTGCCAATTTATACCCTTCCTCAATATTTTGTCGTTAAACAAAGTAGTTTATAGTGGTGGGAAGGAAAAATCAAATCAAAATCCTTGGGGATGTCAAAACTTGTGCTGGGGTTATCGCTACCATTAATACGAAGTTGGCTTGACAATGCAAACGTCATATTGATAGACTTTCGCCGGTTGGGTATTTCTTAGCGTGGCCCCGTGGTGTAGCGGACTAACATGCCACCCTGTCACGGTGGAGATCGTGGGTTCGAATCCCATCGGGGTCGCATTCTTTATGTGCAAGTGGAATTTCCGAACCCGGATTCATTCAATCAAGATATTGCCAGTTACCTGATTTTAAAAGCAATTAGCCCAGCTTACGCAGTTCCGCTCTCAAAACTTTGCCTAAAAGGTTCTTAGGCAATGCGTCAATAAATTCTACACTCTTAGGCGTTTTAAAGGTGGGCAGGCATTCCTTGCAAAAAGCTATCATCTCTTGTTCGTTAGCTTGCTCCTGCGCTTTGAGCACAACGAAAGCCTTTATTTCTTCTCCATAGGTCTTATCCGGGACGCCGATAACACCGGCTTCGGCAACCTTGTGATTTCGATAAAGAACCTCTTCTATTTCTCGTGGAGATACATTTTCTCCCCCACGGATGATAATATCCTTTTTCCGATCAGTGATGTACAGATAACCGTCTTCATCCATATAGCCTATATCACCTGTGTAAAGCCAGCCGTTCCTGATAGCCTGTGCTGTATCCTCAGGCAGGTTCCAGTAGCCTTTCATCAAAGTAGGGCCCTTTACTACGATCTCGCCTCGTTGTCCCTGCGGTAGCTCGTGGTCGTTGTCGTCAAAAACTTTGATAACGTTGCATCTTAACAGGTTCTTGCCGATAGAGCCGTATTTAGGCGGGAGGTCAACCGGTTGTCCGGTGGTAGTGGCTCCCGATTCGGTTAGCCCCCAACCTTCTTTTATATCCACTCCTGTCTTTTCTTTCCACCTCAAGGCGATTTCCACAGGAAGTGCTGCTCCGCCGGAATTGCAGGATTGAAGTGAACTTAAATCGTATTTGTCCAGGTCTGGGAAATCCAGCATCTGTATGTACATGGTGGGCACCGCTGCCATATGTGTAATCTTAAATGATTGAATCGCTTTCAGGGCTTCCTCGACATTCCACCACCTGAGCACGACAGCTCTTCCACCTACGAAGGAACCCATAATGCTGAAGGCAATGCCATATGAGTGAGAAAGAGGCAGCACCCCCAGGCTGATCGTGGTCCGACTAACGCCGGTAATACCCAGCGATTCTTCGATTGGTTTAAGTGTCTTGGGGTCTATGGAATAGATTGTTGAGCGAACAGTCAGTGGCAGGTGGATGAGGACATATTCAAAAAAGCATAGGGCATTGATGTAAAGAGAATAGTGGGTATGCATCACTCCTTTAGGCTGACCTGTGGTGCCGGCAGTGTAGATTAAAGCTGCAACATCATTGTTATCGGTTTCTTCTGCAATTAGTTCGTCTGAGCTATCGGACATCAGTTTACGGTATGAGAGCGTCCCGGGAATGTCATCTTTGTCGGTCAAGATGATATATTTCAACTTGGGAGCCTGTTTCTGTGCCTCTAGAATCCATCCCAGATAATCCGAGCTGGTAAGTAAAGCTTTGGCTCCGCAATCGCGATATATATAAGAGGCCTGGTCAGGCCGAAGCAGCGGATTTAAAGGTACTACTATGCCACCTATCTTGTATATGGCAGGGAAAGCTGAAAATACAGGCGGGCTGTTTGGCATCTGCACCGCTACCTGGTCCCCTTTGCCGATTCCAAGCCCCTTTAATGCATTGCCCAGTTGATTGGCGGTGCGATTTGTTTCAGCGTTGGTATACCATCTGCCTTCGAAGTAGATACTCTCATACTCCCCGAACCTTTTAACATTGTCCTCGATGAGACTACCGATATTCATGATTCCTCTTTCCCCGGCTTTCTAATTTTAGGCGGTAACCGATTTTAACTGCCCTGAAGGTTGATAGGATAGTACACTTGTAGATTTTCAACGTCAAGTCTTGTGAAATATATAGGAATTTATTCCTATATATACTTGTCTGAAGTTGCAAAGGTTTGACTGGTAACGGGGGCTGTGCTAGTCTACAGTTACTGTTTTTTCCGTCCAACAATTGTTAATCAGGAGGTTAATTAATGGTAGGCATTAAATCATACGGCGCTTACATCCCAAGGTATCGGATAAATCACAATACAATCTTTTCTGCAGTAGGGTTCCTTGGTACTTTTCCGCCACCGGGTGAGAACGCAGTTGCCAACCATGATGAGGATACGCTTAGCATGGCAGTAGCTGCCGGCGTTGATTGCTTGAATAGCATGAAAAGAGAGGAGATAGAAGGACTCTATCTGGCAACCACCAGCCAGCCCTATATGTTAAGGCAGAACTCAGCATTAGTGGCGGCTGCACTGGACCTGCAAAATAATATTAGAACTGCAGATTTCCTTGGCTCTAACAAGGCAGGAACGGGTGCACTTCTTTCTGCCTTTGACGCCGTCAAAGGCGGTACATTAACCAATGTACTGGTCTGTGCCTCTGATTGCCGTGTAAGTAAACCGGGTAGCTCGCAAGAGCCTCTATATGGTGATGCCGCTGCCGCTGTCCTTATGAGCAGTGATGACGTCATTGCTACACTCGAAGGTCACTTTTCTATATCTTATGATTTTCCTGACCGCTGGAAAGCAACCAGTGATAAATTTGAACATGCCTGGGAAGATAGGTTTATTCGCGACGCGGGCTATACCAAGATTATACCCGAGGCAATTTCCGGCCTGCTGAAAAAGTACAACTTAGCTATTACTGACTTCACCAAAATTGCATTTCCTGACCTTTATCCTAGAGAACATGCCGCGATAGTCAAACGATTGGGCGCCGACCCTCGCCAGATTCAGACATCGTTGCTGGATAAAGTCGGTGATAGCGGTGCGGCTTCGCCCCTGATGATGCTGGTGGCAGCGCTGGAAGATGCCAAGCCAGGGGATAAGATAATGGTTGCCAGCTTCGGAAATGGCAGCGATGCTATGTTTTTCCAGGTAACTGAAAAGATTAAGAAGATAGGTGATAGGCGTGGCATAAAGAAGAATTTGGAGACGAAAAAGGAGCTTGCCAGTTACGAAAAATACCTCGCCTTTCGTAATCTGACACCTGTGGAGTTGGGGATGCGGGGTGAAATAGGTTTTCGCACTCCCATGTCTACATTGTTCAGGGAACGAGAAACAGTTTTGGCCCTGTGCGGCTCTAAATGTAAGCGTTGCGGGACGCCGCAATATCCACGCCAAAGAATATGCGTTAATCCTGACTGTGGTGCTGTAGACCAAATGGAGGGCTATCGTTTTTCTGATAAAAAAGGTGTGCTGTTTACTTATACAGGTGACAATCTGGCAGCCAGCATTGACCCGCCCGCGATTTATGGGTTCGTAGATTTTGATGGCGGAGGAAGGTTCTGGTTTGACATTACTGATTGCGACCTGGACTCGACTAAAGTGGGCATGCCTGTGGAGATGACCTTTCGCAGGAGATATGTTGATGAGAGCGGTGGTGTTTATGGCTATTCCTGGAAAGCAATGCCAGTGCGTGCCTAAGCGTCAAAACTGACTTTACGGAGGATACGAAAATGGCAGAAGGTATTAGAGATAAGGTAGCTATCATCGGCATGGGCTGTACAAAATTTGGTGAGTTGTGGGATAAAGGCGCTGAAGACCTGATGGTGGACGCCTTCCAGGAATGCATTGAGGACGCCGGTATGGAAAAGAAGGATATCCAGGCAGCCTGGTTTGGCGTGCATTTTGAGGAGCAAAGTGTGGGAAAAGGGGCTACCTCTATGGCACTAGCGCTAAAGCTTCCTTTTATTCCTGTTACCAGGGTTGAAAACTTCTGCGCTACCGGCACGGAAGCTCTGAGAGGGGCTTGTTACGGCGTAGCTTCGGGGGCATACGATATCGCTTTAGCCTTAGGTGTGGAAAAGCTAAAGGATACCGGGTATGGCGGCCTTCCCGGCGGCCAGGGCCTTTTAGGGTCCAGAAATGCGCTTATAATGCCTAAAATAACAGCACCGGGAAGTTTTGCCATGCTGGCGACGAGGTATTTCGCAGTGTACAGCCTCAGCCCCGAAGAAGGTAAGAAAATGCTGGCCAGGGTATCAGCCAAAAGCCATCATAATGGTTCTTTGAACCCCAAGGCACATCTGCGACGCGAAATAACTGTGGAGCAGGTTATGAATGCTCCAATAATTGCCTGGCCGCTGGGGCTTTTCGATTGCTGCGGTGTCAGCGATGGTTCGGCAGCAGCTATCGTAACCACAGCTGAGCTGGCTAAAAAGTTCAGGCCTGACCCCGTATATATCAAATCTCTCCAGATTGCCTTAAGTTCGGGCGAGGAATTGATGTATACCAAATGGGATGGCGCGCATGTCGAGACCGGATTTCGCGCCGGAGTTCAAGCCTATAAAGAGGCCGGAGTTAAAAATCCGCGTAAAGAAATTAGCATGGCTGAAGTACATGACTGCTTCTCCATAACCGAAGCGGTAACTATGGAGGATTTGCAGTTCAGTCCCCGAGGAAAGGTTAAAGAAGATATCGAGGCTGGACGTTTCAATCTGGACGGCGAGCAGCCTGTTCAGCCCGACGGCGGATTGAAATGTTTCGGGCATCCTATCGGTGCCTCCGGCCTGCGTATGATGTACGAGATGTATAAGCAGCTGCAGGGCAAAGCCCAGTTGCCGGAACGACAGTTAAAGAACCCCAAGCTGGGATTAACTCATAATATGGGTGGCTTTCCGGCCATGAATATTGTTAGCGTGGCCATTGTTGGGTTATAAGACGGAAGAATGAACTTAAAAGGCAGGCTGTGGCTGATGGTGCGCCGGCGATATTTGACCTATATCAGGAAAGGGTATATGCTGGGCAGTAATTTACGTCTGATGCTATTGACATGCTGTGGTATAATATTTGCCGTACCTCCGATTGTATTTTGTATTGAATATGCTATAAACTGGTCACATGAATAAAAAACAAATCTTATTAGTGGAAGGGGGTGGTCGTATCGAGTGAATAAGACCAAGCATGCCGGGGCAAACATCGGTCGATGGTGTTTGTCAGCAAATTTGTCCTTAAGAGGAAATGTTTTAGGAGGTTAATGGCTAAGTGAAAAAAGTTCTGTTCTTATTGTTTACCTGTCTCTTACTTGTAGCGATTGTACTTCCTGCCTGTAAGCCTGGTCCAGCAGTTACCGGGCCAGTAATAAAGATAGGCGTCATCGGGCCGATGCAATATATACAGGGCGAGCATCACTGGTGGGGTGCTGAGATGGCTCGTGATGAAATAAATGCGGCAGGTGGTGTAAAGGTCCTCCCTGACCAGCCCCCGTATATGGTTGAGCTAATCAAAGCAGACTCCAATGAAATAAACAGCATTACCGATGCCTCCGCGGCCATGGAAAAGTTGATAACGGTAGACAAGGCACAATTTGTGGTCGGGGGCTTCAGGACGGAAGCTGTCTTCCCCATGCAGGAAGTCGCCATGGACAACAAGATAATTTTCATGAATTGTGGCGCGGCTACACTTGCACTACAAACGCCGGTGTTGACGAATTATGACCGCTATAAGTACTACTTCAGAGTCACTCCATTCCAATCCGGCTATCTAGTCCAGAATGTGTTAATGTCAATGTCAATGGCCGAAAAAATAATAAAAGAGGATACCGGGATACAAAGGCCGTTGAATGCTGCTGTCTTTACTGAAGGGGCGCAGTGGGCTGATGCCATAACGTCAATCATGCAATCGCTGATTCCTACGAAGCTGGGTATGAAAGTCGTTGGCACATGGAGACCATCGCCTACAGCCACAGATTGTAATGCCGAGATGGCAGCTATACAAGCTGCTAACACCGACATTATCGGTGAAGTTATATCCGGCCCGCTTGGTGTACCATATGCCAGGTCATGGGGCGAGCTGAAAGTACCGGCAGCTTCAGTGGGCATTAACGTTGAGTCCCAGGCTTTCACCTTCTGGGAAGCGACTCAGCATTTCGGCAACTTGGAGACTGGCCTGGTTACATTAGCTGAGAACACAGCGGTTACGCCGAAGACTGTCCCGTTCTACAATGCCTTTGTAGCGAAGACCGGACAGCCACCCATATATACTGGTGCCGGCACTTACGATGCCGTCTATACCTTGGCAGAAGCCATAACCCGGGCAGGGACTCTGGATTCAGATGCCGTGGTTGCTGAGCTGGAAAAGACGGATAGAGTTGGGGCTGGGGCCCGCCTTGTATTTACGGGTATTGATGATCCGTCGAAGGATCCTCACGACGTGACCTACGGTCCCGGATTTTCAACGGGTATCGCCGGGCAGTGGCAGGATGGAAAATTGGTAGGTGTCTGGCCGAACCCTAACTATGTCGGGTATGTTCCGAATGATGCCTGGAAAACGGTGTCATATGAGGGAATGGTTAAGTGGATACCACGCCCCGAGCTAATCGACAAGTTGAAGGCCGAGGCGGCTACGCAACCGGCGGCACCCCCAGCGGGAGAACAACCTGCAGCACCTCCGGCGGGAGAACAGCCGGCAGCACCTCCAGCAGCAGGATTAGCGACTTACACCAACACCGAGTATGGTTTCTCCGTTCAATATCCTGGTGACTGGGTAGCGCGACCAGAGCTCATCATTAAGCCTGAATTCCAAAAGGCTGCATACGGTGTATCTGGCTTTGTTCCAGGGTTTGTTGCTTATGCCTTTGCTAATCCTCCGGAGGAGTCTAAAGATTGGATCGTTACGTCTTTCAAGGCGACAGGCAATACAATGCCTAAAGTGACCTCAGACATCAAACAGGAGACTCTGGCGGATGGTACTCAAGCTTACACGTATAAAGCAAGCTATGTATCTGCCACTGGATATGGGATAGAGTCGTACGTCCTCGATGCAGATAAGGGAACCACCCGGTTTCGTGTGAATGTATTTACTATACCTGATATGGCTCCTATGGATGAGGCGCTGGCTTCGCAAGTTGCTCACTCTTTGACCTTTACAAAGTAACCATTTTAAATATTAGCGAGACCCCAGGCCAACGCCTGGGGTCTCGCCAGAGGCTTATCAGACGAATTGCCGGTCGGCAGTTTTTGAGGACGGCAAGCCTAGATTGAGAATGTTATATGGCAAATTAGCAAAAGGAGATGCGATGACGAACAAGACATACAAATTCGTAACAGTGTTAATGGTCATGCTGCTTGTTCTGGGTCTGGCCTTAGTGGCCTGCAAGGCACCGGCTGAAACAGTAACGCCACCGGCTCCACCCGAACAACAAGCGACGCCACCGGCTGAACAACAAGCGACGCCACCGGCTGAACAACCAGCTACACCGCCGGCTGCACACCAACTGACATATACAGCTAAAACATATACTAATAGCCAGTATGGCTTCTCAATCCAGTACCCAAAGGATTGGGTAGAGCGCCCCGAAATCGCCAATGGGAGCCTTATCATTGCCTTCGGTGTACCCGGGTTCGTTCCTGGCGTAAGTATGAGTGTACGTGATGCAAATGAACCTATGACTGCCGATTGGGTCGTGGCAGCGAATACGGCTGAGGGGAACACGAAGGTTAAAGTTACGTCACCTCCGACAGAGACAACTCTGTTTGACGGCACGCCGGCAGTTCAGTACGTATCGAAGTTTACGTCTGGACAATACGACATTGTTTCTTTTGCCACCAGCACAGACAAGAACGGCAAGCGGATTCGTGCCACTGTATGGACTATAGACGCGTTCTCTCCTTACGATGAGGCACTGTTCTCTGAGATAGCACACACCTTGTCAGTTAAATAAGAAATCGTTTTAGTCCTGTATGGAGGCTGCAGGCCGGTTACAGTCTGTAGTCTCCATGAAGGTTAGCGGAACAAGTATGCCGTTTGGTACCGTAGAGTTAGGCAAGTAAGATTGAAGGTTAGGTAAGATAAGATATGGTTGAAGGAATTATAGTTCAGACTCTGGTGAAAGGAAGTGTATATGCGCTCCTGGCTCTCGGTTTCGCCCTAATCTTTGGGGTAGCCCGGGTGCTACAGCTGTCGCATACCGCGTTTTACATGCTGGCAGCCTACGGGATATTTGCTTTCGCCAGCTTACTCGGTTGGAGTCCGATTGTGTCCATTATCCTGTCTATAGTCATTACTACCGGGCTGGGGCTTCTGGTGTACAAGCTACTTATCGACCGTGTACGTGAGCACCACGTAACCGTGATGCTGATAACCCTGGCTGTAGCCATGATGTTTCAGCAGATCATGATTATTGCCTTCTCAGGTCAATATCGTTCAGCGCCGGCTTTTGTCACAGGATACTGGGAAATACTCGGCGTAAAAGTCGTCTTCCAGAATTTGCTGGTATTTGCTGGTGCGGCGGTTGTTCTGCTCATCGTATGGGCGCTTTTGTCAAAGACAAGACTGGGTATTGCCATCAGGGCTACCGCTCAGGACACCGAAATTGCCAATCTAATGGGGATAAATGTCTCCACTATACTGTTCACGGTTATGGGTATTGCCGCGGCACTGGCCGCGGTTGCCGGCGTGCTGGTGGCTCCAACGTTGGTCCTTGAACCTGGTATGCTGTGGCCTCCATTCGTCATGGTCATGGCGATAATTACTCTGGGTGGTCTGGGAAGCGTCAAGGGAAGTGTCATCGGAGCTTTTATTCTGGCCCTGGTTGAAACCCTGGTTGTTTTCTTGCTGCCTACCGGTGCCTTTCTTAAGGGGGCCGCCGCCTTGCTGGTCATGGTGATAGTACTCATTGTAAGGCCTGAGGGTCTATTTGGCGTAGTTTTCGAAGAGGAGAGATTGTAAATTGCTAAGTAGATTATTTAAAGATTTTCAGGGCGATGTAGTGGCCATACCGGGCAGGTTAATAGCTTTAATTTTCTTTGTGCTCTTGTTTCTAATTCCTGCATTTACACAGCAGCCTTACATACTGCGTATGCTGATTTTTACGAATATGTTCGTTATCTTCGCCGTAAGCTGGGATTTTATATCCGGCTATACCGGCCAGTTGAACTTCGGTCATGCCCTCTTCTTCGGGGTGGCCGCCTACACGACAGCTTTGCTGAACAGGGGAGGCGACCTGGGCCCGCACTGGCCAATATGGGTAACCATACCGCTGGGTGCCATTGCAGCGGTAATAGCCGGCGTTGTCATGTGTTTGCCGGCATTGAGGTTGAGGGGACCCTATCTGGCTCTGGTAACCCTGGCGTTTCCACTTATTCTTCTCGGGGTTATTTTCTCTTTTACCAAGTTTACCGGTGGTGAGTTAGGAATTTCCGGTATTGACCGCATTTCCGATTCCAGAACAGTAGAGTACTACATCTCAGTGCTCGTCATGATCGTCTCGGTATTCATAATGTGGAAGCTTACGGATGCCCAGAGCGGCCTGGTCAGGACAGGGATTATTCTTCATGCTATACGCGAGGATGAAATTGCAGCTCGCGCCAGCGGAATAAATACAATACGATATAAGCTGTTCGCCTTTGCTGTAGGCGGCTTCTTCGCCGGAATAGCAGGCGGCTTTTATGCGCACTTCCTGAGAATTGCCGGTCCTTCCTCCCTGGACCTTACATTGTCGTTCCAAGCCATAATATGGACTGTTTTCGGAGGTATTGTTAGCATTTACGGGGCGGTGGTGGGGGTTTATATACTTTATCCTCTGATGGAGTCCCTGCGTTCTATCTCGGAGTACCGGATGTTAATCTTTGCCGTCATAGTGATACTGATTCTTCTTTTCATGCCTGAAGGCATTGCCGTCTGGATACGGGACAAGATTGAGAGACAATGTCCACGTTGCAAGCTGACTAATGTGTCATGGCGTCATACCTGTAGAGCTTGCAGCGCTGACCTGTACTAGGGGATGCTTGGATAAGTAAAAGCTTACAATCTTCTGGGAAAAGCTAGAGATTCTAGAGGCCGAGATACGTCTTTCTGATAGTTTCGTCTTTGAGCAACTCTGCAGCTGTTCCTTGGGCGATGATATGGCCTCTTGACATAACGTAATTTCTTACTGAGAGGCTAAAAGCGAAACTGACATCTTGTTCAGCCAGTAAAATAGTAACACCCAGTTCGCGGTAAATCTCTTCTACACGTTTAAACAGGTCCTGCTTTAATTTTGGTGCCAGGCCGCTTGAGGGTTCGTCAACCATCATGAACTTAGGGCGACGCATCAACGACCTGCCAATAGCCAGCATTTGACGTTCACCGCCGGATAGTGTTCCCGATATTTGATTCTGTCGTTCTTTCAGTCTGGGAAAGAGCTCATAGACCTTTTCCATGCTACTATTAATTGCCTTCTGGTCCTTGACAAGATAAGCGCCGGCCAGCAGGTTATCTTTAACCGTCATTTCAACAAATGGCCTGCCTCGCTCCGGGCAAAGGAGCAGACCTCTTTTGGCTATATCAGATGCCGACAGATTTTCAATCCTCTCACCCTCGAACTCTATAATCCCATCGAAGGTTATATCAGCCTGTCTGGTTCCTTTTGAGACCTCTTTCTCCCACTTTATTAATCCTGCCATAGCCCTGAGTAAGGTGCTCTTTCCGGCACCGTTGGGGCCGACAAGGCTCACCAATTCGCCTTTTTCTACATTAAGGCTGGCGTCATCCAGCACCGTGGCCGTGTCGTAACGGACGGTTACGTTTTTAACTTCCAGCAATGAGCACCTCCTTACCTGTGTAAGCTTCGATTACTACGGGGTTTTTGGATATTTCTTCAGGTGTGCCTGTAGCGATGATTTCGCCAAAGCAAAGTACAATTACTCTGTCTACTATCTTCATCAGCTCACTAAGCTTGTGCTCTATGATAAGCATAGCCGGCCCTTCACTATGAAGCCGGCCGAATCTCCCGCCTTTGTGTAACCGTTTCATTGATTTGGCCACAAGCTCGGTTTCGGCTGGGTTCAATCCGCCGAAAGGCTCATCGAGGATAAGCAACTCCGGTTCGGTGGCAATAGCTCTGGCTACCTCCAGCCGCTTTAAATCCCCGTGTGCTAGAATAGAAGCCGGTTCTAGAGCCATGTCGGCGATACCTACGAATTCCAAAGCGTCTCGTGCCTTTACCTCGACTCTTTTGACCCATTCGCCTCGCTTGGATATCCTCGGGCAGAGACAACCTACCATAACGTTAGCTATGATAGGCAAATGGCGGAAAGGTTTTACTACCTGGAAAGTTCCCACCATACCTCTCTGGACAATATCCCACGATCGTTTTCTGGTTATATCTTTGCCGTCAAGTATGACTTTTCCTGAATCCGGCCTCAATATGCCGAGTAAGCAGCGTATGAGTGTGGTCTTGCCCGAACCGTTTGGCCCAATCAGGCCGACGATTTCATCTCTTTCTATCTTGAAGCTCACATTATTAACAGCAGATAGACCGCCGAAGGTCTTGGTTAAATTTTCGACTTCTAGAAACGCCATTTTATAGCTACTCCTCTCTCAGCTCACGACGAGATACTTTGCCGACATCTGTTTTAGGCACCTCGCCTCTGAACTCGACGATTGTGGGACACTTATAATCAGCTAGCCTCTCCTGGCAATATTTCATGATATCCAGCTCTGATAGCTTCCCTCTGGCTTCTGTCTCGAGGACAACTACTGCTTTTACTTTCTCTCCAACCTCGGGGTCGGGAACTCCGATTACACCCGTCTCCTTGATTTGAGGATGAGCCGCCAGGACTTCTTCTACCTCCCTGGCATATACAATCTTGCCCTTGTGCTTAATCATATCACGTTTTCTGTCGTAGAAAAAGAAATAGCCGTCTTGATCCATTCTGCACAAGTCGCCGGTACGAAGCCAGATTTCACCGTCTATATTGACAAATGTTTCACTGGTTGCCTCCGGGTTTTTCCAGTATCCTTTGGCTACTTGTGGACCCTTTATTATAAGCTCGCCTATCTCGCCAACAGAAAGAAAATTGTTGCTATCGGGGTCGACTATGGCAGCCACGGTATTAGGTAGAGGTACACCGAAAGAGCCGACTTTTGTTTTGCCGAATGGGTTGACAATTCCCACAGAAGTTGTTTCAGTCATCCCCCAGCCCTCGTGGATTTTGGAGCCCGTCCTTTTCTCCCAGCCTTTAGCCGTGTCCTCAAGTAGGATGTCGGCGCCGGAGATAAGAACTTTGACGCGCTTCCAATTGACTCTGTCGGTGCGGTGGTAATCTCGAAGATATTCATATAAGGCCGCCACGCTGTAGAAAATAGTTGCATGGTAAGTTTCCATGGCGTTGAGTAAGTCGTCAAGGTCGATGGTGGTGAATATCACCAGGGTGTATCCCTGCGCCAGACCACCCGCCACCAACACCGCCTGGCCATAGATATGATAGAAGGGCAAATAAGCTAAAATGGTTTCCTTGCCTTCTTGCGTAACATCGCCCCAGAAATTTGCGGCTATATGTTCGGATACGTTAATGTTTTCGTGGGTTATCATAACACCTTTGGGTAGTCCCGTTGTCCCTCCGGTGTAGGGAAGAGTTACCAGGTCCTCCTTATTGTTGAATTCGATTTTCGGTGGATTGGGTGGATATTTCTTAATCAAGTCTTTGAATAGATAGAATCCCTCTCTATGGTAGAGCTCGGCAGGCGGTGCTGCCATCTTCTGGTAGACGGCACGGAGTACGCTGCTGCCCATGAACCTTTTCAGCCACGGTATATAATCGGCGATATTTACCAGGATGACCTTATCCAGCTTGACTTCTGCCCGTTCGACGTTATCATAGAGATTATCCTGGCAGATAATTATGGTGGCGCCGCTGTCTTCAATTTGATGTTTGATTTCGGGGCTGACATAGAAAGGACTGATGGCAGTTAAAATGGCTCCAGCCTTTAAAGCTCCGAAAAAGGCTATGATGAACTGGGGTGAGTTCAGAAGTAGTAAAGCGACTCTATCCCCCTTTTTAACTCCTAAGTCCTGGAGAGCTGTGGCGAATCTATCGACATGGTCTCTTAGCTCGCGGTAGCTCATCTTCCTGCCATAGAATATTACGGCAGTTCTATCCTTCCATTTGTCTGTGGCTTCGTTAAAGATGTCAACTGCGGACTTATCCGCCATTTTTATGTCCGCCGGCACCTCCGGGAGATAGAACTTCAGCCACGGTCTGGATTCGTATATTGCCTTGTTGGTATCGGCCGCCATTATGTCACCTCCTCCTTTATTTGGAGCAAAGTATAGCACAGTGTTTGTATTTTGCCAATGTGACTGAGATGTTTGGTGGTTATATTAAAGTACGAACGAAATATACGCAGGATTGAGTTTTGCGAATTTAACAGCGTTCGCCCTGGTACTTTCATAACAGCACCAAATTCTAAGCTAGAGCAGATTGTTGCCCATTTCTTTTGTTCGGTTGATAGGCTCTTTGCCGGCATCTAAGGCAGGCTTGTGAAAGGCTACATCAGTATCGCTTCAATGTCAAGCCGGTTTTACAGCTCGTCCTCTCTCAATTCCCGCCTAGATACTTTGCCGACATCTGTCTTTGGCACTTCACCCCTGAACTCTACGATTCTGGGACATTTATAGTGCGCCATATGTTCCGCGCAATATTTCATGATTTCTTCTTCGGAGACTTTGCCTCTGGCGTCCGTCTCGAGGACGACGATGGCTTTGACTTTCTCTCCGACGTTTTTGTCGGGAACCCCGATTACACCCGCCTCTTTGACCAGTGGATGCGCTTTCAGTACCTCCTCCACCTCCCTGGCGAATACCGCCAGGCCCTTATATTTAATCATGTCACGTTTTCTATCGTAGAAAAAGAAATAGCCTTCTTTGTCCATTCTGGCCAGGTCGCCGGTTCGAAGCCATGTTTCGCCGCCGATTTTGACGAACATTTTCTTCGTCTCTTCCGGATTATGCCAGTATCCTGGGGATATTTGTGGACCCCTGACGGCAAGCTCGCCTATCTCGCCAACAGGCAGAAATTTGGTGCTTTCAGGACTGAGTATTCCAGCTACTGTGTTACACATGGGGACGCCGAAAGAACCGACCTTCGGCCTGCCGTATGGACTACCCATTCCAATAGAGCTAGTCTCAGTCATACCCCAGCCCTCATGTATTTTAGTATTTGTCCGTTTCTCCCAACCTATCGCCGTATCTTCAAGAAGGGCATCGGCGCCGGAGACGAGAACTTTGAGGCGCTTCCAGTTAATTCTGTCCGTACGTTGATAATCTCTGAGGTACTCATACAAAGACGGGACGCTGAAGAAAATAGTTGCCTTGTAGCTTTCGATGGCATTTAAGATGTCGTCGAGGTCGGGGGTGGTGAATATCACCAGGGTGTAGCCCTGAGCCAGACCACCCAACATAATCACTGCCTGACCGTAGATATGGTAAAAGGGCAAATATGCCAGTATGGTCTCTTTGCCTTCCTGGACAATATTTCCCCAGAACTCTGAGCCTATGTACCTGGCTGCAGTGATATTATAGTGGGTTATCATAGCTCCTTTGGGAAGTCCTGTTGTGCCGCCGGTATAGGGCAGGGTTACCAGGTCCTCATGAATATTGAACTTGATTTTTGGCGGCTTGGGCGGATATTTCTTAATCAAGTCCTGTAATTGATAAATTCCTTCTCTTTCATATATCTCAGAAGGTGGTGCTGCCATCTTCTGGTATACAGCCCTGAGTATGCTGCTGCCCAGGAACTTTTTTAGCCCGGGTAAATATTCTGCAATACTGGTCAGGATAACCTTATCCAGTTTGACTCCTGACCGTTCCACATTTTCATAAAGTATATCCTGGCAGACGATTATCCGGGCGCCGCTGTCTTCAATTTGATGTTTGATTTCGGGACTAACATAAACAGGACTGATGGCAGTCAGTATAGCTCCAGCCTTCAGGGCGCCGAAATAGGCTATGATGAATTGAGGTGAGTTCAGGAGCAGTAAAGCAACCCTATCACCTTTTTTGACTCCCAGGTCCTGCAAGGCTGTGGCGAATCTATCGACGTGGTCTCTTAATTCGCGGTAGCTTATTTTTCTACCGTAGAATATTACGGCGGTCCTATCCTTCCATTTAGTTGTAGCTTCATCGAAGGTTTCGACTGCGGATTTTTCCGGTATTTTGACATCCGCGGGCACCTCTTTGAGGTAAAACTTCAGCCATGGTCTTTTTTCATATATTGCCTTGTTTGGGTCAGCCTTTGGAGCAGCTTTCTTTACTTGAGCTTTCTTTAGTTGAGCTTTCTTTAGTTGAGCTTTCTTTAGTTGAGCTTTCTTTGGGTGAGCCTTCTTTGGGTGGGACTTCTTTGGGTGAGCCTTCATTGTGTCGTCTCCTCCTAATTTGCTAAGCGTCAAGTATAACACATTATACTCGTATTTTGCTACTGTGTATGAAGTGCTGGTTATGCTGTTTTTAAGTCCGGAATATCCGGTTTATTGCCACGCAGGCTCTGGAATTGATAAAATACGCTACTATAGATGATTGCGGCTTAAATTAGCAGGTAATACCTGGCGCCGTTCACAATATAATCAGATGGGTTCGTCAAACATTAACCACAAGGAGGCTCGAGTGAGAAACAATAAAAAACATTGGTTTCTGCTTTTGGGACTTATCGTCCTGCTGCTCAGTTCTGTCGTCGGTTGTGGTCAGCCGGGATTCACGGCATATACCAATGATTTGGGAGGGTATAGTATTAGTTATCCGCTCAGTTGGAAGGGCGAGGTTTCTAAAGACGGGACAACATTCCTAATAGCATCTCCGACCCGCGTGGCTTCGGTCATGATATATGTAGCAGATTCCATGTCAGCTCAAACTGCTGCCCAACGTTGGCTTATGTCATTGGGAACACATTGGTCTGAAATAGCTCAAATAGAAAATAAACCAATGGAAGGCTTCTGGAACTGGTATGTTTCATATGACTATAATGCGGATACTGGCCCGTTTCACGGAGAGGCTTACTTCAAGAGCACTGCAGACCACCTCTATAGATTGGATACGGCAGCAGATTCGGCTGGATACAAGAATTATCCCTTCTCTATGATAATCTCATCATTTAAGCTGAAGTGATTCATTCCGCTATAAATCACTCAGTCTAAATTTAACGGCCGCTATACATCCTCTTTAGATAGGGCTTCACCTTATCAAGGTAACCAGCCATTTCTATAGGCTTCCGGTGACCGTCTATAACCCAATCTTCACCTAATTTTCACGCAATATTTGTATTTTCTTCGTCGTATTTTCACATTTGTCTGTTATGCTATATAGTCAAAGGTCGAAAAGTTAAAGTAGAAAAGAATAAGGAGGCAGCCATGTTGATACGTGACATAATGACAACTAACGTAGTCTCGATTCCAAGCACTACTTCGTTAGCTGATGCCAGGAGAATAATGGATGTCCACGGGGTGAAGCATTTGCCGGTAATAGATAAGGAAAAACTGGTAGGCATGGTCACCCTGAATGCGCTGGACAAAGCAGGACCCTCTGCCATAACCACTTTCAGCAAGCAAGAGCTTAATTACCTGTTAAACAGGTTGACTGTCAAGGAAGTCATGAGCAGGGACCTGATCACCATTTCTCCAGATGACACCGTTGTGGAAGCAGTGGCTTTAGCCCGACTGAATAAGTCGAGGTTATTGCTGGCCATGGAGGACGGTCACCTGGTAGGGATAGTTACTACCAGCGATTTCTTCTATAACGTGCTTGACCGAATACTGGGTATAGGCCAGACCGATGCCATGGTTTTAGCGCACTAAGTCAAAGGGGAGAGCTGAAATAGAAGGCGGATATCTGGTTTCGATGTCAGGTATCCGCCGCTATTTTTGTGCGAGCACGGATACCAGCCGCCTTTCCTAAAAGACGAGAAACCAGCGCTGGTCACGACGCTGGTTTCTCTGTTTGGTTAAGGGGGCGATGACTCGCCTAATTAGTACAACGTAATAAATCGACGAAAGTTTAGGCCGGCTACGGTTGAGGTTCAGAAAAATTTATAACTGCTTTGGGATAATCATTTGTTCAGACCGCGAGCCACGAGCTCCCGGGAGAACACCCTTCCAGAACGCTCCTGGCATGGCTCACCTCCTGTGACGTTAAGGTTCCCCTGAGAAATAAGATATCATACAAGCCCGCCAATAGCCATAGTGGGTTATATAATTGTCCGTTCGCTACTGCTAATGCCATTGCCCAAAATATACTTTAAAGACTATATATTTGTGTTGATTACGAGTCATAGAGAGTAATTAAAGTTTGTTAGTAAAAATGGGTTAGTTCATTTGTAGAACTCTATTATTTCTCCTCTCCTAGGTTAATCTTTAGAGAAATTACTGATGAGCCACCCCATCGTCTGTTGGCGACTTACGTAACTGAAACATTTGTACACAACCCAAGTGTTCTAAACGCCTGTTTTATAGAAACAGATTATTCTCACCTTTACTTCCTTGCATTGATAAACTCGTCACTTTTGTCTGAATATTTTTATCGAACAAGTCCAAAGTCGGGCAAGGGACTATTTCCGAAAGTATTAGTCGAAGACATTAGGAGATTTCCCATACGCCGCGTCTCCTTTACCACACTTCGTGAACGGCGTGAGGCATTGGTCGGTCAAGGCCGCCAGCTTTACGAGGTAGATCCGTCAAGCGTAGTCGCGTTCGTGGAAGAGCGTCTTTCCGCTCAACCGGAAGAATCAGATGTGGTGCATGACCTGCTGGCTTTCCTGGCGGAGGAGATGATACGGCTCAACAAAGAGAAGCAGTCCAGGATTAAAGTGTTTTTATCCTGGCTTGAGAAGGAGATACTGAAAGGCTCCGTTGAAGACCAGAAGAACAAGACAAAGATAAAGGACTTCTATAACAATACCTTTGAGGATTTGCTGGATGTGCTTAAGAAAAATAAGATTATCCCGGACCCGTGCCCGTCCAACATACGGGACATTATAGCCAGTGAATTTTCGGCGGCTGTGAATGCCCTTACTCCACTAAAGACTCGAATCAAAGTAACCGATGACCTCATTGACCAGATAGTCTATAGACTCTACAGCCTTACCGATGATGAAATATCCATCGTGGAAGGCAGTATTACCACGACAACTCGAACAAAATGAGTTTGTGAGATTGCCACGTCGCTACACTCCTCGCAATGACATGGGGAGAGAGTTCGCAATGACAGGTTAGGGCTTGGCGGTTATTTACCGGCAGGTTAGTAAATCAGATTTTGGAGAACAACCTTCCCAACAAGGGACTTTCTATTAGAATGGCTCCATCGGGGCAGGTTTCCTGACAGCAGTAGCAGCGGATACAGCGGTCGTAGTTGTGCCTGGGCGGCTGGGACCTGTCACCTTCATACCAATCGACGGCTTTGGGGTGGACGGGACACATCTTAACGCAGATACCGCATAGGTCACACCTGGCTTTATCGATAACGGGCCTCTGGGTTATTCTGTTTTTGATGAAGGTACTGAACCGGCCGCCGGTACTATGGGCTGGAGGCGTTCGGTTTACCTCAAAGCTGGGGTCGAAAAAGGAATCTATGTCTCCGCCTGTCAGCTCAATATTCTCAGCGTGGTATGTTCCCAGCTTGGCTGCTTCACCCGGCTGGCTGGTGGGTACGATGGCGGGATTAAGGTTAATAATACGGCAGGCTGTGGCATCCAGGGCTATGGGGTCGCTGGAGAATAACAGGACATTTAACTGCTTCGGCTTGCCGCTCCTGGGACCGTTACCCTCCATGGCTGTAATCCCATCCAAAATGTAAAGGCGTGGCTTTATAAGCGTATTCAAATCAACCAGCATGGTGGCGAAATCGTAGGGGTCAGGCAGTTTAACGTGGTACTGGCTCTTGAGCAGGCCAGGGATGCAGCCGAATTGATTCTTTACGGCTCCGGTAAATAGCGTAAGGCCGTGCGTTTTGAGCCGGGGCAAGCTTACCAGGCCGTCAGCCTCCAGCACGCCATTGGCAATGACGAATTTCTTGACCAGCAGGGCATTCTTATGGCTGACCGACTTCCCGGAATCGAAATCGGCTAATTTGAGCTCCAGCTCGTCACCAACCTGCTTCAAGCCGGCTCGTCTGATATTGGGCTCGCATTTGCCGAAGGCCGGGGAGTCGCCATAAGACACGACGGCGCCGGCTTCTTTGAAGAGGCCGGCTACGGCTCTGAATACGGCAGTATGCGTGGTCACGCCGTTATTGGGACTGGTGCCAATCAATACATTGGGTTTCAGTACGATTCTGTCACCGGATTTGACGAAGGCGGAGACGCCACCGAGCAGGTCGAGCCCGGCTCGAACGGCTGTCAACACCTCATTACTATCGTAGGAAACGCATTTAACGAGCGCGACTTTTGATTTATTCATGGGTGGTTCTTCCTGTCGGGTGAATGTTAAGACGATGGGGGAACAAAAGTCAAAAGTTAAAAGCTAAAAGTCAAAAATTGGGGGATAATTTTTACGTCAGCGTGCGGAGTCAGGCCTGGCTGTCCTTTTTCAGGATATAGTCCCGGACAATTTTAAGAGATGCTTCAACCAGCTCCGGTTCAATAGATTCAGGGACATCATCCGGTGTGTGATACACGAGGTCCTCACCGAATTTTCCGATATCAAAGCTAATACCCGCCATATTGATGGCTTCAACGCCGAGCTTGCCGAATTCAGCGGCATCCGTGCTGCCGGCACCGAAGGGCATAGAGGCGATTCGGGCGGGATAACCCAGCGATTTAGCAGTATCCACACAATCCTGCGCCATGGCACGGGACAGCCTCACGGTTGAATTCAGGTCTTTGTCCAGAAAAGTGAGGTCTTTGAGCTTGTAAAGCGTGTCGATATTAAAGACATAGGTCTTGGTGTTCAGCAATTCTTGGCCGTGTTTATTACAGAAGGCACGCGCGCCGCGGAGCCCGGCTTCCTCGGCATCGAAAGAGGCTACTATTAAGCGGGTGTGACGCAGAGGATTTTTGCCCGCTTTTTTAGCCTGATGGAATAGCCGGGCCGTCTCGCCGGCAACGGCTACGGCAATCATGTCATCGCCGGCAGCGGGAGATACCTCTCCCGTGGTGAAGAAGGCCAGCGGCAGCTGGAAAATGCCGCCGACCATCAGGGCCACAGGTACCCAGAGTAGGATCCCGTCGGGAACAGGGACTTGAAACAAGGCCAGCACGATCCAAATCAGCGAGACGAGGAAGCCGAGCAGCAAAAACAGTATGCCGGCGTTGATTAGCCTGGCATAGTATTTCGGGGCATAAGCCAGTAGCTGAAAGACATAGGCGGCGTCATGATGGGCGCTGACCACGACCTGCTGCTTTACCTCGCCTTCAGGTTCGATAGAGCCGTAGACGTTGTAGCCGGTGGCTTTGGGGAAATAGGGGTCGAGCAATTCCCAGTAGCGGACAAACTGGGCATAAAACATGAAGATTGCCAGGCCGTAGACGACAAGCGCCGTCAGCGGGAGCCCGAAATATAATAGAACAGCGCCGGCAAAATAAAGGACGACGAGGGCGGGGATATATTTCAGGAAGCTCTTAGGGTGGACCGTGAAATCTTCCACGTGCACCGAGCCCGGGTCACAGTGCTTAATGAATTCCTGTTTTATGCGGTCGGCGGCATTTTTACAGGCTTCCGTTCCAGCCAGGCGGTTGGGGTAGTTCTGAACGACTTCATCGGTGAAGTTGAAGACTCGACGGACGTGGGTTTTGGTTATGTTCAGGCTGCGGGTTTTCATGGCGTTGTCTGCTGCCTATGTTAAGGCGCAGGTGGATGGTTGTCAACTGGAAATCCCCCTTTATCCCCCTTTTTCAAAGGGGGAAATAGGCTTCTCCCTTTCCTAAAGGGAGATTGAGAGGGATTTTACCTTCTTACAAATCCCCCTTTATCCGCTCGAGCGCATTTCCGTTATTTTTGACACTTTACTGAATAGGTTGTACCATTCTCTGCCCAATGATATGTATTTCCAACGACCGAGCGAGTCAAGATTCGGATGGCTTTCAGCTATTCGACCTTTCGCGAAGTCTATTTTAAGGAGGACTAATGAAGCGTTATAAATACCTGTTATTGTGTCTAACTATTGTCGTGTCTATTGTCTCACTGGGTGGTTGTCTTGTATCATCCTCTACTCAGTCTGAAATCCAACTACCAACCCCAAGCAGTACACCGGCGATGCCGCAGATTGGGGCACTGGTTACCTTGCCCAGCTTTGCCGATTTGACGGATACCGTTAAGCGTTCGGTGGTAGCCATTGACACCGAGACCGTTGTTACCAGAAGATATATTCAGCGCACTATCCCGGGTGCCGGCTCGGGATGGATAATCGATGAAAGCGGCATCATCGTAACCAATAATCATGTAATCGAAGGTGCACAAACTATTACGGTGGAACTGGAAAACGGTAAGACGTACACTCCAGTAAGCATCAAAACTGACCCCGATTCCGATATAGCGATACTTAAGATTAATGCCGGGAAGCTACCGGCTCTCAAAGTTGGTGATGCCTCGAAGCTGAGGGTTGGGGATTGGGTGGTAGCGGTAGGAAACGCGCTGGGAATGGGCATAAGTGTTAAAGACGGTATCGTCAGTCGTCTCGGCGTGAGCATTCAAATATCTCCAAGTGAAACGTATTCCAATCTAATTGAAACCAATGCCGCAATTAATCCCGGCAACAGCGGCGGTCCGCTGGTCAACCTGGCGGGAGAGGTAATCGGCATAACCAGCCTGAAACTCGCTATTGGCGGCGTCGAAGGGATGGGATATGCCATAAATATAGAAGATGCGCTGCCGGTGATTCAGAGGCTATTCAAATCAATTTAGTTTACCCGCTTAAATAGAAGCGATGATTTATGATTCTTGCTAATTGTGGTAAATTTTAGGCTGAATGAAATCAAAGGAGGGCTATATGGCGGCAAAAAGTGAATATCAACGGCAGCTAACTATTCTTTTAATATCTTTTCTGGCAGGCTATTTCGGTCTGGACCGTTTCTACCGGGGAGAAATAGCACTGGGCGTTATTAAGATGATAACATGTGGCGGCCTTGGAGTGTGGTATTTAGTGGATGTAGCTATTGCTGCCTATCAATTTGGAAAGCTTGACTAATCCCGAAGCTAACCGTTAAATTAAGGCCTTTTCACCTGAGGGCAGGTGACAGCTAGAGCAAAAATCCCCCTTAATCCCCCTTTTTCTAAGGGGGAGACGAAGAATAAAAGTTAGAAGTAGGGATTTAAGATCCCCCTTAACCCCCCTTTTCCAAAGGGGGAAATAGACCTCTCCCTTTCGTAAAGGGAGATTGAGAGGGATTTTAGCTACATTGCCGGGTTCGTGACGTGTCCGAGAAATAAGATCGCCCCTGTTTGAATGTCCCGAATTAGAAAGATAAAGGGGCGGTCAATGGTCACATCAACAACGTTCAATTGTAACGATGTGGTTGTCATAACAACCGCCGTAGCGGCGGCTGCCTCCGTGCCGACTTCGTCGACAGAAACAAATGCCTTATGAATCACGTCCGATATGTATAGATCGCGCTTGCCGTCCATGCCTGAAAAATCAGCGTTCTCGGTAAAAGCCACCGGCATACCCATAGCACTGAGGGCTTTCTTCAGGCTGAAGTCGGAGGAGAATTCGTATTTGGGCATAGTCAACACGACTCGCTTGGAAGCTAAGCTGGCAATAATTCCGTCGACCTTACCGGCATCCAGAGACCTTTCAAACGTAGTGAACTGGCCGGGCTGAGGCAGCAGAATCACCATGGAAAGCTCGCTTCCGTCATAGGGCAATTCCACCGCCTGATAATCATCACCTTCTGCATAGGCAAACGATTTTGTCTGTTTCATCATTGGCACGGTGACTTCACTGCCGGAGAGCAAGTGAAAGGTGCCATCGGCGGTGGCATCTTTCTCGAAGGGGAACTGCCAGGCGGCGTTGAAGTAGATGGCGTTGGTCAGGACCAGGCGGGTCATGGCGTCGATAGCGCCCGGTGGAATCAGGTCTTTAATCCTGCCTTCCGTCTGGTCGCTTACCCAGTCGTTAATAGTGACGCGCGATGGTTCAGGTGCGTTTATGAAATCGAGCGTTCTGATGCCGGCGCCGTAGTTCTCAGCCAGGATATCGAGGAACTCCTGGAGAAAGGCGTAGCCCTTTTGTCCCCAGATGGCATTTACGATATTGAGTCTGAAGCCTTTCTCATCCTTGCCTTTGGCGCCCTGGCCACGCTGGCTTAGTTCTATATCCAGGCTATTGAGCGCCGGGTGAAGCAGTTCCTGCGGCAGAGTATAGTGGAGCGTGTTTGCCATTTGCTGCGCCGTATCGCCGCGGGCGCCGGCATAGGTCATAGCCAGTGCCAGCGAAATGCTGTAGGGTGAAAAGAAAACGTTTTCATCTCCTTTGATTTGTTGATAGGCGTCAAAGGCAAATGCGTTGTTGCCGTTTACCAGCGCGGCCAGGTCAGCCTGACTGGCGACTGGAGAAGTTATTCTTTGCTTATCCGATTTTACTGTCTGGCTTACCGGCTGCGCACCAGGCGGCACGATACAGGCTGAACTGCCAATCAACATCATAGCAACTAAAATAACCGAAACCAGCAAATTGTTTTTCATGTTTTATTCCCTCCTAGTCTACTCTATCACCATGAATAACGAAGCGGCCTGGCAAAGGTTTAGCAAGCCACAGTGCGCAGGCGGTTTCTCAAGGTACACATATGATTTCCGGCTCGTGTTCCGGCTGCGGACGGGCACCTCCTTCAGCGAAGATGTGTACCGCCTGATAAACATAGCACGCCCTGGACTTACACATACCATCCTCAAGGCAGATTTCCCTCAGAATTTCATCAGCCCGCTGCCGGTGAACCCTATAATCGAGGACGCCTTCCCGCATCAACTGATACAGGGCGTCGTGAACGAGAGAGCCACGCATGAAGTCTCTGGTATCGATGGTCGGTCCGCTGGGCCCGTCCCAGGCATAATACTTGTTGATAGATAAAATCCCCTGCGGGGACAAGGACAGGAATTTAGCCAGTTTGCGCCTGATAGCCTTGAGAGGTTTGAGGTCGATTTTAATCGTGTAGTCTTTCATCACCTGGTACTTATAACTCGTCAGGTTCCTATAACAAACCTTTGACATGTTCACCACCTCCTATATTCCTTCAGTAACAGTGCCTTGTACGGCTCGCCTAAGAGGATTCATAAATCTAGGTAACAGACTCCAGCACCTCTTGTATGGCTCTCTCTGTCAATTGCAGGAATGTATCATACGCTCCTAAATCCAATTTCCCTTCCGCTATAATTTTACCGATAGGTCTATCCATAATGTTGGCTATAATATACTGACACAATGGGTCCATTAATTTCAGTGCCCAAAGTTCCCTCTCTGTAGGCGGCTCAATTATCTTCAGTTCCTCGGCTACTTTCAAATCCCATGGAATACTATTTTTCACATCCTCAACGTCTGCCTCATCCTGCCAGGGGAATACCTCAGCTAAATACAGCACATGGGTATGAGGGTCGAATCTGAAAACTCCTCTGTCAGTGACCACGGCTGAAGGTCCTCCTCCAACTAAATTCGCCTTCTTCCTGGCATCGGGACTGCCATCGAGGAAACCTGCCTCGGTCATGTAGTCGAGTTTTTCCACCCATTGCCTTGGGTTAAACTCCGCGGTATACACTATTCTCCCCGCCGATGATGCTATGTCGGCTCCGCCGCCGCTACCATTCATCTTCATTTGTCGTCCAATTATATAACTAACATTAACATTTCCAAACATATCCATTTGGGCAAACCCCAGATAAGACATATCAATAAAGCCCGATTGTTGGTCTATGAACGTCTCAGGAAGGCCCTGATGACACATAGCCATGGCGCCTGCCGAGTTATCAGCCGGGCTGATCAGGACGGAAACGCTGGCAAATCCCACATATCCTGCCTCGGCCACCAGTACTACATTTGGCGTATGTACCAGCTTGGCTATGGCACCGGCGAGGTCCGAAATGCCAATGCCAACAAACACAGTCTCTCTATCTTCCACTTCCCTTGACCCGGCGCAGCATACCAGCACCGGCGGCTCATATCTCTTCTTCATTGCATCGAGCTGCCGCCGTGAATATTTCTCTCGCGTGGTATATAAATGTCCCATTTTCATACCTCTCTTATATTTTTATTAATATCCCTCACCCGGGTATATTGTTTAGCTTATGTTCTGCTTTAGCCAGTCTATCCAGTTTTTCCCATCCTATCTTGTCGCAATATCCGAAGTGAGTTTTGGGGCCATAAACCCATTCATCGATCCACTTCAAAGCTCCTTCGCGACTCTGCCTCTGTAGTAAGAGTGACACGAAGCTTAGACCGTCCATTGTATAGCATCCAAAGCAACCTGCAGGATGGCAATTAAAGGGAAGGTGGACAACGGCATCGGTGCAATAGGCTGGTATCACCGTCAGCCCCGGGTTCTCATATATCTTTTCGGTGGGAACAATTTCCTCAGCAAGCAGCACTACATGTTTAGCTGCCCTGGCTTTCCAGTAATCCGTTCCTTTAAAGCCCCATATCTGACCATTTCCTCTTCGGTCTGCCTTCTGAACTGAGATGAAGGCGACATCCGGTTTGTAAGCCGGGATAAGCAGCAGCGGCTTGTTCTCATACGGGTCATTTATGACCTTGATATCTTTATTGTATTTGGGGATATCGGTGCCAAGTGAGGAGCGGCAGGGCATGAAGGGGACATTGATTGCCCCGGCCATGAGTCTCAGCGAAATTTCAAAATTCGTCCAGTCTACGATCTTGAGCCAGGGTAAATCAGACTTAACCTTATCTTTCGGCGTGGCTAAAACACCACCCGCCTCAACCGGGCGCGGTACACCCTCCTTTATACCGCGCTCCAGCGCCGGCGTGCCGGAAATACCACCCACCTGGCGCGTCATGTTATACGCTATATCTATCCTATCGAGCACCCCCAACTCTACCAGCAGGTCTATACCCTCAAAATTTCCGCTCTCATCTATAATAGATAAATTTTTCTTTCCTTGACGTGCTATCTCCCTCATAATGGCTTCAGGCTGCCTGCACATGACAAAACCACCTATACAAAATGAATCTCCATCATGCAGAAACGTTTCCACTGCTTCCTTCTCCGTCATCACCTTACGCAATCTCTTTTTGTAATGTGCGTCTTTGGCTCTCTCCTCATAATTTATTGTTTCAAGCCCTTTTATTGCCATTTTCACAATGCCCCCTTTTATAAATTTTCTAGAAACTAGATTATCCAGTAGCTTTAAGGTTTTTTACTTCGATGGAGAACACCTGGTTTCTGGAATACCATGAGTTAGATAATCCGGTATCGACTTCAGGTGGGTTATACTATATCTCGCCAGCTTGTGATTACTGAGCTACTCAGGTTGTCACTACTAGGTCTTCTACGAATGGTCGGGGTGGCCGGATTCGAACCGGCGACCACCTGAACCCCATTCAGGTGCGCTACCAGGCTGCGCTACACCCCGCGTGGCTTTGAATTAGTCAATATGGTATCATAAGTCCCTAATTAGAACAATCCAGGTTTAGCTTCAGTTAGTTTAAGCAGGAGAGGGTTCGAAAGTTGGCTAAGAAACATATTAAAACCGAAGTAAAACCGCTGCCTACCAAGCGGCAGTTGTCCAGGCACCGTCGCCAGCAGCGTATCCAGCACATCATTTACATTGCCGGGACCGTATTTTTAGCTTTGCTCATTGCTTTCGTCGCCTATGGATACTGGGACGTTCAGATTAAACCGTTTCATCAGCCGGCGGCGAAAATTAATGGTACCACCTATGATATGGGCTATTACGTAAAGATGCTTGAGCTTTATAGTAAAGGGCAGGATGCTTCCCAGACCGCGACCATGGCAGATAACCTTATCAAAGTCATGCAATATAACGAGGCAGTGGCTAGGTCAGCGCCGGAAGTCGGTATAAGTGTTAGCAATGATGAGATAAATAGCACTTTGAAGACTTTGACACTTCCAAATGAGAAGGTGTACAGGGACGCAATTGGTTCTACAACTCTGGCAAACAAATTAGTTCAGAACTATTTTGATAAGGAAGTGCCGACCAGCACCGAACAGGTGGAGGTCCAGGCATTGTTCGTGGAAAGCGCCGATGTAGCCGACAAGCTAGCAGCCAGGATTGCGGCAGGAGATAATTTTACGGCACTGGCGGAGGAATATTCGCTGGAACCGATTACTAAGGATAATGGCGGGAACCTGGGCTGGCTGCCTAAAGGTTTCGCCGATATGTTGCTGGGGAATTTAGGCAATTCGGCGCTCAAGGACCTTCCATTTACACTTGAGCCGGGACAGCTCAGCCAGCCGACTTTTGATGGGATGGTCAGTAAATCAATCGGTTACTGGGTGGTGCTAGTGACTGAAAAGGACCCTACAAAGGGTAGCCATGTCAGGGCTATTCTAACAGGAAGCCGGCATGATGCCGAGGCGATAAGAGCCAAGATAGTTGCCGGGGAGGATTTTGCGAGTCTGGTTAAAACCTATTCGCAGGATTACACTAGCGCTTCCGATAATGGCGATATGGGCTGGACGGGAGAAGGTACAATCACCAACAGGCTGGTTAGGGGGATGGCAGTGCCTCTCGAAATTGGCGCTGTAAGTCAACCGGCGGCTGATAGCTCTGTTCAAACCCTGGGAGGTTTTTGGCTGGTCAGAGTGTTGAACAAAGATGAAAACCGGGTGCTGGATGACAGTACCAGGCAAACGCTGAGAACGGGACTCTTTGAAAAATGGATGACTGAGAAAATGAAGGATGATTCGGTGGAAACGTTACTAACCGAAGACCAGAAAGCGTGGGCAATAAACCTCGTTGTTAAGAGCAGGGGTCAATAACTATGGCGGCCAGGAAGAGTATTAATATCGGTTTGATGGGGTTGGGTGTAATCGGCGGTGGCATGGTCAAGGTCCTGATGAATAAACCGGACACTTTGGCCAGAGAAGCCGGCAGCAAGCTGGTTCTTAAAAAGGTGTTGGAGAAGGACCTGGCTAAGCATGGCGCATTAGGCGTCGACCGCGCTATTTTTACCACAAGGGTCGAAGACCTGGTGGAGAACCCGGAAATAGACGTAATCGTGGAGCTTATGGGCGGCGAACATCCTGCCTTTGAATATATAAGGGACGCTCTAGCCCATGGCAAGCATGTGGTTACCGCCAACAAAGAGGTCATGTCCAAGCACTGGGCGGAGCTTTTGACTGCAGCTCGTGACCATAACGCTTGTCTTCGCTATGAGGCAAGCGTTGGCGGAGGCATACCTCTAATTGCTCCCTTCCAGGAAGACCTGGTGGCTAACGATGTTTCAGCTATCTACGCCATCGTAAACGGCACTACCAACTATATTTTGACTCGAATGGCCAAGGAAGGGCTGGATTTTGCCGTGGCTTTGAAAAATGCGCAGGAATTAGGCTATGCCGAGGCTAACCCGACAAATGATATAGAAGGAATAGATGCGGCTTATAAGCTGGCTATATTAACGACCATAGCTTTCGGTACCGAAGTAAAGCCGGACAATGTGTATCACGAGGGAATTTCGCGGCTTCAGGCCCGTGATTTTCGCTATGCACGTGAACTGGGCTATGCCATAAAGCTGCTGGCTATTGCCAAAGGAAATAAGGATTCCATCGAAGCTCGTGTTCACCCTGTCTTTATACCGGAGGACTCGCTGCTGGCCAAGGTAGACGGAGTTTATAATGCCATTTTGGTCGAAGGCGACCTGGTCGGACAGGTTATCTTCTATGGTGAGGGAGCCGGTCCCAGGGCAACTTCGAGTGCCGTTGTTTCGGATATAATCAAGATAGCCCAGGATATTAATAACGGGAAACCCAGTGCACCGAGATTGCCTTTTGCCAGCGGGCGGACTGTTATGCCCATGGCCGAGATAAAGACTCGATACTATATGAGGATGAGCGTGGCTGACCAGCCGGGAGTTTTAGCACAGATTTCCAGGATACTGGGCGACCATGCCATCAGTATTTCTTCAGTGATTCAGAAGGAGACCGACGCGTCTACCAGGGTTGCCGAGATTGTGATAATGACTCATCCGGCGGAAGAGCAGGCAGTTCAGCAGGCGCTTAAAGAGACCAAGCATCTGGGTGTGGTCAAAGAAATCAGCAACTTCGTCAGAGTTGAGGCTTAGGTGTAACCATGGAACGCGGAGTTTTGTTCAGATACCGTGATTTGCTACCGGTTACTCAAGCCACGCCCATGATAACCCTGGGTGAGGGCAGTACCCCCCTGGTCAGGTCGCTTTACCTGGAGAAGGAGCTTGGCTGCGGCGGGCTTTATTTTAAGCTCGAGGGGTGTAATCCTACCGGCTCTTTCAAGGACCGGGGCATGGTGGTGGCTATAGCCAAGGCTGTGGAAGAAGGCAGTCGCAGCGTCATTTGTGCGTCTACCGGAAATACCAGCGCCTCGGCTGCTGCCTACGGAGCCAGATTCGGCCTCGATGTGGTGGTTATGGTGCCCAAAGGTAAGATAGCCCTGGGTAAGATGGCTCAGGCGATTGCTTACGGGGCCAAGATTATCGCCGTACAGGGCAACTTCGACCAGGCGCTGCAGATAGTCCGCAGCCTGGCGGAAAAGCATCCGGTTACGCTGGTCAATTCGCTAAACCCGTATAGAATTCAAGGTCAGAAGACGGCGGCGTTTGAGATTGTGGATGATTTGGGTGATGCTCCCGACTACTTTTTTATCCCCGTTGGTAATGCCGGAAATATTACCGCCTACTGGAAAGGTTTTGTAGAATACAAAAAGGCGGGCAGGGCTAGCCGGACTCCGAAGATGATGGGCTTTCAGGCTGAAGGTGCCGCGCCCATAGTCAAGGGCAAGGTCATCGACAGGCCGAAAACCTTAGCGACGGCAATCCGCATCGGTAACCCAGCCAGCTGGAAGGGGGCAGTGGCGGCTCGAGATGAATCCGGCGGCGTAATCGATTCAGTGACTGACGATGAGATTCTGGCTGCCTATAAGCTTCTGGCGAGGAAGGAAGGCGTTTTCGGCGAACCGGCCTCAGCGGCGTCGGTGGCCGGGCTTATCAAGATGGTCAAACAGGGGTTGAATCTTTCCGGTAAAAAAGTGGTCTGTATCATCACCGGCACCGGGCTGAAAGACCCAAACCTGCCGGCAAAGTTCGCCGAGCCTTTTCCAGAATTGCCCGCTGACATAAAAGCAGTTGAGCGAACCTTAGGGTGGAGTTGACATTAGCCGCCACCGCAAGTATAAAGAGACCTGCCAATGCCTAGAGTAAGAACAGCCAGCGTCGGTGAATTCTATCAGCATTATCCCAAAGTAGCGGCTATACTTACGGTAAACGCCGGAGGCAAGAAGAACGCCATGGCCGCCGCCTGGCACAGCGCCATTTCCTATAAGCCTCCGCTTTATGGAGTGGCTGTATCACCCAAGAGGTATACTTATAAACTTATCGTAGAATCCGGAGAGTTCGGCATTAACTTCATGCCCTTTGAAGCTGCCGAGCTTATCGCTTCGGTCGGCGGCAGCGGCGGCAGTGAAATGGATAAGTTTCGTAAGTTTAATGTAGCGGAAGAGAAGCCCTTGAAAACGACGGTGCCAATACTGAGAGAGGCATATGCCGCTTATGAGTGCAAACTTGTGGATAATAAAACCTATGGCGACCATGCCTGGATGGTGGGTGAAATTGTGGCGGTGCATTTTACCGACGATTTATTCACTGACAAGGGAACACTTGATGTTAGCAAGCTGAATCCGGCGCTTTATCTGGGAGCTGAACTTTACATAACTGCTAAGAGAGAATCGGTTCGATTGCTGGACCGGGAGACTTACGGAAGGCGTTAGAAAAAAGTTATCTAAGAGGAGGGCAGCAGTGGTTGACATGCCTAAGATCGAAGCCGCGGTACTTTCTATAATTAAGGCCATCGGGGAGGACCCTCAAAGGGAAGGCCTGCGGGATACGCCGCAGCGCATTGCTGACATGTATACTGAGCTTTTTTCGGGTTTGAATATGGATGCCAAAGCGGAGTTGACCGTGGGTTTTGAGGTGGGACATCATGAAATGGTGATACTCAGAGATATTCCTTTTTACTCTATGTGCGAGCATCATTTTTTACCGTTTTATGGAGTGGCTCATGTGGGCTATATTCCCAGTGAAGAGGGGCGGGTTGTCGGGGTGAGCAAGCTGGCGCGGGTAGTGGATATCTTTGCTAAACGGCTTCAATTGCAGGAGCGGATGACGTCACAGATTGCCGATGCCATTTGCGAAGCTCTGCAACCGGACGGTGTGGCGGTGGTCATTCAAGCCGAGCATTTATGCATGACCATGCGCGGCATTAAGAAGCCGGGGAGCAACGTTATAACTTCGGCCACCAGGGGACTTTTCCGCAGCAGAGCGGCCACACGCGCCGAGTTCCTGTCGTTAGTCCAAGGCAGATAATTTATTCATGGCGCAGGGACTCGATGGGTACTGTATCGAAAGCTAAAATGGAAGCTAAAAACCTGATACCACCGTTTATCTCAGAGGTCAAGGGATTTCTTGACGAGGACGAGGGCTTAAGGTTGTTTGAACTGGCCTCCGAAGCTTGTTCGCTTGGCCCCTGTCTCGAGATTGGCAGCTTTTGTGGGAAGTCCACTATATATATTGGGACTGCCTGTAAAATAAAGGGGAGGACGTTGTTCTCAATCGACCATCATCGAGGTTCGGAGGAACAACAACCCGGCCAGCCTTACTTCGATTCTGACCTTATGGATAGCGAGTCCGGCCTGATTGACAGCCTTCCTTATTTTCGTGCCGTCATAAAAAAGGCCGGATTGGACGATGTTGTGGTGCCCATGGTAACCAAATCCCATGTCGCAGCTAAAGATTGGGAGACGCCTTTGGGCTTAGTGTTCATAGACGGTGGCCACAGCTACGAAACAGTTATTACAGACTATGAGTGCTGGTGTCCGCATTTGCTGCTTGGTGGGTTCCTTGTCTTCCATGACGTCTTTTTAGACCCGGCTGAAGGCGGGCGGGCTCCTTATGAAGTTTACAAGCTGGCGCTGGCCTCAGGTCAGTTTGAAGAACTGCCGATGACGAAGACATTAGGTGCGCTACGGTATTGCCAGCCCATGATGGTCAAGAAGTAGACTTGTCGCCGACATAGGCCGGAGCATATCGGCCGCTAGGACTACCGCTGCCGATGTCCAGGTTGGCTTTTCTTCAGGCCAGATCTCCTTGGTTGGCAATGCTATGCCGTAGAAGTAGGCGCCGTCATCATCCCGCAACTGGTGAATCCAATTATAAACAGTTGCCGAGTCTTTGTATTCGCCGTGTACAGCCAGGGCAATAGACAGCTCACTTGTTTCAGCGGCCGTGACCCATCCCTGTTCCAGGCTACAGAGACAGCCAAATCCATCGATGACGAATTTATCCCACCAACTGGACAAACGACGCTTGGCATCGTCGCCGTCGACGACACGGCACATCGCCGGGTAATACCAGTCCATAGCAAATGTAAATCTATTTTCCTGCGGTGTGGTAAGTACACAGGGCAGTTTATTAATTGCTTTTACCAGAGCGGCATTTGCCATTTTCCAGTCAGTTCTGTCCTCCTCCAAGATTGAGGCAATAGAAAGAGCGCTCTTAATACTCAAATATGTTGAGCTACAACTACTTATTAATGCCGTGGGATATATAGTGCCGGCGCTATCTCTAGCCCAGTAGATTTCGCCATTAGGTCCTCTCATATCTAGTACGAAGTCGATAGCAGCCCGTACAGCCGGCCACACCTTCTTGAGAGAAGCAACATCACCGGTGCTCAGGTAATGGTGCCATACCCCTACGGCAATATATGAAATGCTATGTGAAACCTTGTAGGTTTCAAGCGGTTCACCATCTTTGTACGACGCATACCAGCTCCCATCCTCAAGTTGAATTTCGGATAGCCACTCATAGGCTCGCCGTGCTTCGCCATGAAAATTCCCCACATCTAACGCCATCGCGTTTTCAACATGTGTCCACGTGTCTGTAATCCCCCCCTGGAACCAGGGGATTGAGCCATCTGCCTGTTGTACGTCCACTATGGAGCCAACCGTAGGGTTCAGATATTCTCGTGAGAGATAATTATCAAGCTTCAACGTCATTTGGATTGCTCCTTAGGTATTATATCTTATTGTGCCTTAAAACTCCTTTGGCGCTCAATAGCTTCTCCATAGACCTCAGCGGTATGTACAGCGGTGTTTTTCCAGTTAAACATCCCCATTACACGTCTATGTCCCATTTCAGCGAGGTGTGTGCGCTTATCCGGGTTATCCAGCAGGCCTGAAATTGCCTGGACCAGCGCACCGGTATCAGCCGGAGGTACGAGTATGCCGGCATCTCCAACAATCTCGGGTAGAGCGCCGGCAGTTGTCGAAATTACGGGTGTTCTACAGCACATGGCCTCAGCCGCCGGCAAGCCAAACCCTTCGTAGACAGACGGCACCACCACCATTGTAGCCGTGGAGTAGTGCCGTACCAGTTCATCGGTGGCTATCTGACCTAGATGCGTAACGCAATCAGCTATACCTAAGCTATCGATTAGGCCCTGCGTGTAGCCGTTTTTCATTGGCTTCCCGACTATAGTGAGCTCTATTTTTCGTTCTAGCTTTAATGCGGCCACAGCTTCCAGCAGGTATTTCAGCCCTTTCAAAGGTGTATCTCCGCTGTTGATTACAAGCAGGCGATTTATCGAGCGTTTAGTGTCCGTAGCTTGATTGAATACGGAGCTATCAACCCCGTCATAGATTACCCGGAGACTATCCTCCGGCAATTGGAAAATGTCGATTATCTGGCGATAAGAATTTTGAGAGCCGGTTATGAAGTGCGAAAGTTTCTTAGCCACTTTAATTTGCATATTAGCAAACGCGTACCATCTCCTGATACCCATTTTTTGCCATAAGGACTTAGCTGCTTTGATAGCCAGGTCCCGGTCGATGGCAATAGGGTGATGAATGGTGGTTACTACAGGAATACCTAGTTCCTGTATTTTGGGTATGCTGTAAGACAAACTCTGATTGTCGTGAATGACGTCATATTTCTTATACCGGTTGCCGTTTCGTAAATAACTATAGGCACGCATGCCGAAGGTAAGTGGCTCGGTAAAAAATCCACAGCATTCACCCAGCCATTCAACGAAGTTAGGCGAGGAGGTTAGTCTTTTAGGATTTATTAGAAAACGTTGCTTTTCCGGTAATGAATACAGGTCGAGGCTGGGCAGTTTGATTAGCTTTATGCCATCATCAAGTTCCGGGTAGGGTGGGCCGGCAATTACCTCTATATCATGACCGAGTTCTCTAAGAAAACGACTTAGATAGCGGACGTAGATGCCTTGTCCGCCTGAATAGCGATAACATCTATAACTGAGCAAGCAGATGTGCATTTGACAATTCGCCTGAATGTAAGGTTATCAAAGCAAAGAAGCACAAAAATCCGAGGACATTTTACCTGTGTTGGCTAGATATATCAATAGGCTGTAAGGGTCAGGTACGTTGGTCACTCTTTGGCCTTCTTCCCGGCCAGCGACGCGACTTTCAATATGTACCCTTTTTTACTGCCTCTCGCGAAAAGAAACTAGGCATTCCTATTCATGTATTTTTGGAAGTCGATTGCCTCGATATAGACATCCGCCGTGTGTTTGGCTGTATTCCGCCAGTTGAACCTCTGTACTATCCTGCGTCGCCCTATCTGGCTGAGGTGTTTACGTTTGTCCGGGTTGACTATAAGCGTCGAAATGGCATTGACAAGAGCTTTCGCGTCGGCTGGTGGCACCAGTATACCGGCGTCCCCCACAACCTCAGGCAGGGCGCCGGCAGTTGTCGAGACTGTCGGAGCGCCGCAAGCCATGGCCTCAGCAGCCGGTAAACCGAAACCTTCATACACCGACGGTACGATTACCAGCCCGGCCAGTCGGTACTGGTTCACAAGCTCAGGAGTGTCAATCTCATCGATGAACTTTACATAATCTCTAATGCCAAGCGTATTGATAAGTCTCTGCGTAGTGCGGTTATCTGTTCCTTTTGCCACTACTATTAGCTCAAGGTCGTGTTTCTGACGCAGTACAGCCAGCGCTTCCAGCATAAATCTTAGACCTTTGACGGGTGTATCTCTGCTGATAACAACCAGGAGCCTGTTATCGAGGCGGGAAACCTTTGTAGACGGGCTGAAAATATCGGTGTCAATCCCATTGTATACGACCCGTAGCTTGTCTTCAGATATTCTGAACGTGTCAGCGATATGCTGGCGGGCAGTCTGTGAAACCGTAATGATGTGAGAAAGCCTGCGAGCTACTTTCATCTGCATGTTGATGAAGGAGAACCATCTCCTGAGGCCTAACTTATCTTTAAGTGAAGTTGCTGACTGAACGGCTAAGTCACGGTCAATGGTCACCGGGTGATGGATGGTTTCGACAACAGGCAATCCGAGTTCCTGAATTTTAAGGATGCCGTATGACATAGTCTGATTATCATGGATGATGTCGTATTTATTGTTTCCACCCTGACGCATAAGGTCGTAGGCTCGCATACCGAAGGCCAGAGGTTCCGAGAAGTAACCACTCATGGTGCCCGCCCATTCGACCAGGCTGGCATATGTATTTAATTTTCTGGGATCAATGAACAGGCGTCGCACGGATGACATTGAGTAAAGGTCAAGGCTCGGCAACTTAATAAGTCGCACTTCGTCGTCCAATTCGGGATAGGGTGGTCCAGAAACCACGTCAACCTGGTGACCGAGGTCGCGCAGTGACCGGCTTAAGTAGCGAAGATAAATGCCCTGGCCTCCTGAATAGCGATAACTTCGGTAGCTAAGCAAGCAGATACGCATTTACACTAACCGCCTCAATATTAAACAGAGTCGATGAAAAACAGAAAAACTGATGACATTTTACCCGTGCCTGCCACGCTTATCAAAATGTATTCGCGGATAGTCACAGAATATGTGTCAGGAGGACTCTGAGGCCAATGGCAATAAGAATGACGCCCCCTATAGCCTCGGCGTATTTACCTAACCAGGTACTTACTTTTCTCCCCAGTGTAAAGCCGGCTATGGTGACGCCGAAGGCCACCACTCCAATGATTGAGCAAGCGATAGCGATGTTTACCTCAAGAAAGGCAAATGTCAGTCCGACTGCAAGGGCATCTATGCTCGTGGCAACTGCCAGAGTCACCAGAATAAGGCCTTTGCTAATGTCGACTCTCTTTTGACTGTCCGAGTGATGAAACGATTCCCATATCATTCTGCCTCCGACTAGCGCCAGCAAAATGAAGGCCACCCAGTGGTCGTAGCCTGAGATAAAATTTACGACAGTCCGTCCTGCCAACCATCCCAAAGCCGGCATAATGGCCTGGAAAGCTCCGAAGGTAGCTGCAGTACGCAGTATTGGGGCGAAAGAAAAGGTTTTTATGTAGATACTGCCGCTAAGGGCTACAGCAAAACAATCGGCAGACAACGCCAGGGCAATTAGCAGGATAGACAGAATATCTAATTCAGGCACAGTCCAATAAGTATGCCATCATATAACTGAATATGGCAACGTCATCATTGCCTATTCGCCTAAAAGCTGCAGCACAATTTCCCTTGACCTGGCGCGGTTATCAAAGTCAACTACTATAATTTGCTGCCAGGTTCCCAGCATCATTTTCTTATTGGCAAAAGGCACGACCAGTGATGGGCCTTGAAGTGAAGCTCTCACGTGGGAGTATCCGTTGCCGTCTCCCCATCTCTGATCATGCTGGTAAGCAATGTTCAAAGGCGCACTCCGGTCCCACATGTCTTTGTAATCATTGAGCACCCCGCTCTCATACTCAATAGTGGTTACGCCGGCTGTTGACCCGGTTATGAAAATGGTCGCTATTCCACTATTTATATTGGAATTTTTTATTTCTTTGGCAATGTCAGCGGTTATGTCTATCATATCGCAATTTCCTTTAGTGCTGATGTGTATGGTTTTGCTCTGCGTGGTCATATTCTTACCTCCTCCAACAGAACTTCGTCCAGGTTGAAAACAGGGCCATCTCGGCATACCTGTTTCATACCCTTTTTAGTTTTTATGCTGCAAGCAAAGCAAGCTCCTATACCGCACCCTATCCTTACTTCCAGCGATACTTGAATTGAGTTCTTGCCCCGCCATTGTTTACTTTGTTTGGCTATCGACTGGTACATGGCTAACGGTCCGCAGGCGTAGACTTGGTCAGCCCAATCAACATATTTAGGTAGTACGTCGGTTACCTTTCCTTTCTCTCCATAGCTGCCATCTTCGGTGGTAATAAGCGTCTCGATTCCCTCCGGCAAGAGTTCCTTAGGGTACAGTACCTCCTTCGTGCGGGCGCCTAGGAGCAGATTCACAAGCTTGCCGTTGCGTAATGCTTTTTGAGCCAGGAAGACCAAAGGGGCGATACCTATACCGCCAGCTGCCAGCAGTATTTTCTTTGATGCCGGCTGGACAGAAAAGCCGTTACCCAGAGGTCCAAGCAAGTCCAGCTTTTCACCTTTCCGGCGTTGTGAAAGCCAATGTGTTCCCGCACCCACGACGGCGAAAAGAATGGAGATTTGATTCGGGTCAACCCCGTGAATGCTCAGGGGACGGCGCAATATGAGTTCTCGGCCGCAACTTATGGTAACGAATTGCCCCGGTCGGGCCTCTGCAGCAATATCAGGAGCTTCAACTCGAATGACATGATGCCCTGGCATTAACTCAATGTTAGAGATAACGGTAGCCAAGACCTGTTTCAATTGGTTCGGCCTTTCCACTCACTAAGTTTACTGGATGTCGGCATGATAGCTTTGCAGGGACTTAACTTCCAGTTTACCATTTCGATATGCAGCTATGCCCTTGGCGGCGGCTACGGCAGCAGCCAGTGTTGTTATATATGTTACCTTATGCTTAATTGCGGTCTTGCGGATGTACGAATCGTCATATTTGCTCAGCTTCCCGCTAGGAGTATTGATTACAAGCTGAATTTCTTTGTTTTTGATGCCGTCGGCGATATTGGGCCGTCCTTCATGCATCTTGAGTATCAGGTCAGACTTGATGCCGTGTCTGGCTAAAAATCTGTGAGTGCCGCGTGTTGCCTTAATTTTAAAACCAAGCTCGGAGAACCGCCTGGCTACTTCCAGTGCCGCTGGCAAGTCCTTGCTGAACAGGCTTATCAGTGCAGTTCCCTCGATGGGGAGTATTTGTTGTGCCGCTACCTGTGCTTTAAAGAAGGCCAGGCCAAAGGAATTAGCGATTCCCAGTACTTCTCCGGTCGATCGCATTTCCGGTCCCAGAATAGGGTCCACCTCAGGAAACATAGGAAACGGGAATACTGCTTCCTTGATGCCGAAGTGGGGGATACGGCGTTGTTTGAGATTAAGCTCTGAGAGCGTCTTACCTAGCATGATCTGGGTTGCCAGACGCGCCATGGAGATATTACATGCCTTCGAGACCAGCGGTACTGTTCGCGATGCTCGGGGATTGGCTTCCAGCACATAAAGAATATCCTTCGCTATGGCGTATTGAATATTCATAAGGCCTATCACGTTAAGCTCTGTGGCGATTGTCCTGGTATATTGGTTGATAGTATCGATATGATGTTGAGGTATGGTGACAGGTGGGATGACACAGGCAGAATCACCCGAATGGATGCCAGCTAGCTCGATATGCTCCATGACTGCGGGCACGAAGGCATCAGTCCCATCGGCTATAGCATCAGCCTCCGTCTCGATGGCATTTTCCAGGAATTTGTCAATCAAAATAGGGCGGTCAGGTGTTACGTCTACTGCTGCAGCGACGTATTCTTTCAGCATAGCCTCATCGTGTACTACCTCCATGCCGCGACCACCGAGCACGTATGACGGCCTGACCATTAATGGATACCCGATTCGTTTAGCTACCTTGAGTGCTTCCTTCAAATTGCTGGCCATGCCGGACTCCGGCATTGGAATTTTAAGCTTTTGCATCATTTGGCGGAAACGGTCTCTATCTTCGGCAAGGTCTATCGTTTCAGGCGACGTGCCCAAGATTTTGACACCGGCTTCGGCTAACTCGTTAGCAATGTTCAGCGGTGTTTGGCCGCCGAACTGGACTATAACACCCTGTGGCTTTTCCTTTTCATATATACTCAAAACATCTTCAACGGTGAGTGGTTCGAAGTAGAGCTTATCTGAAGTGTCATAATCAGTTGACACTGTTTCGGGGTTACAATTGACCATGATAGTCTCGTATCCTTCATCCCGCAGTGTAAAAGCTGCATGAACGCAGCAGTAGTCGAATTCTATACCCTGGCCGATGCGGTTAGGCCCGCCGCCCAACACCATTACCTTGCGCCTGTGGCTGCTTGCGGTCTTGTCCGGTGCGTTGTAGGTTGAGAAGTAGTAGGCTGCATTTTCGACGCCGCTGACCGGCACAGGCTCCCAGCCTTCAACTACCCCGAGTAAAGTGCGTTTCCGGCGAATCTCTTTTTCCGGCACGTCGAGAATCTGTGATAAATAGCGGTCTGAGAATCCATCTTTCTTGGCTTGTGTAAGCAAAGCCTCCGGCAGTGTCTTGCCCCTGTATTTGAGGATTTCCTCCTCCAGTTCTACGAGCTCCTTCATCTGGTCGATGAACCAGGGCTTAATGTAGGTCTTCTCGTAGAGTTTCTGAACATCCGCGCCTTTGCGCAGAGCCTCATACATTATGAACTGTCGCTCGCTGGTTGCTTCGTTCAGCATAGCCATCAGCTCGTCCAGGGACTTCTTGTGAAAGTCCCGGGCAAAACCGAAGCCGTATCGACCGTTCTCCAAAGAGCGGACTGATTTTTGAAGTGCTTCCTTGTATGTTTTACCTATGCTCATAACCTCGCCAACGGCGCGCATTTGAGTGCCGAGTTTATCTTCGGCATCCTTGAATTTCTCGAACGCCCAGCGGGCGAATTTTACAACTACGTAATCACCTGACGGCGTGTACTTCTCCAGAGTGCCGTCACGCCAATAGGGGATTTCATCGAGTGTCAAGCCGGCAGCCAACTTGGCAGAAACGAAGGCGATGGGGAAGCCGGTTGCCTTAGAAGCCAGCGCCGATGAGCGGGAAGTCCTGGGGTTTATCTCAATCACCACCACACGGCCTGTTTTGGCGTCGTGCGCAAATTGAATGTTGGTGCCACCTATAACGCGTATTGCCTCCACGATTCTATAAGAATATTCCTGGAGGCGTTTTTGCAACTTCGTATCGATGGTGAGCATGGGAGCCACACAAAAAGAGTCCCCGGTATGAACACCCATGGCATCTACGTTTTCGATAAAACATACGGTAATCATCTGGTTTTTAGAATCGCGGACTACTTCCAGTTCCAGCTCTTCCCACCCCAGAACTGATTCCTCCACCAGCACCTGCCCGATAAGGCTCGCCGAAATGCCTCGGCTAGCAACGGTGCGTAATTCTTCAACATTGTAGACCAGGCCACCGCCGGTACCTCCCATGGTATAAGCTGGGCGGATAACTACTGGATAGCCGAGCTCAGCCGCGACCTTTTCTGCGTCCTCTACGCTGTAGACCGCCTGGCTTTGAGGCATTTCTATGCCCAAGCGGTTCATTGTCTCCTTAAAGGCGGTACGGTCCTCACCGCTTTTAATGGCGTCGACATCGACACCAATGACTCGGACTCCATATTTTTCAAGGACTCCCGAACGTGCCAGCTCAGAGCTGAGATTAAGACCTGTTTGGCCACCCAGGTTTGGCAGCAGGGCATCAGGCCGTTCCTTTTCAATAATCTGAGTCATCATTTCCAGATTGAGAGGTTCAATATAGGTGACGTCTGCCATTCCCGGGTCGGTCATAATAGTCGCCGGATTTGAATTCACCAGTACAATTTCATAGCCCAGACTTCTAAGTGCTTTACAGGCTTGAGTTCCGGAATAATCGAATTCGCAGGCCTGCCCTATTACGATAGGTCCGGAGCCGATAATCATCACCTTTTTGATGTCGTTACGTCTGGGCACAAAGTACCTCCGCTTTTTTATTCTGATTTATAGACTACCTGTCCGGCCGCTATAGTTATTCGCACTTTGCCTTTAAAATGGCAACCGTGGAAAGGCGTGTTCTTCCCTTTAGAAGCGAAGTCACTTTTGTCGACCACCCATTCCTTATTCGGGTCGAAAATGGTGACATCAGCTCGGCAGCCTGGCTTAAGCGACCCAAGTTCTCCAAATCTGGTGCCGATAATTCTGGCTGGCTCGAATGTGAGCTTAGATATTATAGTCTTCAGGTCTAGCCGGCCGTCTTGCACCAGGCTCATCAGGCAGGCGAAAGCTGTTTCTAAGCCACTGATACCGAAGGCTGCCAGCCCGAACTCGCACATTTTGTCTACCAGAGTATGAGGAGCATGGTCAGTGGCAATGGCATCGATGGTGCCATCCTTCAGCCCCTGGATTAGAGCAGTTATATCTTCTTTGGTCCGCAACGGCGGGTTGACTTTGGCGTTGGTGTCATATGTCAGTTGTTTGTTCTTTTTTAGCTGGCCGCCCATTACTCTCTCTTCAGTCAAAGTCAGGTGGTGGGGAGTAACTTCGGCAGTGACTGCCATGCCTTTCTCTTTGGCACGGCGGACAAGTTCTACCGAGCCCTCCGTGCTGACATGGGCAATATGGAGCCGGGCGCCGGTCATCTGTGCCAACGATATGTCCCGTGCAACCACGATCTCCTCAGCAGCTTTAGGCATACCCTTCAGCCCGAGGCGAGCCGACACCCAGCCATCGTTCATAAAGCCGCCATCGCTTAATTCCTTATCCTCGCAGTGGTCAATAATCGGCAAACCCAGGGACTGGCTGTAGTCCATAGCCAGGGACATAATCCGTGAGCTGGCTACCGGGTTACCGTCGTCACTGAAACCGATAACTCCGGCCTCAGCTAGCTCGTTCATTTCAGTCAGCTCTTTGCCCTGCCTGGCTTTGGTTATGCAGCCTATCGGTAGCACCTGAACTATTCCCTCAGCTTCAGCCACCTTCTTTACATAATCTATGGAAGCCTGACTATCAATTGGTGGATTTGTATTGGGCATACAGCAGACGGTGGTAAACCCGCCTTTAGCTGCCGCTTTAGTGCCGGTGCTAATAGTTTCCTTGTCTTCAAAGCCTGGCTCGCGGAGATGGCAGTGCAGGTCAATGAATCCAGGACAGACAACAAGGCCCGTGGCGTCTATAGTCTTTAAGTCGGAATGATTTGGTGCTGTTCCTTTATCCCCAATCCAGGTGATTTTGCCTTTGGCGATGAGCAAATCGGCAACTTTATCTATTCCTTGACCAGGGTCGAGGATACGGCCGCCGCTTATTAGTAGGGTAGCAGCCATTATTTGTTTTTACCTCCAGCGATTAAATACAGCAGCGCCATTCGAATGGCTACTCCGTTACTTACCTGCTCTTCAATGACCGATTGAGTCCCATGAGCAACTTCGGGACTTATCTCGATGCCTTCATTGATAGGGCCGGGGTGCATAACCAAGACGTTTGATTTAGCCAGCGAAAGACGCTCAGTCGTCACTTGATAGCGCTGGATGTATTCTCTCAAGCTGGGCAGCAGTCCGCTTTGTTGTCTTTCCATCTGAAGCCTTAGAAGCATTACCACGTCAGCATTTTCTAAAGCCCGCTCAATATTGTTTTCGATGCTAACATTTGCGAGCCGACAGTTTTCGATGAAGCTATTCAATCCGCGAGGTAACAGAGTGGATGGACTGCATAGAACTACCTTAGCTCCCATGGTAGTCATGCCCCATATATTTGAGCGTGCCACCCGACTGTGCATGATATCGCCAATAATGGCTATTTTGAGATTGGCCGTTTTGCCCAGGTGGCGGCGGATGGTATAAAGGTCGAGAAGAGCTTGAGACGGGTGGGCATGCCAGCCGTCACCTGCATTTATAATACTGGAGTTTACCTCCTGGATGGCGAGATAAGGAGCACCGGATTGTGAGTGGCGCATAACTATAATGTCGGCGCCTAAAGCTTGAATAGTGCGCAGACTGTCAATCAGAGACTCCCCCTTGACAACACTGCTTTTGGAAGCATCGATGCTCACCGTATCGGCGCTTAAATTCTTGGCTGCCAGCTCGAATGAGGCCCGAGTACGTGTGCTGGGCTCGTAGAAAAGAGTAACAACGGTCTTGCCCCTTAATGTCGGTACCTTTTTTACTTCTCTGGTGAGCACCTCCGCCATAGCATCAGCTATCTCGAAGACGAGCTCGATTTCTTCCCGGGTGAAATCATCCAGATCGAGCACATGACTGTGTTGCCACACCGCCATGGATGGCGGGGGTAAAGTATCCGGAGTCGCTGTACCCGAACTCGATTCAATCGTTCTCATGACTTGCCCCCTTGTCAGATGTAACTATAATCACCCTGTCTTCGCCATCCACCTCTTTAATATCAACCTTTATTTCCTCATTTTTCGACGTCGGTATGTTCTTGCCTACATAGTCGGCACGGATTGGCAGTTCGCGATGTCCCCGGTCGACCAGAACTGCCAACTGTATAGATTGAGGTCGACCTAAATCCATTAGAGCATCCATAGCCGCACGAATGCTGCGCCCGGTGTAGAAGACGTCGTCAACCAGGACTATTTGTTTATCCGTAACATCTACGGGGACATCAGTGCGATGGACTGTAGGTTTCAGAGATAATGAAGAGAGGTCGTCACGATAGAGGCTGATGTCGAGTGAGCCAACCGGTATACTAATCCCCTCGAGCCCCTGTATCGTAGCGGCTAACCTACTGGCTAATGGAACTCCCCGGGTTTGCATGCCGACGAGGACAAGATCCCTGGCGCCTTTGTTTTTTTCTACAATCTCGTGGGCAACGCGAACCAGGGCTCTCTGTATGTCCTCAGCGGACATGAGGGTTCTCTCAGACATAAGAAAAACCTCCTGCCGAGAGCTGGCAAGAGGTTTTAAAACAAGCAACCGCAAACGGGAGCTTTGTGGAGCTACGAATGTTTGTCATATTTCCCTTGCCAGCCTCTCCGGACTGACTTAAAGGTCTCACTTACATCACAGTATAACATATTGGGGGCGGGGATGCAATAAGCCTGGCGGCAGGAATCGCTAAAAAAACTGAACTATGGCTTTACCGAAGACTGGTCCTACGAAGTGGCGCATGAATGGTATGAACCCCGTACCGTACTGTCTGGCAAGTTGCTTTGAATAATCTCGGATATAGTCGGCAAAGCTTCTGTGCTGGAAATTAAGTAGCTTCTGGGACTTTGTCGTATCATACCAGTCCAGGTAATAGGGCTCTTTGGTGAATTTACGAGCTGGCGGCACAGGCAATCCCATAACACCAAGTATACGTCTTATCATATCTTGGTACAGCATCCTTTCTTCAGGGCCGCCGCTGATGATTAAAGTATTACCTTTAACGGAATCAAAATTTTTAACGGCATTGAATATAGCTGATGCTGTATCATCTGGATGGCAATATTCCACCCTATTATTCAATGGGACAGTGAACATCCGTTTGAGGTCACTTATCGAGAAGTTCAGGTACATGGTTGCGGTAAGGCGTAAAATGACATAGTCAATCCCTGATTCCTTGATAATATTTTCAGCCTGGAGCTTAGTCTCACCGTAGGCCCCTTTAGGATTAGCATCATGTTCTTCAGGGCACAGTGGCTTGGTAACATTTGGTGTAGGGCCAAAGGCAGCGACTGAGGAAGTAAATACAAATGGAATTGGTCTATCCATCTGTTTTAAATGCTCAACGATTATCCTGGTACCGCCCACATTGACCCGAGACGCCAGTTCAGGTTTTTCGTAGGCTACAGGTGGCAGGATACCGGCCATATGGACTACAGCATTAACTCCTTCCAGCGCTTTCTGAACCGAATCAGGACGTGTTATGTCTCCCCAGTAGATTTCAGTTTTTTCTCCGAGTCTTTTTACGCTATTTCTGTTACCGGGCGTGTCCAAATCGAACACACGAACTTGAAACCCGCCTTTTATAAAGGCTTTGCCGACATTTATTCCCAACCTGCCGGCTCCCCCTGTGATAAGCACTCGCATGTTGTTCTCCTTTAAGTTACTAATCGATATCGGTTAGAGTTTTCACCAGCCAGCCCGTCCACTGAGAACGCAAGCTGCCAGCCAGAAGTGGAGTAGTGTGGAAACCGCCTTTGGCCAGAATCAGTTCCTTAGGCTCACAAGCCGATTCATAGACAACTGCGTACTTTCGATATGGCGTTACCCTGTCGCCTTCACAAAAGACAAAGAGCTTAGAGCAATCCTCGAGCTTTTCAAGTACCGCAGACATCTTCATTTGCGGGAAGACATCCATGAACTTCTGCCAGTCAACCCTTACCTTGAAACAACCTAGGTACATCCAGACTCTGCATATCAGGGCGGCAACCCCTTTCAACCAGGGAAAAGCGCCGTGTTTGGGGTATTCCATAATAACTTTGAACTCACGTCCCCATCGACCGAAGTTTTTCTCCCCGCCAATCGGCAGCGCGCTGTCTATTTCAGGCGGGCAGGCTAATGCAACCAATGCACGTGGTTTATCAACTTTATCCGCAGCCATAATTGCTGACATAGCGCCCAGGCTGTGTCCGGCAATACCCATTCGTTGGCTATCCACTTCGGGGAGTTGACATAAAACATTCCAGGCATCAACTATGTCTGCCGCCATCTTCCCGTCGACAGCGCCTTCACTGGCACCATGACCACGGAAGTCGAAGATGAGACTGGCGATTCCCTGAGCCGCCATTATTCGAGCCGCCGGCTCCATAACTCGATAGGCAGCACCAAAGCCGTGGCATAATACGGCGCCGGGCACCGGCTTACTGGCACTGGCTTGCTTCGGGAGAATAATTTTGCCCTTGAGCTGCAATCCATGGCTTCCGAAAACAATTGGGAACTCTTTAATTTCAGTCGTTTTTTCTACATCTTTCATAATTAAACCTTGCCGTTAAATGCCTAGATAAAGTTTAAAGTATTGGCTTCACTAAGTAATCCAGAGTGTGGCTGGTTTTATCAACAAAAAAGGGGTGACTTGTAGGTCAGACTTCCTGGTGATGCCCCGTCATACAAAAGTATGACCGGTTAGTTTATTTCACGATTAAGGTGGTAATTAACCAGTTAAGTATGTTGCTACCCCAGAACAAAGTTACTATGGCAGCCAGGGACAAAAAAGGGCCGAAAGGTATGGCATCTTTTCGTCCTTTCAGTTTGAGCAACAGTAAAATCGCAGCCGTCAAGCCGCCGACAATCACGGCAATGAACATAGCCAGAATAACCAATGGGAAGCCGGTGACAAAGCCTATAAGTGCCGCCAGCTTGATATCTCCCCACCCCATACCGCCTCGATAGAGGAGCCTGGGAAGAAGTAGCAGCAAAAAGCCAATGCCGCCGCCAATTGCAGCATCAACAATCCATAGCCGAAAGCCCCCACCTACGATATCAACCGGTTCGAAGCCGAATATGGAACCCAGAGCGGCTACAACTAAGGCGATAACTATTCCCGGGTAAACTAGCTTATTAGGCAATACGCTGTGCTCCAGGTCTATCAGTAGAAGGGAGATAAATAAGCAGCAATATAAGGCGACCAATGCCAGTTCCCATCCAAGACCATAATGCCAGTAGAGAAAAGCAAACAAAATGGCGGTACCTAACTCCACCCAGAGCAACCGCTGAGGTATAGTGGCACCGCAATTGCGGCAACGACCTCTAAGCCATATATAACTGAATATGGGGATATTATCGCTGCCCGGAATTCGGTACTGGCATTCCGAACAATGCGATGGTGGCGAGATAATAGATTTACCTGCCGGCAGGCGGTCAGCAACTACATTGATAAAGCTGCCTAAAGCGGCGCCGACCATGAAGAATAAAACTACCCATAAAATAGTCATTTGCTGAGTTCAATCCTGTCCGCGATGCCCTCCATCATATCCAGCAGGAGAAGACAGTTTCGAAGCGGTTTACCGATTCCAGTAATAATCTTGATTATTTCCTGAACTTGCCAGGCGGCAACTACTGCCGGTGTAGCTGACGGATTACCGATTTTCACTTCAATGCCCTGCTCTGGAAATCTGTCTGGGGAACCATAAATGCAACAAAGCCCCGCATCTTCCGGGAAAATGGTGGTTAGTTGACCGCAGAAGCCGGCAATGGTTCCATGTACCAGTGGAATCCCCAGGCTCCGACAGGCGCTCTCAACCGCGAAACGGGATGGTAGGTTGTCCAGCCCATCGGCCACAACCCTGGCACCCTTGAGTAATCTACGAGCATTCTCTTTGGTAAGTTTCTCTATAAATGTGGTAACCGTCACTGCTGAATTTATTCGGGCTATTCTTTTTGCCGCTTCAAGAGCCTTATATTTACCCAGGTTCTTCTCCGTAGACATCACCTGCCGGTTTAAATTCTGTTCGGCAAAGCAGTCATTATCGATTATGGTTATGTGGCCAATTCCCTGCCTGGCCAGAAGTTCTATTATGGTACCGCCTAATCCCCCGGCTCCCACGACAGCTACAGCTGATTGCAATAGTTTAATTTGCCCATCAAGGCCGACGGTGCCTATATTGCGGAGATACCGCCACGGTGTAACACCCTTTTTTAATGCCGCTATTTCTACGTCTCTAACCGCGATTCCTTGTGCCCGCGCAATAGAAGTCACTGCTTTCAGGCCGATAGCAGGGCATGTACGACCATCAGGCTCAATATATGTCACCGCACGTTTGTCAATTTGCTGGCTAATATGTTTGCCCACTATAAGTTGCTTTCCCCAAGACATTCAAATATGGCAGTTAATATGATAGCAAAATAGGATGCATTTAGCATTCAAGGAGATAAGAGGACAGAGGGTAGGTCGGAGCATCTGCTCTGACCGCTATCTATGTGGTATATAAGTTACAGGTATTTATTTTGAGCCACCTACTAATTGGTCAAGTGCCGGTATTAGCGTAGACCGGTCCGGGCTTTGGTCCAACTTGTCCCTCCATTCAGCAGCTATGCCGGGGAGTGCTGTTGTAAATTTTGGGCTCATTGTAGTGAGCTTTAAAATGGCTCGGAAAAGGTCGGCAACATCGTTGTTTGGCACCAACAGCATCGCAGTGTTGAATTCATCGAGGCCCATATCGGGATTGTCACTAAACAGGATGGTGATTCCAAGCAGGGCATGGGCAGTCCAGTCGTCCGGCTTTTCTTGAGTGTAGATTTCCAAAGAATCTCCCAGTGGGCTGACCATATCGTACGCCATGAGGTTATTGCACAGGTCAATAAAATAACTTAAATTGGATGGGTTATCTGTTATCGGTTGTGTAATCTTAAGCGCAGCCTCTTTATTTTTCCCTTCCCTGGCTAGAAGAAGACCGGAAATGAAAGATGTCTGTGCCCATTCGGGGTCTAAAGATGCTGCATAGTCGAGCTTTGTTCGGGCTTCATCCAGGTCACCTTTGGTGATTAGCGCCAGCGACCATTTATCCAATATGACGGCGTTGCCTGGGAACAACTGCGATGCCTTATCATATAAAGACATGGCTACAGGCCATTTATCAGCGGCTCCCGACCAAGCCCAATATGTGCAAATATCAGCCAGGGAATAGTGCTCATAGGCGACATAACGCCTTAGCTCGACTGCCTTGTATTGAGCTTCGGCAGCCATAGCTAAAACTTCTGTTTTGAAAGATTGTTCCTTGATATGCCTGGCAACGTAATAGCTATACTGTCCAAGCGAATGCCAGTAAGTAGCTTCTTCAGGGTACATCCTGGTTGCCTGGTCAAGAGCATAAATAGCCTGCCCGCTGCCGGCGATTTGTAGCTTCAGCCCCTTCTCCAGGTAGATATCGGCTAAGAACGGCCTGATAGCAATACCGAGACCGACAATTATCAAGGCTAAAACGCAGCCGAGGGATATCACCAATCTCGTCCCGGTAACACGAGACGTTGCGGTCGTTGCGGTCTGAGCCGCGTCTGTCAGCCGTACCTTTGACGGCGCTTTGTTCCGAATGAACCCACCGATGGCACAGGTCATGGCCAGTATCAGCCAGAACACGAGCTCGGGTGATATTGTGGAGAGGTTAAAAAAGATATCGGCCATATACTGAACCATGCCAGCCGCCATAGCTATTAAAAGCAGTTTATCAATGTCCGCTGTCGCCCTGCGGAGATAGCGAAAACAAAGATAGAAGAAGGCGGCTAAAATGGAGAGAAAGCTAATGAGCCCCAGCAGCCCCATTGTCGTGGCCAGATATAGGTAGTCGTTATGAGGGCGATCTACCAAAAGCGACCGGTAAGTGTATTCGCTTTCAAGTTTTTCGGGGAAAAATAGCTGAAAGTTAATCGTGAATGTCTCGGGCCCGTAGCCGATAACCTTTCGCAGAACGTGCAGTCTATCGTTGGAAAATGGGACTTCTGGCGACTTTAGGACTATGTCAATTGCGCTGTGCCAAAATTGTACTCTCAGCCCCAGAGTATAAAGTCCCACCTCTTCTGAGATTGGAGCGGGTTCTGACTCTTGTGGTGTAGCGGACTCAGTGCTGGGTTGTGAAGATAGCAACGGTGCCAGAAGCAAACCGGCTACTATTACTAGAGCCAGCAGAGACACTGCGCCCAGGCTCAGTATTAGCCTCTTTCGCTTAACCACGCCCCATATTATTATGAAGACAATTAGCGATATGACATACAGCAAAATAGTTATGGAATATTGTGCCAGCCACAGGCACCAGAACTGAAGTGCCAACAGAACAGAGAGACTGACCAATATACCAACATTGTTACCTTCTTTTCTCTTGCTCCACGTATATACTATAAGAGCTAGATTGAATGGAATGACCATGGCTAGGAAGCTGCTGAGGAAAAGTGGATTGCCTACGGTAGAAGATACCCTGACAGCAAATGGATTTGGAAATGGATTTGGTAACACCCTGGATATTGCATCCGGTAAGTAATATTGCAGGATGCCTGTAAGTGAGACGATAGCCGACGAAACCAGCAATATATAAACAGCTCTTAGCAGCTGTGCCCTATTTCGGATTTGCTGCGCCACTATCAGGAAAAAAAGTATCCAGCAAATCAAAGTAAGCAGCCCTGCTTTTCTGAAATAGCTTCCCCAGAAGCTTATGGCCGGGGTTATGGAAGCTGCTGTGGACAGGACCGCCAGCAGTCCGAATACCAGTATGGAAAGGTGCAGCGGTGAGGGAAAGATAGCTATCCAGTTCAGCCTCCTATGACCGGCCGGGCTCAGTATCCAGTCAGCCAGCCACAGCGCCAGCATAGCCGATACCAGGAACTGAAACAAGGCAGCTTTATTTAGAATAAAAACCTGATGGCTTAGAGGGTTGAAGAAGAGGGGGATTAAGAAGATAGTAGCCAGCCAGGTTATCTCAAGAGCCCGCTTGAAAAAATTAGGCCGGATGTTTGGCTGTTCCATGATGGCTGTCATTATAGACTTTCCTAGCAAACCTTGTTTATTTGAGGCTCCATCAATATTTGAGGTTCCATCAATACAGTACTATTGTCCTATTATGTGAATAGGACTAATCTCCTATCTCTACATGTACCAAATCACTATGCAAATACATTGACTTGTAGCCTATGGGTAATATAAGATACGAAGTATATTATTGTACGCATGAACAATGAGAAAGGAGGTGAATGTAATGCGTAAATTATTGAAGGCGATAGGAAAAATCCATAGTGGGAGAATGGGTGAGGGTGGCTTTACCCTCATCGAGTTACTGGTTGTCATCGGCATCCTGGCAGCTCTAGCTGGTGTAGTCACACTGGCTGTCGGTCGGTTCATCGGCGCTGGCACGTGCCAGGCTTGTTTAACCGACCGTCACAACGTGCAGACGGCTGTAGTAGCTTTTATGGCACAAAACTTGGGAGCTACACCAGCCAATCCTGCACAAACTAGCGCTGATCTGGCGCCATACATGGTAGATAAGCCGAAGTATAACTGGACGTGGAATACAACCAGTGGTAACCTCATTGAGACCTGCGGCGGTGTGACATCAGGCGTATGTACCCCGTAAACAGAAGTAATCAGAAAAGCGACATATAGGGCGATATAGTAGCCATAGAGGTTCGGGGCAGACCTGGAGGTCTGCCCCTTTGTTTTATTTAAGGCATTTCCTATACCGCAAGGCTCCAGATTTGATGCCCCTTTCTTATCTATCATTCCTGATTTTATCCTGTTATCCTGAGGCTTTTTGACCATCATCTTGGGCGCAGCGAAGGATCTGTGTAATTAATTAATGAACCAGACCCTTCACTTCGTTCGGGGTGGCAAAATATAAGCTCAGGGTGGCAAAATACAGGTTTCGGAGGGCAACTGGGGTAGATTCTTCATCGCTTCGCTCCTCAGAATGACAGGATGGCAGGCTTTCTCACAATGACAGGATGACGGGCGCTTACCTTGTTGGGGTTATTGCAGAGTCAAGGTGAACTGCCACTGATTGTATTGCATCTCGCTCATGTTTGATATCATGACTGAGGAGAACTGGCCGGAGTTCGTTAAGGCGCGGACATAGTCCACAACTGTGGTGTCATCGGGTGCTATGCCGGTTACGGTCAGCGTCCCTGCGGAATAATCAATGGAATTCAAATCGATAATGCCGGGCAACAGGCTGGTTACCTTGCTCAGGACGTTATTTGCCGTAGCTCGTTGTGCTTTAGCGCTATCCAACGCCTGAGTAAAGACAGCGCCGGCATTATGAGCTTTATCAATTTGTGCCTGCAATTGCTTGATTGCTGTCTGAGTGGTTTGCCTATTTTCAATCTGAGTCTGTATGCTGTTGACTTGTGTCATCAAACCTATGGTTTGCCTATATGACTGTAAGGTGGTTATACCGAACAGCAGGAGCATTATGATTGCCAGCACGATAAATGCCCAAGAAGCAAGTTGAATAACGGGAAATGACTTGGGCAGATAGACTTCAGGGGTGACATTCAGGTTGACCCGTGCCGGGCTGATATCAACCCGCGTCTGTCTTAGAGCCAGGCCTATATTAGTCGCATATTCACTTGTATTTAGACTATCGGCATAGGATAACAATTGAGGCAATGGCTTAACTCGATACTCCAATGTTCCTGCCAGCATCTCACCCAGCTCACCGCTGACGAAAGCTGCCATGCGGTTGGTGATTTCACCACCTTTGTGGCTTGAGTTATAGAAGGCAATCGTCCTGTCCAGCTCTTCTTTTACCTCGGCTATTTTCTCATCTGGCGAAGCTGCGTCATCCGGGAATGGCAGGCTGCGCAGCAATTCGGGTATGCCATCAATCACGGCAACGATGTCAAATCCAACTGGCTGGGCATTTATTATTAAAGAATCCCTTTCATCGGCGACTCTGGCCAAAGCCAGCGGCCTGACATCAATGACCTCGGGTTGTAACCCCGCCTGACGCAATGTTTCCAGCACGGAATCAACATTACTACGCGGCATACCGACAAGACAGATGGCGGTCTCTATATCTGACAGGCTTATTGCCTGCCACGATGTATAAAGCTCGTTCAGAGGTACCGGCATCGCCCTCTCCATTTCCTGGCGAACCGCCTGGTCTAGCAGGTTCTTCGGTAATTTTGGGACTTTAACCACACGGTATATAGAATGAATGCCGCTGATGCCGACCATAACCCTCTTTTCGCTGATGCCGTGGGCGGCCATCAGCTCGCTGATACGCTGGCCGACAGTAACCGGGTTAGTGATGATGCCGTCATGTATCAAGCCTGCCTCCAGCGGCAAGCTGGCTGCCATTTCCACCTGCTTTCCCTTGACCACCATCAATTTTATTGAGTTATCTTCAATATCTAAAGTGACCATGGCTGCTGCTTAACTGCCTCCATAACATAGTACATCCATTACCACGGTGGCTGTGTCGTACTCTCCCTCTACTCCGGTAATCGTAAATGTCACTCGGTTTATCTGGGATGTCGGCAGCTTCGTATCAAGTCCCAGGAGGAAGTTCTGGAACAGAGATACTTGCCCTTTGAGATTAAGCGTAATGGTCAATATCGGACCTATACTTCCAGGCGGTGTCGAAGTTGCTACCTTGGTTGCTGTGATGTATATATCATTGACCTCAGCCAGTTTTCGCAGGCTATCGAGTATTTGTGGCGACCCCTGGGGGCTGGGGAAAGTGGCTTTAGCCGATTCTGTATCAGCTGTAGCCTGTGCCAGATCAGCTTCGAATTTAGCTTTTGGCGTTTGCACCGGGGTTACTATTTTCTGCAGGTTGGACAGGGTGGCTTCTAATTGACTTTGCCTTTCCGGCTGTTGTTGATTGACTACAAATAGGGGTACAAATATGACCAAAAAAATGCCGATAACCAGCACTAGCTGGCTGATACGGCCCAGCTTGGGCAGCCTATCCAGAAAGCCTTTCTTCTTTTCCTGTCCGGGTTCCATCATTTTTGACTATCTTGTTATATAGATTTCTTTCCTGCCTTCAAGCCAGTCTAGTGTAGCACTTTTGCTCTAAAAAAAACAGAGGTAAAGATTTCTAAGGCCGGTTGGGGGAGAATGACGGGTTAAAAGTTAAAAAATGAGGTAACAAATTTTGCATCCATGTTCGGCATTCAGTTTTTTAGCTTTTGACTTGATACTACGAGTATCACCAGGCACGTGGCCTGTACATGTCTGCATTGCAAGGATTTAACCATGGGTTCCTTTTTGATTAATTTCTATTTCCGCCGGTCTCCTACTGAACGCTATACATCATGCTGCCTACATCGAACTCCGAGCCAGGAGTAACTGCCGTGCTGGTAACCGAGAAGACTATATATACTATCATGATTCCATCGCTCACGGTCTGCGCACGAACCTGGGCCTGGGTATCGCCCGGCTGCACTATGCCGGATAGAGAGTTGTTATCTTTGTCTTTATTATATATATCCAAATCAACACCGCCGATTGTTCCCGTGGCCTCTCCATCCAGGGCAGACGGAGTAAATCCGGTGGACGTTGAATATGAATTGAATACATTATTATAGTAGTTATTGTCGCCGGAATTATGGTCTCCTAGATAGACAAAGCCAGCAGAATGTTGCCCCTTGAACTGGAAAGAGTCGGGGGTAATTTGTGGATCGCCCTCGGCGACGAAGTAACCCACCTTGGCATCGATGTTAGTAGAGGGAGCTTGAAAGCCAGAAATGGTGAATGTGGCTGAAACAGTGCTGCCGTTCCCCCAGAGATAGGCAAGATTGTCATATGTGTAGATTTGGTGTACCCCTACTGCCGTCTGTTGGCTGGAATAAATGATAATCATCGACCAGCCGGCGTTGGCTGCCTGGTACTTTAAATCCGAGGCACACGTAGTAGCGGGGGTTGCGTTAACGGCACCCACGGTGAACATCGTGTTTCTGATGCCCGTAGGGGTTATCGCTTTTACCCTGTCGGAAACGTCGGCAAAACCGGCGTACTGGTAACCGTTTGAACCAGAGGTTGCCATATTGTAATATCTGTCAGCCGTTACTGTTCCGTCTGTTCCCACCAAATGTCCATTAACCTTGAGTGTCACTTGTGTATCGGGATTACTAGTGCTCAACCAGCCTGTCCAGTAAAGATATGCTTTCTCTATTTTGGCGTCTGATGGCCCGAAATCAGCATTGATTGTGGCACTGCTTTCTGTGTAGTATTTGCCGAGACAGTTCCATTCGCAATCATAATTACAGGGTGGTCCCGCTTTATAATTGGGATTACGAGTAGTCCCGGCATTATACCAGCAACATGTCATCAGGCTATTACCGATAGCTATATAATCTCCCTGGACAGCTGAGGCGCTGCCGGTAGTACCGCCGATATAGCGTGTCATCCCTTTGGGGGCGTAAGCCTCGATTGTGGTGTTATCAGTAGCGCCGGGTGTAAAGCTTGTGGACTTAACGTGATAGAAGCCTGAGATAGTATCCCAGGCAATGCTCTGATTGCCCAGCTGTATCCAGGGGAAAAATCCGTTGGCTCGTTTAAAAGGTGTAACGGTGTACTTGAAGGACAGCTGTACGCTGGGTGGGTACTTATCTGCCGGTATCAAACCACCTCCAGGAGGAAGAGGGGCGATGTCGGAGAGGTCTTTAAAAGTTCTACCCAAATAGTCCCATTTATAAATGGTGCCGCCGCGCCAGAACTGCTGGGAGGTATAATTCTTGACATATTGGTAGTTAGTTCCTGGCCCACCGATGGGAACGCCATTAATTTTTACATTACTAGTAAGACTGTTAATACTGTATCCTTGAGGTAGCCAGACGCTAATATTGTCAAGTGGTGTTGTGGCAGCCGCAGTGGTGCTGACCTGGATAACGTAGGTGGAGTTATCACTAATATTAAGAGCGCTAATAAGTGTCCAGTTGGCAGCACCGCTCGTAGGTTGCGTGTCTGGATAGCCAGTGAGGCCCTTTAAAAGCCAGGGAGTGCTAATATTCACCTGCACATCGTCATTGTTTACTTTCACTCTCTGAGCCGTCTGATTATCACTCAGCCAATATGTTATCCCAGATGTTGGCCAATAAAGTGTGGGATTGATTATTTTCGTTCGAGCATCACTTTGCAGATACCACATGGCGTTGTCTATACCGGCATCGGCGGCATACAGTTCCCGCGTGTGCAGGTTCACGCTTTGGGTGGCCTTGAGGTTGGTGGTGGCGAGAGAAAGAGTGGGGACAATGGCTGCGGCTCCGAGTAGCATCAGTAACAGCGCCATTGGTAAAGTTTGTCCGGCTTCTTTTGGCAACATTCGTCTTAGTAGCTTCATGTTCAACCTCCCCAATCCGTTGGTCGCGGGCTTATCTGATAAGTATCCTGCACATATCTTGTGCCATTCAACGAGGCTCTTATGTTCACAGTCAACTTCATTAAAGTAGTATCCCAGGTACAGTTAGTGTAGGCGGGGACGATATATTGAGCGATTAAAATTGCAGGTCCACCATTAAGACTACGCGTCAGCGTATTACCGTTGAGAATATATTGAATATCATTGTTATATTGAGTACCACTGATATTGTTCCAATCGCTCCATTTAAGAGACAGGAAAACACCGGGTGTATTGCTGCTCACTACCTGCGCCATGACAGCATCGCGGGTAATCCAGTGACCGGCGTTCTGCACCTGGCGCAGATTTACATTCCATTCGTCATTCTGCGAGGTGGTTCTCGTTATGGTGATTATGGATGCCGACATAACGCCGATAATAGCGCCGGCTATAGCCAGCGCCACCAACATCTCGATGAGAGTAAACCCCTTCTCAGTTATCTTCGGCATTGTCTTTCTCTTTTCGCCGCTGTATGCCTTCATTTTGTCCAGATAATTTAGCTGCGACCTGCAGTCCCGGCTCTTTCTGTGCTAGCGATAGCAGTGCTCATTGTCCGATCTTGTACTTATAGCCCTCCAGAGTGAAGTCTGGCTTTGGCTTGGTGCCATGGGTAACAGTAACTGTTATTTTCTGGAGTCCTTCATCGGCACCAGTATGGAGGCCCTGAGGGTCCAGGGGTACGAACGCAATCCCTATGTGATATCCGGCAGGTTCTGTGATTTTGGTATATTGTCCGGTAACGCTGTAATTTTGTTGCTTTATAGACTCCATTTGCGATTTAGCTAAGCCTTCGGCGGATACTTGATCCTGGCCGACCATTACCGCCTTAGATGAGGTTGACACAGCGACAAGGAAGACACCGGCAACTGCGGCTAAAAGGGCGAGCGCTATCAGGACTTCCACCAGATTAAAACCTTGCTCGCCGTTGAGGGCAGAGCGGAAGCTCGGAAATGACCACCGGTGCCGGCTTTTAGTCATCTAGCCACCTGCTCCTCCTACCAGGCTAAGGGAGCTGTAGATGGGCATAAAAACAGCCAGGGCGAGGAAGCCAACTCCCACCCCCATGGCTATGGTCATCACCGGCTCAATCATGCCGAGCATGGTCTGTGTCCTTCTGTCGGCTTCGATTTCAAAGTTTTCAGCTACCATAATTAGTGACTCGTCCAGACTGCCTGTTTCCTCACCTACCTTGGTCATTTCCACCATCATAGGCAAAAAGACAGGGTTGTTGCTCATTGGTTTAGACATTCCCTGGCCTCTGAGCATGCCCTGTTCCACCTGGCTCAAAGCTCTGGATACAACTCGATTGCCAGTGGCTTGAATGGTCAGAGCCATAACTTCAGGAATTGGCAGACCGGCGCGAAATAACACCGATAAGCTGCGGCAAGCCCGTGCCAGCTCAGTTAACAGATTCAGCCGACCGAGCAACGGCAACCGCAACATAATCCTATCGCGGTTATAACGTCCGGTTGGCGTCCGGCCGTAAAAGAAACCGACTGCAATCAAAGCGATGATGCCCACGAATAAAAATACGCCAAAATGTTGCAGGAAACCCATACTGGCGAGGAGAATCCTGGTGGGTAGAGGTAGCTCGCCGCCCAACGTGCTGAACATCTTAATCAGTGGCGGCAGCAGGACGGTGAGCATGATTATGGCAACAACGATTGCCAAACAGAAGACAATAACGGGATACATCATGGCCTGCTTGATTTTAGACATAGATGCGGTCAGACGCTCGGTGTAAGTAGCTAAGCTCTTAAGTACGGTTTCCAGCGAGCCAGTCTGCTCACCGACGCTAATCATCTTGCAGTAAAGCTTAGAAAAGACCTGAGGATGCTGGGCCAGAGCCAGCGATAGCGATTTGCCTCCTCGGAGGTCGTTGATTACTGCAAGAAGCACTCTCTTTAGCCCTGAGTCGGTTGACTGGTTTTGGAGCAACTCCAGGGCCTGGATGATACCGACGCCTGATTCCAAAAGCAGCGCCAGTTGCCGGGAGAAGGTAACCATCTCCGCCGACTTAACCTTTTTCCGGAAAAATCCACCTGAGGATGAAAACAAGCGTGTGTCTGGCTTAAGGCTGACCACCCGGTAGCCGATGTTAGACAACATATCCGCGGCTGCGCGCTCATCAGCCGCTGAAATCCTTCCCTTTACCATTTGCCGGTCTGCGGCATATCCTTGATAGGTATAGTCCATATCACTAACCTCCAAATTAGATAACGAGGCTAACGCCCCACGGCCATATTTCAGAGCCGCCAGTATATTTCATTGCTTTAATCACCTACGGAATAGGCGTTGCGTAGCACTTCATACGGTGTGGTGATGCCGGCCCCGGCCTTAAGCATGCCGTCTTTGGACAGAGTTATCATTCCTTCCTCAATCGCCTGGGCACGAATGTCAGCAGCAGTAGCACCGGTAACAATCAATCGCCTGATTTCATCGCTCATGGTCAGAATTTCAAAAAGACCTGTCCTACCCAGATAACCGGTGTACGTACATAATTTGCAGCCGGCACCGTAATCGAACTCGAGTCGTTCCTCACCTGTTTCGCGGTAATAAGCTTTCTGCTCTACCAGAGGCGCTTCGACCTTGCGAGCGCAGCTGGTACAGACCCGCCGAACCATTCGTTGGGCCGCGATACAGATAACGGCTGAGCATATGAGGAAAGGCTCAACACCGAGGTCGATAAGTCGAAATAGTACGCCTACCGTATCATTGGCATGGACTGAAGATAGCACCAGATGGCCGGTTAGAGCAGACTGGGTGGCTATGTCAGCGGTCTCACTATCTCGAATCTCACCGACCAGTATAACGTCGGGATCAAGCCGTACTATAGCCCGCAATCCACTGGCAAAGGTTACACCGGCCTTGGTATTTATTTGTATCTGGTTTATACCCTGGAAACGATACTCCACGGGGTCTTCGATGGTAATGATGTTGCGGCCTACCTTATCGAGTGAGTTGACCGCAGCATAAAGCGTTGTTGTCTTGCCGGCGCCGGTAGGGCCACTGAGCAATAGCATGCCATAAGGTGCCATAAGCATACGCTCGAACTGTTCCTGGCTCTCCGGCAGGAAACCTAGTTGAGACAGAGATAGGGCGGCCATTGATTTATCCAGAAGGCGAAGTACTGCCGTTTCACCGTGGACAGTGCTGATACTGGCTACCCGAATGTCAATATCTTTGCCCGTGGCGACAAGTGAGAACTGACCATCTTGAGGGCGGCGTGGGTCAGCGATATTCATACCGGCCAGAATTTTAATGCGGGAAATAAGCGGTCCGTGAGCACCAATGGGCAGTGAGGTGACCTCGTGAAGTATACCATCGATACGATATCGGACACGTAACCTATCTTCTTCAGGTTCGATATGAATATCGGAAGCACGGGCTTTTACCGCCTCTTCAACTAATAAATTAAGCGCCTTGGCTATCGGAGAACCATCGGCTATCTCGGCAGCAGCTTTATCTACAGGTATTATCCCTGAGGCTACTGCTGCCAGGTTGAACTGTTTGTCTATTTCGCCAAACTTGCCTATTTCGCCAAACTGTTTGCCTACTTCGCCAGGGGTTTTGTAGTTGAAATCAATGGCTGCTTGCACATCCGCGAGTGTTGCCGGCACCGGCTCGATTCTCATTTTGGTTCTAGCAGCCAGGGCTTGTATAGCCAAAATATCGCCAGGGTTGACCATGGCTACACGTAAAGTATTATCGTTAACCGCCAATGGTACTGCATTATACTTTCTAGCCAGTTTTTCGGGGATGATACTAAGGACTTCCGGCGACGGGGCTTGAATCGGTACGTTAATTTTAGCGGCGCCGGAAACCAGCCCGGTAACCACCGGCGGTTCAGCGCGTATCGATTCAGCTACTTTGACTGCGCCTGTTTCCTTGCTTGCTTGTGCAGCTGCCTTTTTAGCTGTATGGGGTTCAGCGGCTGGTTTCTCTTGTGTTGCCTTACCAATTTCAAAGACTTTTATCTGCTGTTTCTCGGCGAATTGCCTGGCTTCATCGCTGAGTTTCGGTGATGCCACAATCAGACTGCGGACAATGCCCGTGTCTTTAGCTCTAGAATCAATTAAAGATAACGGCTCTATACCCACCTCATCGTCCGCCGAGAGAAAATCTATGCTGACTGGATGGGTAATAAGGCCATCGTCCACATAGGCCAAGACATCAAAGATATGCTCGGCTTCTGATATGCCATTTACCTTAACTTTTTCCTCGGTTTTGTAGCCACGTTCGGTCAATGATTTTAGTAGCTGGGCTCTAGTGCCGAATTCAACAGGCTTGTGGTGTTTGGCTGCGGGTGGCGCTGCACTCAGGAATGCATTTAGACCCTTTTCATCAAAAACTTTTATGCTTTCTTGCTGGGCGAAGTTGGCGGCCATGGCACCAAGTTTGGGTATAGCGATAAAGACTCTGTCAGCTATGCCGGCATCATTTGCTTTCTCATCGAAATTGAATAGTGCACCCAGGCCTACTTCTTCACGCTGGCTGACAGATGACCCGATGGCTACATCGTAACTGAAAAGGCCATCGTCTTTATGTGCCATCATAGCAAACTTATGCTCAGTTCCCGAACTGCCCTTGACTTTAGCATCCATGGTTACTTCGTAGCCATGCTGCTTCAGGCGTTGCGCGAACTGGCTCTCGCGTGTTTGTTGGGAATCTGCCTTCGCCATTTGTAATTTCGCCTCGTTTTAAAAACAAGTATATCCCGAGACACACAACCCCATGAAGCCAAATTTTCATTGGTTTCACGGGGTTTATCTCTTTGTCGTCGTTTTAAATTCAGGGGGCTATAGTTCCCATACCATCCCTTCGGGGCAACGGCTCATGTCCGGGCAGCGCCCGCTCCAGTCTTGGGGCATAATTGTTGTTAGCCATGCGTATCATGCCCAGCGGCACGGTGCTAGGGGCACTGACAACCATAAAGCAAGCCCCGTCAGCTATGGGTTTTATCACCTGGTAGGTGAAGGCGGTACTGAAAATGACATCGTCGAGCTTGCCAAATTCAGTAGTCGATTGTTTGAAGGCATCGATTGCTCCATTAATCGTCTGAATAAACCCGCCCAGCGAGTCGGGTGGCAGTTTATTATCGGGTGAGTCCCAGGATGAAAGCAACATCCCATCATTATCGGCAACTGCTATCACCCAGGTTCCTGCCAGTCCCCCCGCCATCTCAGACAACAACTCCTTCATATTGGTATTAGGCATTAAAGCTCACCTCCTTTCTCCACTTTTCCGGTATCGAAAATAACTCCATTCTCCAAGCTTTTCAGATACAAAATCAACTTGGTTCAAGTGTAAGCAAGTCAAGTATGTTTGTCAAGCAAAACGATAGGTTCTATGTAGCACTTTAGTCCTATGTGGAACTTAGTGGAATACCGTAGCGATACAGGTTAACAACTGCAGGTTTGACTTCAGGTGGCTATTGGCTCGCGGCCGGGAATGGCCTGCTCCAGCCTGGGGACATAATTTTTGAACGCGGTACGTATCGAACCCAGAGATATCGTCCTCGACGCGTCCGCTACTATAAAGCAAGAACCATTGCAAATCGGCTTAAGCATCATATAACTTAAGGATGTACCCAGTACGATATCATCGAGCTTGCTGAATCCATTGGACGATTGTTTGAACGTGCTGATGGTGGACTTAATCTGTTGAATGAACTCACCCAGCGCTTCAGGTGAGAGCTTATTTTCGGATGACTCCCAGTAAGCAAGAACCATGCAATCACTGTCTGTTACTGCTAACAGCCGGATTCCCTCGAGTCCACTTGCCATTTCAGCCAACAGGTCCTTCATGCTGATTGCCATTGTAGATTAGTTCCTCTTTAATCCGATTATTGTTATCTTACAGCGTTGAGTGAATTAGCTCTCAAATATTTGCCTGATATCTGCTTCCGCCGTCTATCTCTGGTATCATCGCAAGTAAGGATTATTTTTGAAGAATAACACACACTGTAATATATAAATTACGTAGGTAGTGTGTCTTTGCTGGTCTGTTTAACTTCAGGGGATGATGGTCCCCATGCCGTCCTTGCGCGGCGATGGCTGGCGGCCGGGCAGAGATTGCTCCAGTCTCGGGGCATAATTGTTGATAGTCGTACGTATCATGCCCAGAGGCACACTCCTGGGAGCGCTAACTACTATAAAGCAGGTGGCATCAGCTATAGGCTTAATTATCTGGTGGACCTGAGTGGTACTGAATATGATATCCTTGAAGCTGCTGAAGCCTACTGGCGACTGTTTAAATATGACCACCGCGTTATTAAATATCTGCATAAATCCGCCCAATGCTTCGGGAGAAACTTTATTATCGGGCCCCTGCCAGGTTGCCAGGACCATGCTATCACTATCTATTACCGTAACCTGCCAGATTCCTGGCACTCCCCGTGCCATTTCGGACACTATATCCTTCATATTACCGTCTGGCACTAAGTGTTACCTCCTTTCTTAAATTAAAGATGTTTAATCTAAATAAGTTGTCTGGCTTCAGGAAACGACTGTTCCAATGCTATCCCTTCGCGGCAGTGCCTCATGCCCGGGCAGAGCCTGCTCCAGTTTGGGGGTATAATTATTAGCTGCCATGCGTATCATTCCCAGCGGCACGGTGTTTGGGGCATTGACTACCATAAAGCACGCCCCATTGGCCATGGGCTTTATCACGACGGAGGAAAAACCCATACTGAATATGACATCATCGAGCTGACCGAATCCGGTAGTCGATTGTTTGAAAGCATCGATTGCTTCATTAACCGTTTGAATAAACCCGCCCAGCATTTCAGGTGGGAGTTTATTCCCGGGCGAGCTCCAGGATGAAAGCAGCATCCCATCACTATCGGCGACTATAATCACCCAGGCTCCTTCCAGTCCCCCGGCCATTTCTGACAATATGTCCTTCATTTTTATATCAGGCATTAAAGACCACCCCCTTTCGCTTTATTCCTGACCATGGAAGATAATCTAAGTTCCATATCTAACCAATAAATCACCCGCGCTTCCTGTATCGAGCGCCGGTATATTTAATTTCATCAAAGTGTAGGCATGTTCTCGTACGTTTGTCAAGTTCGTTAACGTATTGGATATAGTACCTTAGTCCTATAGACTACTTTGGGAGGGATAGATGAATGTACCCAATTCATGCTGTATGAGGGTGAGGGTAGCTACGGACGCCAGTATTTTAAGCTAATTTACCGGGGTCGCTAACTTCGATGGTTTTGATTCTCTGATATTGGGCAAATTGCCTGGCTTCCTGACTGAGCTGGGGGCAGACCAGTAACAGCTTGTCATGAATACCGACGTCGTAGGCCCTGGTGTCAAATGAAGATACAGTATTGAAACTGATTTCGTCATGCGCTATCAAGATATTTATAGCTAATGTGTGGTTGATGATGCCATCATTTTTGATAGCCAGTATATCGAAGACATGCTCTACTCCGGACCTACCCATGATTTTGGCTTTTTCCTCAAAACTATAGCCGGAATTTTTCAAGTGTTCCAAGAGTTTAGCTTTGGTTTCAAAGACGAAAGGCTGGTTGCCCGATTGCTTTTGTGTCGCTAGCGGGGGCGATTTCAAAAGGAGTTCTATGTCCTTTGCCTCAATGACTTTAATCCGCTGTTGCCGGGCAAATTGACCGGCTTCGGGGCTGAGCTTGGGAACGACCACCAAAACCTTATCGTGTATGCCCAGGTCATATACCTTGTTATCGAAGGCAAAAACTTCGGCTAAACTTATTTCTTGTCCCTGGCTGTCGACAAGTATGCCAACGCCGATGGTGTAATTTACCAGGCCATCGCTACGCTGTGCCAGGATATCCAGTACATGTTTAGCTCCGGACTTAGTAGTACCATTGACTTTGGCACTTTCAATAACATCATAGCCCCGGCTTCTGAGAAAATCTGCGAATCTCGGTTTCTCAGTGAGTTCGAATTGAAGCTGGCGTTTTTTACCTGCATTTAGGCGATAGGAATATAGAACTATCTCTTTGGCTTCGCCTTCCGGGAATAAGTATGAGCACTGGAGGCACTGCATATTGAAGGCAGCGTCTTTTGAAATCGCACCGCATTCACGGCATTTGTAGCTGATGCCCAGACTCTGATAGTCGGTGCCGAGAAACCTGAGCTCCTGTCGGCATTTGGGGCAGACGTATTTACCGTTATTTGCGTAATCTTCTTCAAGGCTGTTATTGCGGCAGGCAAGATGTTCCAGTATTCTACCTTTGGCTATGTTGCCTGAGCCGCACTTGGGGCAGCCAAGTCCTGGTTTTAAATTTGGAGACTGGCATTTGGGACAAAATCGAATATTTTCATGTAAATTTCTCTCCAGAATGTCCTCATTAGCCAGAAATTCCAGGGTGTTTACGGCCTCCAAAGTTGTTGACTCAAGGATTTTTTCTGCTTGAGGGTAACCGAAACCATCCTTGGTCGACGCGTTGATGCTGGGTTTGACTTCGCTTATTCTCCCGGACATAATCTCCTGGATAAGCTTCATAGCCTTATTATTTTGCTTTACCATTCTAACTGCATCAATGACTTCGACCATTATTTTCCCTCGATACTTAAGTTCCAGCTAAGAAAGTTTAAATGAAACGTAGCCAAGTTGCAATACATTTATCTGGCTTCATACAACATTTGGTCATGTTTGAGGTAGTACATTAGTCCCGAAAGGGCATTATGCAGCCGTATTTTGTACCAGGAGCAGTTTGACAACCGTAAAGCATTAATATAAAATAGTACCTAACTAGCAGTTGTTTAAAACAACAACAATGATAGATTTGCAAGGTTTCACAAATGTTCGCGATGCTGCCAGGCAGATTGGCATACACGAGGAATCGCTACGGCGGCTTCTGAGGCAGGGGAGTCCGTCCGGGGAGAAAATAGGTGGCCAGTGGTTCATAAGCAAGGAGCAACTGGCTCTATTTGCTAACACATATAATGCCAAGACCGGTAAAAGAATGAAGCTTATATGAAGGTGCGCTATTAGCAGAAAAACTTACATCGGCAGTTTCAAAATAATTCTGTCCTTGGTATTGCTGTCCAGTTTGATATCTCTGGCTGACGTTAAACAAGTTTCGGCGAACCCGGGCACGCTATTGTGGACTACCGTTGATACACCGAGCCTGCTGAATAACGTCATAGTCAGCCCATCGGAGATAAATTTTATTGCCATTGGCTCTGATGACAACACTTTTTATGCTGTGGATATACCGGACTTCAATACTTCCGGTAGCCGCGGCAGATTATTTAAATCGAGAGATGGCGGTGTTACCTGGCCGAATGAACTGAGCGCCCAACTGATAGCCGCCGGTGCTTCTATGCCGGTCTGGAATATAGCCGTAGCTCCGGATGACGTGAACTTCCTTGTTGCCATAACCGATGGCAGCGTCCCGCCGCCCCTCGTCGGGCCAAAGCAGGTATATATCTCCATGGATGGTGGAGCCACTTGGCAGAATGCCAATTTCGCTGCTGCCGCTGGCGAATGGATTAGCTGTGTGGACATTTCTGTTATGTACGGTGGAACTAACCGTGATATTGCCATAGGCACCAGAACTGGCACCGGGGCGGGCAAAGTATACGTCAGAAAGTCCACTAGTTTCGGTGCCTGGGCAGACCAAGGTCTAGTGCCATCCGACGTGGTAGCGCTGAAGTTCTCGCCTGCGTATACCAGCGATTCCAGCCTGGTGGTTGTCTCATCGGACACAGGCACTTTTTTACGTGTTGGCTTCCGCGACACAGCAAATAACACTACCGACTGGGTTGCTTGGGGTGCGCCGGCAGAGATTAGCACTACAGGAATATCACCTACAGCAGCGCAGATTATAACTGCTGACCTGGAGCTGCCGTCGGACTTCTCAGGGCAGGATGTTGCCTTGCGTCATTTTTATGTTAGCACCGACGCCACTCCGAACGTTCTGGGCGGTGTTTACCGCGTTGACGATAATGTGCCCAACCTCATAAATCCACCAACCCCGGGCAGGATTTCCAGCATTGCTTATTTTGGCTCTACCACTGCAGGTACGCTTCTCGCAGGCGAAGTCACTGCTGGAGAACTTGCTCCTACTCCTTCTTCATATGGGGTTCATGTATGGCGGACTTCAAATCCTAACGTAACTGTAGGTACGCCTACATGGCTAAGTTCTGATGCCCGCAGGTCTCCAACTGGCGGCGCTGGTTCCGGTTTAGCCAACGCTCAAGTGTCCTCGAGCCCCGATGGGAGCAGGGCTTACTGTGGTACCAACTCGGCCTGTCTGGGTATATTTACCGTCCCAACTGGCGCAGTTGTTTGTTCAACGTGGCCTGATGGCTACCTTAATGGAGTCGCACTTGATGAATCTGCCTTCTCGGTCAGCCCTTATTCGCTGGCTTATTCACAGCAGCTCGCTGCCTACAGCAAGACAGAAGATACCGATATCGGCAAGATCTGGAACCAGCTTAGCCTTATAGATACTGAAATGGACTCACTCTCTGATGTTGCGGCTCTGGAAGCTCCCGAAACTGGTGAGAATCTAGCTCCCGTGGATTACAATGTACTCTATCTGTTTTCTATAAACGCGAACATACCTGTAAGTTTAAGTTTCGATAGCCTGTGGCGGAGCACCAGTGACCCGCTGGGCAGGACATGGGAGAGAGTATTGTGCATTGCCACCAGTGACACGGGCACAATACTCCGCGTTAAACAGACGTCTTACGAAGAAACGGATAGAAGCGACGTCATCGTTTTCGCCGACCTTGGTCCTGAGGTAGTCGGTATTTCCGCGAATGAGGGACAAGCATGGGACATTCGTAGTCTAACCACCGTAACCGATTTAGCTCTAGCCAGCGATGCAATCATTTATGTTCTAAACAATACGGTCATATACAAGTATGAACGGGAAGGTACCAATTGGGTGTTTAAAAATAAGGTAAATACCGGTCTTGATGCTGGACATACTATAGCAGTACCGTTGAAAAACCCTTCAGGTGCAGACATAGTGCTGGTGGGTGAGGCTGGGACGCCTAACGGTTTGGGCAGGATAGCCTATGCCGATTTCTCCCAGCCTATTGTGACAGTCAATCCGCCTATATCCGAGCGAATAGCACCACCGATAGCCGGTGATGCACATGTCATTTTCGATGATAAATATGAGCAGAATGGAATAATATACAATGCCACACGTGACCCCATCGGTGGGAACGGCAAGATCTACCGCTGGACTATTGGTAAAAGCACCGCCTGGAGTGAACTGGAGCCCCCAAACAGTGCTTTCTACGGTCTGGTTCAACGGAATGATGTTCTGTACGGGGCATGGAAAAAGCCAGAGGTTCCAGCAATTGCTGCTAATAGTGCCGGCGTTGACCGGACGCTTTATCCCCGACGTTTTGTGCCGCCACCTCCAGAATGGGATTACCTGACTGAGGGGCTTCTCGCCGGCGTCGGCGTCATTTTCACTCGTGAGCCTAGTTCACTTAAGATATCAAGCAATAAGTTCAACAGCTTGTGGGCAATTGATAACAACACCTATAATTTTGCCAACAATACAGGTCGCCTCTGGGAATATACAGATACTTTAGCTAAAGTAGGACCATGGACAACCTCGCCAGCAAGTGGTGATTTCATTCCTGTTGACCCGGTGTCAGGTAGGGCTTTAGAGGTAAATTTCGCGTGGCGAAGCCTCAGCAATGCTTTGGCATATGAATTAGAGATAGCTAATGACAGCGATTTCACTATAGTAGTGTTGCGAAACGAGTATATTGTCCCGGTTGACTCGCTGTCGCCAGAAGTTTATTTCCCGGCTGGCGGACTGGTGCCCACACCTCTGTCTGGTATTGCCGCTTTTGGGAATCTTGAAGCTGGTCACACCTATTATTGGCGGGTCAGGGCAAGGACTACTGTTAATGGTGAAGCTACACGAAGCCCCTGGTCAGCGACGATGTATTTTACGGTAGGGGCTGGTTTGCCAATAGCGTCACGATATCCGACTATGACTTTATTCAGCCCTATGTATGGTGCTAAAAACGTATCCAATTCTCCGGCTTTTTCCTGGTCAGGAATGCCCGGAACCACCAAATACGAGTTTGTTCTGGCTAAAGATGCCGCCTTGCAAAAGGTGATAGTTAAAGTTGATGTACCTTCGACGTCATACCTTTACGATGGCAAGCTCGATTACAATACTGGCTATTATTGGCAGGTGCGTGCAATTGAGCCTGTGGTCAGCGACCCCAGCCCGATAGGCACCTTCACTGTGGTTGCTGAGCAGAAACCTGTAACGCCGGTAGTAGAAACACCCGCGCCGATACCTTCCTGGGTTTGGTGGATAATCGCCATATTTGCTGCTCTGGTGGTGGCTATAATTGCATTTACGATGGTAAAGCCCAGCTACGTGAGACCCGCCGGGGGCGGTAAGCTGTTTAAGATAGAACCTATCTCTAAAGCCGAAAGCGGTAAGCTGGAAAAGGTAGAACCTCTCTTAGGCAAACCTAAGAACCCTATCGCTAAAATCTGGGGTTCCATAATCATGGCAATCAGGCGATGGCGTTACTTGAGGAAGCGTGGTGACGGCGAGCCTGTGGAACCTATCTCTAAAGCCGAAGGCGGTAAGCTAGATAACGTGAAACCTATCGTTAACAAACTTAAGAGCCGTATCGCCAAAATCTGGGCGTCCATAACCATGGCAGTCAGGCGATGGGGAAACTTCAAGAGGCGTGCTGATACCGAGTCTGAGGATAGCGGTTCTGAAGTTGGCAAGTCCCAGGATAGCCAGAATAAGTTGACATAATAAGCTGGTTACATTACTAACTAATATCCATCTTGCTTTCGTGTTCTCGTCCATCCCATGCACTTTAATACTTGGAACACGTTGAGCACACGAGGATAAAAGAAATACCTTAAAATTAGGCCTGTAATGGGCACTGTCAATGACAGTGTCTGTGCGAGATGCTGACGAAATTGGTAGCCCAATCATAACTTTTCCACACCTGAAAGTCGAGACCTTCTTTGAGGTCGCCATAGCTCACGATCCCAGCGGCGGGAGGGGTGAGCTGTGGGAGAAGCCCTTACTCAAGAAATAAGTGTCTGTCTCCGCCTTGGTCTGACTCTTATCCCCCTTAAGCCTCGCTCCAAGGTGCTGCCGGAGAGGTGGCGCAATAGGTGGAATCCAACCCCTGAGGCGGTTAGGGCATGCGCTTGTCTATCCCCTGAACTTTCGTCAGTTGGCTTCCTTATACTGTTCAATTTCCCGTTCAAGCCCACCGTTCAATTGAACGGGTTTGAACGGGAAGGCGTTCAATTTCCAAGCTGGTTGAACGGTTTTGAACGAGTGTGCCTTTTGTTTACAAACGCTGCGGAGTTTTGTGAAGACGATGAACAATAAGGCAGTAAATGACAGAAATACGTCAGCCATCTTGTATGGTTTAGCGGGGGCTATGTCTGCTGAGGGCAAGAGGCTAGAGGCGGGTATTGTTTTTGCTCTTGCTGCACCCTTTCTAGAACAACTGGGGATGGAGATAGAGCGGCAGCTTCAAGAGGCATTCATACGGGAAACAATAACTGGAATTTTTAGCTCTATATCAACAGCTCCAAAGCAAATCGGGGACAAAACTGAAGTAGTGGTCGAAGCTGGCACCCTATCAGCCCATAAGGCCAAGGCAGTTGCTGAAGTTGATAACAGGTGGCGTGAGATTCTTGTCCACCCATCGGTGGTGCTATTACTAGGCAAGCGGGGCAGTGGTAAATCTGCCCTAGGCTACAAACTGCTGGAACTATTTAGATATGGACTAACTCCCTATGTCTTGGGGGTACCCACCCGGGGCCGAAAACTGTTACCTGAATGGATAAGCATAGCTCAGGGGTTAGATGAGATTCCGGCAAAGTCTATAGTGCTTGTTGACGAAGCTTATTTGCGTTATCACTCCAAGGAAAGCCTGAGTCCAGCCAGCAGAGAGATGTCCCGTATTTTGAACTTGTCCCGACAGAGGGATCAAACTTTTATCTTTGTCACGCAGGAAGCAAGACAGGTAGACAAGAACATAGCTAGCTCTGCAAATGTGGTGGTGTTTAAGGACTTGGGGATGCTGCAGCTTGAATTCGATAGACCAGAGCTCAACAGGATTGCGAACCAGGCAAAGCAAGCTTTCACCGGGGTATCAGGCGATAGGAGAAGGTGGAGCTATGTCTATTCTCCAGACGCTGGCTTTATGGACCTTTTGGAGAATGCCTTGCCTAGTTTCTGGGATAGCAGGCTAAGCCGCATCTTCGCCGCTAGTACGGAGCCTTCGCCTTTACAGCTACCCAAGCCCGTAACTGTAGAACAACGCATACAGAAGGCCAAAGAACTGCATCAACAAGGGCTGTCATACGGCAAAATCGCCAAGACTTTCAATGTGGCAAAGGGGACAGCATACAACTACGTCAATGGGTATCCTTATAAACCACAGTCAACCTGAAGACGGTGAAACGTGACTTATGAAAGTATATCTTGAAATAGAAGAAGTTCAACAGCTTGAAAATGCCGCTACTTGCCCAAGGGACAAGCTGCTGATTAGAGTCTTATCACGCTTGGGTTGTCGAATTAGTGAAGCTCTAGCCCTTCAGGTGAGTGACATTGACTTCGTCCGACGTACTGTCACAATTCTGCATCTCAAGAAGCGTATCAGGCTATCATGCCCCATGTGTAAAGCAAGCTTGGGCAGGAGACACCAGTTCTGTCCTGAATGTGGTGATGAAGTCGGCGAGGCTATGAGGCGTCAGCAGGAACAGCGGCACATAAGAGTGCTGCCCGTTGATAAACAAACTCTTGACATGCTAGAGGACTATATTGGTCGTACTCCGCCAACATTTGCTGATGGCTCGGTGCCCATCTTTAGCCTTAATCGGCACCGGGCGTGGCAAATAGTGAGAGATTGTGCCAGACGAGCCAGCCTCCCAGATTTGCTGAACCCAGAAACCGGCAGGGTGAGAGGTGTTAGCCCACACCGCCTCAGGGATGCCTTTAGCGTACATGCCATGAAGCTGGATGACTCTGGGGATGCATTGAGGTTGCTCCAAGAGCACCTGGGACATACCAGCTTCAACACCACGGCGAAATATCGAAAAGTAGCTGGTGAAGAGCACCGAAAATGGTATGAAGGCCTGTGGAGCACGAAAGACTAGCAGCTAACTAGATACGTGGTTTCTTGCCCAATTTCCCAGAAGATAACAAAACAGGCGAATGTTTACCTCGCACAAATCATTCTTTTTCGATCAAACTATATACAAAGTTATATGATTGCATTTAAGTCAATTGTTACTGTATTATTTGAACCTTACAAACACCATCTTAGCATCTCTAAAAGATATGGAGAAAAAGTCAAAGTACAATCCCTTTCTGGGGAGCGGGATCATATTCCTGATTTGCTTCGGTCTTATGTTTCTGGTAGTTTCTCGAGAGTCCACCTTCATTCAATCCAATCAAATTAGCGTTCCCAGTTTCTCCGGGGCATCTAATGGCGTGCCAGGCGGTGCAGGTCTTGGCAACGTCTCGGATGCCATCACTGTCAAGTCTACCGGAGTGCCGATACTTTACTTTTTCCTTATGGCAGCATTGCTTGGTTTAGTCCTTTACTTCATTCCTGTTTCAAAGCTATGGCTATTGCTCAGAATACTGTTTGGGTTCGGCTTTTCTTGGGGGGCCTTTATCTTTTTTGCGTTCTTCCTGCCGGTGGTTATAGCCACTTTGCTCACAATTGGCATGGGGCTAGCCTGGTTTTTAACCCCCAGGATCTGGCTGCATAATGGTTTACTGATTCTGACACTAGTGAGCCTGGGGTCTGTGTTTGGCACTATGTTCTCACCGTGGACCGTTATATTAATTATGCTGGTGATTGCACTCTACGACTTCCTTTCAGTAAAGTTTGGTTACATGCAATGGATGGCGCGGAAGCTGTCTGATTCAGAGACTTTGCCTGCATTCTTCATTCCATATAAGATCGCCAACTTGAAAATGAGCCTTAAAGGGCCTGCCGTTAAAAATCTATTTGATGATAGAGAGGAAAAGCAATTCTCTATACTCGGTGGTGGGGACATCTTTTTCCCACTCTGGCTATCAGCGACAGTATGGTTCGCCTCAGGCATTAAAATGACCCTAGTGATAGCAGCCTTTTCGTTGCTCGGTCTAGTAGTCACTTACCTGATCCACTTTTTTTTGATGAAACGCAAGGCCACACCTGCACTCCCCTCTATATTTGTCGCCTCGTTGTGTGGACTATTGTTGGTACGTTTTGTACTGTCAGGTTGAAACATAGGTTTTTCCACTTTAACTTTGTCTAGGCGGAATTTGTACCTGCATAAACTTAACACAACTAGGACAGAATGGGTAATCTTAACAGTGTCATCGAAATAGTTTCATGCTGAACAATCTGGACTAATGTGCAGTAGAATATGGTCTTCTAGCGGCCTCCGCTTAAAGCGCGCTTCGCCTCTCTCTTTAGCTGCTCGGCATCAAAAGGCTTGTCGATATGGGCAACTTTAGTCTCGGAGAGGAACTTTTCGGTGTCTGCACTCATAATATCGCCGGTGATGAAGACCACTCTCCGGGCCAGCCGTTTGGCTATTTTTTGAATACGCTTGTATAGTTCCACGCCATTGATGCCCGGCATCTTGATATCCACCAGGATGAGTTTGTATCTCTTGCTTTCAATTTTCCCCAGAGCATCAGTGGCGTTGTCTACAGTTTCTACCCTGTGACCTTCTCCAGTTAGTACCCGATTGACAAGGTCCCTTACCACTTGCTCATCATCCACCACCAGTATCCTGGCTTTGACCACTTTCTTAGACTTTTTAGCAAATGGCTTAGCCGGCTTTGGCGGTTTGGCTTCGGTGATTACAGGCAGTTCAACGATAAAGGTAGCGCCTTTGCCCGGCTTGCTTTCGGCGTATATCTTACCCTTATGTTCGGTAACTATCCCGTAGCACAGGCTCAAGCCCAGCCCAGTACCTTGCCCCACCTCTCTGGTGGTGAAGAAGGGGTCGAATATTCTATCCATGACCTCTGGCTTTATTCCCGGACCATTGTCCTTGACGCATATCTTTATCGTGTTATCGGTCTTCTCCGTGGTTATGGTGAGCTTGCCCTTGCCATGAGCCAGCTTCATCTCCGTCTCGGCATTGACGATTAAGTTGAGCAGCACCTGCTGTATCTGACCCGGGTCAGCCACGGTTTCGAGCAGATCAGGAGTCAGCCGTGTAACAACTTCAATGTTGTTGACCCTTAGATGATAAGCTCGCAGGATGAGTGTGCTCTCTATAAGCTCATTGATATCCACCAGCTTCCGCTGCGGCTTGGTCTGGCGAGAGAACACGAGCAGCCTCTGTACGATCCCAGCTACACGTCTAGCGCCATCATTGATGGCTGCCAGATCGCTCCTGACGTCCGGTGGGATGTCCTCTCGTTCCATGAGCAACTGGGCATAGCCGACGACGCCGGTGAGAGGATTATTTATCTCGTGGGCGACGCCGGCTGCCATCTCGCCCACAGAGGCTAACCGGCTGGCCACCTGAGCCTTTTGCTCCAATTGCATCCTCTCCTCTTCAGCCCGCTTGCGATCGGTGACGTCCCAAGAAATCCCACGAAATCCGATAATCTTCCCCTCCTTGTCTCGTAGAGGAAAAACCGACCGTTCAGAAAAAATTAGGCTCCTGTCCTTGGCGATGGCTACGGCAGGAAGTCCTTTAACTGGCTCACCCGTCCGATATACCCGATTGTAGATTTTGAACGAAGTATCGACGTTCTCCTTGGGTGTGTAGGCTCTGTAACTCATTCCAAGTAACTCTTCCCTGGAACGTCCAAGGCGGCGACATGTTGCATCGTTGACAAAGGTCAAATTACCGGCAAGGTCTACCTCATAATAGGACTCGTCCATCCCCTCTAGTATAGTTCGGTATCTCTCCTCCGACTGCCTCAGCATCTCCTCCGCCCGCTTGTGCCTCTCCTCCTGTTCCATGCTGTACAGGGCAAAAGCGATATCTCCAGCAACTTCTCCAAACAGTCGCTGCTCTTCTTTTTCCGCAGCGATGCCAGGCGGGGTAGAAACGGTTATCAACCCATAGACTTCCCTACCATATTCCAGACGCACGCTCATCCCGCTTCTACCGTAATAATCTTTGGCCAGAGAACAGTCAGTACAAGCCGATGCCGGGGCTTCGATTACCACAACGCCAGATTTTTCCAGCACCTTACGTCCACAATCCGGCAATTCGCCACGCTTTAGCCGCTCAATCATTTGCTGGAAGTCCTTGCCCAGACCAGCTTCAGCAGCAGCCACCAGCTTCCCGGACTCGTCCAGCAGGGCAATCCAGGCATTGTAATAGCCGCGGGCTTTAACGAAGTTTTTGCAGGTACCTTCGAGCAGACTACCGCGGTCGGCCCCTCTGGCTATTAGCTGATTTACATTGCGGACGGTGCGAAGCATCAAGCTGATATGCTGTGCCCTCTCCTCTAACCGCTTGCGCTCAGTAACATCACGGCTAATTGACCGAAATCCGATAATCTTTCCCTCATTGTTTCGCAAAGGAGAAACTGAGTTTTCTAAAAATATCTGCGTTCCGTCTTTTCTAACGCTTGCAAAAGGATATAATTTCAGTGGCTCGCCTGTCCGGTAGACTTTATTCCAGGCCTTATACACGCTCTTTGCATACTCTTTGGGTACGTAGGCTCGATAGTTCATTCCGATTAACTCTTCTTTGGAGTATCCGAATTGACGACAAGTTGCGTTATTGATGAAGGTGAAGTTACCAGCGAGGTCTACCTCATAGTAGCCTTCTTCTATCTCATCCAGTATGGTCCGATATCTCTCCCCAGACTGTCTTAAAGCTTCTTCCGCCTGCTTGCGCTCGGTGATGTCCTGCGTGACCTCGATTAAGCTGGTGATATTGCCGTTGACGTCCCTGACCAGGGTGCCCTGTATGAGCCACACCCTCCCATCCGGACTGGTGATCTCTGACTGCTGCGGTTGGCCGGTTTCGCGGGCTTTGACTACGGGACAGCCTTCACACGGCTGGTTACGCTGGTGCCATATCTCATAGCAGAAGCGGCCTACCAGTTGTTCAGGGGCTAAACCCACAGAGTCACCAGCAGCCCTGTTCGCCCAGAGTACCCTGTTCTCTGTGTCCTGGTAGGCCACAAGCTCCGACATGCTGTCCAGGATGGTTGCCAGTACGGGGCTGGTCTGCCGCGGTATCTTTCCGATACGCTTGCTTCGGGCACCTGGCTTCCCGGCTGGTGTTCCTTTTCCTCTCTTATCGCCCTTCATTGCCCACATCCCCTTAAGGTGCTGTCACTCCCGCTGAGCTGTTTGAATACTCAATGCAAACTGGCCATGGTTTGCCCAGGCACTCAGCACACATAGTAGAACCAGTCAATTTACCACTAGTGTTTTTCTTCTCAAGCCTAACAAGATGTATTATGTCTACGATGTCTCAGGAATGTCAAGAGATACGAGTTGCTTCTCACTTTCTGTTGGAGAGGCAAGCAGGAGACACCACCTTGCGCACCAGAGTCGGCTCTTCGAGCTTACCGGATTGCACAAACCGCCCTTTTGTTACCCCTGGAGTAGCAACAATACAAGCTATTCTTCACGATGCTTGCACCAACTCAAAATCCAGGGCCTTAGTATACGAAATTAGATATGGAACCGTATGACAGGGCGTTATCTCTTGTGCTAGTATTTGGTTTGTCAAGCCAAAGACAATATTAACCATCTTATTAATGGTGAAAAAGACAGGGAGAGACAATTTGAGAATTCTTGCATTTTCAGACATTGAAAAATGGGGGAGATATGAAAGATTAGTACACACCATCAGACCTGATGTCGTCGCATTAGCCGGAGATTTGACTTCTGATGGTTCTGCCAGTTTTGCCAGGTTCTTGGAGTATTCTGATAGAAGAAAAGGAAGAAGATTGCACATTGACAGATTCTACAAGTTTTTGAGATACGCTGGGGCAAGATCTCAGGTCTTGGTCGTCAAAGGTGACCATGATACAGATTTTGAAGGAGCCTACATCCCAGAAAAAATAAATGGGATATGTGGGTGTCAAGAAATATCAGGAGGAGTTATTGAAGTAAATGGAATTCGTTTTCTTGGCTTAGGCGTTAATGAAACAAGCTATCTGAGAATTCTCAAACCAATAATTGAACAACATAAAGAAGAAGCAGATGTTGTTATTACGCATTGCAAGCAAGATAGAGTGCCACTAGTGAGTTTACTGAAACCAAGGCTCATTATTCGAGGGCACTTTGGTTCCGGGAAATATTTGGTTGATGGGATTCCAGCAGTCTTTACTGCAAATGTGCTTTATACTGTAATTGACTTGGAAGATAAAAGAATAGCTAAAATACTACAATATAGCAGAATTGGTTTTCACGGCAAGATAGGAATATTGGAAAACGGCTCTTGTAGTCCGTGGTTCTCGGGTGTTTCGGAATATGAAAGGTACGAATGGCTTAGACCATATAATATTTGAAGCCTTTTGACTGACTTCTCTGAAAAACAATAACCGAGTTTGACACTATAAATTTCAAGTATCCAGTCTTATTGCAGGGTGGTTCAGGGATTAACATTCCGCTATTTTGTTGATTTTGAATAAACGCCAATATGTCTTTATTTCAGCCATTTGGGAAACTGGAAAAATGAATGAATATTCGCTAAAGTTAATTAGACAAATAGACACCGAAGCATTATATTCATGGCAGCACGGTGCATAAGTTCAGACAACGAAAGGAGGAAACATTATGAATGAAGATAGCAAGCGCCCGGTAACGGGCAGGAGTCACGAACACACTGCCGGCGGCGGCACGACGAACCGAGACTGGTGGCCAAACCAGTTGAAGCTCGATATCCTGCACCAGCGTTCCTCCAAGTCCAATCCGATGGGCAAGGGTTTCAACTACGCTAAAGAGTTCAAGAGTCTCGACTTGGAGGCCGTGAAGAAGGACCTCCGTGAACTGATGACGAAGTCGCAGGACTGGTGGCCGGCGGACTTCGGCCACTACGGACCTTTGTTCATCCGTATGGCGTGGCATAGCGCCGGCACCTACCGCACCGGCGACGGCCGCGGCGGCGCAGGCAGAGGCAGCCAGCGCTTTGCGCCCCTCAACAGCTGGCCCGACAATGTGAACCTCGACAAGGCGCGCCGACTGCTCTGGCCGATCAAGCAGAAATACGGCCGGAAGATTTCCTGGGCCGACCTGATGATCCTCACCGGCAACGTCGCCTTGGAATCGATGGGTTTCAAGACCTTCGGTTTCGCCGGAGGGCGTGAGGACATCTGGGAGCCGGAAAAGGATATCTACTGGGGCTCCGAGGACAAGTGGCTGGGTGACAAGCGCTACACCGGCGACCGGGATCTCGAAAATCCGCTCGCTGCTGTGCAGATGGGTCTAATTTACGTCAACCCGGAAGGCCCGAACGGCAATCCGGACCCGATCGCTGCGGCGCGGGATATCCGCGAGGTCTTCGCTCGCATGGCGATGAACGACGAGGAGACGGTGGCCCTCATCGCGGGCGGCCACGCGTTCGGCAAGACCCACGGCGCCGGTGACGCGAAACATGTTGGGCCTGAGCCCGAAGCGGCTGGCATCGAGGAGCAGGGGCTGGGCTGGAAGAGCAGCTTTGGCACGGGCAAAGGCGGCGACACGATTACCAGCGGCCTAGAAGTAATCTGGACCACCACGCCCGCGAAGTGGAGCAACAACTTCTTACAGAACCTGTTCGGCTACGAATGGGAACTGACGAAGAGCCCGGCCGGTGCGCACCAGTGGAAGCCGAAGGGTGGCGCAGGCGCCGATACCGTGCCGGATGCACACGACCCGTCAAAGCGTCACGCGCCATCGATGCTGACCACGGACCTCGCTCTGCGGTTCGACCCTGTCTACGAAAGGATTTCACAGCGCTTCATGGAAAATCCGGATCAGTTTGCGGACGCGTTCGCCCGGGCGTGGTTCAAGCTGACGCACCGCGATATGGGCCCACGCGCACGCTATCTCGGCCCGGAGGTTCCAGCAGAAGAGCTCATCTGGCAAGACCCTATCCCTGCCCTCAATCACAAACTGATTGAAGCAAAGGACATTGCCTCCCTCAAGGGCAAGATCCTGGCTACTGGCCTGTCAGTGTCGGAGCTGGTTTCGACCGCCTGGTCGTCGGCGTCCACCTTCCGTGGCTCCGACAAGCGCGGTGGGGCCAACGGTGCCCGCATTCGCCTGGCACCGCAGAAAGATTGGAAAGTCAACCAGCCTGCCCAGCTGGCGAAGGTGCTCAAGATTTTGGAGGGCATCCAGAGCGAGTTCAACAGCGCGGCCTCTGGCGGCAAGAAGGTCTCGCTTGCTGACCTGATCGTTTTGGCTGGTTGTGCAGGCGTCGAGCAAGCTGCGAAAAAGTCTGGTCACGATGTGGCGGTTCCCTTCTCGCCGGGACGCATGGATGCCTTGCAGGAGCAGACCGATGTGGTCTCATTCGCCGTGCTTGAGCCGGTCGCGGACGGCTTCCGCAACTACCTCAAGACAAAATTCTCTGTATCGGCCGAGGAGCTGCTAGTCGATCGGGCGCAATTGCTGACGCTAACTGCGCCTGAGATGACGGTCCTCATTGGCGGCATGCGTGTCCTGAATACCAACTTCGGCCAGACCCAACATGGCGTCTTTACCAAGCGGCTGGAGGCGCTGACCAACGACTTCTTCGTGAACCTGCTCGACATGGGCACGGAGTGGAAGGCGGTCTCGAAAGACTCTGCCTTGTTTGAAGGCCGCGACCGCGCAACGGGCGAACTCAAGTGGGCCGGCACTCGTGTCGATCTCATCTTCGGTTCAAACTCCCAGCTCCGAGCTCTGGCAGAAGTCTATGCAAGTTCGGACGCGCAGATGAAGTTTGTCCATGACTTTATAGCGGCCTGGAACAAGGTAATGAACCTTGACCGCTTCGACCTCGCCTGATCGTAGCATAAACGTCTTCGAGGGCTTCTGAAGCATATTCTGAACTGCAAATCAGATGATCAGGAAGCAATAACCGTCATGAACTGACGGATGTTCTGTACGATCAACGGAAGCCATTAGCAACATATGAGGGCGGCGTTTCAGATTGTATTGAAACGCCGCCCTTGCAATCAGTATCGTGGGCAGCCTCATCGCGACCTGGCTTTTCAAACTCATGGTACTTTAAGTGAACTTCTCTTGGCCCCTCGAGGAAATCCAATATAAGCCGTAAGGCTGACTAGTGTGAATCAAGTAATTAAAACTCTAATGGGAAGGTATTCTCAAAAAGCTGAGTTTTACCTTTTATTCACGATGGTGGGGGAGAATGGACAACCTGCATAGTATCACTTAAGAGAGTCTAATTGTCAGGCTGATACCCATTGATACTCAACAAAATGAGTGAATGTGACGGTTTTGTTAGTATTGCTGGGCTAGAATATCCCTTCGGTAGTCATTGTTTTATTGCCCCTGATGAAGGACAATGAAAAATGGCTACCATTATTTAGGCTAGATAGAGCGTGCTCCAGGTCACTGGCATTGGCTATACTCTTCATGTTTAGTTCGGTAATAATATCTCCTGATACCAGCCCTATTCTCTCGGCAACTGATCCTGGTCTGACCCTCCCAACATAAGCGCCGAGTGTTATTCCCGAGCCCTGCTTCGCCGTTATCTTGCTCGCATCCGCAATCGAAGCTCCAAATGAGGGACGCTGTCTTGTCTGTGTTTGAGTTATTAACTGCTCTAGTCGACCACGATCAAATCCAACCACTATCTGTCCATTGATGATCGTCACTGGGACCCCCATCTGCCCCGTACTTCTCATAAGCTCCTGAGCATAAGATGGGTTTCGAGAAACATCACGTTCCTCAAAGTCTATTCCCCTCTGTGATAGGAACTCCTTCACCATATTGCAGTAGGGTCAGGTAGGGCTAGTGTATACTGTTACGTCCATTTAATGGTATCCTCCAAATATACATTCTCTCAATGTACATTCAGATCGGTCAAAAAACCATATTGTATCTTCATATTTTACTCTAACTCGGATTAGGATGTCGCCTGCCTGTCATCTATGCTTATTAATTTAATGTGGCGAGTACTGGAACAAGGCATCACGCTTGATGACCTAACGGAATACTGTCTTGAAGAGATTTGACCAAGAAGTACCGTATCTTTACTATTACACCCGGGGGCTAATGCGTGGCCGACCCCAAGTTGATCTCAGATACGTGCGAACGTTCTGATTCGGCTATCTCTAACTCAACAAGTGGTACAATTATCATTATGCCCAATGCGACCTGGGATAAGACATAGCGAGCAATTAATAATAGGAGGGGTAGAATGGAGACATTTCGTGGCACAGCACATTTACCTGGTGCGGACAAAGAGTGGGGTATAAACATAGACATAGATTGGGAGGAGAAGGAAATCTATGTCCACATCGACGGTGTCCCAGGTGGGGTGAAAACCTGGACTGGCCTTGTCCCTCAGACATTCGGCAACTACGAAGTCGCCTTTAGGACTAAAGGCATACCAACCTTGCTCACACACTGGTGGCATCTCGTTCGAAGAAATGGTGGAGACTTATGGGGCATGGTTATCGGGCTGCCTAATGTTAGCGGAGAATGGACGACCTGCCTGGTATCACTCAAGGAGGTCAAATAATCATGCCAGCAAAGAACCGGCAAACGGCAAAACCGCAGCAGGCCGATAGCCGTTAGCGCCAGTTCTGAACAGTTCCATGCCGAATCATTTAGCGCAGGAAACAAGCCCGTATCTATTGCAGCACGCCAATAATCCAGTGGACTGGTATCCCTGGGGAGAAGAAGCCTTTAGCCGTGCCCGCACCGAGGATAAGCCGGTGTTATTGAGTATAGGCTATTCTGCCTGTCACTGGTGCCATGTTATGGCTCACGAGTCCTTTGAGGACACTGAAATAGCCAGTCTGATGAACGAGAACTTCATCAATATTAAGGTGGATAGAGAAGAACGTCCTGACATTGATAGTATCTATATGGAAGCGGTACAGGCTCTGACCGGCAGTGGTGGCTGGCCGCTTACCGTGTTCTTAACCCCGCAAGGTAAGCCTTTCTTTGGTGGAACGTATTTCCCGCCTGAAGACAGGCACGGTATGCCTGGTTTTACTAAAGTCCTCAAAGCCGCTGCTGATGCCTACCGCAACCATCGTAGCGACATCGAAAGGTCCACCAAAAAACTGCTGGCAGCAATGTCCGGACATACAAATCGAAGTGCTGCTATTGCACCGCTTACAGTTGATATTCTCAGTGAAGCTTACCTGGCTCTTAAGCAGAATTTTGATGTGAAAAATGGCGGCTTTGGCACAGCACCCAAGTTCCCTCAACCGATGGCGCTTGAATTTCTATTAACATATTCCGGGCGCGTTCAGGATACGGGTTCTTTGGAAATGGTGGAGTTAACCCTGGAAAAGATGGCCAGGGGTGGCATCTATGACCAGCTAGGAGGTGGTTTCCATCGTTATGCCACGGATAGTCGCTGGCTGGTCCCGCATTTTGAGAAGATGCTGTACGACAATGCACTACTGAGTCATGTGTATTTACACGGCTATCTGGCAACAGGCAAGCAATTGTACCGCCGCATAGCTGAAGAGACTCTGGACTATGTCCTCAAGGAGATGACTGCTCCGGAGGGCGGTTTTTATAGCACGCAGGACGCTGACAGTGAAGGCGTTGAGGGTAAGTACTACTTGTGGACGTACGATGAAATCGTTCAGGCCGTTGGAGAGGAACAGGGCAAAATAATCAACGATTACTTCGGTGTTACCTCTGAAGGTGATTTCGAAGGTTGGAACATTCTCCACATTGCTAACGGCATCATGCTGGGAGCATCGAGCAAAATTGAGCAAGCCAAAAGCTCTTTGCTGAAAAAGCGGCAGCAGAGAGTCAAGCCGAGCCGCGATGAAAAAGTATTAGCCTCATGGAATGGACTAATGCTCGCTAGCCTGGCTGAAGCGGCAAGTGTTCTTGAACGCCAGGATTATCTGGCCGCTGCAGTGGCAAATGGCTCTTTCCTGGTAAATTCAATGATTTCCCATGGCTATCTCAGACGCACGTATAAGGATGGCGTGGCTAAAATAAGTGGCTATCTGGAGGATTATGCTCTGGTTATCGAGGGATTGCTTAGCCTGCATCAAGCTACCTTCAGCGGCAATTGGCTCAGGCAAGCTATAAAGCTGGCAGAGACTATGATTGAGCTGTTCTGGGACGATACCACGAAGACACTATACTATACAAGTGATATGCATGAAAATTTGTTTGTGCGCCCCAGAAGTATATACGATTCGCCTCTGCCATCGGGTTCCTCGGCAGCCACTTCAGTTTTACTCAAATTAGCCACGCTAGCAGGCAACGAGCGGTTCCGGCAGATAGCGTCGCAGTCGCTTCGGTCAATGCAAGATTTTTTAGAACGACATCCTCTTGGCTTCGCTAACTGGCTTTGTGCCCTTGACTTCTATTTATCTACTCCAAAAGAAATCGTTATCATCGGCCCCAGAAATAGTCCGGCAACATCGCAGTTGTTGCGCGCTCTGTATTCTATATGGCTGCCCAACAAGGTGGTCGCCGCTTGCGATCCCGATGACCCCGCTCCGCTCTTAGAATTGAAACTGTTTGAAGACAGGCGGATGATTAATAACCGGCCCACAGCCTACGTATGTGAAAACTACACCTGCAAGACACCTGTCACCGACCCGGCTCTATTTACCAACCAGTTGCGAGGGAGCTAGGGAAAAATTACTTCTTTGTTCTTCTCTCCCTGGCAGTCGTAGTCATAGACCTCAAGGCCTGTCCGCCATCCATCCTTTTTTTGCATTTTACCGGTCATGTGACTATGCGACCAGGATTGCATAGTCACAATAACAAGAACAAGAACATTCTCCCCTTCAGAGTAGTAGTCAATATATTGACGTAAACATCGTTTGGTAGGGAACCCGTGATTTGTTAGTTAAGCAGTGGAAAGTTCTAGGAAAGGTAGGCTTTGAAATATGGGTTATCATGGAAATCGCACCCAAATTCGGGTGGACCAAATATTGCCCACTTACTGATTTAGAATACTCGCTAAGAAGGCTTTATGACCCAAGTGAGAGCTGGATACGAACTAGGTCACTCCCAGCGACTATCATATTTAATATTAGCCGGATTGAAGTACCAGAATTCATCTTTACAGTTGTGTTTGGCATCTTTTTGGCTACAGTGGTGGGCGTTGTTATTGCCAGAACAATAATGCAAAGAAGATTAGCAGGAAACGAATCTGACAACTAAGTATGTAAATCGTCAGCGAAAACGGGATACAATTCGTCATCTTGTTCAATGAGATAACAGAACAAGGAAATGTTGACCAACGCGAAAGATTGGGTTCAGTTCCGCGATGTCTTCTGTCAGGTAAGACACTGAAGAAGTTTGGACAAGCTACTTCGGTGTATCATCCAGCTCATCGGTCGGCGGAGAGTCTTCCCTGATGGATATCTTGCCTATAATATATTCTATGTTTTTGGCTATGTGCCATCTCGTTGAGGGCCATGAAAAGGATAGCTCTTGGTCTGGCAACTCTTGCCATTGGGCATCAAGATAGTCGCAAAATAGTTCTGCCCTATCAAGTCTGTCCGTTATTATATCCACATCATCAATTTTATCCCGCGAGTTTTTATCCACTATAGGGGTATCTACTATCATCGCATCCACATAAGTGAATTGCCTAATTAGTTTTTTAACATAATATGAACCGGAGGTAGTGATGCGATAATGAGAGGTTGGTACTAACCTCTCGGCTTCCCGCGCCTTGGTTGGTAATTCAATGAGATTATGGCGAAGGAGTCTTTTGATTGCCCAGTCTATCTGAAAAGGATTGAATCCAACACTCTGTGCATATGCATAGATGTCTGACACCGGAACAAATCCATCACTGATGGAGCGCTGCGACCACCGGTCTAACTGAGCTAACAATATAGAGGAGAGGAAGTGTTCCCTACCGTCTGGCGTTGAGATATCAAAGAGATTCATAATTTCGGACGCACCTGGGCTATAGTACTCGTGGTCACCATATGTAACAGCACGAATAAACTCATGTAGTGGCACCAAGTAGCTTCCTTGAACTTTGAATATATCGAGAATTTTCCCTGTGTCAACATGGCCACTACCAATGAACACTCGGACAAATGCCAACGCGAGACGAATATTCCCGCCCACCATATTATCAAGAAACTGCATTAAATGGAGATTATTGCTGAACGAATGAATTAAGACTTTTAGATAGTTACCCAGCCTTTCACTTTTTACATGCACATCTCCCGATAACAGAAATTGACCTGTCTCTAGCAGCTTGAGCCCATAGATAAGACGCCTATTTACTACCTCATCCACTCGCGGTGGTGCAATCGTAAATGCTCTCGGGTGATAGGCACTAATAGTTCCGGATATCTTAGACCTATAGAACGTCTCTGGTCTGATAGTAATAAAAACTGTAACCGGCCAGTTTTCTGCTATGCTTTCCGCAACCAAGAAAGCCTGGTCTTGAAACTCATAGGAGCGCTGGTCTACGTTATCAAGGAAGATTACGAGTTGCTTCTTGTGGCCTCTCTCGATGTGATTGAGACACTTCTTGAGATAGCTATCTTTATCACGCACTTTTTCTGCAATAAATTCTACCTGTTTCTTTTTGAACTCTGTTGGGTTGGTTTCCTTTACATCACCGTATATACCTTTATCAAAAAGCTGTATGTCACGGTGCAGAACGCCATGTACGAAGTTGCGCTCCTCGATATTAATATTATGCTTTTCCAATAACTGCCCCACCATCTCACTCTCTATGAAGGTTCGTAAATCCTTCTCCAGGGTGGGCTTATGTCCGAAGTCGATATAGAATACTAGCGTGTTTGAGAAAACTTCAGGCTCGCGAACCTGATAGAGATGCTTAATGAACATGGTCTTGCCAACCCCAATATCACCAACCAGAAGAATTGGCCTTCGGCTCAGGCTTTTGGCAAGGAAATCTGGGCTTAAGCCTTTTTTGGTTGTCACAGGCACAAGAGAAGGTCCTTCAGTTTGGTTTTGGAAAATTGCCGAATAGCGTGCTCGCAGTATATCTTTGCTTATCGTCGCATATTGCGAAAGAGCTCCGCTTTCACAATAGCATTCTTTTAAGAATTCTTGCTCTTTGCCATTCATACCCAGACTGGCTATATCCTCAATAAAGAGTTCTCCAAGAATTTGCAGGTCCGTTTGCAAGTTGTTCCTTCGTTTGAAACCCGGGTAGCCAGTGATTCCCTTTGATAGCTTCTCTGGCACTGGAGCAATATTAACATCCTGCAGCTCTATTGAAAGGTGACGAGACACTACACCTAATTGCGATAAGCACTGCCATACTAGGAGAAAATTTTCGTGGAGGTTCGGAAGAGAGTCGAATACAATTACTTTGCCATCAAGTGGGGGACGTCCATCAGTTCGGCTAGCAACAAAAATTATAAGTTGGTGGCCGTTACACACCGCACCATAAGGAGTACCGTGACTTTGACAATAGCTAGTCGCTTGTTCAATCGCTTTATATACTTTAGGGAAGTTATCCAGGAAGAACTTAATATCCTGCTTTTGCCTTGATTTGCCAACGGGGAGCTCAAAGTAGACGCCTTCTTTTTTTGCCTCGACTACCAACAGACATTCTGGGCAATGAAAAGAGTAATCTATGTACTTGCCATTAACCCTTTCCTCAGCTGTACAGTCTTCGCGCTGCCAAGCGAGGCATTCAAAGAAGAGCCGGTCTATCAGATGTAATCTTGTTGTTGCTTCATTCCGACTGAGCTTATCTGTGTTCTGGTCAGCCCAAATAATGAGGTTATCAAGGTTCTTCTTACCATCTTCGTATTCCATACACACCACTACCCCTGTAAAAGCGATAGTATTTCTTTTGTTATCGAATGTCAAGGCCGTACTTAAACACTGCAGAAGGAGAGTACTGTTGGTAGGCAACTGCATATTGCAGGCAAATAATCGGCGAATAAAAATGCTTTGCGCTAAGGCAGAGGAGAGGCTTCCCTCATTGCACAATAAGCCAAAATGTTACAAATGGAGCTTACTTTACCAGTTCGGCGGTAGTCTGCTTCTGAGCCTGCAAAATACCTGGCAAAGCATCCTGATTGGGGATAACCATCGTGATCATGAGTATGCCTTTGTCGCTCGGCGTTGTTACGACTTGTGCCTTTCCCATCGGGTCCTGGT
>JBEKIW010000005.1:0-70000 GCA_050011565.1 Dehalococcoidia bacterium
CAACCGGACCTCATCAATATGCCGGAACAATTATAACAAACTTATGATCAAGTTACCTCGTGTCGCATGTTAATTTAAGGAATGTATCTTGGCGTCAATTAGGAAAAGAAGATTGCACAAAAGTCAGTTTTGTGCAATTTTAGCTAGGTGCATCACACACAGCTATATTATGTGTCTGCGTATTGGAAGTAATAATCCCCCGTTCCCAACGCCTCCATATTAATGCAGAGCTGATGATTTATTCCCAAATGGCGTCCAGAATCTTTATCCGCATTACCCGCCACACGGGTATAAATGCGGCCGCGAGCGACACCACCAGCAGAATAAACGCCATACGCGCTGTATAAGAGGGCTGGGTGAGGAGATAGGCTGGGCCAAAAGGAAACTCGAAGGGATGGGCTTACTCGGTTTTAGAACCTATACGCTTCTGCAACTTCTGCCATGAGCCGGTGATAAGAAAGCTCTCCTCCATGTTGTCAATCATCCGGGTAAATTTATTCATCGGCGCCGAAAAGGTAAGCATATTACCGGGTACAAACGGACGCGCTGAGACATCGAACATGCCGATAACGCCTCTGGGGCGCCTGGCTTTTCCTTCCAGATACGGGTACTGGACAATCGAGCCGCAGCCGGCACTGAACGGGGCGAATACTCCATTCGGCTCGCCTTCGTCGAAATTAGCCAACGTAAAGAGGCCTGAAAGAACATCAGGCTGGGCGAAGAAGATGACGACTTCCGGACTGTCGGCCTCATCGAGCCTGTCCCATCTCTTGAATACGATGAACCGGGCCGGTGCCGTAAACGCCGCTTGCTGTTTCATTATCTCCTTTACCAGCTCGGGGGATTTCTTGTAGCGCTCGCCTTCTAGCTTGCCTGGTATGCCACAAGACAGGAAATATTCAAAGTTGGGCGCGATGGTCCGGCTGAAGCCGAGGTATCTTTTGCCGCCAAAGCAGCCGATGGAATCCGCGTTGTAGCTGATAGGAGTGCCTTCCCTGACTTTAATCAGGTCGCCGATTATACATCTATGTCCCGAAGTGGGCTTCATAGGCTCAGCACGGCCTGCGTCATCTGTGTAATAGAAAGTAATCGGCAACTCGGCAGCGTTGAAATACTTCTGCCACTGCCGGCTGAATTTCTCTTTAAGTTTCATATCCATGATTCAGTGCTCCTCTCGCTGGCAGATGGGAAGGCGTTTATTGAACCAGCCGGATGGTTAGCAAAGCCACACCCACGTAAATGGCTACGCCTATGATAACCGTGGGCACAAGACCCCATCGCGGCAGAATAAATATCATAGCCAGTGCATACAGGACCCAGGCGGGTATTAGAAACAGCATGCCCTTGAAATAGGAGACCGTAGCGCCGGCGCCGCTTTTATAGTATATAATGCACAGGGTTACGATGCTGATGGTGGGGAAAAAACCGATGAACGCCGCCAGCAGCCCTTTACCCTGGGTGCCGAAGTAACTTATCAGGGTCACAATCGTGCCGCCGAGCACAAAATATAAGGACAGCAGTTTAGCATCCATAATTTGCCTCCGGAGATATTCGCTAATACTAAAGCGATATACTAGTTAGGATTAAGGTCTTTTGTCAATTATCAGCACGACAAGGGAATTCTTCGATAGGCTCAGAATGAGTGGAGGAGAGCTCAGAATGACAAATTGTACTCTCTCTCCCTTGGAAGGGGAAGGTGGAGACGCGCCGTTGACAAAGGGGTTATAATGTGACAAAAGCAGGCAATCTTAACATCCGGGGGTGAAAAGTGACAACTGTGCAAAAGACCTGGCTCTATATCTTCGGTGCCTTCGCTGTACTGTTCATCGGCCTGTTACCGTTCGAACCTTATCCCGGTAATTTCGTCATTAAGGCCATACCGGCCATAAGTCTGGCGGTGCTGGCGTTCATAGCAATTGCCGGCTCGAGAGGCAAACTGCTGTTTGCGTCTCTGCTGTTCTGCGCCGCTGCGGATGTAGCCCTGGAACTGGCGGCGGGAAAGTACTTCGTCATTGGTCTGGGACTATTCCTGATTACCCACATATTGTTAATAGTAACGTTCTCCAGAGATTTTAAGTTTCAGATATCCAAGATTCCTGTTATTGTTCTGCTTATCGTGTATTCGAAAATGATGGCTTTTGTCATGACGCCCTCTCTCAAAGAGATGGCAATACCGGTCTATATCTACATGACAGCCATAACTTTGATGGGTATCTTTGCCTCATTGAGGGCAGCAAAGAACGATTTTACACTCTACGGAGGTATTTCTTTTATCGTTTCTGACTCGGTCCTGGCCATCAACAAATTCATGATGCCGGTGCCGGCAGCGGATTACGCCGTTATGATTACGTATTATCTATCGCTGTTTCTGATAGTCTACGGCTTTTTGAGAGAATAGACAGCTGTCACGCCACAGGCAATGTGAAGTAAAAGGTGGTACCTTTGCCCTTACGGCTTTTCACCCAAACCGTCCCGCCGTGCAACTCCACCACCCGCTTCACCATAGCCAGTCCTATGCCGGCTCCTCCGTGTCCTCTCTGCCGCGACCGGTCTGCCTTGTAGAAATGGTCGAAAACATGGGGCAAATCCTTACTGGGTATGCCGGATCCTGTATCTGACACAGATACCATGACCCAGCCCGGTTTGGTATAATCGGCGCCGATTTTGATGGCACCGCCGGCGGGCGTATATCTGAGTGCATTATCGACAAGGTTGTGCAGCACCTGGCGTATGCGGTCTTTGTCAATGAGCACCAACGGCAGCCCGTGAGGAAGGTCAGCGCTAATTGATATTTGCTTTTCCTGGCATCGGTTCTGGACGCTGGTTATCTCGGCGAAAATGAACTCGCCGAGCTCGGTGGCATTCTGATATAGCTTCAGCTGGCCGGCTTCCGCCAGCGACAGGTCCCTAAGGTCGGTTATCAACCTGGAAAGTAGAACAGTTTCGTCATATACCGAGGCCACCTGGTCTGGAGCGGGTGTGATGACTCCGTCAAGCCAGGCTTCCAGGTTCCCTTGAATGATGCTCAGCGGGTTGCGCAATTCATGGGCGATATCAGCCAGCAACCGGCGTCTGCTTTTCTCTTTCGCCGCCAACTGCTCGGCCATCGTGTTAAAGGCTACAGACACCTCGCCGATTTCGTCGTCTGTTTTTATAGAAACCCTCTGTGAGAAATCGCCGGTGGCAACTTTACGCGCCGCTAAAGTAAGCTGTCTCATAGGCCCACTAATAAGCCGGCTGAAAAAGTAACCCAGACCCACGCCGGTCAAGATAGCTACTAATGCTGCCAGCCACAAAGAATTACGAACCCCACTAAGGAAGGCTTGCTCGGCCTCACCCATGTAAAGGGGCGCACCTGAATTAGAGTCACCGCCGGGCATCGTTATAGTGGAGGTGAAATCCGGTGCCGCTTGTACCTGACAATTTTTCTGGCAGTAGCAGGTGAATTCAGTCTGGACCGAACGATTCACCCACAGAGCTATAACGCCCACGCTAACCAGAGCAATTCCCACAAAGAGAAGTGAAAGCTTCACCGACAGCTTATTTAGCATGGTTCCTCCAATTTGTAGCCGACACCCCGGACTGTTGCCAGCGGATTGGTTGAATCCGGTGCTACCTTTGCCATCTTCTGCCTGATATTCTTTATGTGAGCATCTATGGTCCGCTCATAACCTTCATAGGACTCACCGAAAGCTGAATCCATCAGTTGCAGCCGGGTGCAGACTCTGCCCGGATTACGGGCTAAGACAGAGACTAATTTAAATTCGGCAGCGGTCAGGCTCAACGGCTGCTCAAAATAAGTCGCTTCGTGTTTGTCCGGGTCCAGGCGAAGCTCTCCGGTAACAATCTGTTCACCTTTTTTCAAGCCTTCCCTGTATCTTCGCAGTACGGCACTGACCCTGGCAGCCAGCTCACGTGGGCTAAACGGCTTGGTAACATAGTCATCGGCCCCAATTTCAAGCCCGACAACTTTATCTATCTCTTCATCACGGGCGGTAAGCATGATAATAGGCACGTTCGATTGCTTCCTGATTTGCCGGCATACTTCCAGCCCATCCAGTTCAGGCAAATTCAAATCGAGCAGTATAAGGTCCGGCTTATAAATTTGAGCCTGCTCAATAGCAGTTTTACCATCGCCGGCGATGACAACATCGTCGCCGTCCTTAACCAGGTATGCCTTGATGAGCTCGCATACCTTTGGTTCGTCCTCCACCAGCAAAATCTTGTTACGTGCCATTTTACTTACACCGTTGCCCAATTTGATTGTAGCATAAACAAAATAATAGGGGCGAAGTGGTCGAGCTTCGCCCCTAGCTTAGGAGGTGTAATTTGATAAGTCGGTACTCCGACTAGACAATAATCATAATAAGTTAAACCTAGTAACCGTGACACGGTGGGTAGTTACCTGCATTATCTCCATTCAATGCACCTCGTCCGCACGGCCCGGGACAGTAACCACCGCTGTTCCAGCAGCCCGCCCAGGTACCGTTAGAGGAACCATCATAGGCGGCGGGTCGGGTTGAAACCGAGCCATCCTGTTCTTTGGCCAACACAATACCGGTGCCGACAACTACTAACATGAGTAGTACAATCAAGATTGGAATGCCGATTTTAAATAGCTTGCTCACGTACATTCGCCTCCTTTATGAATTCTACTACCCCTCAATAATAGCAAGCGAATATGAATTTATTATGAAGATCAGGTAAGCTTTACGTGAATTTTGGTGGTTTCTACGTGGGGAAGGTTAAGCGGAGGTTTGCGTTCATTCTGCGGTTATTGAAAGCAGGCCCAGTAATCTTTGAGGTTGCTCTTGACATCGCTTATCACCCTGCCGGTCTCAGCCAGAGCGGTATCGGACATAAAACGCTGGGGTACAGGCTCTGATTCTTTTATGTCAACCTTAAAGCCGGCCAATCCGGAAATTAAAGCCAGCCAGGCAGAGGGCAAGACCTTCTCATTGTAGCCGGAGGCAATCAAATCAATGACCTTACCATCGCAGACTTTGGCTACCTCCCTGGTCTTCTCACCGATCATTCTGAAGCCTTTTACGGTCAGCCCCAAAGCCGTTAGCTGGTCATCGAAATGGGGGTCGGAGCCTCCGTTCCGGACTATAATCTGCGGTTTGAATTCGCGGACCAGCGGCTCAACTATGGATTCGAAAACCAGCTTATATGAATCATCGCCGGCGCCGACCGGCATGGGAATATTGACGGTAAAGCCTTTGCCTTCCCCGGAACCGATCTGGTAGGCAAATCCGGTCCCCGGGTAGAGAGTCCTCGGGTCCTGATGCAGGTCGATAAATAATACCTTTGGCTCCTCGTAGAAATATTCAGCGGTGCCGTTGCCGGCATGGGCGTCTGTATCCAGAATCAAAATCCGGTCGAGCTTATACTTTTTCATAAGATACCGGCCGCAGAAAGCAACATCGTTGTACAGACAAAAACCCTCGCCGTAAGAAGGCTTGGCATGATGCAGCCCGCCGCCGATTGAAATAACTTTCCTATATGTGCCGTCTTGAACCAACTCGCAGGCCGTCCTGGCCTGCCCGATAACCAGTCTCGCCGCCTCCTCCAGCTTTCCCGGCTTGCCGATGGGCTTATTGTCCATGCTGTGATATTCGTAAAAGAGGTCGGGTTGGGGATAGCTCAGGCCCAGATTGGCAGCCTTGAAATATTCCCTGGTGAAGTCGATATAGTCCTGGCGGCAAATCAGGAGCAAATCATCTTCGGTTGCTGCCCCGGCTTCGAGAATCCGGTAATTTCCATCCTCGGCAATATGCTGTTTCAAGAACTCAATGAATACCTCGGCGCGGCTGCCTCGAAACGGATGCCCCGGGCCGAAATCGTATTCCTTCAGTCCGTCTTGATACAAAATACCAACAGACACGGCGTTACTCCGTTTCAACTTAGCCTGGCGCCACACCTGCCACAGAACCTTGACGGCTCACTGATAGCATTTCCGCACCTGGCACAATAAGAGACCAGGCTCGAACCGCAGCCGCCGCAGAACTGCTGTCCGGGCACAATCTGGCAGCCGCATTTGGGGCAGATAACTCCCGCCGCCGGCGGCGACAACTGGGCTGGCGGGGATACTGGCTCGTATTTTCCTGCCGGCTGTGCCACCAGTTCCGTCTTTGGCTGAGCCAACCTGCCGCCACCCCAGACGGCTACCAAACAGACGACGGAGATAAGCACCGCCACAACGAGGTTAAATTTGGCAGGCAGCCAGAATAACAAGTTCAGCAGCAGGCCCATTATACCCAGTATGAACAAAAAAACACCCAGAGCTTTCATATCTTAGCTTCCCCGAAACATCAACTTTATACAATAATTGTAGCAAATCCTGTAGACGTCAGAAACTTGCTGAAATTGATGCGATGCCGGCTTTGCAGCACCACCTCTAAGGTGATGCCTGTGGATGGCGCTCCGCCTATTTTCGCAGTCGCTTTAATTCAAACACGACGGGGTTTGCCGGGTCGGGACAGGCAACGGTAGCTTTATCTTTGTCCTCTTCCCAGGGGAAAGAGCCGCGGAACTGCAACGTTGATATAAAGGGGAAAAGTGTAGAAAACGCCCAAGCGCACAAACCGGGCGGCGTCTTATCGGCAATAAGAAATTCGTCGCCAATCTTGTGACCAGCTTCACAGGTACCCTTCTGAGATATTACCGTAGCCGATACTTCGTAGAATTCCTCTTCAGCCATTTTAATCGCTTACGTTAGTCTAAATTATTACAGTTACGGGCACCAATGTTACATCATGTCAGAGACAATGAAAAGCTCGCCGAATGTTGTTACTCCTATTCGTCCTAAATAACCTTCGGCGAGCTAATCGCTTGCCTATGGGAAAGCTAAAGCCTTAAGATTTTCTCAACCACAAAGCCAAGCCGGTATCGCTATTTGATTTCTGCCTTGGCTCCGGCTTCTTCGAGCTTCTTCTTTATCGCAGCGGCTTCGTCCTTATTGATGCCTTCTTTGACCGGCTTCGGGGCACCCTCCACTAAATCTTTGGCCTCTTTGAGACCCAGAGTAGTCACCTCTCGGACGGCTTTAATCACGTTGATCTTATTCTCGCCGATTTCCTTGAGAATTACGGTAAACTCAGTTTTTTCCTCTTCGGGTGCTGCGGTTGCCGCCGATGTTGCTCCCCCCATCGCTGCCATCGCCATCGGTGCTGCCGCTGATACCCCAAACTCTTCCTCCAGAGCCTTTACCAGTTCAGCTAGCTCCAGCACGGTCATATTCTTCACTACGCCTATAATGTCTTCCTTTGTCATCGTCTTGGCTCCCGACGAAGTCTCCTTTGCTTTAGTTTGCTTTTTAGCTTTCGGTTCGCCTTCGACCTTAGGTTGTTCTGATTCGACTTGTTCTTCTGCCATTTTATCCTCCTTCAAGTTGTTTAGCTCTAGCTTGCATTACATTCAAAAAGCCCCGCAGAGGTGCACTTAACACGTTATGTAAAGCTTGTAGCGGAGCTTGTAATTGCCCCATCAGCCTGGCAATCAAGACCTCTCTTGACGGCATGGTAGCCAGATTAGCGATATCCTCGGGAGTAAGCAGCTTATCACCGAGAATCCCGCCTTTAATCTGCAGCACGGATCCCACAGCGCGGATATGCTCTCTTAAAACCTGGGCCGGCTTCATTACGTCGTCAAAGCCAAAGGCTATAGCTACCGGGCCGGTGAGCAATGACTCCAGTTGCTTTTTATCAGCTCTATCCGCAGCAAACCTGGTAAGTGTGTTTTTTATCACCCGGTACTCTATACCCATCTTAGTCAAACGCCGGCGCAACTGCACCATCTCTTTTGCCGTCAAACCACGATAATCAGTGGCTATGGCAATGGTGCAGCGAGACAAGCTGTTGGTCAACTCATCTATCATTTGTTCTTTTTTTTGTTTCAACATAGTTCACACTCCTGTAAAATAAAAAAGCCCTTGCCATGACACAAGGACCTTAAACCGGGTTACAACAACCCGTCAAACTTAAGTTACCTCGGCAGGCAGATTTATTAAGCCTAACGGCACCTGCTGTCATGGGCTCCACATAGAAGTCGCCTATTCAATTCATAAAGAACTTAAAGCACAGCTTACGATATCAGGGGCTTCAAGTCAAGCTTGATACCCGGCCCCATGGTGGTGGTCAAAAAGGCACTTTTAATATACTGTCCCTTGGCGCCGCCCGGTTTAGCCTTGTTTATGGCCTCCACCAGCGCAGTCAAGTTTTCCAGAAGCTGAGCCTCATCGAAGCTGACCTTACCGATCGGCACATGTATAATAGCTGTCCTATCCAGCCGGAATTCCACCCGGCCTTTCCGGGCTTCGGTAATACCTCTGCCCACGTCTTCAGCAGCTACAACCGTTCCTGACTTGGGGTTAGGCATCAACCCTTTACGACCCAGTATTTTGCCCAGCTTTCCAACCTTCCCCATCATGTCGGGGGTAGCTATACTCACGTCAAAATCAAGCCAGCCATCTTCAATTTTCTTAATGAGGTCATCACTACCCACATAATCGGCTCCTGCTGCTTCGGCAGCCCTGGCTGCTTCACCTTGAGCGAAGACAGCAATCCTGACCTTCTTTCCTAAACCATTAGGCATAAGGGCTATACCCCGCACCTGCTGGTCAGCACTTCTGGGGTCGACTCCCATCCTTAGATGCAGCTCGACAGTCTCATCGAAGCCGGCGAAGGCTACTTTTTTAGCCAGTCCTACAGCCTCACCGGGTGTGTATGCATTCTCTTTATCCAGCAGCTTAGTTGCTTCTTTGTACTTTTTCCCTCTAAATGTCATGATTTCTCCACGTCGATTCCCATGCTGCGGGCGGTGCCCTCGATAATCCGCGCGGCTTCTTCCAGGTCTAACGCGTTCAGGTCTCTCATTTTAACGCGGGCAATCTCGTACACCTTTTCACGAGGTAATGTGCCCACTTTTTGCTGCCCTGCAGTGCCGCTGCCTTTTTCTATGTTTAAGGCTTTTTTCAACAGGTCGGATGCCGGCGGGGTTTTAGTGATAAAAGTAAATGACCTGTCTTCATATATAGTGATCTCCACAGGGACGATGGACCCTGCCTGAGAGCCGGTCTGCTCGTTATAGTCCTTGCAGAAAGCCATAATGTTGACACCATGCTGCCCCAGCGCCGGACCTACTGGCGGCGCCGGTGTAGCCTTACCAGCCTCAATCTGAAGTTTAATGATAGCTTTAACCTTTTTAGCCATTTACAACCTCTGAACCTGTAAAAAGTCAAGTTCCACGGACGTCTCTCGCCCGAATAGTGTCAGAAGCACCTTTACCTTGCCTTTGGCCACATTTATCTCATCAACCACCCCGACGAAATCAGAAAAAGGACCGTCAACCACTCTAACGTTCTCACCCTTTCTGAAGCCCACTTTAATTTGCGGTGAACCTTCGGCCCTCTTTAAGATAGCATTTACCTCCCCTTCAGACAAGGGCGTAGGTTTGTTGCCGCTGCCCACAAAGCCGGTTATACCGGGGGTATTGCGCACCACATTCCAACTGTCATCATCCATCAGCATCTGCACTAAAACGTAGCCGGGAAAGACCTTCTTGGCCACAGTGCGCCGCTGTCCACCCCTGATCTCAATTTCTTCTTCTTTGGGTATTTCTATTTTAAATATCTTGTTCTCAGCATCCATAAATTTAATTCGCTGTTCCAGAGCCTTCTGGACACGCTCCTCATAACCCGAGTAGGTATGTACAATATACCAGTGCTTATCGCCATTCTTCACAGTCTAACCCCCACGTAAAAGCACCTTGGCTACCAGCTGTGAAAAACCAAAGTCAAGCGCCCCCAAAAAGATCCCTACCGCAAAACATACTATAATAACCATGATTGTCAGACGTATGGTATCCCGCCTCGATGGCCAGGTTACCTTCCTCAGCTCAGCGATAATGTCGCCAATAAAGGCAAAACGAGACCTTTTCTTGGCAATAATTTGAGGCTGACTTTTATTGACCAAGGATTACTTCGTCTCCCGGTGGAGCGTATGCGTGCGGCAACGCGGGCAATATTTCTTCAGTTCCAATCGCTGGGGGTCATTTTTTTTATTCTTATCAGTGGTATATGTCCGCTCCTGGCACTGAGTGCACGCTAGCTGAATGACACCACGCGATTCACCTTTCTTGGCCATGGTTATTCAATGATTTTACCGATGACTCCGGCTCCGACTGTCTTGCCACCTTCGCGAATGGCAAAGCGTAGTCCCTGTTCCAGAGCTACCGGATAAATAAGCTTTATGGTCATTTTTATGTTATCGCCCGGCATGACCATTTCCACACCCTTGGGCAATTCGGCAACGCCGGTAATATCAAGGGTCCTTATATAGAACTGAGGTTTATAGCCATTAAAGAAGGGAGTATGCCGCCCACCTTCCTCCTTAGTTAACACGTAGACTTCAGCCTCAAAGTGAGTATGAGGCGTAATGGAGCCCGGTGCAGCCAGAACCTGCCCTCTCTCTATATCCTCGCGCTCTATGCCTCTGAGCAAGCATCCAACCGCGTCTCCAGGTTCACCACTGTCCAGAGTTTTATGGAACATCTCCACGCCGGTTACTACGGTCTTCCGTGTATCTTTGATACCCACAATTTCAATTTCGTCGCCGGTCTTAACTATGCCGCGCTCCACCCTACCGGTGGCTACGGTGCCGCGTCCCTTGATACCGAATACGTCCTCTACCGGCATCAAGAAGGGCTTATCTTTGGGTCTGACAGGAAGTGGAACCCACTCATCTACAGCATCCATCAACTGTAAAATTTTACCGCACCATTCGCATTCTCGCTTGCCACAACCGCATTCCAATGCCTTCAGAGCGCTCACCCGAACGATAGGAGTTTTATCTCCTGGGAATTTTTGTTTGGACAGAAGGTCTCTGACTTCGAGTTCAACGAGGTCAAGCAGTTCCGGGTCTTCCATCATATCTACTTTGTTCAATGCCACGAGTATGCTGGGCACTTCTACCTGGCGGGCTAAAAGAACATGTTCACGTGTCTGAGGCATAGGCCCATCAGGAGCACTAACTACCAGTATCGCACCATCCATTTGAGCCGCACCGGTAATCATATTTTTAATATAGTCAGCATGCCCCGGACAATCCACGTGAGCATAATGCCGCTTTGCAGTCTCGTACTCAATATGGGCGATAGCTATTGTCAAGCCGCGTGCTTTCTCTTCAGGTGCATTATCGATGGAATCGAAGGCACGAAATTGAGTCTCTCCTTGCTTGGACAAACATAGAGTAATAGCCGATGTTAAAGTCGTCTTACCGTGGTCGACATGACCTATTGTTCCCACATTCAAATGTGGTTTCGTACGTTGAAAGACCTTCTTTGCCATTTTAGAGAACCTCCTTCTTTACACAGCCCACAACCAGATTCGAACTGGTGACCCCGTTCTTACCAAGAACGTGCTCTACCTGCTGAGCTATGTGGGCAAATTTTCCACATATTATACAGTATAGAATCAAATTATACACTATTTTAATAAAGCCGCAAAACCTCCGAGATGGTGGAGGGGGTAGGATTCGAACCTACGTAGCCTTCAGGCGGCAGATTTACAGTCTGCTCCGATTGTCCACTCCGGCACCCCTCCCAACCCTGGCTTAAAGTCAAAGCCCGAGAGGGGAGTCGAACCCACTAACCTACCGATTACAAGTCGGTTGCGCTACCATTGCGCTACTCGGGCAAATCAAGAAACCTCTCGGGCAACATCAATCTGAACAAACTACGGGTTGTTAGTATATGAAAAGGTATGGCAAAAGTCAAGAAACTGCGCTCCTCTAGGGTCTGAATACAATCAAACGGAATGGTTGCATTGACAATGCCCCATTGTTATAATTGATTGACTAGCGGGATAGCGGACGGTAATAGGTAGACACGGTAACAAGGTCTGGGCGCTAATCTCATCCCGCTGAAATAGTGAGAGAGGTTAAGAAGATGGCAGAAAAGCCTCGAAGGGCTAGAGTCCAGAATATCATAAAAAATCTCCTCGATTCGGAGATTCCTGAGATACAGTCCATGGCCAACAAGTTGGCAGAGCAGATCAAAGAGTTAGAAGAACATAGTTCTAGGCTCCGAACCTACATTACCCAAATCGAGAACCTGGCGACGGACGAAGCTAGCGCTATGGCTGAGACCCGAATCGGCGATATACTCAAGGATTTAGATAAGGCGTTAGGTGAGCTAAGACACAGGTCCAAGAGAAGCTTAGCTACTAGAGCCGAAGCTGCGGTTTCACCTCCAAAAAGAGTGGCTATCGAAGAAAGGCCCGAACGTGAGGCTGAAGAGGTAGAAGAGGAAGAAGAACCAGAGGAGATCACGCCTGGACAGGGAATGCGGCTGGAAACCTACAAGACCCCGGAGGGGTACCTGATTAAGAAGTCACGCATCTAAATTTGGCTTGCTGCCCCTGTAGCTCAGATGGATAGAGCAGCGGTTTCCTAAACCGCGTGTCGGGCGTTCGAATCGCCCCAGGGGTACTTTGATTCCAAAAAGATATAGGGGTGTAGCTCAGTTGGGAGAGCAGCGGTCTCCAAAACCGCAGGTCGCGGGTTCGAATCCTGCCGCCCCTGCCAGTTTTTAATACCTGGTGCAGGGCGGCAGTCAATTCACTACTGTTTCAGAAGTGGTAAAAACAGCACGGTTCGGTTGAACCGCAATCGTGATAGACTTGATTGCCGCTTTGCCTAAATTTTCGGGTCGGCACCAATAAACCTGCAGAAAGCCAAAGCGTTTCTAGGGCCTTACATTTCGGACAGACAACAATAACCTCATCAAGGGCTGAACATATGTCCTGCCCGTTCCCTTCTATATCGTTTTGAACATGTTGTTGAGCTAACGCAACGGACATGTGCTTTCCCTCCGAAAAAACTAGTTATTGTTATTTTAAGTTAGCAATTGTAAAGAAATCATAAAATAGCGCCGAAAATAATAAAAAATTCATTAACTTTAGCTAAAAAGCCGTGTCAAACCAACAATCTACGTAGGGCAAATTAAATTTTGCGTGCTAAATATTAGGGGTACAACTGGTTACCATCGTCATCTTCAATGATAACAGCGTTCTCCGGGCAACTTTCAGCGGCACTCATCAATATATCTTCATCGACAGATTCCGGTTTTAGAACCACGGCTTTATTGCTCTTATCCAACGTGAACACCGTTGGTGCCACAGCTACGCAGTTCCCTATTCCTGTGCACAAATTTCTATCAACACGTATCCTCATTTGACAACTCCCACAGAGTCATTGCTATATCCCCGGCACACCACCGGTTAAGGCAACATCTTTGCCACTTTTAACAGCACGACACCTATGGCACCCAGCGCCAGGGCAACGACTATCATAAATCCTCCGACTGCCGTAGCTATGGTAGTCACACCGAAGCTGAGCGCCCCCACGTATAGGTAGTTCTCCAGGTTCAGTGCCTGAGCATACGTCACATCCTTGGGATTAGTCGGGTCGAATTTACCCCCGGCTAACAGGTCCGAATACGTGGGAGCTATTGCATGCCTGTGTCCGCGTACGGTATCGCCTGCTATTTGGGCTGACTCGGCAGTATCGATTATCTCATTAGCTTTATCGCCTGTTACACCAAGCGCTGACAATTTAACATTTTCCTGCTTCATAATACCCGTAAGTAATGCCTGTTTGGATACCCCCTGGTATACAAACACGATTCCCATAGCTAAGGCAATAACTCCAAAGACCAGTACTAGAATGCTGAGGTTTTTGACTATCCTGTTCATGACTCCTCCTTTTTACGGTGCTTTCATAGATAAAAACATCTCTTTAATCGCCCCCGTTCATTCACCTCCTTTAAAGATTTTTGAGCTTTTGGCTAAATTTGTGCTAAACCGACTTCAGCGTCAGGCAATAGTAACAGACCAGCAATAACAAAGTCATAAAACACACATGTATAAAAGTTAAAAAATCATAACATTTTAAGGCCACTGTTGGCATCGAAAACTATACTCAGTATAAGCACAATCAATAATGGTCATCGAAACCGAAGGACGGCTGCGGGACATAAAAGAAGTTATTTGTTAAAATGCTGGCGCAATGACTGAACCCTGGTCTGAAAACCTGGATAATATATTTCACTCATTAAATACGGAGCCTGGTACCGGACTCTCCCAGGCTGAAGCCAAAAAGAGGCTAAATCAGTTTGGTGACAATCGGCTGACGATAGAAAGGACCGTCAGTCTCTGGGGTGTTTTTAAAGAAGAAATTAAAGAGCCGATGATTGTGCTCCTGCTTATCGTCGGTATAATTTACAGTATTTGGGGTCAAGCTAGAGATGCTATAACCATATTCGTCATAATTATAGCCCTGGTATTCGTGGAAATATTTACTGAGTACCGCGCTAAAAAGGGAATCGCTGCTCTCAGAAAGTTCTCCCAACCGACTGTCACCTTGCTGCGCGACGGACTCTACCAGAGCATACCAACAACAGACGTAGTAAAGGGCGATATAGCAATATTAGAAGTCGGGGAAATTATTCCAGCGGATATCAGAATAATCAGCTCATTCGGCCTGCAAACCAACGAATCTGCTCTTACGGGTGAATCTACTCCCGTCGCCAAATACGATAAGATACTTCCCCACGATGCAGTCCTGGCAGAAAGGAACAACATGATATTTGCCGGGACAACCATTACCCGCGGCCGGGGGACAGGTGTGGTAACAGCCACCGGCATGGCAACTGAGCTTGGCAGGATAACCGGACTGGTTGTCGAAGCCAAAGAACCCAGGACCAGTTTGCAGCAGTCAATGAAGCAACTAGCCGGCCTTTTAGTATGGGTCGCCGTGTCCTTTAGCATCCTTATTCCAATAGCAGGAATAATACAGCACAAGCCTTTAAAGGATATGATTTTGACCGGCCTTTCTCTGTCGTTCGCTACTATTCCTGAAGAGTTGCCCATAATCATCACCATGGTGCTTGGTGTCGGCGCCCTGGCCCTTTCCAGGAAAAATGTGCTTATAAGACGGCTAAGCACAGCCGAGACTCTAGGAGATGTCACCACTATTGTTACCGATAAAACTGGAACAATTACGGAAAACAGGATGACTCTTGCCAGAATTTCGACAGATACTACTTCGAAATCGTTTGCCGGCGACAGCTTATCGCCATCCGATTTATTGCTGTTACGAATCGGCCTGCTAACCTCCTGTACCCGAATAACCTCGGGTGGCTGCAATTCAGATGACCCCATGGAAGCCGCGATTATCGAGGCCGCTAAGACCGCTGGCATTATTCCTGAGGAGCAACTGGCAAAGTTCAACCTGCAAACGGAGTTCAGCTTTGATAACGAACGAAAAATGATGTCTGCTATCTTCCGTCAAAATGGCGAATCTGTTGTCTACGCCAAGGGGGCGCCGGAAATCATTATGGCCAGAAGCTCAAGGATAATGCAGGGGCTTTCAGAGCGCAAGAAGACAGACCAAGATAATGAAGCCGTAAGAAATACTATCGAGAGCATGGCAAGCCAAGCCATGAGAGTTATCGCCTTCGCCTACAAAAAGGTTGAAGACGGAGCGAATATCGCCCAGTCAGAGGCAGAAGACAGCCTTGTATTTGTCGGGTTAGCCGGACTGGTTGACCCCTTACGGCCCGGCGTCATAGAAGCCTTCAAAACAACAAAAGAAGCAGGAATAAGAACCATCATTGTATCCGGGGATTATCCTCTTACCGTACAAAAAGTCGCTTCTCAGGTCGGAATCGATTCTGGTGGCAGCCTGATCACAGGAGGGGAACTCGACCGAATGGATGACCGGGCACTTAAGGACAAACTCAAAGAAGTCTCCCTTTTTGCCCGGACTACTCCTGAACAAAAGTTAAGAATCGTCCGGCTGCTCCAGGAATCCGGAGAGATAGTTGGAGTCACCGGAGATGGCATTAACGATGCACCTGCCTTAAAGAGTGCAAATGTAGGTATCGCCATGGGAGAAACCGGCACCGAGGTGGCTCGGGAGGCTGCCGGCATGATATTAGCTGATGATAGCTTCAGTTCAATTACTGCTGGAGTTAGAGAGGGAAGGAAAATCTTTGATAATCTCAAAAAGGGCGTTGCCTACTACTTAAGCGTGAAAATAGCCCTGGTGCTCACTTTTCTAATTCCTCTTTTACTTAACATACCTTTCCCTTTTTCACCCATTCAAATCATTCTTCTGGAGTTGTTCATGGACCTGGCAGCCTCAACTACTTTTGTTGTTGAGCCCATGGAACCGGGCACAATGCAGAGACCGCCCCGTGAGCAGAAGGAAAAATTCATCAATGGCAGTATGTTGACTAACATATCCGTAGGTAGCATCAGCCTCGCTGCAGCCGTTCTAATAAACTATCTATTAGTCTGGTACCGTGGCTGGGGAGCGGTTCAGGCACAGACCATTGCCTTTGCCACGTGGTTGATTGGCCACATTTTCCTGGCCGTAACAATGCGCTCCCATCGAGAACCGATATGGAAGATAGGCATTTTATCAAACAAAGCCATGCTAGTATGGGCGGCAACAGCCCTGGCATTCTTAATATTGGTAACTAATCTTTCAATTGCACAGGCACCTTTAAAGCTGACCACCCTGAACCCCAATGGCTGGCTTTTGGCATTCCTCACTCCTCTTATTACCGTCTTCCTGTTTGAAATAAAAAAGCTAGCAGCACAGCACGGGGCCGTGAGATTTAATCCCAGATAGGAATACTCTATTTCCGACCTACGCTAAAACGTTAAGTAACACAAGCTCGACGCCTGCTACTGTGTTGGGCTAGCTACTAGTGTGGCAAAAGTCTGGTTTTCTTTTCCATTCCTAATAAAGCTTATTTCTACCCGGTCTCCGATATGCCCCGAGATAATGGCTTGCCTCAACGCTTCCGCAGTAGTAACTTTTTGTCCGGCAAACTGAGTAACGATGTCTCCCACCTCGAGCCCCGCTTTACCGGCCGGACCGCCTGGGTCAACCGAGGTTATTACCACCCCATTAGTGGTGGTATATAGTCCAACTCCCAGGTAAGATCGTATAACACGTCCTTGATGCACTAATTGCTCGATGACCGGCAGGGCTGGTGTAATAGCTATAGCAAAACCGATATTCTCCGCTTGAGAAGCGACAGCAGTATTGATGCCTATTACCTGACCCGCCATATTCAGTAGCGGACCACCGCTATTTCCAGGGTTAATGGCTGCATCGGTCTGGATAAGGTCATAGAGGACGGTACCGTTAGGCTCCATAATAGAGCGCCCTATGTAGCTCACTATACCTGAAGTCACCGTAGGACCGCCTTCGAGTGCTAGCGCATTACCAACAGCGACAACACCCTCACCAACCAGAAGAGTCTTGGAGCTCCCAATTTCTGCTACCGGTAAATTTTTAGCATCGATCTGGATTACCGCCACGTCAGTCAGCGGGTCTCCATTCACTTTGACAGCGTCGAAACTTCGGCCGTCATCCGTGATAACCTGTACGCTTTGAGCGTTCTCGATTACATGATTGTTGGTGACAATATAGCCATTGCTGTCAATGACGATCCCGGTACCAACACCCTGACCAGGTATCGGTTGCAGAAAAATATCATACGCAGTCACTTCCGTATGAACTGCGACCACGCTCGGAGTTATCTTTTTAACGATATCCGGGATTGACATAGGGGGCAGGTTTGACGACACCGCTCCCGTCCACGGGGGTATCCATGATGCATTTATAGATTCCCCCGTTATATACTTGCTGGCTACTTGCACGGGAGGCTGCCCCACCGGCGTTTGCACAATGGTCACCGCGCAGCCGGCACTAACGAGGGCCAGGGCTGCCATAACCAAAAGAACCAATGAAAATAGGAACCGTTTTTTCTTCAACATGCTGGTTACTCCTATCTTTGTTCCTTACGTCACAATTTTAAATCGGAGTTATACGATGCCGCCAAACCAACGCTCATCTATTTAGTAACAGTGAAAGTGCCTGTCATCACTGCGGGATGCACATCGCAACGGAAGAAATAATCCCCCGGAGTTGTCGGCGCCGTAAAACTATAAGTAATTGTTTTGGGGCCTGTAATAACCTCGCCTTTGAAAATCACCTCTGTTGCTGCTGACGTTGTATAAATAGCGACGTTGTGAGGGACAGCCTCTTTGTTATCAAAGACCATAGTCACATTTGCGCCTGCAGGAACAGTGATATTACTTTTGTCGAAGCGGAAGTTCATTGCGCTGATATTGACAGTAACTGCTTGCCCGCCGGGAGCTGGAGCTGGTGGAGTACTGGTATCTTGTGTGGGGGTAGAATAAGGTGTAGATGTGCATGCTGTCAGCACAGCTACCATCAGCCCTAAAATTAGAACCAACGCATGTTTCTTGGAGTACTCTTTCATGTTACCTTCCTTTTATTTTATTTGTACATGAGATATGTACGATAACAATACTATCAAGCTTAAAATTGCAAAGTCATAAAATAAAAGGCGGGAAAGTTAAAAAATTATGACATTCCGACGAATACAGCGAAGAGGCATGAACACGGCTGATACCAGATTATAGCCGATAAAGAGAGTAATTATTTTAATCTCTAACTATGGACGAACGGCGTTTAACTTGATGCCGTTCCAGGGGTAATGTAAACAGAAAAGTGGCACCGCGGCCAGGTTCGGACTCCACCCACATACGACCGCCATGAGCTTCTACCAATCTCTTGCAAACCAGAAGGCCTAATCCAATACCTTTTACTGTACTATCTTGAGAAAATCCCAGTCGCTCGAATGGCTTAAATAACTTGTCCTGGTCATGCAGCGAGATACCTATCCCCTGGTCTTTAACTGCCACCACCAAACTTTCCTTTTCCGGTTTGATGGAGATTGTTATCTGACTATCTTTTGGCGAATACTTAACTGCGTTTTCCATAAGATTACGCAATATGTGTTCCAGCCTGACCGGGTCGGCATAGATCTTTGGCAGCTTCGACCGAACATCTATAATGAACTTTTGACTTGAAGATTGCTGTCTTATCCTATCAACCACATCTTGCACCAGCGCTTCAATGTTAATTGACTCTCTATGAAGCAGGAGGCGCTCTGATTGAGCTCTGGAAAGTTCAAGAAGATTCGACAATAGATGAGACAGTGACTCTGCTTCCCAAACTGCATCCTGCAGCAGTTGGCTTCTTTCCTCAGCAGATAGACGTGTTTCTTCAGTTAATATTGTATGCAGAGCCCCGATAATAACAGTCAGCGGCGTACGCATCTCGTGCGATACTAAACCGATGAATTCGTCCTTCAACTCGTCTAATTTTTTCCGTCCGGTAATGTCGCGGAGAAATACAAAAAACCGCCCGCCCTTGGTATCCATATAATTGGCACTGACTTCGATATCGACAATCATACCGTCCTTGCACCGGTGGCGAGTCTCAAAGCGATCCGAACCAAGCTCCACCATTCTCTGAATGTGTTGAATAGTATCTTCTGCCGTTTCTATCGCCTCTACATTTCGGACGCTCATATTTAGTAGCTCTTCTCGACTGTAGCCGACTAGGTTGCAATAGGCGTCGTTCACGTCCAAGAAACGGCCATCTTTGTCTGTGAGCCAGAAACCATCGATGGCTGTGCTGATAATAGCTTTTATTTCCTCCTCTGCTCGTTTGCGTTCGGTAGTATCAATCAAGGACAATACCAATCCTTCCACCTTGCCTGAAACATTCTTTACCGGTGTGAGCGTCCAATCCCAATAGGTAATGCCCCTCTCTGGCTGATCGGAAAACACAAAGGGTTTATCCCGGAACTCTACTGCCTTTCCGGTATCTCTTACCCGTTTAAATATGGCCAGATTCTCCTCGTCAGGGAAAAGAGCAAAGTGATTTTTACCTGGCAAGTCCTCAACAGGATATCCGGAACCCATTGCGTAAGCGGAATTAACCCTAACAAAATTAAACTGTGGGTCGAGATATGCTAGATGGGTGTTTGTATTTTCGATGGTAATCTGCAGTGTCTCCTTCTCCCTGGTTAGCGCTTCCTCTGCTTGCTTACGTTCGGTTATGTCCTGGCCTTGAGCGATAGTAGCCACGATAGTCTTGCCGTCCACAGCGTACACATTAGCCGAGTTCCATAGAACCGTACGCACCTCCCCCTTAGCACCGACAATAGGTATTTCAACCGTTTCCCATCGTTCCCCGGTCAGAGTGCGGCGAATCTTTTTTAGGGATGACCGCCGGCTTTCCTCTGGAAAAAGTATATCTAATTTTTTACCTACCACTTCATAAGCCTGCTGTCCCGTAAGGCTTTCAAAAGCATGATTAAATCGTGTAATGCGAAATGACGGGTCCCATACAATGATGGGAGCATTGGCATATTCCAACAAGTTATTTAAGTAGTCGCTCGTTTCTCGCAGCGTTTTCTCGGTTTGCTTGAGCTGTGTGATGTCGCGGTTGACCATCACCATTCCCACCCTATTCCCGCTGCTGTCTTCCAGCGCGCTTGCTGACACAAACATATAAACGGCAGTTCCATCCTTTCTTCTATGGATAAGCTCTCCGTTCCAAATTCCCTTTTTAGAAATTTCTGTGAGCGCCTTCTCTCTGGTGTCGCCGATAAACGTCCCCTTGAGGATAGCGGACAATGGCTTGCCTATGACCTCTTCAGGGGCCCAGCCATATGCCCTCTCCGCAGCCCTGTTCCAGGCCTGAATATTTAAATCCAGATCGGTAGCTATAACGGCGTCGGAGACATTGTTCAGTAAATTTGCCTGGTACTGGAGCGCGTCCTCTGCCAGCTTGCGCTGCGTGATATCAGCGATGGCACCTACAATATGGATGGCACGTCCGTTTTCATCACGAACAATTTTTGCAGTATCCTCCACAAAAAGATAGTGACCCTTTTTGTGCCGCATACGGTATTGAAGACGATAGCCCTGAGCGGTATTAATAATTTCTGACAGTTGTGTTCTGACAACTGCGAAATCGTCGGGATGCATCTGGCTGTACCACCAACGTCGAGTTAACGAAACCTCGTCGGACCTATAGCCGAGAAGCTCTTCAAAACCGCTAACAGCGATTACCTTGCCTGTGTCAAGAGAGATATCATAGACCGTAGTATGGGAAGCGGCGGACGCCAGCCGGAATCTCTCCTGGCTCTCCAGAAGAGCTGTCTTCGAAATGCTGTATCCTGACCTCTCTAAAAGCTCCCATTCCCCTTCCTGTTTAATAAGAGCAAACTCGTGATTTCTGACAACATCAAGTACATCGGCAGCATTGCACTTATCAAGGCAATAGGTACATAGCGCCAGCATCTTATATTGGCCTATAACATCGCTAACGGCCGCTTCGTAATCCGTGAAATTTTCCCAGTCTTTTCTTTCAAGCCAGCAGGTGTTGCCGGTTAGTCGCAAGCCGGAATAGCCCTTAGCCAAAGCTTGATTCAGTTTATCTATCCAACCATCGAGCACTCTCTGTAAGTCGAAAACACCGTCTTGGAGATACCATTTATCATTGGGCATTATCTCTATCTGGCCTTTGGCCAAATATTGAGCAAAATCAGGCATTCTTTTTACCATAGCCCTTTTTGCTTCGCTAGAGCTTAATGGTTCAGCAGTAATCCACATGCAAAATTCATTACTTTTCAAGCCGGTTTCAAAATAGGGGACCAGAATATCAAGTAAATCTTGTTTGCTCTTATAGAACTGGCAAAAGTGAGTACCCCAAGGTACACCGCCAATTACTTTACTTCCCGTTTCTCTAAGTTCCGTCACCCTAATCACTGGCTCCTAATGAATAGGTGGCAGCTTCTGTCAAAAGACATCCTGCTACCTGAAGTTTGAATTACTTGATTCTTCATTATCACCAACTGTATTTTAGATTTAAGCTTAGGTCGGGTCAAGAAAGAAGGCACCACATCTACTGGAAACAGACTCACTACAAATCGTTGACATTCGCCAGGTGACAGGGCTACTATGTTATAGTAGGGCGTTCATCTTAGGATCATTTCATGGATAAGTTCTGCATATTATTGGTAGATGACGAAGAGCGCATCATCAATTTCCTCAGAGCCAAGCTCAAAATTTCGGGATATGATGTACTTGTAGCCACAAATGGCGCTGAAGCTCTGGAGCAATTCCGGGCTCACGAGCCTGACCTGGTTGTCCTTGACCTGGTCATGCCCAAGATGGACGGTTTCGAGGTACTCAAGGAACTGCGTAGCTTTTCGTCGGTACCTGTCATTATTCTGAGCGCTAAAAGAGCTGACGTTGATAAAATCAAAGGCCTCCATCTAGGTGCCGACGATTACTTGCCAAAGCCTTTTAATCCCGATGAACTGCTCGCCAGGATTGAGGCAGTAAAACGCCGCCTGGAACCGGCTGAGAGGCGCAAGACAAGCGAAACCATCTCATTCGGCGATGTGGTGATGGACTTCAAGACTCATTCTGTTTCTGTTAAGGGCAGAGCAGAGTATTTGACCAGAATCGAATGGCTATTATTGAGTGAACTCGCCCAAAACGCCGGTCGCGTTATGCTTTACGAAGAACTCCTTTCCAGAGTATGGGGTCCGGAATACCGCGACGATGTTCAGCTCCTCAGGACATGGGTTAGCCGTCTAAGATCCAAACTGGAAGAAAAACACGATGAGCCCAAGCTCATCCTCACTATGCCCAGGGTGGGCTACATCATAAAGCAACCCTGAGCCACTCAATTACCTGGAAAATCCCCAGCTAAAGTATAGCCAACTGCCAGCCATTCAGTTCCACCTAACCTCTTTAATGTTATAATTTTTTAATTTTTTTTACTGTAGTTTTATGACTTTTTAATCACCCGCTCGGTATCATGTACTCATATCTCAAACAATTCCTTTAAATGTGAGGGTGCTATGTGCATTAGAGCTTATCTGGTATTACAGACCGACGGCGATAAATCCCAAGGGATAATCAGCGACTTGCTCAACAAGCCGGGTATAGTAACAGTGGATCAGTTGGAAGGTTCACCTAACTTGATTGTAGTAGTCGAAGCCGAGAAGCGGCAGGAGCTCGTTGGATCTATCGTGCAGGCTCTTGACTTAGTCGAGTCCATAACCAAAGACTTACGCTTTTTCATAGGTCGCGAGAGTCATCTTTCTATCCTGGCTGAGGTTACGGATGTAAAATAAGGATAACAGAACAAGGAGGTTGAAAATGGCTATATCAGGCAAATATGGTAAGTTGACTATCCCGCGCGTAGGCGAGGAGGAACCCGTATTTATTCTCCGAGCCCAGGACAGACTCGCAGAGCCGGCTATAGAGATGTACCGCCTGCTAGCAGCTTCGCATAGCAGCCAATTGACCGGTGGTCTGCAAAAAGAAATTGACAGATTCCGTAACTGGAAGGGCACCAAAAAGTTGCCCGACTAATAATGACTGTAAGTTGGCGGTTGCCCTGCCCCCAGGAGCAAAGTCCGATGGCTTGAAAATCTGAGGAGCGCCATGGCACTATATGTGGAGCGATAGAATTTGCGGCAGAATAATCAGGGATTCGGTAAGGAGGCTATCATAAGATGTATGATGTAGTGATTATCGGTGGAGGACCCGCCGGCATTCAGTCAGTTTAGGACATCGAAAATAAATAAAAAGGGAGGTTCAAAATGGCTTACGAGGCAAAAGACTACAGCAAATTGTTGGGGATGGAGGGTTTCAGCGATACGTTGCTGAACAATCATTTCACACTCTACAAGGGTTACGTGACCAACACTAATAAGGTCATGGACACACTGGCAGCCATGTTGAAAGATGGCAAGACCGGCACACCCGAGTATGCTGAACTCAAGCGGCGTATGGGTTGGGAATTCAACGGTATGCGGCTGCATGAGTACTACTTTGAGAATCTCGGTGGCAAAAAGGCCCTGGACATGTCCGGGAAGCTATCCAAAAAGCTGGCCCAGGATTTCGGCAGCTACGAAGCCTGGCTCCAGGATTTCAAAGGCACTGGGGCTATGCGTGGTATCGGCTGGGCGATCCTTTATCAGGACAATATGAACGGTAAGCTTATTAACCAGTGGATTAATGAACATGATGTTGGCCACCCCGCCGGCTGCGTTCCCGTCTTGATATTAGATGTCTTTGAGCATGCCTTTATGATCGACTACGGCTTAAAGCGCGCCGATTATATAGAAGCTTTCTTGAAGAACATCAATTGGGCTGCAGCCGAGAGCCGGCTGAAATAATAGACCCTTAAATGAAGCTCTATGTTGTTAATTTAATATCGGAGGTAAATCATGGGTACTTTTGTTTCGGTGGCTAAGACCGGCGAGCTTAAGAATGGAGCTATGAAGCAGGTGAATGTACAAGGACGTGAACTTCTCATTGCCCAGGTGCGTGATAAATATTATGCTACCGACAACCGCTGCCTTCATATGGGAGGCAATTTGTCACAGGGTAAGCTGGAAGGCACGGTGGTAACCTGCCCACGTCACGGTTCTCAATTCGACCTGCAGGATGGGCACGCGGTCAGGTGGCTCAAAGGCTCAGGTGTAGTCTCCTCTATTACTAAAGCGCTCAAAGGGAATAAGCAGCTTGGCACCTACAAAGTAAAGACCGAAGGCAACTCGATAATGGTGGAAATATAGCGCCGCCCTACCTGCAGGCATTTCTATTTTTAAGGCGAATCGAAATACCTCACTGTTTCTGAGCGCTAACGGTAATGAAACTTGTCATTTTTGACCTGGACCAGACGCTGGTAGACCTTATATCTGTACATGATGCCACAGTGCAAGAACTCTTCAAGAGCTATTTTGGCGTAGATGCCAGCCTCCGTGAGATTGATTTTGCCGGCAGGAGCCTGACCGAAAACTTGGCCGAACTAGCCAGGTTAAAAGGTATAGTGCACAGCGAGTTCATGGAAAAAAGTAAGTTGTTACTCGAACGTTACGAAAAAATTTTCCAGGCGAAGCTTCCCCCGACTGCGTCAAATTATATTCTGCCCGGAGTTAAACCCCTGTTGGACGAATTATCTAAAACTCGCAATTTAGTCGTATTATATACTGGAGATTCGCCCGGTGTTACTCAGCGTGTTTTAGAGGTTACCGGTTTAGGCAAATACTTCAAGTTCTCAGTGTACGGTACGGAAGCCAATAGCCGGGTAGAGCTGGCTCAAATGGCAATAAAAAAAGCCGAACAATTAACCGGCGCCAGATTTAAGGGCAAGGACGTCGTGATAGTTGGTGACTCCGTGCGCGATGTCGAATGTGGAAAGCAACTCAATGCCCTGACAATCGCCGTGGCTACTGGTTTCCATTCGGAAGAAGAACTGCTAAGTAAAAAACCGGACTATTTATTCGAGAACCTCGAAAACTATTGGAAAGTGCTCAAGATAATCGAAGAACTTCCCAATCATAGTATGGCACCAAAATTAAGTAGCCAATATCGTGAGAATCGGCGAAACGGCGGAGGGAATCTATAACAATGGAAAAATATGATGTGGTTGTCATAGGCTCGGGTTCCGGGATGGTCGTTGTGGAGGAGGCGTTGTCTCACGGATTAAAAGTGGCCCTGGTGGATAGCGGGCCTACCGGGGGGACTTGTCTTAATACGGGCTGCATACCGTCGAAGATGTTAATATACGCCGCTGACAGGATAATCGAGGCGCAAGAGGCAAAAAAACTAGGCGTAGTCGCGGAGATAAAAAATATCGACTTCAACTTTATAATGGAACGCATGAGAAAGAACATCGCCGGCTATCGAGACAGAATGAGAAAAGGGCTTTCAGAAGTCGAGGGCTTGAGCTTTTATGAGGGCGAGTCTCGCTTTATTAAGGATTATACGCTCGAGGTCAATTCGAAAACGATAGCGGGAAAAAAGTTCTGTATAGCTTCCGGCTCGAGAATATCTGTACCTCCAATAAAAGGCTTGAGTAATATCGATTATTTGACAAACGAAACCGTGCTGCAACTTAAAGAGAAACCCGAGAGTATCATAATTATCGGCGGCGGATATATCGCTGTAGAATACAGCCACTTCTTCGCCTCCATCGGCACCAAAGTCACCATCCTCGAAATGGCCAATCGACTTATCTTGAGCGAGGAACCTGCTATATCTGAGCTTCTTAAGAAAAAATTAAGCCGGCGTATGGAAGTCCATACCAACGCTTTGGTGGAAGCGGTAAAGATAAAAAACGGTAATTGCGTGGTCGTGGCTAAGGATACGAACACCGGCGTACAAAAGGAATTTACCGCCCTGAAGTTGCTGGTTGCCGTGGGCAGAAGGTCAAATGCAGACCTGCTAAAAGTGGAAAACACGGGTGTGGAAACTGACAGCCGGGGCTACATAAAGGTAAATGAGTATATGGAAACAAGTAAGAAAAACATATATGCGGTGGGGGATGCCAATGGTCAGCAGATGTTCACTCATGTAGCCAACAGGGAAGCTGGAGTGGCAGCCAATAATATCTTGCATGATTCAAAGGAGAAAATGAATTACCGTGCCGCTCCTCATGCTGTATATTCTCATCCACAAATTGCGTCCGTGGGGCTAACCGAAGAAAACGCTAAAAAAGACCATACTATACTGGTGGGAATCGCTGAGTACTCTAACATCGCCAAAGGACAGGCCATGATGGAAGAGGACAGCTTTGCCAAGGCAATCGTGGATAAAAAAACTGAGAAAATATTGGGTTTTCACATCATCGGCCCCAACGCGCCGGAGCTTATTCAAGAGGTGGTCAACACCATGGAAGCCAATGGCACCATTGGTAACATAATGTCCGGAATGCACATTCATCCGGCGCTTTCTGAATTGATACAGCAGGCGCTGGCTAATCTAGCAGAAACATAAGCACGAAAATATTGTGTCCAATTGCTTTGACAAAGGAAAAACACTGCAACTGAAGTGAGGATTGTCGCCAGGCTAAGCGCTGTTCAAACCAAGCTCGTCTCTAATCAAGGGATAAAATAATCTCCGCTTTTATTTTAGTCAGCCCGATTTTCTTACAGGCCCTCCACCGCTTCTCTCCGTCTATAATCTGAAAGGAGTATCCGGCCATCTCGACGATGATAGGCTCTCTCATTCCATTACACTTGATATCATCACAAAGGCCAAGAATAATATCTTCCTCAAAGATAAGCCGCCGGTTAGGTAGAATTTTATCGATTCTTACCTGTCTTATCTCTCTTACCACCATCGTCGTGCCTTTTATTATACTTGCTAACCGAATTTGTGGCTAACTCCATAGCCACCCTTAGGAAAACGCCATTCAATATTCAACTTGGCACAGCCAATCCGGCAAGAACCGCACTCAAGGCAGCCCTCGTAATTAACAGTGATATAGTCCTTTTCCACACGATAAACATTCGCCGGACACAGGTAGAGACATGCCTGGTCACGGCATTCATCTATACATTTCTTATTGTCGATTATCCGCAAATGACTTACTTCATCAACCTTAAAACGGTCTAAAAACAATTTGTCTTGTACGCTGACATTCATCTTGTAGCCCTCCATGCTTGCCATATTAATCGAACGATTCGAGGAATAGGCATGTCCTTACTAATTTTCGCTAGTATTGACTTCTCTTTATCCTTTTTGCTGACGCCATTAACTGTAATTATCTCCCTGGCTCCAAAAGATGCAAGCTGGGGCAATTGAGTAAATATCTCCTTATGGCGATAAAGAAAACCGCCCAGCCTTCGGTATTTTCTCAAATCCTTAATGACGACTGATTTAGAAAGTCTGTCCCTATAGCTTCTCAGGCCCGTCTCTGAATAATCATCAAGTTTGAAAGCTTCTATGATGGCCTCGGCTGCCATCTTCCCTGATGCCATCGCCAGATTGTTGCCTTCTCGGTGCAAGGTATTGAATAGCATTGCTGAATCTCCGGCAATAAGGTAGCCGTCGCCATAGAGTTTCGGGATTGCATCGTATCCACCCTCAGCCAGCCAATGAGCAATATACTCCATAGGCTTGCCTCCGGAAATCAAGGGGGCTACCATCGGATGCCGTTTGAGATTCTCAATCAATTCATGGGGCTTGAGCTTAAAGGCGGCAAAGTCGGCCAGGTTGGCTCCTATCCCCAATGACAAAGAGCTGTGATTGGTATAAATAAATGCCACGCCATCCATACCGCCGGTCACTTCACCCAGTATCTCAATAGTTACGCCTTCACGCTCCGAAATACCAAAACGCTCACCGATAGTCTCAGTGGGTAGGCTAATGACCTCCTTAACTGCCAGCGCCACCTGCTCCGGTTTCGGTTCGGTTCGAAATCCGGTGCGGGCTGCCAGCGGGGAGTTGATACCATCTGCCAGCAGAGTAACCTTAGCCCGGACCTCTCCGTCATCTCTCTGCGTAACAACTCCGGTTACGGAACCCTTTTCATCGCGAAGAAGGTCGGTAACCACGGTCGACGGTACAATGAGAGCACCTTTACGACGTGCCTGGTCAGCATACCAGCGGTCGAACTTAGCTCTACTGACTGTAAAGGCATTGTATTGCCGGTCGGTACCAAAGATGCGGTCGCGATAACTGAGACTGAAGCCGCTGTCTTTAGACAGGTACCATATACGTGATTCGACTATATTCCTTTCAACAGGACAACCTTTCTCGATGTAATCAGGTATTATCTGGGCCAGGTCGTGCCCGTACAGGACACCGCCGGAAACGTTTTTCGACCCGGGATGTTCACCTCGCTCGAGGACAATAACTTTTTTACCCGCCCCGGCGAGTATGTACGCGGCAGATATACCGGCGGGACCGGCTCCGACGATAGCTACGTCAAAGGTTTCTTTCACGGCTGCCCCTCTTAACTTCCATGTCTTGACTTCTAGCCTGAAGACCTTTAATTAACTTTGGCACGACCTTTAAATAATCCCCGACAATAGCATAATCAGCCATTTGCATTAGCGGTGCATGCGGGTCTATGTTGATAGCAATTATCTTCCCTGCGGCTTGCATGCCAACTAAATGTTGAACTGCGCCGGACACTCCGATACCGATGTAGATTTTAGGCGCCACTGTCCTACCTGTTTGACCGACCTGCCGCAAGTAAGGTAACAGTCCTAATTGTACGACAGGTCGAGAGCATGCAATAGTACCTCCCAGAATCAGCGCCAGTTCCTCGAGCATGGGCAGATATCTGCTATCGCAGGCGCCTTTGCCTACCACAACCAGCACGGGAACCTTAGTTATATCCACTCCGCTAAAGTCCTCAGGTGTAGGAATGAAATCAACTATTACCGGAAGCTCGCTCTCAGAAATAGTGAAATCTAAAAAACTAATTTCACCCTGGCGACTCTGGTCTTTTTGGGGCAGCTTCATTACGCCCGGTCTTACGGTACTCATCTGGGGGCGATGATTGCGACAAACAATGGTAGCCAGGATATTTCCGCCGAATGTAGGCCGTGTCATTAGCAATAAACGTTCCTGAGAGTCTATATCCAGGCCGGTACAATCAGCGGTAAGTCCTGTTTCAAGTTGCGTAGACACCACGGCAGAGACGTCCCTGCCTAGCGGCGTCGCTCCCAGCAGAAATACCTCAGGCTTTACCTGTTCGCAGAGCTGAACCAGCGCTTTGCCGTAAGCTCGTGATGAGTAGTGTCTTAATAATGGATTATCAATTACGTGGACTGTGTCACATCCATAGGCAATCGCTTCTTGAGCTATCGGCTGCACGCCTGCTCCAACAAGAAATCCGTGTACGGAAACACCGAGTTTTTCAGCAAGTTCTCTGGCCTTTCCCACCAGTTCCCAAGATACTTGCGCCGCCGTACCATCTCTAACCTCAATAAGTACCGCTATGCCCCGGTAATCCTTCAGCGGGCGCGGTTCCTGACCAACCCCGGTCAATTGTTTCTTTTTCGATTTTTCAAAAATGACTGCATCCACGGGGCAGACATTGAAACACCGGCCACACCCGATGCAGACTTCAGGGTCAATTTTGGCTACATCCGCTTCCATATGTATAGCTGCTACGGGACATTCGCCGACGCATAATTGACAGCCGATGCACTTATCCGGGATGATCTCGGCGACATTCCTGCCCTTGCTGTTCTTAGGCATGCGTCCCCTTCGTTTTCAACAAAATTTCACCCAGCAGAACCGATTCCTTATCAAATAGCTTGTCCAGAAAATCCTCGACAGCCTTCTCGTTTTGCTCAGCGCCGAAGGTCAGGCCGCCCTTTCTTGCCTCCGGCGCTGAAATTCCCTTAACCAGAGTGGGCGAACCCTTGACTCCCAACCGTTCCGGCAAGGCCTCTATCTCATCTGCTCCCCATACTTTAATATCCTCTCTTAACGACCGCACCAGTTCAGGGAGGGAGGCATAACGAGGAGTACTGAGCTGCAATTCAACAGTCAGCAGTGCCGGGATTTTCCCCCTGACTATCTCGCTGCCACCTTCAACTTCGCGTCTGACTGTAATATCACCGCTTTCCAAATTTACTTCTCTAATCTCAGAAACGTAGGTAAATAACGTGCATCCCAGCCGCGTGGCAATGCCAGGACCGGTCTGGCCGGTATCTCCGTCAATTGCTTGTTTACCACACATTATGAGTTGTACGGGTCCGGTCTTGGCTATTTTGGTTATCGCCCGGGAAAGTGTGTAGCTGGTAGCCAGTGTATCGGCACCGGCGAAAGCTCTATGTGACAACAATATTGCTTCGTGAGCGCCCAGGGCTAAGGCGTCCTGCAGCGCTGATTCAGCTTGAGGCGGTCCCATGGTGATAACCGTTACTTTTCCTCCGTGCTTTTCGACGAGTTGCACGGCAGCCTCAACCGCAATCAAATCGTACGGGTTGCAGATTGATTCGACTCCGGAACGAATCAAAGTGTTAGTATCGGGGTCAATTTTAACCTGAGCTGTATCTGGAACTTGCTTTATACAACAAATAATATGCATCTTCTATTGCACGTCTCTGTTGCCCGCTACGCCACAGATTAATCTATGTATCGGTCCCAGTCAAACTCCTTAATACTCTCAGGACAAAAAAGATGCTGCGGCAGAAAAATGATACTTGGTAGTATTGTACCAAGCTGGAATAGAAAAGTTATAAACTATGTCAGCGAAGTATTAAATATTCGTGAAATTTACTCCATGTAGCGTAGCGGAAGGTGTCTTAAGCAAAGCCTTCATCGAGTACGAATTGAGATGTCCGCCATACAAAGTGATATACTAGTGGATAAGCCTCTGTCCACGGAGATACGGAGCAATATGTCTGAGATAAGGCAGGACCCAACAACCAAAGAGTGGGTTATTGTAGCCAGGGAAAGGTCTAAAAGACCTCATGATTTTATTCACCAGCAATCGAAACCCGAGCTGCCTGCCTATTCGCCTTCCTGCCCATTTTGCCCGGGCAACGAGGCTATGACACCGCCCGAGAGCTTCGCATTAAGAGATAAAGATGGGAAGTGGCGTATTAGAGTCTTCGCCAATCATTTCCCGGCCCTTACACCGGAAGGCAGTACTGAGCGGAGACAAGAGGACGGTTTCTTCTTATATATGGATGGTATAGGTATCCATGAAGTAATAGTAGAAAGCCCGTTGCACAACGCATCCCTGGCTTTAGCAGACGACAATCGAATAGAGGATGTTCTGATTACCTATCAAAAAAGATACATAGCTTTAAGTGAGACGCCATTTGTAAAATTGATAATAATTTTTAAGAACCACGGGGCATCGGCGGGCACCTCTCTGGACCATCCTCATTCGCAATTGGTGGCAACGTCTGTGGTGCCGAGACATGCCAGAATACGCCATGAAATAGCGGCCCAGTACTATGACGATACCGGTCGCTCACTATATTCTGACATAGTTAACCATGAACTAGAGTCAGGCAATCGGATAGTGATGGATACGGAAAAATTTGTAGTTTTTCACCCATTTGCCTCTCACTCTCCCTTTGAAACCTGGATCGTGCCCCGGACCTATCAGGCTAGCTTTTGCAACGTTTCGCCGGAGGACGTGAGCAGTTTGGCTCATATCCTGCGAATAACTCTGCTCAAATTGTATCGCGGACTAAATAATCCCGATTACAACTTCATCATCGACACCGCCCCAATAGGTGATGAGAACAAGGACTATTATCTGTGGCACATCAGGATTATTCCGCGGCTCACAGAGGTAGCTGGATTTGAGATTGGGACCGGCATCTATATAAACACCGCATTAACCGAGGAAACGGCTCAGTTCATGCGAGAATTCAAAGCTGAATAGTGTAGACTCTTATCAGCACTTTACAGCCAGGTAAAGTCAGCTAAGGTAGTCGACGAACTGGCGACTGAGCTTCGGATGGCGCAGTTTGGCCAGTGCTTCTTTCTCTAGTTGTCGTATCCGCTCCCTGGTAAGACCCAATTCGACGCCGACCTCCTCCAGAGTCCGGCAATACCCATTGTCCAGACCAAATCTCATCTCAATGATGCGACGTTCACGTGCTGGCAGCGACTCAAGGGTTTTGCCTAGCTGGTCTCGCAGTAAGCCAGTGGTAGCTTCTTCAGCAGGTTTAGGTACAACGTGGTCTTCGACGAAATCGCTAAGCTGCCCGCCTTCGTCACCTATCGGTGTTTCAAGAGAAATGGGTTTACTGGCATTCACCTTCTGCAGCCATTCCAACTTTTCAGGTGAAATATGCATTTCAGCGGCCAATTCCTTGGTTGTCGGCTGGCGCCCGAATCTTTGATATAACCTCTGGCGTGACTGTACCAGTCTTGTCATATTATCCGCCATATGTATTGGCAGCCGTACGGTGCGTACCTGGTCAGAAATAGCCCGCCCGACCGCCTGTCGAATCCACCAATGCGCATAAGTACTGAACTTGCAACCTCTTCGATGGTCGAACTTCTCCACAGCCCTCATTAGCCCGATATTGCCCTCTTGGACCAGGTCGCCTAGAGGCATACCATAACCCTTATATTTTTTGGCTACGCTAACCACCAGGCGCAGATTGGATTGAGTCAGCTGTCGTGTAGCCTCTTGCGACTTTTGCCTTATTTGTTCAAAATGAAGGGCAATCTTCGGACGAAGCTTGCCCAGTTTGTTCTGGAATTTGGTAGAATTCACCACCCGTCCCAGCTCAGTAATTGAGCTGCACGTAGCCCAACCGCGTACTATATTCCAAGGTATTAGACGAGTAACAACTGACAATTCAGTCAAGTCATGTAAGGCCTTAACCTCATTGCTGCCCGTGGCACGCGATATCGCGTCCAACAAGTGCTCATCTATTTTGCCGTCGATAGCACCGCGCAGTTTAGAGTTCAATGCTGTTTTTTGTATTCCCTCATTTAGCCGAAGCTTAAGATACCCGGATACCTTCCTTAAAAGCGAGCCTGTTCGGCACAAGCGCCTCATCAGTTCAAGCAAAAGGTCAGTTTCTGATGGTGGGTAACCGTTTTTGGCCTCCAATTCCTGGTCAATCTCAGATAGATATCTGCCGTCTTCTATTGAACTGCCAAGCGTCTTTTCCTCATTCGCGGTCAGAAGTCGCGTCCTACGACATTCCAGTAAATATAAGTCCATGGAATCCCCGATGGGTTCAACATCCCCACCGGTTGGGACGCTCTTGCCCCCGGGGAATTCGCCTTCTTCACCAATTCCCTCGTCAAGTATATATAACTCCTCGCCAGCGAGGAGTTGCTCTATATTATCTGCACTTTTTAAAACCATTCTTCACTTCCTAACGTTGTACAAAATACACCTTACTGGTATCCAGATTAAGCTCTCCGGATACCCAGCAAGACGTAAAAATCAAGGCAACCCGATTATCCGAGGGCCGTTTAAACAGCGACTACCTCTTTAACCTCGGGTACCCTCTCCTTAAGCACTCGTTCCACCCCATGCTTAAGCGTCATGGCGGCCATCGGACAACCGCCGCAGGCACCGGTCAATCTCACTTTGACTATGCCATCGGTGGCATCCACAAGCTCCACGTCACCGCCGTCTCTTACCAGATTCGGCCTTATTTGATTCAAAACTTCTTCTATTTTCTCTCGCATTATATATCTCCTTTATTAATTTTTGATTAACTCTTTTTGAGCAAATGAATTCTAATTTATGAAATAAAAATTGTATGCGACTTTTATCGCATCGGACAACAAGTAATGACAATTCGCGGGAACATTTATGATGTGTTTCGGCGGATAAATGAAGACGAATCAGGCTACCGGTTGGGCGATAATATTATTTCTGGCCCTTCTCCATAAGTAGAAAAACAATGCTAACGATGCAATTAAAGCGACTATCGCCAGCAGCTGCGCCTGCTGTAGTCCCCAAAACAGGACCTTTTCCTGGCGCACAAAAGTAAGTGCAAATCGTCCTACGGAATACAAAGAAAGGTAAGACAAAAATACCAGGCCGTCTGTCTTGAAATAGCGCTCAAGCCGCAAAATCACCGCCAGCGAAATTGCGTTCCACACTATCTCATATACCGGATAGGGATGTGTAGGCACGCCTAAGAGATTGGCCGGAATAAGAGCATTAGGATTTGTGTAAATGAATGCCCACGGCAGATTCGTAACCCCTCCGTAAGCATCCCCATTTATAATGCAGCCAAACCTGCCTATGATTTGGGCTACCAGCAGCGCCGGTACCAACGTGTCAACCAGCCGGCCCAACGGAATATGTCTTACCCTGGCAAAGACAACACCGGCTATGCCGCCACCGGCTAAGCCACCCCAGATAGCCAGACCACCCTGTTGAAACGCTATTATCTGAAGCGGATTAGCCATGTAGTATCCAAAATTGTCTACTACATGGAACAGTCTGGCGCCCACCAGTCCGCCGATGAGCACCCAGGGAGCCAGAAAATATATTTCATCGGCGGGAATGCCTTTTTTCTCGCCCCGGCGAGCTCCGATTATCACTGCGGCAACCACCGCCAGTGCTATCGCAACGCCATACCACCTGAGCTCAAAACCGCCGATGTGTAGGATTATCGGGTTTATGTTGATGACAATGCCATTCATTCTCAGTCATCCTACGCTCATAATAGATCTCGCTTCTTCTCTTCGTACTCCTTCTTCTTTATCTCACCCTGAGCGTATCGTCGCTTGAGCACTTCCAGGTCTGATTCTGTTGTTGACGTGTCACAACGCCCGCGACCACTCGCGCTTCGGACCGTAGCCACGATTCCCCAGATAACGAGCCCCCAGAAAACGATCACCAATAAAGGCAACCATCCCCAGCCGAATCCACCCATCATACCCGGTCCCATCATACCCCAACCGCCTCTCCACCCTGAAAACCCTCCCCAAACCAGGGGAAGAATTATCAGAATTGCCAGGACAACGCCGCCAACAATAAGAGCTATTCTCAGACCTCTACTCATTAATTAACCTCCAAGTGTTTTTTATAGTAAAATTTTAGCTAAAAATGAAATAGTTTTATGCGACTTTTATCTCATTGTGGGCAAAATCGAGGAAAAAGCGGTGGGATATTTATGAACAGCGCCTTGCCGGTTCTTAGGCTAAGTCAATAATTATTTCGAAGGGGCAGCTTAAAGCTCCTGTGATGCAAACGATTTCGCACTCGGTACACCAATCGCATTCTTCTGTGGGATTGACAGTTACGATATCGCCCACCAGTACCAGGGCGTCATAGTGGCATACGTCAACGCACAACCCGCACCCGTTGCACTTCTCGGGGTCTATTACCGGCATTTCAATCATTTGCTAACATCCATCTTACGACACATCTCTATCATCTGTATGTGACCTTTATCTCACGAAGGCGTTTCTATTATCTTTTTCAAGGCTTCTCTATCGGCAATTATAATGCGATGGTGGTCCAGCTTGATGGCTCCTTCCTGCTCAAGGACTTTAAGCGACCTGCCGACTACCTCCCGGACAGTCCCTGCCATAGCCGCCATTTCCTGCTGTGTCAGCCGCTGCCCCGTTTCAGTTCCGGCACCGGCATACTGAAGAAGTATCTTGGCAATCCTGCCGATAACATGTTTGAAAGATAAGTCCTCTACCAATGATACAAGGTAACGCACTCTATTTGCCAGCACTCTGGTTACGTTGGTAGCCACCTGTGGATAGTCCCGAATAATAGCCTCCAGGTTGGTCTTTCTTACGCCGTAAACGACAACGGGCCCCATGGCTTGAGCTGCAGCCAGACTAGGGCCGCCGTCAAAAACCGCGACGTCATTAATAGAGTCGCCGGGGCGTGCAATCCCTAGAATCTGCTCTTTTCCCTCGGCGGATGTCTTAAATATCTTCACCGCACCCGAGGCGACAAAATATAGCACTTCATCCGATTCTCCCTCAAGCAGGAATATCTCTCCTCTGTCAACCTTTTTTTCAAAGGTGAGTTTCGCTATTGAATCGATAGCAGCAGAACTGAGACCGGAAAAGTACGGACTGCTCTTTAGAAAATCTACCTGAATTGCCATAGAAGCTTACTTTCTATTTTGATACATATGTATCCCAAGCATTACCTACCACATTTTGAAACAGGCTCCTCGGAAGATAACCAGTATAGCTAGAACTCAGAGTTGCTTCAAGAAGCTGATGATTTCCTGAATATCCGGAAGCTGGCTTATTTCATATACCTTGAAGAATACAACCTTGCCTGCCTCATCCACGATGATGTTCGCCCTTTCCGATATGCCTTCTTTCTCCCTGAATATACCGTAGAGCTTGGCAACGGCTCCGTGGGGCCAGAAATCAGCTAACAGCCGCGTGCTCGTAATTCCCAGCTCTTTAGCCCAGGCTTTTTTTGATGGTACCGTGTCAACGCTTACGCCCACGGCAAGCGTGTTCAATGATTCGAAGACATCTTTATTCTCTTCTAAAGATTGCATTTGCTGGGCACAGACTCGCGTCCAGGCCAACGGATGAAAAGAAAGCAGTATCCTTTTACCTCTGAAATCTGATAGCTTGAACTCTTTGCCGCTCTGGTCTCTTAAGACAAAGTCAGGTGCCACATCTCCCTTTTTTAGCTGGTTCTTATTTTCTGCCATATACTGCCTCCGAAAGATATTTATTTTTGGTATATCTAGACTGTCTGCCCCGGAACTTCTACAGGCGTTACCGATTTCTCAAGCCTGGTCGTCCATCCCCTCAATAAAACAATGTTCACGCTTTTCCCGATAACATCCCTGGTGAGGATTCGATGAATATCATCAACGCCAGATACCGCATCCTGACCCAGCGATATGATTATGTCACCTTCCTTTAAACCTGCCATATCGGCAGGGCTGCCTGGAGCTACACCCATCACGTAGGCTCCGGTATTATGCTCTAGGCTGAAATACCTCACCACCTGGACAGGCAGCGGCACTGTCTGCCCCGAAATGCCGAGATAGCCTCTGGTCACTTTCCCTTCTCTGATAAGCAAACTGACCACCCAACGCACAGTGTTTACAGGGATAGCGAAGCAGATGCCCTGCGCAAATTGGATAATGGCAGTGTTTATACCCACTACTGCCCCACGAGAGTCCACCAGAGGTCCGCCGCTGTTGCCGGGATTTAAGGCGGCGTCAGTTTGTATGATGTTCTCGATGAGCCTGCCGCTCTGGCTGCGTAACGAACGTCCCAGAGCGCTAATCACACCGGTAGTAACGGTGCTCTGAAAACCCAGCGGGTTGCCGATGGCGATAACAAGCTGACCCACACGCAGCTTATCTGAATCGCCCAGACGAGCTATGGGCAACCCGGAAGCCGGTACTACCAGCGTGGCCAGGTCCGTCGCCGAGTCCTGGCCGACGAGTTTGGCAGTGTAGCTGGTGCCATCGGCCAGCCCAACTTCTATAGTTCTGGCCCCTTCAACGACATGGCTGTTGGTAATAATATAACCATCAGGGGTTATTATCACACCCGAGGCGCTTCCTTCCATCTCCTGGGGCGCTGCTCGATGGCGCGCTGGAACTTTCCTTTTGACACGAATATTGACCACAGCCGGACCCACCGCACTGACTACGTTAGTTACAGCCTGTGAATAGGCATCCAGCAGGTCGGCTCCCGCCTCAACCTCCGGTAGCTGTTTCGCCTCTGCTTCAGCAGACGTTGCCGAATCTAAAAATTTGAGAAAGAAATCCGATGAATCTCGGGGCATAGTTTGCAAAACCTCCAAATATAATCTTAATCCGAAAAGGTTCAACGCGCAACAGTGCAGTTATTGAATTAGACGTACCCTGCCAAAGTAGCAAACTCAGACAGGCCTTGCTAAAATAAAATAAATACTAATTATAGGAGGTATAAGACAATGATGGGGTGGCCCTGGTATGATTTAGGCTGGTGGGGTATGGGTCTGGGCATGCTGATTATGATTATTTTCTGGGCCGGGCTGATTGCCCTGATAGTCTGGATTATAGTCAAAGTAGTGCGTTCCGGGCAGAAGCCGTCGTCAGGAACAGCGCTGGAAATAGCCAAGACTCGCTACGCCAAGGGTGAAATTACCAAGAAGGAGTTCGAGCAGCTCAAGAAAGACCTAGGCGAGTAGTAACGGGACAACAGGCATCCGGCGTTTCATTTAATCCACTCAATATGGGTATTAGCTGCATCGTTCCTTCTTTTGCGGCCTTTTTTTAGCCAGAGAAAGGAGGAGAAAATGGTCAAGTTCAATGGAGTGAATCATCTAGCGATGGCTACAGGTGATATGGACACCACCATCCGTTTCTGGCGAGACTTGCTCGGCATGAGGCTGGTCGCCGGACTGGGCGCACCCGGATACAGACATTATTTCTTCCAAATCTCGCCCTACGACCTCATTGCCTTCTTTGAATGGCCCGGAGTGATACCCGTGGCGCCGAAAGAGCACGGCCGACCGGTTAAGGGGCCATATATTTTCGACCACGTTTCTTTTGGCGTGGAGACCGAGGACGACCTCTGGGAACTAAAGGACAAACTGGAAGCGGCCGGCTTTGACGTATCAGACGTAATCAATCACGGCTTCATTCATTCTATCTATGCTTATGACCCGAACGGTATTCCCATCGAGTTCTCCCACAACGTGCCGGGAGTCGATATCCGGAAAGAGCCTCAAATGAGAGACCGGGTACCGTCCAAAGTAACTTTGGAGGGAGCAGAACCCAGAACCGAACAATGGCCGAAGGTTAAAAAACTAACTCCAGCGTCGAAGCGAATCGTATATCCGGGCGCCGGCAGTGAACTGTTTCACGGCAAGAAACAGTCGTAGACAAGGGGATTGACGCCAAACGGGGCGGATGCTATGCTATTCGCTGGTTTTATTACCGAATGCCGAGGTGGTGGAACCTGGTAGACACGCCATCTTGAGGGGGTGGTGGGCGCAAGCCCGTAGGAGTTCAAATCTCCTCCTCGGCACCATTTTTGATATAATGGAGCATCGTCATGTAGCGGCGAGGCTTTAGCCTCGCCGATGCGACCTTAAAAGGTCGCAACTACATTAAAAAATAAATTATTGACACAGCCTTTAATATAGTAAAAACGTGCGGAAGTAGTTCAGCGGTAGAACGCCTCCTTGCCAAGGAGGAAGTCGCGAGTTCGAATCTCGTCTTCCGCTCCATATAATTTTAGGGCGGCGTAGCCAAGTGGTTAAGGCGGGGGTCTGCAAAACCCCTATTCAGCGGTTCAACTCCGCTCGCCGCCTCCACTTCTTGCCGAGGTGGCGGAATGGCAGACGCGGCGGACTTAAAATCCGCTCTCCGCAAGGAGGTGTGGGTTCGAGTCCCTCCCTCGGCACTTTTACCATACTGGACACCGTGCATCTCTTCATACTAAGAAGGCACGCAGAAGGGTATGATGAAAAAATGGAGTCTCACCCTAAAGGTCTTCGTAATAGTAGCTGCAACTTGCCTTTTGTATGTTCTTATAGCCAGCATTGTAAGGGTCTCCATCGGGCAAATTTCCATCCTGAGGGCTGTCATACGTCTCATCATTTTCGGACTAATCGGTGGCTCCATAGTAGGAGGCATCGCCGCCGGCATCACGGCACTTATAATAGCTATCAAGAAGCTGGGCGAATGAAATTTACATCAATCAAAATTCGAGTAGGAGGAGGTTATTATGCGGCAATGGAAATTATACCTAATTATAGTCCCGTCCTTAGTCTTTCTATTGTTTGCCACGATGGCAGCATGCTCTCAACCACCGGCAACTATTGAAAATCAGCCTGTCAGCCAGAAGCCTGCAGAATTCGAAGTAGGCCCCATTACTTTTGAGCCGGCCACGGTCATGGTCGGTGGTTTATTTGCTGCCACTGCAACAGTCAAGAATACTGGAGATATTGCCGGCACTTACACAGCAACGCTATCTGTCAATGGGCAACAGGTTGACAGTAAAGTCATTCCGGTTGACCCGGGAGGTAGCCAACAGACCAGCTTTCAGCTTTCAAAGTCAACCGCCGGCAGCTATAAGCTAGCAATAGGCGATTCCAGCATTATACTGACCGTCTATAACTGGAGCCCGTATAAAATCCAGTACGATGGGTCGGAAGGGGCGCTAACAGGTATCTATGTAAGCGGAGACAACGGACATATAGTTCGCTTCACTCCTCCTAACAATACCTTCAGAATTCAAAAAATCAAAATTTTTGGGTTTGCTAAAGTAAGAGACACCTATGAATTCGACAAAAACCATGTCACGATAAGAATTTGGGATAGGGAAGGAAACAACCAGCTATGGTCTCAAGATTTCCCCTGGCGTTTGTTCCTGGGCGGTAGCTGGCAAGATATAAAAGTGCCTGACATACGTGTGAACGATGATTTCGAAGTGGAAATAGTCACACACAGCGATCCTGCCGGGGGAGATTCCATTGGCTTTGTCTCTTTCGGTGAGGTCCCTCCCGAAACAATTGGTAGTGCTGGGGGAGTTTTCGTCTTCCAGCCAGCTGGAGAGAAGATTCCAAGCGTTATCTGTATTGGTTTCGATTATCCTCAATCTTACACGTCATCACCTTCGAACCGCCCAGAAACGCGTTCCGGCTACTCCTATATGGGTAAACTAATTGACCCGGGCCAAGGCAGATTGAAAGGCATCAATTGGCTAATCCAGGTTGAAGGCGAAGGTGAGGGGGTAACTAAAGCTGTGGGTTCGAATCCTTCCCACGGCACTGTTATCTAAGCTTCTTGCCGATAATCGCCTTTACCGCCTGCTCAATGGCTTCGGCGGTCAGGCCATACCTCTGGAGGAGCTCGTCGGGCTTGCCGGATTTGGCGTAGATATCTTTGATGCCGATGAAAGCCATGGGCACCGGCTTTTCCCTGACTACCACCTGGGCCACCCGGCTGCCCAGGCCGCCGTGAAGCAGATGCTCCTCAGCAACCACGATGGCACCCGTCTGCGTCGCTGCTAAGACAATAGCTGGCTCATCCAGCGGCTTCAAGGTGGCCATGTTTAGTACCCGACAGTCGACACCTTGAGATGCCAGACTTTTGGCGGCTTCCAGCGCTTTGGAAACCATTATGCCGCAGGCAATAACGGTTACGTCCTTACCGTCCCTTAACGTTACCGCTTTGCCCAGATTGAAGCGATAACCTTCAGCATTAACTGCCGGAAACTTGGGACGGCCCAGCCTGACATAGAACGGGCCGTTTGTAGCGGCGGCAGCCCTTATCGCCTCAGCCGTCTCTATGCCATCCGCCGGCACGACGACATTAAAACCGGGCAGCGAGCAATAAAGCGCCAGGTCTTCTATGGCGTGATGTGAAGCGCCGTCTTCACCTACAGTAATGCCACCATGTGTAGCTACAATCTTCACATTAAGCTTCGGCTGGGCAATGCATATCCTGACCTGGTCAAAACAGCGGCAGGCAGCGAAAACAGCGAAGGTGCTGACAAATGGCATTTTCCCCGAGGCGGCAAACCCGCCGGCAATGCTCATCATGTTCTGCTCTTCTAAACCACACTGGAAGAACCGCTCAGGGTATTGCTCGGCGAAGTATTTGGTCATCGTCGAGGGGGACAGGTCAGCATCAAGGACAACTATATCTTTATATTCCTGGCCCAGTTCCACCAGGACTCTGCCGTAAGCTTCCCTGGTGGATAACTCCGCGTAGGCCGTCATGCCAGCTCCTTTAAGGCTATCTCAGCTTCCTGTGGGGTAGGCGCCTTGCCATGAAAATCTACATTCCCCTCCATAAAGCTCACGCCCTTGCCCTTAATCGTGTGGGCGATGATTACTGTCGGCTTTCCTTTCACTTCCCCGGCTTTTTTTAAGGCCTGCAGAATCTCCTTTATGTCATGCCCGTTTATTTCAAGTACATGCCAGTTAAAGGCACGCCATTTATCTGGCAGCGGTTCAAGGCCCATAATGTCGCAGACACGGCCGCTAAGCTGCAGGTCATTGTGGTCAACTATAGCCGTCAGATTATCCACTTTATGATGTGGGGCAAACATAGCCGCCTCCCAGACCTGTCCTTCATCGCATTCTCCGTCACCGAGAAGTACGTATACTCGATAGTCCCGCTTGTCCAGTCTGCCGGCCAGAGAAATGCCGATACCGTAGGACAACCCCTGCCCCAGAGAGCCAGCCGACATCTCCACTCCAGGGGTCAGCGTTCTATCGGTGTGCCCCTGTAGGCGACTGTCAAGTTTTCTCAGCGTGGAGAGTTCTTCTACAGGAAAGTAGCCGCATTCCGCCAGGGCGGCATAAAGTATTGGGGCGGCATGCCCTTTGCTTAGTACAAACCGGTCGCGGTCAGGCCACTGTGGGTTTTTGGGGTCGTGGCGCATCACTTTGAAATAAAGTGCAGTGACGATATCAGCGGCAGAAAGAGAGCCGCCGGGATGGCCGCTGCCCGCCGTGGCTATCATGGTGATGACGTCACGACGCAGCTGTTTGGCCATCTTCTCCAGCTCGGGGATCGATAAATCTAATTTGACTCCGGTGCGTGGCTCTGTCATAGGGTTGATAAATTATAGGCTAGTTAGATAGGAATTGTCTATTTATTTATTAACCTCACCCCCTACCCCCTCTCCTTGGAAAGGAGAGGGGGAGAAGAAGTCTTACGAAGGGGCTTCGCCCCTTCGTGCCTCCCCATTGAGAATATCGGGTTCCTCAATTATAATGCTTGAGGTGATTATAGACTTCCATACCCATGTGGTACCGCCGGGAATAAAAGAAAGGCGCGATAAATACCTGGGCCGTGATGCCTGCTTTTCCTCGCTCTATGCCGAACCCAAAGCTAAGCTGATTACGGCTGAAGAGCTCGTCACGGCCATGGACGAATATGGAATCGACAAGTCGGTGGTACTGAACCTGGGCTGGACGAGCCACGAGCTCTGTGTTGAGACCAACGATTACATACTGGAGTCCATAGACCGTTTCCCAAAGCGGCTCATCGGCTTCTGCGCTATACAGCCCTTAGCCGGCGATGAGGCTATCAAAGAACTGGAGCGATGCGCCCGGAATGGTGCCAAAGGCGTCGGTGAAATGAGGCCAGATGTTCAGGGATTTGACTTCAAGGACAGCTCAGTAATGAAACCCATCATAGAAGCGGTCATGAAACATGGCTTGATTTTCCTGACCCATGCCTCCGAGCCAGTGGGGCATCAGTACTTCGGCAAGGGCAGGATTACGCCTGAAGTCATTTATCCACTCATTGTAAATTTCCCCGATTTGAAACTGGTATGCGCTCATTGGGGCGGTGGCTTACCCTTCTACTCCTTGATGCCCGAAATAGGCGAGGCCTTGAACAATGTTTATTTCGATACTGCCGCCACTCCATTCCTGTATAAACCTCAGATTTTCAAGTATGTAACCGATATTGTGGGCTCCGACAAAATCCTTTTCGGCAGTGATTACCCCCTCCTGTCGCCGAAACGGATAATAGACCAGCTCGAGTCAATTGAGCTTAGCCCGGGAGACAGGGCTAAGATTCTCGGAGGCAATGCACGAAGACTGTTGTCCATATAATTCGGGGCACACTTCTGCGAGGGGTAAAGAGATTTGAGTGAACAGACAGTCCGGTCTTTTATTGCCATTGAATTGCCGGAAGCGGTTAAAACAGGACTACAGCAGCTTCAAGCCCAGTTGACATTACCCCAGTACAGCTTTGTAAAATGTGTGGCACCCGAAGGTATGCATCTTACTCTAAAATTCCTGGGCAATATATCGGCTAATAAAGTAACCGATATAACCGGGGCTATGGAACAGGCTAGTCAGGGAGTTAGCCCCTTTCAGCTACAAATTACTGAGGTGGGTGCCTTTCCTAATTTGAAACGCCCGCGCGTCCTGTGGGTAGGTATAAAGGGCGAGGTGGATAAACTCGTAAGCTGGCAGCAGCGATTAGACAACGGACTGGTCCCGCTGGGCTTCGCCAAAGAAGCACGACCGTTTACGCCGCACTTGACCTTAGCCCGTCTGCGAGATAATTGTTCGCCCGTGGACAGCTTGCATCTCGGCGAAACAGTCGCCAATGCACAGGTTAAGGTAAATTATAAATTTACGGTAACTAGCCTGAATCTGATGAGAAGCCAGCTTTTGCCAACAGGAGCCGTCTACAGCCGTCTGGCCGAAGTAAAATTAAAAAGCTAGAGTTGTTGTCGCACCCAGGGCACGATGTTATAATATCTAGTCTGTCCACGACTGAGACCTGCCAGACCTGAACTGAGCACAGACTGGCAATAGATTCCCGAGTAGCTCAGCGGTAGAGCGGGCGGCTGTTAACCGCTTGGTCGTAGGTTCGAGTCCTACCTCGGGAGCCAACCCCCACTAAAAAAGAGCCTATGTTCTCCTGGCACAAAGCAGTAACACTATTACTCTCCTGCCAGTGATATAATAGATATTGAGGCGCTATGCTCCCATTTTCTCTTAGGAACGTCAGTGAGGTTAGTTATGGCTTTACAGGATGAACTAAGGGCATTGTTAGACAACAGCATAGAGGAACCACCACTCCAAGTTTTCCTTCAGCAGCACCCTGAGATTTTGATGCGTACGTTTGGCCAGGGAGCGCAGTACTCAGTAGTGCTCCCTAAATTCCGTCTGGCCGAAGATTTCATTCCAGATTTCGTCATGATTGGACGCCGGTCAGGATCAGCAGGGACATCGTGGGACGTGGACCTAATAGAAATCGAGCCTTCCGCCGTAAGGGGGTTATTATTCACTAAGAAGTATCTAGCTCGGGGGCATCTTAGGGTGGCCATGTCACAGGTTGATGACTGGAAGATATGGATGGAGAAGTACGAGCAGACTATCTTCGTGCCCAAAGCATTTGAGCAGCTCAAGGCAATAGGAGCGTGGGACGACCACCCGGAGTTCTATACTCCAACAATTGGCACTCATCAGCATATGATAGTTTGGTATCGCATTATCATTGGACGAAGAAATGATTTCGATGATCGAGGAAATGAATACCGAAATCTTATCTTGAAAGAATCTCGCAATAGAGTCGAGATTGTTACATGGGATCGTCTGCTGGACAAAACAAGGCTAATTTAATCTTGTGGTGCAACCAAATCACAAATGGAATAATATCTTGGCCGTAGGTCTGAATCCTACCTCGGGAGCTACATCACCTTCTCCCAAAGCATATGCTAGGGGAAAAATCACACCGCATTAAGTGAGGCATAGAAATGGAAAGTTCTGCGCTTACTCCGGAGAAACAATTTCTGAAATATCATGATAGGCTGAGAGAGGAACTCAACTGGGCACATACACATCATGAAATTTGCAAAACATTAAGAAAGCATAAGTCCGATTACCTGAATGAAATGAATGCAGCCCCTTCATTTTTTGGTTTGACAATCGATGCCCATCTTTTTGCCACCATAATGAGCATCAATAAATTAATTGATGAGCACTCCAGCAGCTCTCTCAAAATGACGAGGTTTTTTGAATTTATTGAGGGAAACTTCAGTATTTTCTCAGACGAGTCATACATAAAGCATCTTCGTGTTAAAGGCTACGACGATGAAGATTGTGGGCATTGGCTAAAGAAAAGAACTAAAATTACGCGTGACACTATAAAAGAAGATAGGCAGGTCATTAAAAATATACCTATTGAGAATCTGAAGGATTGGAGGGACAAGAAACTTGCACACATAGATGAAAAGTACGTCCTGACAGATACCAAAGTATCTCAAAAAAGCCCTATTACAAGCGCTGATATAGATAAAATAATCAATAAATTACACGGGATATTAAATCGTTATTTATTGGCATATGACGGTTCGGGATGGGAGATCGGTTTACCCGCTGGAGTATCTGATCAGATAGTGTATGTATTAGACTCAATTAGGTTACACCGACACCAGCATGCAAAGAAAAGCCTGCCGAAGAGCGCCAAGAAGCCCAATCAAAAGAGGCATTTTATACTTATTCTATATGAACAATTTAAGGAGCTATCAGAGTCCACCGGAATTATTTTTTTAATATTCGGAGTTATCTTTTTAGTTCTTGCTGTAGTTTTACTTCAGGTAAATAGCGTTCAAGAAGTTGCATCTAGACTGGTGTTCCCTACGGCATTAGCAACGATATCATTAGGAATAGGGTTTATAGCAGTTGGCGTGACAGTCAAGTCTGATAAAAGATATTCTGAGTTATTAGGAAGAATACTTCATCAGGTAGAAGATTTGCCGTATAAATTAGGTGACAAAGTTAGGCTACCAAGTGTACTTGGTGACTATAGTAAAGAGGCTGCTCAAAAGAGGTTGGATGAAGATACAAAAAATAATAGGGGTCAGCCACGTGGTGAATTATTTGAAGTAGAGAAAGGAAAATGGGCAATTTATTGGGGTGGAAAATATCCACTGTAAAGCATGATTTGGCTAACTATTTTCCTTAGGTCCTACTCATAGGTAGCTTGATTGAGCAGCCACCCGAAAGTGGATGATATGCAGAAGAAGATTCAAAACTATTTTTGTCCCCAACTTACTTTGTAACAGTCCGCCCATGCTCCTCCAGCCACTTTATAACCTCATTCCAGGACTTGGCCTTTGCTTTTTGGGGAGCTTTCGACTTACGCCACCTTATTCCACCTTTGCCTACAAGGAACGTTCCAATATTCTTGTCACTACCATCATTGACCTCGAATCTAACCATCTTAGTCCCCTGTAGTTCCTGGTTTTCCATGCAGATTTTTACTCTCACAGTTTGCCTCCTATTATATACTCTTGCGAATACGAACTGTAACTACGATTATACACTCGCTCAACACAAAATAGAAGACCTTATACCGAGTTCTGTCAAGCCGCCCCCGCCGCAGTATCTTGTAGATGGCCTGCCGGCCGAGCCTGTAATACCTGGCCGTAGGTTCGAGTCCTACCTCGGGAGCCAGCTGATTCCACCAGGAGGAAAGGAATGAGATAGGGGGCAATTGTAACCTCCGACCCCAGTGATGTGAAAATGGCGCTATCCCAATTTAGCTACAGTCATCACATTATTGATATTCCTACTCAATGTGTTAAAATGACGAACGGCTTCGCTGCCTTCAGATAGGCTGTTACTGAAAATTCAGTTTAGCACACAATAAATTAACATTAATTCAAACCCGCTAGAAAACAATTAGAAGGAGGGTAAAACCGTGGCTACGAGCGGACCTATAGCAAAGCGCCATATCAGTAAGGTTACAAAAATTCAATCTTTCATTAAGCATAGAATTCATGGGGTAAAGGAGTTGTGTTGTATGAAAAACGTAATTCTGCACAAGTTTCTAACTCCCATGGTATTACTTATCATAGTGAGCACCGTGGCTGCCGGATGTGCTACCCAGGAGGGCACGGTCCAACAAACCATCGACCCGCAGGAGGCCCAGCAGGTCGCCTACGATGCCACTGTCTACGGCTTCCCGCTGGTTATCATGGATCTGACCCGGCAGGTCCTCACAGCAGTCCCCGCACCCAACGCGAACGGGGCACCGGTCAACCAGTTCGGCAATAAGAAGACATTTCCTGATGCGACTTTTACTAATGTAGTAAACCCTAATGCCGACACGCTTTATTCATCAGCCTGGGTTGATACCGCTAAAGAGCCGATTATCCTTTCGGTTCCGGATACTCAAGGTCGCTACTACCTGATGCCCATGCTTAATCTCTGGACGGATGTTTTTGGCTCGCCCGGCTCACGGACTACCGGCACCGGGGCCGGCAATTTTGCCATCACCGGCCCGGATTGGAGCGGTAATTTGCCTGACGGCATCACAGAAATGAAGTCTTCGACCAGGTGGGTGTGGATAGTCGGGCGCATCGCCTGTACCGGCCCTTCGGACTACGAGGCCGTGTGGAAACTTCAGGACCAGCTGAAGCTGACACCGCTCTCCGCCTGGGGCACCAATTATGTGCCGCCGACTAATGTCCCTGTCGACCAAGGTGTCAATATCAAAGTGTCTCCTCTCAACCAGTTGCTGACTCTAGATGCGGCCAACTATTTCAACTATATCTGCCAGTTGATGGTTGACAACCTTCCCTACGAAGCGGATGCGCCATTACTGGCCAACCTGGCAAATATAGGCATCAAGACTGGAGCTGACTATAAATCGTATTTTGCCGGGCTGGATGACGGTGTTAAGTCAGCAATTCAAACAGGCTATCAGTCCGCTCTGGCCAAAATTCCTACAGCAAACATGGGAAACTCAAAAAATGGGTGGCAAATGGTGTACGATACGGGTGATTATGGGACTAACTATATGTTTAGGGCAGCTATAGCTTATCGGGGGCTGGGCGCTAATTTAATTGATGATGCTTTCTATGCCTCAGCATCAGCCGGCAGCGATGGAGCTAAATTTTCCAGCGATGATAAATATGTAATTCATTTCAATAAGGATGAGATACCACCGGTAAACGGCTTCTGGTCGATTACCATGTACAACGATAAAATTCTATTCGCAGCCAACCCGATCAATAGATACTGTCTGGGCTCTTTAAGTGATCCACCTCTTATAAAAAATCTCGATGGCTCGATTGATATTTATATACAGCGTGATTCGCCTGACTCTGCTAAGATGCCAAATTGGCTGCCGACACCGGCCAGCGGCGATTTTTCATTGACGATTCGCCTGTACTGGCCGCAGGAGGCGGTGCTGGACAAGACCTGGGTACCTCCGGCAGTGCAATTGGTTGAATAGAGAACTCTTAGCCCCAGCTCTTTGCAACCAACCCGATTGGGATTTTACTGTCTTCTTTATCATCTCAATCATTGTCTGTCCAATAGGTTTTCTAGTAGGGGCAATCGGAAGCATAGTTCTCACCATCAAGAGGAATAGGCGGCTGGGTTCAGGCCAATCCAATGCCCAACGGGATACCCCATAGCCGGTTCGAATCCTACCTCGGGAGCCAACTTCGCAAAATGCGCATCTTTGATACGGCACGGCATTTTCAGAATAACTGGCATTGCCTTACTAATGTACTGGACAGGTACCTTGACAGCTTAGCGTTCGTAGCCGTATGATATTGCACCGAGGCGAAAGGTTTGGGAAACAACTTATATAAAGTCGAACGCCAGGTATATTAAGAAGCCAAATCGGCAAAAGGAAATTGAATGCGTAAAGTTAAAGCAACGGCGAAGAGAGACAGATTAATAATATTTATTGACTGGCTAGCGGCTCAACCTCTGTTGACTGAATTGACATTGACAGCAATCACAGTCTTATTCGGCATGCAAGTTCTGAGAGCATTGATACCGGGCATTTACTGGATACTGGGCAGCAGAATGGGTTTGGGCTTAGTTCAGCTCGGGTTAGTCGGATTCGCCATCTTTCTCACTGGTTTTCTGTCCGGTCCGCTGAGCTGGCTTGTGGGCAATCGTCGTCTGATTATTATTAGCGTTGCCGGACTGGGTCTAGCGCGATTGTTCATGCAAGTCTCATGGGATGAGCCGCTTTTTAATTTGGGTTTAGCGATAATAGGAACAATTTTATTCGTTATCTTTCTGCCGACGTGCTTTGAAGACGCACGTCTTCGTGGTAGCGCCTCTGTCTCCCGCTATGCGCTGGGACTTCTAGGGGGCTTGGCACTGGATACGGCCATCAATGGTGCTTTTGGTACATTTGACATCGTCTGGCAGGCCAAGCTATTACCTGTATTACTAACATTGCTAATATTCGTTATTCAACTTGTGCTCCTGATTGGCATTGCACCGGCAATCTACAGTGTGTCGACAAAATCATCGGCCACGGCGACCGGCCCAATTTCTCTGGCACGTTCATTTACCTGGCTGGCTATCGGACCTTTCCTGTTCCTGGAACTGGTAGTTTTCCAGAACATACCACGTGTGGCAACGCTAACCAATTGGCCGTTGCCAATGGCATTCGGACTAACGCTATTAGCCCAATTAGCGGGCATGGCCACCGCTATCCTGGTTATTACTAAAAACTGGCGAATGTTATGGCCCTGGGCGCTTGGCGCCGGTGTCATCCTAATAGCAACTCTGGTGTTTGCCTACCAGCAGCCTGCTACGCTGATAGCTATACTGTTTCTTATCGGGCAGGTGCTGGTATCGTCTATTATAACCATGGTTTTGGTAGGCATCGCTTCCAACACGGGCAAAACCAGGCAGTCCAGTCTATGGATTGCCAATGGCATCGGCATGATTCTGTTTGCTCTGCTCATAATTGCCTACTATGCTGTTTACAGTGTGAAGCTTCCCTACCACAACCCCATTATTGAACTCATAGCTGGTGGTATCATCGCTGTCTGTGCTATAGGTGCCGTAATCTTCGGGCAACAAAAGATGAAGGTGGACACGAAGCTGTGGGCGATGTCGACATTTGCACTGATTCTTTTGGCGTTGCCCCTGGCTCAAATGGTCACCTGGCGTACACCCAGTGCAGCTACTGGCCAGGGATTGCCCGTAAGTGTGATGACCTATAACTTGAACAATGGCTTTAACCTCAAGGGTAAACTCGACATAGATGAAATCGCTAAAGTAATTGAAAGTAACAGACCTGATATCGTCGCTCTGCAGGAAGTATCCAGAGGCTCCGTTGTAAATGGCCGATTGGATATGCTGGCATACTTATCTTACCGGTTGCATATGCCGTATATTTTTGGTCCGACAGCTGGCCATTTCTGGGGCAATGCCATACTGAGCCGTTACCCAATAGTGGCATATTCAACAGAAAACCTAACATCCTCCGAGTCATTAATAGATGGCGGCTTTATCGTAGCACTGATAGACTTGGGAGCTAACCAACAAATCAAGGTTATCGCTACACAATTCGATAATGTGGAATTGAACACAGAAATTCACCAGCAACAGGCTCAGACGATCATCGATTTCTGGGGAGGACTTCTCGGTACAATACTTCTAGGCGACTTCAGCGCACAATCTACAAGCCAAGAATTACTTAAATTGCGCCAAGCTAATCTTAAAGACTCTACGATGGGATGGAATGCCGCAAATACTTATCCTTCAAACAATCCAAAGGAAAGGATAGATTACATCTTGACATCGGCCGACCTCACTGCGAGCGATGTCGGGGTGCTGTCAAGCACTGCCTCGGACCATCTACCTGTCGTCGCCGTGATAAAAAAGTGAACGCCACGGAGGTTGGATTATGGACATAATTGAACTCCTTAAGTTAATGGTAGAAAAAAGAGCCTCGGATCTGCATGTCAGGGTACCCAGCCCCCCGGTATTGCGAGTTGACGGTGAGCTTTTGCCGCTCAATAACTTGCCTCAGGCCACAATGGAAGATATTGAGACAGCCTTCGATTATATTACTACTCCCGAGCAGAGAAATCGCTTCCATCTGGAAAAGGAGCTTGACTTCGCCTACAGCGTCCCGGGATTGGCTCGATTCCGGGTGAGCGTAATGCGGCAAAGGGGAACAATAAGCCTTGCCTTCCGCCTGGTACCATTTAAGGTCTTCACCATCGATGAACTGGCGCTGCCTGAAATTTGTAAGGAGCTTATTCTCAAGCCGAGAGGACTTATCCTGGTTACCGGCCCGACAGGTAGCGGAAAATCCACCACTATGGCTGCTATGCTTAATTTCCTCAATGAAAGTATGGCACGCAATGTAATCACTATCGAGGATCCGATTGAATACCTGCACCCCAATATCAAATGCATAATAGCTCAGCGAGACCTTGGCGACGATACTAAGGGGTTTGATGTTGCCTTAGTCCATGCCCTGCGCCACGACCCTGATGTCATCGTAGTCGGTGAGCTTAGGGATCTGGAAACTGTACAGACGGCAATGAGGGCTGCTGAAACCGGTCACGTGGTGATGGGCACATTGCATACCACAGATGCTCCGCAGACCGTCGACCGTATAATCGATATATTCCCACCTAACCAGCAACCTCAAATCAGACTGCAATTCTCACAGGTAATAGTCGCCGTATTATCTCAGACCCTGCTACCACGAGCTTCGGGCCGAGGCAGGATAGCGGCTTTTGAGATTATGACCGGCAATTCAGCAGTTAAAAACCTTGTTCGGGAAGGCAAAACCTACGAGCTGCATAGCGTGATGCAACTCAGTTCTGCAGAAAACATGCAAACTCTCGACCAGGCGCTGGCTGACCTGGTAAGAAAGAAAATAGTCACTTTGGAAGAAGCCAAGATGAAAAGCAGCCACCCGGACCGGCTCAAAAAACTGCTTGAATTTCAGCCGTATACTACTGCTTCGGCCAAGCGTTAACCAAAGTACCCCGCCAAACCAAAGTGCCTACTCGAACAGCATTTTGACAGCTTTCTTATATGCAGCCTTGCAATAGCTAAGCCTACTTAACCAGTTGTGCTGCCACCAGCTCAGCGATATCTTGAGCCTTAAGCGATTCTTCTACACCTTTTGCCTTTATAGCATCTTCAAACATCTGCAGACAATAAGGGCAAGCTGAAGCCACTATGTCAGCCCTGGTATTGATGACATCTTCAAGTCGCTCCTCGCTTATCCGCTTGCCAATACGCTCTTCCATCCAGTAGCGCCCACCTCCACCGCCACAGCAGAATCCGTTACGCCTGGCCCGCTTCATCTCCAGCAGTTTGGCGGGCGACATACCGGCCAATACTTGTCTCGGAGTCTCATAAATATCGTTGTGCCGGCCCAGGTAGCAAGAATCATGATATGTTAGTTTGCTATTGCTCATTGAAGCCGGTTTAATCTTACCCTGCTTCATTAAATCGGCAATAAACTGGGTATGATGGATGACCTCAAATTCGCCTCCAAACTGAGGGTATTCGTTCTTAACAGTATTAAAACAATGCGGGCAACTGGTGACTATCTTCTTTATATTGTACTTCTTAAATGTTTCGATGTTTTTGGCCGCCTGCATCTGGAAAAGGTATTCATTACCCAGCCTTCTCGCCGGCTCGCCGCAGCAAGTCTCTTCAGTGCCGAGGGTGGCAAACTTAACATCGGCAGCTTTCAATATCTTGCCCACGGCAATGGCTATCTTCATGCTTCTATCTTCCAAAGCCGAGGCGCAACCCACATAATAAATAAAGTCAACGTTGCTATCCTCAGACATAAGCTTTATATCCAGTCCGCTCGTCCAGTCTGTCCGGGTGAGCGTAGTTCCCCTACAGCTGTGGCCTCTCGTCTCAATGCATCTCAATGCGGCTTCACCGGTCTCGGGTATTGTGGCTTTTTCTAAAACCAGGTTGCGGCGCATGTCAATCATCTTATCAATGTGTTCAATATAGACCGGGCATATTTCCTGGCAAGCACGGCAGGTAGTGCATGCCCAAAGCTCATCCTCCAATATCACCTCACCGGCTACGGCCTTGACTCCACCGCCGTCAGTAGGAGTTACTGTCTTGGGGGCCAATAAGGCGCTACGTCTCTCCAGCAAATGAGCTTTCAGGTCCTGTATCACCTTTCGCGGCGACAAAGGCTTACCTGTAAGGTAGGCCGGACATCTATCCTGACACCGGCCGCAGTTAGTACAGGCATCCAGATCAAGGAGCTGTTTCCAGGTAAAATCCTGAATCTTAGCGGCGCCGAAGGTCTCAGCTTCTTCTATGTTAATCGGCGCCAATGCTCCTTTGGGCCGAGACGACTTAAAAAACACATTGATCGGCGACACAATGATATGAGTCAGATTATCGAATGAAAAACATACGTAGAAAATGGCTCCCAGCGCCAGGGCAGCATGAAACCACCAGAGGCCGACATATGTAGACAACCTGACAGCCTGAGGTAAGCCGGCGAAAAGACCGGCTACGAAATAGCCGCCGAATGACCATCTAGACCATTCCGGATGAATATAAAACTCAGGTTGTGTCAAACCGTCAGGGGTAGCCGTCAACATGCGGAAACCTTCAATAAAGTAACCAGTGATCACGACAACAAAAATCAGGGTCAGGACAACACTATTATCCAGCACCGTGTTTAGTCTTTCCGGCTTCTGGATATACCGGCGAACTAATGCCAAGATGCCGCCAACCAGCATAAATACCCCACCCACATCCATGGCAAAACCAAGGCCCAAATAGACATTCCCGCTTACAAAATGATATACATAGTGGTCTATAACATCCAGACCTGTACCGATCAGCAGAATACTGCCGCCGGCGAAGAGAAGAAAATGCATAATTCCGGGATACGCTTCACGGAAGAACCGCCTGTGGAAAAGACCGTCAATAAATCCGACAACTATGAAATTCCAAATTCTCTTGCCTAAATTGTCCCATCGCTTGTCCGGCTTACCGACTCTCCATAAGCGCGTTCGGTTATATAGAGCATAAATAAAAATCCCCAGAGCCGCGGCACCCAGCGGATACAAGACAAGAGGCCCAAAGGAGATGTTCCAGAAGATTTCACGAAATGCTTGCATGTTTACCAGTTCCTCCTTGTACGTAGTTTATCGGAATGTAAGTTAATGTTGTTTCAGCAATTCAAGACTACGTTTGCTGGCCAGGGCAAACAACTGCTCGACGGAACTAGCCGGACTAATCGCCCTACCCATTTCAACTTCCAAACTATCTCCAAAAGCATGATAATCGGTGCCGCCCGTGGTAATAAGGTCATATTGCTCGGCAATCCGAGCTAGCCTGGCAACAATCTCCGAGCCGTAATCACGATAATAAACTTCCAGGCCTACCAAACCAACTGCCTTCAATTTCGGAACAAGCTCATCTAAGTCAGCTATATCTGCCGGGTGTGCCAGGACAGGCAAGCCTTGAGCGTCTAAAATCATCTTCACTACTTCAGCAGGGAGCAATTTGTATCTTTCCACATAAGCCGGACCGTTATGGCCGATGTATTTGTCAAAAGCTTCCTTCTCTGAGCGCACGTAGCCTTTCTCAAACAAAGCTTGAGAAATATGAGGCCGGCCAACTGTACCGCCCTGGGCTAACTCACTGACCCGTTGCCAATCAATCTTCATGCCCAGGTCACTTAGTTTAGCAACCATCTTTTGTGCTCTTTCACGTCGTGAATCGCGCAACTTTTGTAAAGTAGCAGCCAACTTCTTGTCGGTATAATCAATGAAATAGCCTAAGATATGAACTTCACCCAGAGCCACATCTGTATTAATCTCGACACCTGGGATTACCCTTAATGAATGAGAGGCTGACGCCGCATCCAGGGCCGGCACCACGCCGTCTATCGTATCGTGGTCGGTGACAGCGATAACATCAAGGCCAACTCTTATTGCCATAGCTACAATCTCTTTAGGCTCCAGGCGCCCGTCAGATGCAGTGGTATGTAGATGCAAGTCAGCTTTCACTATTATTCTTTCAGGTGTATCCGTTTTATATTTAGAGCCCTTCCTGTAGCCTCGTCGACCTCGACTATTATAGCATCAAACGTCACAGCTCCCTCACTTACAAAGAACCTGTGAGGCATTCCAGTGAGAAAGCTCCTGATTGCTGATTGAGTATCCACACCTATAACTGAATCAGCAGGTCCAACCATGCCTACGTCGGTAACGTAAGCTGTTCCCTTAGGCAGGATATAAGCATCAGCTGTAGCTACATGGGTATGCGTACCAAGCATGGCGCTTACTCTGCCATCCAGATACCTGCCCATAGCCACCTTCTCTGAGGTAGCCTCGGCATGAAAATCAACTATAATGACCTTAGATTCAGTCTGGCTTTCCGAAAGCAAGCAGTCTATAGTCCTGAAAGGGCAATCGTATTGTCCAATGAAAACACGACCTATGAGATTGATTATTAGAGCACCCTTCATTTCCAGGAAACCTCGACCCGGCGCCGTCGGCGGGAAATTCAAAGGGCGAATAATCGGCAACTCACCATCCAGATGAGGAATAATCTCCTTCTTAGCCCATACGTGGTTACCGGTAGTTATCACGTCAACGCCGCAATCGCATAGCTCTTTGGTTGTATCCGGCGTAATGCCGATGCCACCAGCGGTATTTTCACCATTTGCTATAACAAGGCCAAGCTCATAATCATGAATCAGGCCTGGCAAAAATCGCTGCACCGCCCTTCTGCCAGGCCTTCCGACTACATCGCCTATCATCAATATACGCAATACGGTTCCTTGTGATGATATTGCTGTTGCTTACTTCTTACTTAGCATAGTCTACTGCCCGAGTCTCCCGCATCACAGTTACTTTAATTTGCCCCGGATACGCCAGAGTATCCTCTATTTTCTTAACTATATCACGAGCCAATCTCATAGCTCCAAGGTCGTCCACCTGCTCCGGCTTGACCAAAATACGCACTTCACGGCCGGCTTGAATGGCGAAGGCTTTTTCAACTCCAGGGAAACTATTAGCCACACTTTCAAGAGCCTCAATACGTTTTAAATACTGCTCCAGTGATTCACGTCGAGCTCCTAATCTTGACCCGCTTATGGCATCAGCGGTAGCAATTATAAAACCCAGCGCACTGGTAGTTGTAGCTTCGCCATGGTGTTCAGATACAGCTTGAGCCACTTCAGCCGATTTGTCCCACTGCTTGACCAGGTCGGCACCTATCGAAGCATGAGTCCCTTCTACCTGATGGTCCACAGCCTTACCAATATCATGAAGCAGGCCGGCTTTCTTAGCCACAGTTGCATCAGCACCGATCTCAGCTGCCAGCATTCCGGCAAAATAAGCAACCTCAAGGCTGTGAGTTAATACATTTTGCCCATAGCTGCTTCGAAACTTGAGTTTACCGATTAATCTTATAAGCTCCGGATGCAATCCCATTACGCCGACTTCACGTACCGCCCGCTCTCCCTCGTTGCGAATTGCAGCCTCAACCTCATTCTTTGCCTTCTCCACAACTTCCTCTATTCGGGCTGGATGAATTCGCCCATCCAGGATAAGGTTGTTTAAAGCCACTCTTGCCACCTCACGCCTGAGCGGGTCGAAGCTGGAGATTGTCACTGCTTCCGGCGTATCGTCGATGACCAGGTCCACGCCGGTGGCTTGCTCCAAAGCTCTGATATTGCGGCCCTCGCGGCCAATAAGCCGCCCTTTCATCTCATCACTCGGTAGAGAAACTACGGAAACAGTCGTCTCCGATACTACATCGGTGGCACAACGTTGGATGGAGGTGGACAGGATCTCACGAGACTTCTCGTCAATTTCATCTTTTATCCGTGATTCCCAGTCCCGAACGCGTCGTGATGCTTCGTCACGGATTTCTACCTCGATAGCTCGAAGCAATTCCTGTTTGGCTTCATCACTTGAAATGCCGGAGATTAGTTCTAGTCGTTGAAGCTGCTTAGCCTTTATTTCATCGAGTTGAAGCTTGACAGCCTCGATTTCCCTCTCTTGATTGGACAAACCGCGTTCGCGGCGATCCAAACCCTCCAGCTTGTGTTCTAGCTTCTCTTCCTTCTGAGTGAAACGTCTTTCAAGTCTCTGTAACTCAAAACGTCGCTCTCGACTATCGGCTTCGGCAGCAGCTCTAACTTTTATAGCCTCTTCTCTGGCTTTCTGGAGCATATCCGCATGTGCTGCTGATGCCTCTTCCAGTAATCGTTTAGCTTCATTTTGATTTCTGCGGAGCTGCTGATTGGCTAATATCTGTCTCGCAAAATAGCCCGAAAGTAGACCCACAAGAAGAACAAGCCCAACTACAACAAAATACATCGTTGCAGAAACAACCATTTAACTGCCTCACTTTCCTAAAACACCACATAATCATGATGTAAAAATGTCCTAAATTATCCCCCTTATAGTAATCCTTCGCCAAGCTGGTGTCAAACAAATGTCCTATTCGAAATTATTACCAAGAGCCGCTTTGTTTTTCCTGCCACAAACGCGTTACGGCACATTTAACAGTCTCATAGTTAAAACCGCGCCGCCGCAGATAATCATATAAGCGGCGGCGGAAATCATCATAATCGGAACCAGACAGCCGGCGTGCCTTCCTTAGCCCGGCCTCATAAACGTAATTTTCATCATCTAAATTCTTCACTGCCTCGTTAGCCGTCTCGGCAGTCACGCCCTTTTGTCTGAGCTCAAGCTTAATCAATCTTCCACTTCTAGGACTGAATGACAGGCGATTATTCCGCCAATATTCGGAGAAGGCTACATCGTCAATAAGCCGACGCTCTTTTAACTTAAAAATGACCTCTTCGATGACCTTATTGTCGAAACTTCGACGTCGCAGCCGTTGTCTTACTTCATTTTCACTGCGAGGACGATAGCTGAGATAATGCAAAGCCGCGTCGAAACAACTCTTAAAAAGGTTCGCCTCTTTCAGCTCCTCAATCTGGTCTGCCGACAGGTGCCGGCCAACTTCGAGGCGGTTGGTTACTGCCAGTTCATCAGCTAGAGTAAAGGAAAATAAGCCGTCAACATAGATGTTTACTTGTTTTTTAGCATCATTTGACCGCAGAGCCGTAATAGTCCCCACTTGAACTTCCTCTGCTCCGGGTAATAAGGATATAGAAGAGCCGGCGGTATTATTCGGAGACTTCTTTTACTTCGGCGTTTGGACTTGGCACAGTGCTTGCCGCCGTTCTTATCTCTTGCTCAATTTTAGAAGCCAGGTCTTGATGTTGCATCAGGTAGTCTCTGGCATTTTCCCGTCCCTGGCCCAACTTCAGGTCGCCGTAAGTGAAAAAAGTACCCGCTTTTTTTACAACTCCCAGAGCCACTCCTAAATCGATAATGTCACCTTCCTTGCTTATGCCATACTTACCCCGTTTAAACATTATGTCAAATTCAGCCGACCGGAAAGGAGGCGCTGTTTTATTCTTTACTATCCTGGCCCGGACCCTGGTGCCTACTACGTCAGAACCCTGTTTGATAGAATCGATTCGTCTCAAATCAATTCTCACAGAGCTATAGAATTTTAACGCCCTTCCACCCGGAGTAACCTCCGGGCTACCAAAAATTATGCCCACCTTTTCCCGTAACTGGTTAATGAAGACCACGGCTGTGTGCGATTTGCTAATCGCCGCTACTAATTTCCTCAACGCCTGAGACATCAACCGCGCTTGCAAGCCCACATGTATATCACCCATATCTCCCTCTATCTCGGCACGAGGTACCAGCGCAGCTACACTGTCAATTACTATCACGTCAACAGCCCCACTCCTCACCAGTTCTTCAGTGATACCCAAAGCTTCCTCTCCATCGTCAGGCTGTGATATGCGCAAATCATCGATGTTGACCCCACAATTAGCCGCGTATGCCGTATCGAGAGCATGTTCCGCATCTACGTAAACGGCAATGCCTCCCAGTTTTTGAGCCTCAGCAATGATATGCTGGCCAAGAGTAGTCTTACCCGAAGCCTCAGCGCCGAAAATTTCAGTAACACGACCTCGAGGAATACCACCTATACCTAAAGCTAAATCCAAACCCAATGAGCCGGTGGGAATAGCTTCTGTCGTCATTCTCGCCGATATCTCACCCAACTTCATAATGGAACCTTGACCGAATTGTTTTTCAATACGACTTATGGCCAGTTCCAGTGCCTTTTCTTTCTCTGAAGCCATCTCTTTCCTCCTGTACAACCAAACGCATCATAGCATACGTATTATGCCAACACAACCTGCACCGAAACGGTTTTATTTACAGCGGCGGAACAGGTGGCAGGCAGCGCTTATGCATGCTCCGGCTAATCTTAAAATCAATCTTTTCTTTAATTTTCGGCTTAGCTTTACCTGTGATCAAGTAACGGTCCAGTTCATCATAGGTCAAGCCGAGCTCTGCTTCATCCGTCTGCCCATCCCACAAACCTGCCGAAGGCGGCTTGTCGATGATTTCTCTAGGTATATCTAAATACTCAGCCAGCTCTCGCACTTGCCTTTTTGCCAGGTTACCCAAAGGTATGAGGTCTGAGCCGCCGTCGCCATGCTTGGTAAAATAACCAACCGATAACTCGCTTTTATTGCTGGAACCTACCACTAGATAATTTAGGCGGTTAGCCAAATAGTAAAGGGTGACCATCCGCAGCCTGGGTTTGATATTATTTTCCGCTAGCTTCCTTGTGGTCGCATCATAACCTTCATCCGGCAAAGCATTAATCAAGGCATCGAATACTTCATTAAGAATAACGATTTTTACGGGTATATTAAACTTATCAGCCACAAGCTCTGCATGCTCTCTATCGATGTCGCAACTGTGGCAGGGCATAATCACCCCCAAAGTTGCCTCAGGAAAAGCACGCTTACACATTACTGCGGCTACCGAAGAATCAATCCCACCGCTCATCCCCAGGACTACCCCTTTACCACCAGATGACGCGACCGTATTACCAATCCATGAAATCAGCTTTTGCGCAAGTTCCTGAATTGAAGCCTGCATCCTAGCTGCCCCCACTCTTTTTTTCATCGGCTAGTGGAACGGCGAATTGCCTTAGCTTCGCCGCCATATCTTTCAACTTTTTATCAACTTTATAGTTGATGCTGCCCTCCGGATAGGTGCCATCTTCTTTTTCCTCACCTACGTCTATATCGGTAAGGACCTCTATTCCTTCGTCAACACTGCTCGCGGCATATACATGAAGTTTCCCTTGCTTTACCGCATCAGTAACTTCTTCCCGTAACATAAGCGATCATGAACTCTGCTCATAGTGGAATAATCCTATTATACTACACCTTAGACGAAACTAGAGCACTTTATGTTAGATATTTTTAACGAAGGACTCTTACTAGGTGGGCGGTAGTTTGACGCAGCAATATTTCTTAGGTAAACTTCTAATCGGAGTGCAATATGCCCATTTATGAATATATATGTCCTGAATGTTCGTGCAAATTTGAATTGTTGCGCTCCTTAAACAAAGCCAACGAAGGTGCTTCCTGTCCTAAATGTCAGCACCACGCTAAACGGGTTTTTTCTCGCTTCGCTTCGTTTTCCAAGGGCGACAATGGCGAATCCACACCGATAGCTGGCACCGGCGGCTCATGCTCCGGTTGCACCTCTTCCAGTTGCAGCAGCTGCAACGTATAGACTAGCCCTAACTTCCGAATACCATCCGTTTGGTTAACTCTACGTCTTTCGGCCCGTTAACCTCAGGACACCCCAGGCGATACCGCCAATAAGCAAGGCTTCAAAGATAACAACGCCGTAGCCCAACAAGGCTGCATCGTAGAAAAATCCTTCGGGAAATAATCGAATCAGGTAGTCCCTGGCGGGGTCAAGCATCCAATATTGATTTGAAAAGCTTACCAGGTGGAAAAGAATAAAAAATCGCTCGAAGCCAAAGAAGGCCCAAAGAGCCAGGATAATCATCAGTCCCACGGTGACTAAACTACCCCAAAATAAACCTCTAACCAGCATGCGCCATCCACTCTTGAAGCCAAAGAAGAGTGCCAGAGCGCAGACGGCCATTAATAGAAAAACCACCCTTTGCACCCAATAATCACGCTGGATTAAATTTTTCACATCCCCAAGATGAATTAGCTCCCGCTCATTAAACAGATTTAGCTTTTCACCACCCTTATCAACCGTAAGCTGCGCTGTATTCGTCCTCAAATCGAAGTAATCAATCAAATGTTGGGCTACCGTCCGTAATTGCTGGCTATCCAGACCGGTAGCCTGACTTATTTCATATTTATTGAAGCCATATTCATAAAGCCTGAGTTCATTTACCTCCCAACAAATAGTGCCGGTGACGAGCAGCACCGGCAAGCAACAGGCAAATAACCAGTAGATTATTTTTTTTACGACTTTCACTTCACTCCCCAGAAATTAACATTGATAGTAGCCACTTCCACCATGCTGTGTCAACAAAAAAATTTTCGATTTTTTTCTTGACCTACTGAAGGCAGTACCCAAAACCCTGTGTTATAATTAGCAGCGAGTGTCTCAATAAAAAGAGCCCTATGTTTACCCATCTTCACGTCCATACCGAGTACAGCTTACTTGACGGTCTATGTCGCATTAACCAGGTCATTGCTAAAGCCAAAGAACTGGGCATGACCAGTCTAGCCATCACCGACCACGGGAGCATGCACGGTGTAATCGAATTTTACCTGTCGGCTAAAGAAGCCGGAATAAAACCTATTATCGGTTGTGAAACTTATGTTGCTGAAACCAGCCGGCTAAATCGGAATGCCGGAGATAAAACACCCAACCATCTGGTCTTGCTCGCCAAAAACCAGCAGGGTTACCATAATCTTATTCAACTGATTACCAAAGCCCATCTCGAAGGTTTCTATTACAAGCCGAGAGTGGACAAAGAGCTTTTGGCACAATATCATGAAGGACTTATTGCCTTGTCCGCCTGTGCTCACGGCGAGTTGCCTCGTCTTATTCTGGGAGGACAGCTCGAAGAGGCAGCCACACAAGCTTCATGGTTCAAAAAGACCTTCGACGATTATTATCTGGAAATCCAAAGACACCCCATTCCTGAGCTGGAACAAATCAACAAAGGGCTACTTTCGCTGTCTTCGAAACTAGATATACCCATTGTGGCTACCAATGACGTACATTATGTCAATAAGGAAGACTCGTCTAGTCAAGAGTTACTGCTCTGTATTCAAACAAATACCTCCATCTACGACGAAAAACGGCTCAAGATGGCGGGCGATTTCTTTTACCTTAAAAGCCAGGATGAAATGGTGGAGATGTTTAGGGACCTACCCGAAGCCATACAAAATACGCAGAAAATAGCCGATATGTGCCAGTTAGAGATAGAGTTCGGGCGTCTTCATCTTCCTCAACTGGATCTGCCAGGAGGCCAAACAGCGGACGATTACCTGGCTGAACTGTGCCGGCAAGGACTTAAACAACGTTTCCCTTCGGTAACACCAGAAATTCAACAAAGACTAGCTTATGAATTAGAGGTCATTAAACAAACGCAGTTTGCCGACTATTTTCTTGTTGTCTGGGACCTCATCTCCTTCGCTAAAAAACAAAACATCCTGGTCGGTGTTCGAGGCAGCGCTGCAGCCAGTTTAGCTCTTTACTGTTTGGGTATAACTAACATTAATCCTTTAACTAACACGTTGGTATTTGAACGCTTCTTAAACATTGAGCGCCGCGAGCCGCCTGACATCGACTTAGATTTTCAAGACGACTGCCGGGATAAGATGATAAGCTATGTCACCCAAAAATACGGGCCTGACCATGTAGCGCAAATTATCACGTTTGGTACTTTAGGTGCCAGAGCTGCGCTCAGGGATGTAGGCAGGGCTTTGGGTATGCCTTACAGCCAGGTTGACAGAGTAGCCAGGCTTGTAACCCCCAGACCGAATATAACTCTGGACCAGGCCATGGCTGAAAATAAGGAACTAGATGAAATTTACCACGAAGATAGTGCTATACAAAACCTGGTTGATACGGCCAAGAAGTTAGAGGGAGTATCTCGTCATGCCAGTACCCATGCTGCCGGAGTAGTCATATCCAGAGAACCTTTGACGCAATATGTGCCGTTACAAAGGGCTGCCAAAGACAACGACCAGGATATGACCATGACTCAGTTCTCTATGGAAAGTGTTGCCCGTCTTGGCCTGCTGAAACTTGATTTTTTGGGACTGGCTAATCTTACCCTCTTAGCTAAAGCGCGAGAAATCATCGCCGAGAATCGCGGCATCACCATAGACCTGCAGCGTATACCGCTAGACGATGTGGCGACCTTCCAATTGCTGACATCTGGAGAAACAGGCGGTATCTTCCAATTAGAAAGCGCTGGTATGCGTCGCTACATAAAGGAACTGAAGCCAACCGCCTTCAATGACATCGCGGCTATGGTAGCTCTCTATCGGCCCGGACCGATGGAGCACATACCTACGTTTATTAAAGCAAAACATGGGATCGAATCAACTCGTTACCCTCATCCGGCCGTTAAGGAGATTCTAGAGGAAACTTACGGCGTCATCGTTTACCAGGACCAGGTACTTCATATAGTTCGAGCTTTAGCCGGCTACAGTTTGGGGCAAGCCGATATTTTCCGGAAAGCCATGGGCAAGAAAATTCCCGAAGTGATGAAAAAGGAAAAACAAAATTTTATAAATGGAGCTAAGAAAAACGGCGTATCTGCTGAATTGGCCACTGAAATTTTCGCCTTGATTGAGCCTTTTGCCGGCTATGCTTTCAACAAGGCACACAGCGTGAGTTATGCCCTCATTGCCTACCAGACAGCCTATCTTAAAGCCAACTACACGCTTGAATATATGGCTGCTTTCCTGAACACGTATGCCTTTCATTCAGATAGACTTCCTCCGGCCATTGCCGACTGCCGGCGACTGAATATTCCTGTTTTAGCCCCGGATATTAATAAAAGTCAAACTTCTTTCGCCATCGAAAAGGAGGACGGTAAAGCAGCTATCCGCTTCAGCCTGACTGCAATTAAAAATGTAGGCTACGCAGCCATCGAACCGATTATACTGGCTCGAAAAAAAGGCGGCGAGTTCAAATCCATAGAAGATTTTTGTCGCCGTGTTGACCTGCGTAACATAAATAAAAAGGTGATTGAGAGCTTAATCAAGGCCGGAGCCTTTGATAAACTTGCCTCGCGCGGAGCCCTCCTTCTGGCTATTGACCGAATCATATCTCTGGCACAATGGGAGCAACGGCTGAGGGAGTCTGGACAGACGAGTATGTTTGACCTGTGGGGTGATACGGTACCAACGCCACTCCCCAACTTAAACCTGGACGACCTGGATACGCCCCTGAAAGATAAACTGGACTGGGAGAGAGAGCTGTTAGGCGTTTACGTCTCTGAACACCCGCTATCCTCAATGGCCCCCGCACTGGCTAACGCTGCTACGGCGTTATGCGGCGGAATAGATGTCGAAATGGTGGGCGAGAAAGTGATTATCGCCGGCATGGTAACCTCTATCCGCCAACTCTATACCAGAGATAGGCGGCCTTTTGTCATAGCTACCCTCGAAGACCTCGACGGGAGCATCGAGGTTGCCGCCTGGTCCGAGGTCTACAGCCAGACAAAAGAGATGTGGCAAGAAGGTAAAATCCTGCTGGTTGAAGGAATGGTAAAATCCAGAGACGACCGCGCAACCATCAATTGCTTTCGGGTGCGCCAATATCAGACCGATAGTGAAACGCTAAAGGAGACTGAGACTGCTGCCCCACCACCGGTGCCGCGTAAAATAGTAATCAATATTACACAAGGCGAGAGAACAGAAGACGACGTAACACGCCTCAAAGAGGTCATGGATGCACTCGCCCGCTATCCCGGGCAGGATACCGTACTAATCAGCGTGGTCACCCCGGATGAATCGGTAAATATGAAAATGCCAAACACAATAAACTATTGCCCGGAATTAGCCAGGGAAATAGATGGCATACTGGGAGAGAACAGCTTGAAGTGGTATCTGAAATAAGCCGCTTTCAAACGGATTGCTCTAACTGAAGTAAGAACTTTTTTATTTCCACGCCGCCACCAAAACCACCCAGCCTTCCATCGCTGCCAATAACACGATGGCACGGGATTACAATCGGTACCGGGTTCCTCCCCAAAGCCTGTCCTACAGCTCTGGCTGCTTTGGGCAAACCTAGCTGTTTGGCTACCCATCCATAACTTCTCGTGTCACCACGAGGAATATTGCGAACTGTCAGCCACACGTTCTGTTGGAAGCGTGTCCTGCCGGATAAATCCAGCCTGTCAGCAAAGTCCACAGGCTCGCCACCAAAATAACGCTTTAGTCTATCGCACAGTTCATTAGAATAAGCCAGGTCTTGATTTTCAGCCTCGCAGCCGTAGGCTGTAATTTGGCCAAGCACCGCCTCTTTTGATTTAAGTGGTAAAATGACCTTTCTCAGTCCGTTAGGTGAGCCTACCACTCCTGTCCATCCCAAGCAGGTTTCACACACCGCAAAGGTTAATGTCTCAGCTTTCTTAGACATGTATACTACCTAAAATTTGCCGATTAGCCGGCTAGTTCACTCAGTTGTGCAGCATAACTCTGATAGGTACTAGAATCATAAAGGACGAATAATACTTGCTGGAAGGACATCGATTCATCACGCAGAAAGGCAATCACCGTATCTAAAGCTACCTTGGCTGCCTCGGTTATCGGATAGCCATAAGCTCCAGTGCTGATGGATGGAAATGCCACGCTCTTAAGATTGCGTTCAGCAGCCAGCTTCAGACTCTCGCTATAGGCACTGGCCAGCAGTTCAGCTTCACCTTTGTTTCCGCCGTGCCAGACCGGGCCAACAGTATGTATAACATACCCGGCTTTAAGATTCCCGCCTGTGGTTATCACTGCCTTGCCTGTGGGCAACCGCCCTATTCGGGCGATAATTTGACGGCACTCGTTCAAGATAGCCGGGCCACCAGCCCGGTGAATAGCACCATCCACACCACCCCCACCCATCAGACCGGAATTGGCAGCATTAACGATAGCATCTGTTTCTTGCTTAGTAATATCTCCTTGCACCAGGCCAAGCCTTGCCTTGCCCACAGTCATCTTATTGACTCCGCTCATAGCCATCTCACAGTGGATTTCAAGCCAACTCCGGCTCAATCAGCCCGTAATTACCATCGTTGCGGCGGTAGATCAAACAGAGTCTATCATTATCGGAGTTGACAAAGAGAAAGAACGAATGACCCAAAAGCTCCATTTGCTCCGATGCCTCCGTCACGGACATCGGCTTCACCGCGAATCGCTTTATTTTAACTACATTTGCCGAACCTCTATACTGCTTTTCTTCAATTGTGTCCTCTGAAGGTTGTCTCGCAAGAGAAAGGCCACGTTCTTTATCATGCAGCTTACCCTTGTAGCGCTCGATCTGCCGCTCTAATACCTCAGCAACAGCGTCAACCGCTGCGCGTACCCCCTCTCCCCTCTCTTCCCCCCTCAATATTACTCCTTTGCTGTTCAGAGTAACCTGTGCCGTATAGCGATGTTGAGGCGATTTAGTGTTCTGCTCATGTATTTCCACCTTAGCTTCAGTGATATTAGGCAAGTAGTGAGCCAATTTGCCAATTTTCTTCTGCGCATAGCTTCTAATATCCGGAGGGATTTCCATGTTCTTACTAAAAATTTGTAGTTCCATGTTTTTATCTCCCTGTTAAATTTCCCTGGCCAAGCTCAAGCCCCATACCGAAACGGCTCCAGCAGCTTTAAGAGCCGCGGCACAGGACTCTAATGTGGCTCCCGAGGTGCAAACATCGTCAATTAAAATAAAAGTCTTTCCCTGCAGTCCGTCATGCTGACATCCGAAAGCTTTCTCAACATTCCTTCTACGCTCTTCAACAGTTGTCGTCCTGGCCTGAGGCAAGCTGTCCTTAAGCCGACATAAGTGACCTTCAATGACGGGCAGAGCCGTCAGTTTGCCCAGTTTCTCGGCCAAAAGACTCGATTGATTGTAGCCACGTTCCCTCAACCGTCGAGGATGAAGAGGCACAGGCACTAAGAGTTCGCCGTGCACCGGATTATCTCGCAGGTAATCAGCCATTAATGAAGCTAAGCAAGCAGCTATTGACTTAAGATTACGATATTTCAAGTCATGTATGGCGCGGCGTACCGTTCCCTCGAAGCGAAAAACAGAACGAATGCCGTCGATATCAGTCTGTTGCCCCCAGCAAGCTGGACATAAAACGCCGCTTGACTCATGCTTACCGCACTTCTGGCAAAATGGCGGTAAAAGTCGTGGCAGTTTTTGACGGCAACCGGCACACAAGAGGTCGCCAATCTTTCCACAACCAACACAGCGTCGCGGAAAGAAAAAATCAACTATCTTCTCCTGGAGCTGCCCCGTCATTAAAGACAAAGCGACTACACCAAAAGTACTGGAAAGCTACGTGACAACTTCGATGAGCTATAAGCGGGAGCGAGGATTAGGACCTGTCCCACTGAAAATGGGCTCATTCAGATATACGTCGCCATTCCTGATTTTAATGTTGTAACCACATTCAGGATTGGTACATACCCAGGCCTTGTAATGAATTGGCGCGCCCTGGCTACCAAAATCCGATAGCGGTACCAAATCACCGACCTTACATTTTAGACATTTTGGAAAGGAATTGTTTTCCACGATTCCACCTCCTCCAAGATTTGATAGTATACACCAACCGCAGCCCCATGGCAAATTTTGATTAATCCTTTACAAGGTAACTGGCCTCTGCTAAACTTTTACTGTCAGTAAAACTGCTACGAGGAATTGATATGGGTAACAGAGATTTGAGATGGAGAGAGCGTAAAAAGGCTAAAAAGGGAGCCCGAAAGCCGACTACCACCATAATCACACCGCAAGTAGAAGTGGAAGTCATTAAGAAGGGTAAGAAGACACCTCCTCCGGAAGAATAACTGATGGCCGCTTATTTGGAGCTTTACCGTAGCGGTAAGCTTGCTGAGCGTGTAGAAGCAGCCAGAGCTAGGATGTCCGACTATTGTCAGAACGATTTAATCAGGGCAATAAAGTAGAAACAACTGGCCCTTCCAACAAATCAGAGATGGAGGTTAAATAGAGATAAAATGCCCGAATTAGCCTATCTAACAGCTACAGTTTACGGCCACGTTAAAGGCGTCTACTACAGGGCGTACACTTCGCAACTTGCCAAATCCCTTAGCTTGCGGGGCTACGTGCGCAACATGCCTGAATTGAACGCAGTTCAAATTCATGTCGAGGGGCCGAAAGAAAAACTGGAGGAGCTGTTAAGACACCTCGAGGTAGGGCCACCAGAGTCCGTAGTAGACCATATAGATGTAAATTGGTCTGCTTTCAGCGGGCAATTTTCCAACTTTGAAGTTAGATACTAATCCAGGCGGTTTCGGGTAATAAGAGTAACAGGTTTAACTATCGTGCGGCTATTTCAGGCTTCAAGTTCAGACTTGCCGGCTTCAATCATGGCCAGATAGCTGGTTGAAAATCCACTCGCCTGCGCAGCTTCACGGTCGACCTCATACGGCTCCCCGGCAATTATTTTCCCGTATTCCTCCGTCTTACCTTGAGGCGAATTGTCCGCGCCGATAAATATCTGGCGAGCATCAACAACGCCTAAATCAAACGGTAGGGTAAAATAGAGGTCGGCAATCACCTTGTCTATTCCCAATTCGTATAGTGTGCCCCAGCCACTGGGAGCATCACCCCGATACTTACTTACCGGCAGCAAACTCAAAAGGTTGGGCACACTGAAGTGACCTCTTCCACCCATAATTTTAAACGGGGCTACACTGATTAGATAGTCACTGGAAAGGACCACATTAGGGACCCAAAATGTGGGGACAACAAGAGGATGAGGCAGGGGATTTTCTACCTCTACCCAAATACAATCCCTGACATCCAACATCAGAACCCTCGGGAAATCGTAACCTAGAGCTTGATATATAGGATATATAGACTCTCCGTTGTGTGTTCCTTCAAGTATGATAATGTCGGCATCACTGACTTGCTTAATGCTTTCTATTATCATGTTCATAGTCTCTCGACTGGTGCTAATGGGGTAAGCCATGGGATGACCGGCATTAGGCTTGATTAGCACGCGTCTGGCCCTTGCCACCAAAGGCGGCGGCTGAAAAACAAACTCGGATGCTTCGAAAATCACCTCTCAGTCCTCACTTTTACATTTTGGTGCAAACCCGATTCTCCAAATTTTTATATACTTCCTAAACCTTAAGGTTTAAAACCGCGCCAATTCAACATTGCTACCTGACAAAAAAGTTCATTTCTAATCAATCGTGAACCTCGTCCCAGTCAAGCATCATCACTTCAACAGGTGTTCCGGGTTTAACTTCTCTGGTATTTTCAGGAATAATAGCTAATCCATTAGCCTTACTCATAGACGTCAAAATCCCTGAGCCCTGAGGACCCGTGATGTGGGCGAAATACTTACTATCCTTCCTAGCAACTACAACTCGAGTAAAAATACGGCGCCCGTCTTTGTTCCCGACTGAGTCTTCCATAATCGCGGTAATATTGGATTTACTCAAATTGTTCCTGCCCATCATCTTGAAAATA
>JBEKIW010000005.1:75000-146697 GCA_050011565.1 Dehalococcoidia bacterium
ACAAAGTTACCGAACAGGTAACTCTACTTTCAGGTAACTTATTACAGCCGCTACCCGAACCGGTCGACCTGATACTCGCCAACTTGCCCTATATTAAAAATTCCGAACTGCCCAGTCTCAGCCCCGAAATAGCCAAATTCGAACCCAGGATGGCACTTGATGGCGGTAGAAACGGCCTGGACTATATTCGACAACTTCTAGAGCAAGTAAAAGAGCAAATTAACACCGGCGGCTGTCTCCTTCTGGAAATAGGACGAAACCAAGAGAAAGACGTTAGCCGGTTAATACATAGTTGTCTAAACAGGGTAAATATTGAATATATCGAAGACTTGAATGGAATAAAGAGAGTCGTAAAAATTGAGTTGTATACACAATTTGACAAATAGCGGGATTTACCTTAAAGTATACGTTTGGTTCAAGCCAACAAACAAAATTATCTGAAGGAGGAAAAATATGCCCCTAAACATGATTGTTTGCTGCAAACAAATACTGGACCCTGAGGCACCGCCGGCAAGTTTCAAGATTGACCCCTCCACTAACAAGGTGATGCCACCACCCGGAGTACCCCCGGTCGTTAGTCCGTTCGATGAGCAAGCTGTAGAGGCAGCGCTCCGAATTAAAGACCAGCAAGGTGGCAAAATTACCGTCTTAAGCCTGGGCAACAACCTGCTCCGCGATGTGATCAAGAAGCCGCTTTCCATGGGAGCCGATGAGCTCATCCTCCTTGAAGACGAAGCCTTTGAAGGCGGTGACAGTTGGTCCGTCGCTTTCGCCCTGGCCACGGCTATCAAAAAGATTGGCGAATTTGACATCATCTTCTGCGGACGTCAGGCAGCCGACTGGGATGCCGGACAGGTCGGCTCGGGTATCGCGGAGATACTCGGAATCCCCAGCGTTACCGTGGCAAAGAAAGTAGAAGCTACTGACGGTAAAGCCAAAGTGGAACGAGTTATCCCCGACGGTTATCAGGTAATTGAGGTAACCCTACCCGCCTTGATTACAGTCAGCAATGAGCTTGGTGAAGCTCGCTATGCTACCCTCAAGGGGATTATGGCGGCATCAAAAAAGCAGCCTGTAATTTGGAAGCCGGCAGATATCGGGCTAGATGCCTCTAAAATAGGTGCTGCCGGCAGAAAAACCAAGCTTGTCAAACTATTCCAGCCAGTTAAGGAAGGTAAATGCGAAATCGTTGAGGCCGATACCCCTGCGGACGCTGGTTCCAAGCTGGCCATGAGACTCAGAGAAGCAAAAATAATATAAAACTGACAAGTAATCATAGGAGGTTATTATAGTATGGCTGAATATAAAGGCGTTATGGTCTACGGCGAAATAACGGATGGCAAGCTGAGCTCGATTACAACTGAGCTTCTGGGAGGTGGTCGCCATCTTGCTGATGAATTGAAAGAAGATTTGTTATGCATACTGGTAGGCGACAAATTAGGTGAAGCACCCAAAAAGGCTATCAGCTATGGGGCTGATAAAGTCTACACCGTTGAAGACCCGCTGCTTAAAGATTATCAAACCGATGCCTATGTCGCAGTAATAGAAAAAGCGGTGAAGGATACCTCACCGAGAATACTGCTCTTTGGACAAACTGCCGTGGGGCGCGATTTATCTCCCCGGTTGGCCTTTAGACTGGGCACCGCCTTGTCCATGGACTGTATTGAACTCAGCATCGACCCCTCTACCAAGCTGCTACAGCAGACCCGGCCCGTTTACGGCGGCAATGCCAGGGCTACTTTCGCCTCGGAGCTTCTCCCTCAGATGGTAACAGTCAGGCAAAAAGCAATGTCTCCACTGGAACCCAACGAAGCCAGAAAAGGAGAAATTGCAGCCATCAAGGCTGAGTTGGACCCGGCAAAGATAAGGACAAAGGTGCTGGACACCGTTAAGGAAGAGGTCGCCGGGGTAAAACTCGAAGACGCTCAAATAATAGTAGCTGGCGGCAGAGGCATTGGCGGACCGGACGGCTTTAAACAACTGGAGGAGCTGGCCAAAGCATTAAAAGCTGCAGTGGGAGCTTCCAGACCGCCTTCAGACAACAAGTGGGTGCCGGAATCATGGCAAATCGGCCTCACCGGCAAAATTGTGACACCCGAGGTCTATATAGCAGTAGCTATTTCCGGGGCCAGTCAGCACTTAGCTGGATGTTCCGGCTCCAAAAACATAATAGCCATCAATAAGGACCCGGAAGCCAATATATTCAAAGAAGCTCGCTTTGGTGTCGTAGGCGATTGGAAACAGGTCCTGCCGACGTTTACTCAAAAGGTCAAGGAGCTTTTAGCCGGCTAACTACACGGCGGCTTTTTGACTGGTTTTCTGGGCTATAATCTTCTGGGCGATTTGAGCCGGCACTTCTTCATAGTGGTTGAACTCAGTGGTGAAAGTGCCGCGGCCCTGCGTCATTGACCTGAGGTCCACGGCATAACGCTGTACTTCTGCCAGTGGTGCCTGTGCTTGAATAACGTTTACCCCGTCTCCAGGATTCATGCCTAACACACGGCCTCGCTTGGTGTTAAGGTCGCCGATTATGTCTCCCGTAAGAGTATCAGGCACGGTGATGGTCATGTTAACAATCGGTTCCAGCAAAACAGGCTGCGCTTCAGACAGTCCTTTCTTCAAAGCCTGGGCTGCGGCAATTTTAAAAGCCATTTCTGAAGAATCTACGGGGTGAGCGCTTCCGTCGACAAGCTTTACCCTTACGTCAACCACAGGGTATCCGGCTAAAATACCCTCCATCCTGGCTTCATTCACTCCCTTTTCCACAGCCGGAATATAGTTCCTCGGCACTGCTCCGCCAACCACTCTTTCGGTAAACTCAAAACCGGTACCTCTGGGCAATGGCTCCAGCTCCAAAACGACGTGCCCGTACTGACCGTGTCCGCCGGTTTGCTTCTTGTGTTTATATTCCGCTTCGGTTTGCGCATTAACAGTCTCTTTATAAGGTACCTTCGGCCGTTGCAGATTAACATCCACACCGAACTTGCTTGACAATTTCTCTGCCGCAACATCAAGATGTGTTTCCCCCATTCCCCACAAGAGTATCTCACCGATATCAGCCTCTCGCTGCACTTTCAGAGTGAAATCTTCTTCACATATTCTAGGCAGCACCGTGCTCATTTTGTCCAAATCACCTCTGGCTTTAGGGTGGACCGCCATACTCAACAGCGGCGCAGGAAAAACCATAGGAGCAAATTTTAGCTGGTGTTCACGCGCACCAAGCGTATCTCCTGTAGTTGTCGAGGCTAACTTAGTCACCGCGCCGATATCCCCGGCACTTAGTTGCGGTGTCGGCTCCTGTGTTTTACCCCGCAAGATAAAGAGCTGCCCTATACGCTCGGTACCGCCCTTGTTAACATTCCATACCTGTGAATTGCTGGAGATGGTTCCTGAATAAACTCGAAAATAGCTGAACTTGCCCACACGTGGGTCATTGGTTGTCTTGAAAACAAAGGCCGATAAAGGTGCTCCTGAAACCGGCTCAACAACCTCTTCGGCTCCCGTCGACGCATTTGTGGCTTTTAATTCGCCCCGCTCCCTGGGTGACGGCAAATAATCATGGATCGCATCCATCAAAGGCGTAACTGCAGTATTTTTCAGGGCAGAGCCAAGCAGTACCGGAACAACTTTGCCCAATCTGGTGGCCTCTTTTATGCAGCGGTGAATCTGTTCTTCGCTTATTTCCTCCCCATCCAGATATTTGGTAATAAGTTCATCATCCACCTCCACCACCGCTTCAACCAGTTTTTCACGGTAGGAATCAACGTCTCCTTTTAAATTCGATGGGATTTCAGCTTCTTTCAATGGGTTGCCGGTATAGGCCTTCCTGGTCACCAGGTCCACCACCCCTTGAAAATCTTTCTGTGAACCTATAGGTACCTGAATAGGCAGGCATCTGTCTCCCAGTTTGGTCTGAATATCTTTTAAGGTATTAAAGAAGTTAGCATTGTCCCTGTCCATCTTATTCACGAAAATAAGGCGCGGTAATTTGGCTTCGCCGGTATATCTCCACACCTGCTCGGTACCAACTTCCACCATAGAAACAGCGCAAACCACAATGACGGCGGCTTCACTGACCGCCAACCCGGCTTTAACTTCAGCCACGAAATCAGAATAGCCCGGTGTATCAAGTAGATTAAGTTTACAATCCTTCCACTGGCATGGCAGCAAAGACAGGTTAACGCTTATCTGGCGCTTTATTTCAGAAGGGTCATAGTCGGAAGTGGTTGTCCCGTCGGTGACACTGCCCAGACGGTTGATGGCCCCAGAATCGAAAAGCATCGCCTCAGCCAGTGATGTTTTTCCGGCGCCGGAATGTGACACTAAAACAACGTTGCGGATTTTTTCCGGTTCGAAATGATGCACTTAACGCACCTCGTTCCTAGTTGTGATTTGCCCTTAAAGGGCATTGGCATTGTAGCAATGTCTGCCTCTAACCGTCAAGGCAATTCCACCCGTATATCATAGCAGCCACCGCTACATGTTAAGAGCGTACGTCGTAATAGACCCGAAGGTCTGTGGCTACAACTTTGTGTTATAATGTCCACTATCCTTACGATGGGGAAGAAAGTGACATGAAGCTAAGCCGCAAAGAAGTTCAACACATAGCCCTTCTAGCCAGATTGGGGCTGAGCGAAGACGAAATCGAGAAATTTAGAATTCAGCTGTCCGACATTCTGGAAAACTTCGAGATACTAAAGCAGGTCGATACAGCCGACCTGCCACCCACATCCCAGTCCATTACCCTTGAGAACGTTCTGAGGCCCGACGAGGCAAAGGCATCTTACCCAGTAGAAGACATTCTCAAGAACGCGCCTCAGCGAGAGGGCAACTCCTTTAAAGTCCGTGCAGTCCTGGAATAAACCATGAATGACCTCCATCAGCTAACTATCAGCCAGGCCCATCAGCTGCTGAAAGAAAAGAAGATATCGGCAGTCGAATTGACTAAAGCCAGCCTGGCACATCTGGCTAAAGTGGAAGACAAGGTAAAGGCTTGTGTCACCATCAGTGAAGATGTAGCTTTAGAGCAGGCAAAAGAGGCAGACAAAACCATAAGCAGCGGTAAAATCAAGCCGTTAACCGGCATTCCCGCTTTGATTAAAGACGTTATATGCACCAGGAGCATCAAGACCACCTGCTCCTCAAAAATTTTGGAAAATTTCATCCCGCCTTACGATGCTACGGTTATAGAGAAACTGAAGTCCAGTAACGCGGTAATCTTAGGTAAGACCAACATGGACGAGTTCGCCATGGGGTCATCAACGGAGAATTCGGCTTTCTTTCCGACGCGAAATCCCTGGGACCTGGACCGGGTCCCCGGCGGCAGCAGCGGTGGTTCAGCCGTTGCCGTCTCCACCGATGAAGCCATATACGCCCTCGGCTCCGATACCGGCGGCAGTATCCGGCAACCCGCCGGGTTCTGCAGTGTGGTCGGCTTGAAGCCAACTTATGGCAGGGTGAGCCGGTACGGCTTGGTCGCCTTCGCCAGTTCACTGGACCAAATTGGTCCTATAACTAAAAATGTGGCTGACTGCGCTCTGGTGCTTAGCGCCATCGCCGGGCATGACCCGCAAGATTCCACGTCGGCCCCTAACCCGGTTCCCGATTACACCAAATCGTTAAATCAGGACATTAAAAACCTGCGAATAGGCATCCCCAGAGAGTACTTCGTCGAGGGCATGCAGAAGGAAGTAAGGACCAGCATAGAAGCCGCCATAAAAACGTTACAGGAAATGGGAGCCAAGGTGGACCGGGAGGCTTCATTGCCCCTCACCAAGTATGCACTTGCCGTTTATTACATCATTGCCCCTTCTGAAGCTTCGGCCAACCTGGCTCGGTATGACGGCGTAAAGTACGGCTTCTCTTATCGAGATACTACTAACATGTGGAAAGCCATGGAGAAGACAAAACAATTCGGCTTCGGGGCTGAGGTCAAAAGGCGTATTATGCTGGGAACGTATGCCCTATCAGCCGGCTACTATGATGCCTACTACCTTAAAGCACAGAAAGTGCGCACCCTGATAATAATAGAATTTAAAGATGCTTTCGAGAAATATGACGCACTGGTTACCCCGACTTCACCTACCGTGCCGTTCAAGCTGGGTGAAAAGGTGGACGACCCCATACAAATGTATCTAAGCGATGTTTGCACCTTGCCTATAAACATCGCTGGCCTTCCCGCTATATCTATACCGGCTGGCTTCGCCGATGGTTTACCTATCGGTATGCAGATTATCGGCAAGCCTTTCGACGAGGAAACCATACTTCATATCGCCTTCGCTTACGAGCAAGCCACCGACTGGCACAAGAGAAAACCGCCAATTTAGGACATCAAAATGCCGGAGTTGCACCCGCTCCAGGTTAAATGCTATTCCGGCCATAGCTATGCTCAGCGACCGGTATCTTTTTTCTGGCAGGACAAACAACACCAGATATCCAGGATAGAAACGGAGTGGCTGGAGCCGGGTAAGAAATTCTTCAGGGTCGTCAATGAAGATGAGAAGCTTTTCGAACTCTGCTATAATGAGGCACAAGATAAATGGTGGCTAATTTGTCAGGAGTCGAGGAGGTAATATGAAACAGATTTTTGAAGCTCTGGAAAAAGATGCCCGGATGACACCCGAACAAATTTCAACTATGACCGGAACGCCGGTTGCCGATGTAAAAAAGGCGATTAAAAAGGCTGAACAAGACCGGGCCATTTTGAGATATAAAGCCATCATCGATTGGACTAAATTGGGCGAGGAGGAGGTCCTGGCACTTGTGGAGGTCAAGGTCGTCCCGCAGCGTAATGTCGGCTTCGATGCCATAGCCGAACGCGTCTATCGTTTCCCTCAAGCCCGTTCCGTATACCTGGCCTCGGGCACCTATGATTTAGCAGTACTAGTAGCCGGTAAGACTATGCAGGAAGTCGCTGTCTTTGTCTCAGAAAAATTGGCACCTCTGGAGGCGGTACGGGGGACCGTTACCCATTTCATACTTAAGAAATACAAGGAAGATGGCGAAGTATTTGAGGGTGGGGAAGAGGTCAAGCGCCTGCCCGTAGCCCCTTAACCGCAAATCGATTACCTGCTTGCAGGCAGGAGGTTTCTGTGTCCAAAAACCAATCCAGCCATATTAAATTATCTCAAGGTCGCATATCCGAAAAGGTGAACGCACTGCCACCTTCGGGTATCAGGAAATTCTTTGACTTACTCTCCTCCATCGAGGGGGTAATTTCCCTGGGAGTCGGGGAGCCTGATTTTGTCACGCCCTGGTACATACGTGAAGCAGCCATATACTCGCTGGAAAAAGGCTACACCATGTATACCTCCAATAAAGGCACGCCGGAATTAAGAGCCGAATTAGCCAAACACCTCGAAGCCCGCTACGGTTTGACCTATGACCCCGAGGACGAAATACTGATTACTGTCGGCGTCAGCGAAGGCCTAGACCTGGCTGCCAGAGCTATCCTCAACCCCGGTGACGAAGTCATCATGCCTGACCCTTGCTACGTCGCTTATCCCGCCGCCATCAGTTTGGCCGGCGGAATACCTGTCCAGGTGGCAACCACTGTAGAAAACGATTTCGAGATAACCGCCGAGGACATCGAGTCGCGTATCACCCAGAGGACAAAAGCCATTTTAATCGGCTACCCCTGCAATCCCACAGGCGCGGTTCTACCCAAGGAAGAGCTTATAAAAATTGCTGAACTGGCTAAGCGATATAATCTTCTGGTGATTTCAGACGAAGTCTACTGCCGGCTCGTCTACGGTGTCGAGCATACCTGCCTGGCTACTTTACCGGGTATGAGAGAACGTACCATTCTATTGAACGGATTTTCCAAAGCCTATGCTATGACGGGATGGAGAATCGGCTACGCTACATGCGACAGGGAAATTGTGGGAGCCATGACCAAAATTCACCAGTACACGATACTGTGTGCTTCCATAATGGGACAGATGGCCGCTCTTGAAGCTCTGAAAGTCGATGACCGCGAAGTAGACGCCATGGTGAGAGATTACGACCGACGGCGCCGGGTTATCGTCAAGGGATTCAGAGACATCGGCTTGTCCTGCTTCGAGCCGAAGGGCGCTTTTTATGCTTTCCCTTCTATAAAAGTCACCGGCATGACCTCGGAGGAATTTGCTGAAAAGCTGTTAATGGAAGAAAAAGTAGCAGTAGTACCCGGCTCCGCTTTCGGTCAGTGCGGTGAAGGCTATATACGATGCTGCTATGCCACCTCCCTCCCCGATATTGAAGAAGCCCTCAAGAGAATGGGCAGATTCATAAATAGACATCGTAAAATATAATTATTGAAAGCCAGGCAAACTAAGAATACCCCTAGCAGGATTAAAGCCATGGATTTTCAATTAACCGAGGAACAGAATTTAACGCGTCAGGCTGTTCGAGATTTTGCCGAAAAAGAAATAGCCCCCATCGCCAGAGAGCTGGATGAAAAAGAACACTTCTCCATTGAGCTGACGCAGAAAATGGCCGACCTGGGCCTGCTGGGTTGCTTTGTCCCCGAAAAATACGGCGGCTCGAACATGGGCTATATCTCATATATCATCGTGGTCGAGGAACTGGCCAGGGTGGATGGTTCACAGGCGGCTACCATCGCTGCCGGAAACTCCTTAGGCATCGGACCAATCTACTACTTCGGCAACGAAAAGCAGAAGCAGGAATGGCTGCCCAGGCTGTGTTCAGGAAAAAATCTGGCAGCTTTTGGTCTCACCGAGCCTGAGGCCGGCTCTGACGCCGGCAGCTCTCGGACTGCGGCCGTGTTTAAAGGAGACCATTGGGTTATCAATGGCAGGAAAATATTTATCACCAACGCAGCCTGCCCCTTGACCGGCGTCATCGTCGTCCAGGCCGTGACCGGCAAGCCAGAGGCTGGACATGCAGAGCTCAGCTGCTTCATTGTCCCCAGAGATGCACCCGGCTTTACTGCCAAGGAAATGAAAGGCAAAATGATGTGGCGTTCGTCTAATACCGGAGAGCTTTTCTTTGACGACTGCATTGTTCCCAAGGAAAATCTTCTGGGGAAGATAGGCGATGGTTTCCATCAGATGCTGGCTACTTTAGATGGTGGGCGCCTGAGCATCGCTGCCATGGGACTCGGTGGCTCTCAAGGAGCCTTCGAGATAGCTCTGGAGTATGCCAATTCGCGTATACAGTTCGGTAGACCTATCAGCTCATTCCAGGTCAACGCCTTTAAGCTAGCGGATATGGCACTCGAGCTCGAACTTGCCCGGAATTTTCTGTACAAGGTTTGCTGGATACGAGAAAACAATCTTCCCATCACCAAAGAGGCGGCAATGGCCAAGCTCTATTGCTCAGAGGTTATGCATCGTTGCGTTCACCAGGGTTTGCAGTTGCACGGCGGCTACGGGCTGATGAAGGATTTCAGGATAGAAAGGTTTTATCGAGACCAGAGGCTTCTCGAAATCGGTGAGGGAACGTCGGAGATTCTACGAATTGTGATTGCTCGACATATCGGTGCGGCTGGGAGGGCAATCTAGGAGGCACATATGACAACAAGTAAGGACTCTGGACCTGCCAACAAAATGAGCTCAGCCGGGAAGAAGCCTGCCAGACATGAAGATTTTATTACCGATGCTTCCCGTATAGCACCTGCTAAAGCATTAAAGAAAGAGAAAGAAGCTCTAGGCGAACGAATACGAACAGCCCGTGAGATGCGCGGCCTCAGCCTCGACGATATCAGCAGCCGGACCGGCATCGATGCGGCTACACTGAATCGTATTGAGTCAAATGAAATATTACCTCCGCTGGGCCAATTGATCAGGCTGGGTAAAGCCCTGGATATGAAAATGGGCTATTTCATATCTCCCGGCGTAGACAAACCTGTGACTGTGGTACGTAAAGGTCAAGGCCAGGCTGTAGCCCGGTATGGAAAAAAGAAGAGCCAGCAATACGGATATATTTATGAATCTTTAGCCCCTGAAAAAGCTAACCGAATGATGGAGCCATTTATTGTGACTCTGCTGCCAACTGATGCGGAGGAGTTCTCCACCCACGACGGTCAGGAGTTTATCTATGTTCTGGAAGGTGAAATGAAAGTCCAGGTTGGAGACTGCACTGAGCTTCTGCATCCAGGAGACGCTGTCTATTACGATTCCACTCAACCTCATCTGGTCAAGTCCGCCACCAGGGCCAAGACCACGATACTCGCCGTCTTATACACTGGGACTAAATAGCCAAGTCCAAAGGCACGATAGCGCTCGGGAAAAAATACAACTGGACAAAGGAAAACAAGATAAATTGGAGATTAGTAATGTCGGCAATGGCCAGTAAAGCACCTACGAAGGAACTATCATACGTCTGTCTGCCTTATCGCCGTTTCTAATCTCGTCATCCTGATAGTATTTATATATACCCCGTCCCTGCTCCTTGGCCAAGTACATGGCGGAGTCAGCATTCTTCAATAGGTGTTCAATTTCTATGCCATCATCGGGATAAACAGCAATGCCGATGCTGGTTGTGACCTGCAGCCGATGGCGGCCGAAAACAAATGGCTCTTGAAAGGCATTTAAGATTCTCTGAGCGAACTTGGTAACGTCATCTATGCAGGAGATTTGAGGAAGTACCAGAACAAACTCGTCGCCACCTATACGGGAGATAGTATCGCTGTTACGTATGATACTTGATAACCGCTGCCCGACAGCTTTCAACAGCTCGTCGCCGACGCTGTGCCCCATGGCGTCGTTAACCGCCTTAAATCTGTCCAGGTCAAGCATTAGAGCTGCCACCCGGTGACCGTTTCGCCGTGCCAGAGCCGTCCCTACCATAAGCCGGTCACTTAACAATATCCTGTTAGGCAGGCCGGTAAGCGAGTCATGAGTTGCCATCTCAGCAAGCTTTTCCTCAAACTGCTTGCGTTCTGTAATATCACGGCTGACTGACCGGAACCCGATAATCTTTCCTTCCTTATTTCGCAACGGAGAAATTGAGTTTTCTAAAAATATGTGCGCCCCGTCTTTTCTTATACTGGCAAAAAGAAACGACTTCAACGCCTCGCCTGTACGATAAACTTTATTCCAAGCCCTATAAACATTCTTAACATCTACTTTGGGCACATAGACCTTATAATTCAATCCCATTAGCTCTTCCCTTGAGTATCCTAACTGGCGGCAAGCCGAATCATTCACGAAGGTGAAGTTGCCCGCAAGGTCTACTTCATAGTAGCCTTCTTCTATTTCCTCCAGTATGGCACGGTACCTCGCCTCCGACCTCCTTAAAGCTTCCTCCATATGCAAACGTTCGGTAACATCACGACCAATGCCGCGGAATCCAACAACTTCTCCTTTTTCATTTCTCAAGGGAAAGACCGAGCTTTCGGTAAATATTCGTTTTCCATCCTTTCTAATTTGTTCCATGAGAAACAGTTCGTTAGGATTACCTGTCTGATGTACTTGCTTGTTAAGCTCAGACTGCTTCTTAACGTGCTCGGGCGGAGTGTAAACTCGATAATTCATCCCCATGAGCTCTTCTCTGGAATAACCCAGCTGGCGGCACAAAGCATCGTTGAAAAAGGTGAAGTTGCCGTCAAGGTCCGTTTCATAGTAGGACTCCTTCATGTCCTCCATTATGATCCGATATTTATCTTCTAACGTCAAAACAGTCTCTTCCAATCTCACTTTTTCGGTAGCCCCCGTAAAGCTTCCCATATCGATTCCTTCTCCTCTGTGACCAGTTAGTGACCTTGGATAATGCTCGATCGTCTCCAATTTCCCTTCACTTTACAGTTATTCAGCTCCTGGAGGGTGCATTATGAAATTATGGTTTTCTATCCGGGCTAATGTAAATATCTGTTCCGGTACAATGCACACGTAGTCCCCCGCTTCAGAGGACGGCAAGTTTACTTGCTGTAATCTTTCATTCTGTGCCAAGTAGACGTCCGGACTGGCGCAGCTTACCAGTGTTTGAGCCAACTGTGTTAACCGGTCTCTCCTGGATTTTTTACGTTCAACCATCTTTTGCATATAATTTTTACCCCCTTTATCAATTAGTCCCATAGAGCTAATCTAAATATACTACCATCTGGCGCTGTAGTGAATAGCCCATAGGTAACTTTAGACATAGTGAAAAGGTACCCATACTATTGGTTAAGCTTACGGGTTAAAAGGTAGGATATGTAGGCACTGGTTATTGCCCAAAATGCTGCAGAAATTCACGTTGAAGTCTGAGATTCGAAGCCACAAGCTCCGCATCTTGAAAATTAGCCCGTCTGCCCTGCCAATCTACCACTTCGCCACCCGCCTCTCTAACTAGCAGCAGGCCACTGGCAATGTCCCAGGGAAAGAGATAACGGTGAAAGTAAAGGCTGACTCTGCCGCAGGCGACATAAGCTAAGCCGAGTGATGATGAACCCATTAGTCTGACACAATGCACCTGTCCCCAAATCCGGTTAACCGTATCGAGCATCTGCCTGCCCCGGTCATGGCTATAGCCAAGGTCGAGACCTACGAGGGACTCCTGGAGGGAACTTATTGTGGTTACGCGAATCGGGGACTCATTAAGATAAGCCCCTTTTCCAGTCTCAACGTGAAAGAGCTCTACCCTCACCGGGTCATAGGTTACTCCCAACAGGATATCCTCATCCCGAACCAGAGCGATGTTTACGCAGAAAAAGGGAATGCCGAAGGTATAATTGTTGGTGCCATCCAAAGGATCGACAACCCAGGTGTAATTGTCGATCGGGGTTGAGGAATGCGATTCTTCGGAGAGGATGCCGAAATCCGGATATTCCCTTTTTAAAAAATCTATTATGAACTTTTCAGACAGAATGTCAGCATCAGTAACGAGATTACCCTGGCTTTTACGTTTTACATGTTTTACAGAGCCGAAATGAGCCAGGAGAATTTCGCCAGCTTCTTTAGCCGCTGCGCTAGCTACTTCAAGGGCACTTTTGCCGCTCGTGGCAAGGGGCAAATTGGACATAGCGAAACTTCACACGTCCCGCGGAAGTAGCCCCATCTTTTCTTTTACTTCGGCTAAGGTCTTTTGGGCGATTACCTTGGCCCGCTTGGCTCCATCAGCCAGGACTTCGTTTACATATTCCGGCCTGGCAGCAAACGAGGCTCTTCTCTCTCTCAGAGGCGCCAGCGCTTTATTTATCCCCTCGGCAAGTAATCCCTTGCAGTCGACACAGCCTATGTCCGCCGAACGGCATCGACTGGTTATCTCGTCTACCTGTCCGGTATTAAAGAAGCGATGGAGACTGAATACGTTACACACCTCCGGATGGCCGACATCCGAACGATATTTTCGGGCAGGGTCGGTTACTGCCGTCATCACTAGCTTCTTTGTCTCCTCCGGAGTAGCCGCCAGCTCGATAACGTTATTGTAGCTCTTGCCCATCTTCTGAGCGCCGTTCAGCCCCAACACCATGGGAAAAGAGGTCAGCTTGGCCTGCGGTTCAGGAAAAGTATCCCCGAATAGAGAATTAAACCGCCGGGCTATTTCCCGCGCCAGCTCAAGATGCGGCAATTGGTCCTCCCCTACAGGAACCACTTCGGCCTTATATAGCACTATATCGGCAGTCATTAACACGGGGTAGCCCACAAGTCCGTAGTTGACATTTTGAGGCTGCATACGTGCCTTCTCTTTGAAAGTAGGTACACGCAATAACCAGCCTAACGGCGTAATCATGCCCAGTAGCGTATAAAGTTCCATCACCTCAGGAACGTGCGATTGAACAAAGATAATGCTTTTCTTGGGGTCGAGACCGGCAGCCAGCCAGTCAAGCATCATCTCATGTATATCCTGCTGAAGTCTATTAGTGTTCTCTAAGGTCGTTAACGCATGGATATCAACTATGCAATAAATGCATTCATATTCATCTTGTAGAGCAACATAATTTTGAATGGCACCCAGATAATTGCCTATGTGCTGCCTGCCGGTGGGTCGGGCACCGGAAAAAACGCGCTTTTTCATGATTCGTGCCAGTTTAGCATAAAGCGTATTCAGCTACAAACTGAGGTTTGAGGATGTTTAACCGTCGTCGCGAGAAGCCCTTCCGCGGGAGGGCAACATGGCAATGCCAGTCAAATACCAAAGCGGATTTGCATTACACCAGAATGACAAACGGGGGTGGCTACATGCTTTCAGGGGCTGTCATACCCATAAGATGAAGCGTTCTGGCCAGGACAATCTGCGCTGCCTTGACCAACTTAAGTCGAGCTTGGGTCAGCTCCTGGTTTTTTGAAACAACCCGACATTGTTTGTAAAAGCTGTGGAAAACGGTGGCTAAATCTTGAGCATAGTAAGGCAAATGATGCGGCTCCAGTGTATCGGAAATTAGCTCTGCTATTTCCGGCAGCCTGGTCATTCGACGTATCAAAGTTAATTCCGGCTCGGTGGCAAGTAAGGAGACATCGCCTCGACTGTAATCGATTCCCCTTTCTTCAGCCAGACAAAGGATGCTGGAAATGCGAGCGTGAGCATATTGAACGTAATAAACCGGATTATCCGCCGATTGCTTCTTGGCTAGCTCCAAATCAAAATCCATCTGGGCATCGGCGGAACGAGATAGGAAGACAAAGCGACAGGCATCAGGACCAACCTCGTCTATTACCTCCCGCAGGGTGATCATGTCACCGCTGCGCTTTGAGACTCTGACTACCTGCTGCCCGCGGCGGAGTGTGACTAATTGACAGATTATGACCTTCAGCCGTTTGGGGTTTATTCCCAGAGCATTGACCACAGCCATCATGCGGGAAACATGCCCCTGATGGTCCGCTCCCCAGATATCGATCACGCTTTCGAACTTTCGCTCCAGGAATTTATTGAAATGATAGGCGATATCTGAAGCGAAATATGTGGGAGAGCCATCACTGCGTATCAAGACATTATCTTTGTCTTCACCCAGTGCCGAAGATATAAACCAGGTGGCATTTTCCTTCTCCGCTACATAACCGCCTTTTGTCAACATCTTCATAACCTTTTCATATTGGCCATTTTTGTACAGGCTCTGTTCACTGAACCAGACATCAAACTCCACATCCAGCAATTCGAGGTCTTTTTTAATCATGTCCATTATCCTGGTAACCCCGAGCATTCCCAGTTCCCGAATAGCTGCGTCTGCAGGCATTGTCGAAAGGCGTTTGCCTTCCTTCTTTATTATCTCTTTGGCCAGGTCGACCATGTAGTTTCCCAGGTAGCCGTCGCTCGGCATGTCAACATCGATACCCAGACATTGTTGGTATCGCGCGTAAAGAGACCGTTTAAAGGCATCTAACTGGCTGCCGGCATCATTGATATAGTATTCCTTCTCTACCGCGTACCCGGCGGCGCTGAGCACATTAGCCAGGGTACTTCCCAGAACAGCGCCGCGCCCGTGTCCGACATGTAGCGGCCCGGTGGGGTTTACACTTACAAACTCAATCTGAACTGGCTTTCCCGCACCCAGGTCTATATTTCCGTAAGAATCGCCGGCATCCAGAATAGCGGCTACCTGTTCCGTAAGCCAACCGGTACTGAGACTAAAATTGATAAAGCCCGGGGAAGCAACGACTATTTTGGAGACTTCAGGCAAAGGAGGCATAAATTCTATGATTTTCTCGGCGATTGCCGGAGGAGCTTTCTCCGTCGTTCTTGCCAGCTTGAGCGGCAGACTGGAAGCATAGTCGCCATGCTCAGGATTCTGCGGGCGTTCTACCACGATCTCAGGTAAAGCTGTGGCAGCCAGGACTCCTTCTTGTTGAGCCGCTCTTGCAGCCTGCTCCAGGACCTTAGCCAGTTTGTGTTTGATAAACATTAATCCTCTGAATAATAGACGCTGAGATTATTCGCCGTGCTCTGAGTGACAAAATGGGATTAGCGAATACCCCTATATAATAGAACTACTATACATAACTTGCAAATCAGCTCAATTCACCGCCCGTTTGCCAAACTCTGGACAGCTCCTGAGCTAACAGTTTATGTTCCGGCATAGTGAGGCCCGAATCCTTCTGGAAAAGAGCGATGGCCTCATTTCGAGCTAATTCCAGAAGTGGCGTGTCAGATAGTCTGGCCATGCGGAGGTCAGGCAAACCGCTCTGTCGAGTGCCGAAGAATTCACCCGGCCCTCTTAGCTCTAAATCTTTCTCGGCTAAAACAAAACCATCTTGAATTCCCTCTATAGCCTGTAATCTCTCGCTGCCCTCGGGCGACGGCTTCTCTGCCAGAAGCAAGCAGTAACTTTGCTTCTCACCCCGCCCTACTCGACCGCGAAATTGATGCAACTGCGATAGGCCAAAACGGTCGGCAGCCTCTATCAGCATAACACTAGCATTAGGAACATCGATGCCGACCTCTACTACAGGCGTGGATACAAGAATATCGAGCTTTCCGTCCCTGAAGCTCTTCATCGCTTTATCCTTCTCAGCGATTGCCATCCGGCCGTGTAGTAAGCCGAGTTTCAAGTCAGGGAAAACTTCCTGCGACAACCGTTCATATTCGGCCACCGCCGCTTTAGCTTCGATGCTTTCTGATTCTTCGATTAAAGGACAGATTATGAATGCCTGCGCGCCGGCGGTAATTTCCCGGCGGAGAAAATCATAAGCTCTGGCTCTCTGCTCCGGTTTAAGCCATTTTGTTTTTATCTCTTTCCGACCAGGAGGTAATTCATCTATGACCGAAAGGTCTAAATCGCCGTAAAGCGTCAAGGCCAATGTCCGCGGAATAGGTGTAGCCGACATCACCAGTATGTGGGGATTAAATCCTTTCTGGCGTAAAGCTAAGCGCTGCAAAACACCAAAGCGATGCTGCTCATCTATCACTACCAGCCCCAGCCTGGAAAACTCCACGGCCCTTTGAATTAGAGCGTGCGTGCCGATGACGATATCCACCTTGCCTGATTCAATTTCCTCATGTAAAGCTGATTTTTGCTTTTCGCTCAGACTTCCCGTTAATAGGGCAAAAGTGATTGGATGCAAAAAGAGTCCGTAGTAGCGACAAAGGTTATCTTGTTCTTCCTTCCGTTCGCTCACCTTGGATAGAAGTTGGCACATGCTGCGGAAGTGCTGCTCAGCTAGTATCTCGGTTGGCGCCATTAACGCTCCCTGGTAACCGTTATCGGCTGCCGCCAACAAAGCGGTTACAGCCACTACAGTTTTGCCGCTGCCCACTTCACCCTGGAGAAGACGTGACATAGGCCGCGTTTCTTGCAGGTCGCCGAGGATTTGTTGCAGCACCCGCTGCTGCGCACCGGTCAAAGTAAACGGCAGGGAACGCAGAAACTTGTCGATGTTCTCTCCGATTGCCTTAAAGGCGTTTCCGGGTTGACTTTCCTGCCAGTCCCGCTTCTTGCCGAGCACACCCAATTGAATAAGGAAAAGCTCATCGAAAGCCAGACGCCTCCTGGCTTCAGCCTTTAGCGAATAGCTATCCGGATAATGAGTCTGGATAATCGCTTCCGGCAAATCTATCAGTTTGAACCTGCTTTTCGTCTCCTGTGGCAGAAAATCTGTCATCTGACATACCCAATTATCGAGGGCTCTCTTCACCATATTTCTGACCTGTCGGGGATACAGGCCCCGTGTTAAGGGGTAGACGGGAACCAAACGACCGGTATGAATTAGCTCCTTGTCCTCAACCAACTCCCATTCCGGCGATTCTAATACTTTATTTCCCTTGAATTCCGATACCCTGCCGCTGAGGACTACTTGAGCGTTGGTGCGAAAATTCTTAGCCAGGTACGGCTGATTAAACCAGACCGCCCTCATATTTCCGGTCTCATCGCCAACAATGACTTCAGTGCCCTGTTGAGGTCCCAGCCTGGCCATTCGAGCTTCCCATACCGTAGCCAAAATAGTTTGTTCCTCACCCACCACAAGCTCGGCAATGGTTTTCCTCTGACTGTAATCAAGATGGCGCCTGGGGAAAAAGTAAAGTAAGTCACGAATTGTCTGAACTCCAAGCTTGGCCAGCTTGCCGGCTGAACTGGCGGCAATGCCTTTCACAGTAGTTACCGGCGAGTCTAAAACTTTGTCTCCACGCGAGGAACAGACCGCAGAACCGGTAGTTTTACGGTTGACCGCTGTGGCGCGAGCCCGACTCTTTTTCGCCGGCACCGTTTCGACCAATGTCTCCACTCGAGCCAGCCAATCTATAACATCTTTGACCCACGCTTTACGCTTATCCAGGTCCCAACCGGCATAATCAGAATCAGCCAGGCAAAGTTCGGTGAAACGGGATAAAGGCTCAGGCGAGTTTATCCTGTTTCTGGTTTCACTCGCCCATTTACGGAGATACTTGTCAAGTCCACCCAGCACCGTAGTGTTGGCATAATTTCTCTGGCCTTCCATCTGGAGAATGGTTCGAAGAGGCTCGACATTAATGAGGGGAATTGTCACTGACCTTAACCTTTTCTAATTGCCGGCAGAAAAAAGACTGGTACTGTTTTAATTCTCAATGCCGGTAAAAATTGCTCTGGAGAAAAACCTACAAAACATCACTCCAGAGAAACTACATAGAGGTAATTTGGTTGTCCACCGGAAACCATTTCAACTTGCTTGTCACCATACTTATTGCGTATTTCGTTAACCACCCGCTCCGCCTGAGGTGCTTCGATATCCGCTCCATAGTACACAGTCACCACTTCTGCTGAACCAATGCCCGCTTTACCGAGGGCTTCGAAAAGAACCTCGTCCAGGTTATTATCGGCAGCTACCAAATTTTCGTCGTCAACGATAGCTATAATCTGTCCCTTCTTTATCTTCAACCCATGTAATTGGGTGCTACGTGCTGCCTCGGTAATTTCCACAGTTTTTACCCCGCTGATAGCCTCATTCATGGCCTGAACGTTTTCTTCCATTCCGCCCTCATAATTAAAAGCTATTAGAGCAGCTATCCCTTGAGGCATAGTCTTCGTTGGTATTACCGCTACTTCTTTGTTTGTGAGCTCATGGACTTGGGATGCAGCCAGAATGATATTCTTGTTATTAGGCAGAAGAATCACTTTCTGCGACGGCACCGATTCCACCGCCCGAAGTATCTCCTGAACACTCGGATTCATTGTCTGTCCGCCTGAAACTATGACGGCGGCTCCTAAACTCCGGAACACCTCTTTCATACCGCTTCCCATGGCGACAGCTACCACGCCTATATCCAAACTCGGCAACCTGTCTTTCTGCATCTCGATAAAGCCAACATGCTGGTCATCCATATTCTGAACCTGTAACTGATGTAAAGTGCCTAAGGAAGTAGCAAACCTTATAATACCCCCAGGGTCATAAGTATGGATATGAACCCTGATAGTAGCCTCATCACCAACGACGACAATAGATTGACCTTTGTTTTCCAGCTTCTTTCTTATCTTGTCAGGGTCGAGTTTATTGCCCTGGAGCAAAAAGTTGGTGCAATATCCGTATGGTTCCTCTTTTTCAGTCGACAGCGGAGTCACCTTCGCACCGACAGGCATCTCGGCTGCAACCATTTGCGGTCGCCGGTATCTCATTTCCTCAGCGTTCCCTTCTAAGTAACGAAGCACACCCTCCAGCAACACATATATACCCTGCCCGCCGGCATCTACAACGCCAGCTTCACGCAACACATCCAGCAAAAGGGGGGTCCTGGCTACCGAATTCCTGGCTTCATTAACCGCAGCCTCCGCCACTTTAGTTAAGTTATCCGGGTCGGTCCGTGCCGCTTCTTCAGCAGCTTTGGAGGCGTCCTTGACGACTGTCAACATAGTTCCTTCTACCGGCTGTGACAGCCCTTTATAAGCCGCGCGCGCAGCTTCCCCCAAGGCTATGGCTAAATCGCTTCCGGTAATCGACTCTTTCTCGTCAAGTCCCTTGGCCAGTCCACGAAAGAACTGAGATAGAATCACGCCCGAATTTCCCCGGGCGCCCATCAGAGCACCTTGAGCCATTGCCTTGGCTACGGCCGAGACACTGTGGTCTAAGACTCTATCAGCTTCTTCCATGACCGACCGCATAGTTAGGAACATGTTAGTCCCGGTATCACCATCAGGCACGGGAAAAACGTTTATGGCATTAATATCCGGAACGGTTTTCTCCAACCAGCTGCTGCCGGCGGCAAACATATCTTTGAACTCTTGACCGCCACAGGAAAGAACTTGCTTCATCCGTCTCCTTTTTACAATCCCGCAATTGTGGTATAATTTTACTCCTGTTGTCAAGACCGACTTAGGGAAAAGGAGTTAGCGATTTGGCTACAAAATGCGATATCTGTGGCAAAACGGCACACTTCGGCCATAGGGTAAGCCATTCGAAGCAGCATACCAGGCGGCGCTGGTTGCCTAATATCCAGCGGGCCACGATTCTTCTTGATGGGAAACCAAAACAACTTAATTTGTGTACCCAATGCCTGCGCACTCAACATAAGTTAGCCCATTAGACTAAGCGCTCTCCTCATCTCTTGCAGAGCCTTAGCAGCCCCTAGCTTAGAGCTAAAAATCGCGGCTCCGGCAACCAAAACCTCGGCTCCCGCTTTGGCTACTTCCGGTGCTAAAAGCGCCGTAATACCACCGTCCACTTCAAGCTCGGCATGCGCCTGCCTTTCATCTAATATCCGGCGTAACCGGACTATCTTGTCCTTCATACTATCTATAAAAGCCTGACCGCCGAAGCCAGGATTGACAGTCATAACCAGTACCAGGTCAAGCAGAGGCAATACTTCATCTAACGAACTTAGATGGGTCGCTGGATTAAGCGCCACTCCAGCTCTGACTCCTAAATCTTTTATTGACTCGACCAGGCGATGCAAATGTGTAGCAGCTTCAACATGTACGGTGATAATGCTGGCTCCGGCTTCAGCGAACTGACGGATATGAGCCTCAGGCTGCTCAATCATCAAATGTACGTCCAGCGGCAAATTGGTCCGGGAACGAAGCGACGCTACCACGGGAGCACCGATTGTAATGTTGGGCACAAAATGCCCATCCATGACATCAACGTGAATGTAGTCAGCTCCGGCTTTAGCTACTTCATTGACTTGTTCACCCAGACGGCTGAAATCAGCGGAAAGTATAGACGGCGCCAGCTTAATTCGCCTATTTTGCATTAATCTTACCGGTAAGCCTTCTAGCTTTAGTCAAGGCAGCCAGTACCTGCTCCGGCGCCGTGCCACCAACAACATTGCGAGCCGCAACCGAAGTATTCAAAGTAATGCTATATACATCGCCGGCAAAAAGAGGCGAGAATTTTCGATATTCGCTAAGGCTCAGTTCCTGGAAGCTCTTACTTTTGCCGATTGCATATTGCACCAGCTCGCCTACAATTTTGTGCGCCTCTCGGAAAGGCAGCCCCTTATTCACCAGATAGTCCGCCACATCGGTAGCCAGCAAATAGCTGCCCGACATTACCTGCCGCATCCGGTCGGCATTGATTTTCATTCCCTTTATCAATCCCGCAAAAACTCCTAAAGTTGTTAGAAGTTTATCCACGGTGTCAAAAAGTCCCTCTTTGTCTTCCTGCATATCGCGGTTGTAAGCCAGCGGTAGCCCCTTCATCACCGTCAACAGGCCGAGCAGATTTCCGTAAACTGTGCCTGTCTTACCTCTGGCCAGCTCTACCACGTCAGGGTTCTTTTTCTGAGGCATGATGCTGCTGCTCGTCGCATAGGCGTCATCAAGCTCTACAAAGCTGAACTCTTCCGAAGACCAGAGCACTATCTCTTCCGCTAACCGCGATATATGCATCATGGTAATGGCAGCGGCAGCTTCATATTCAATGACAAAATCCCGGTCAGATACAGCATCGAGGCTATTTCTGCTTAATTCGCTGAATTCCAGCTTCTTAGCTACAAAGTCGCGGTCGATAGAGTAACCTACTCCAGCCAGAGCGCCGCTGCCCAACGGCAGTACATCGGTACGCTTCAAGCAGTCCTGGAATCTCGTCACATCCCGTTGCAGCATCTCGAAATAAGCCAGGATATGGTGGGCAAAAAGGACAGGCTGGGCCTGTTGCAGGTGAGTGTATCCGGGCATAATCGCAGATTTGTTTGCCTCAGCCAAATCCAGTAGTGCCAACTGGAAACCTTTTAGTTTGCTAACAGTTTCCGAAATAGCTTCCTTGACGAAAAGGCGCAAGTCCAGGGCTACTTGGTCGTTTCTGGAACGGGCAGTATGCAGCTTGCCGGCCACGTCGCCTATTTTTTCAAACAGCCGGCTCTCAATATTCATGTGTATATCTTCGAGTTCGAGCTTAAATTCCAGTTTACCCTGTTCTATCTCCTCCCGGATGGAGACAAGACCCTTAACAATAAGCTCAGCGTCTTTCTTCGATATCAGGCCCTGATTGGCCAGCATCTGGGCATGCGCCATGCTCCCGGCGATGTCATGTTTATACAATCGCCAGTCAAAGGGGATGGATGCAACATATTTTTCTACGCTTTTATCGACGCCCTTCTTAAAGCGACTGCGTAAGTGACCTTTAACCTCGTCTTTTTTAGCCATCTATTTTTCTCGAATATCTCAAGCTTTCTTTTTGGGTTTCTTCTCTGCACCCTCGCCCTGAACTCTTGCCTGCACCTTGGTTGGCAGTCCGAAGATGTGAATGAAGCCAAGTGAAGCGCTCTGGTCGAAAACATCACCTTTGTCGTAAGTGGCCAGGCCATAGTCATATAAAGAGACCGGAGATTTCCTGCCTACTACAATACAGTTCCCTTTATAGAGTTTGACTCTTATAGTGCCGGTTACGTGTTTTTGAGCGCGGTCCACATATGCCGCCAGGTCCCGGCGCAACTGCGTAAACCACAGGCCGTTATAAATGATATCCGCATACTCACTGGAAACTTTCTCATTGAAACGGAGCTGCTGGTGAGATAAGGTCATAGCTTCCATGGCTTGATGAGCTTTCAGCAGAACCATAGCTGCCGGGGACTCATAGATTTCCCTCGACTTTATGCCTACCAGTCTGCTTTCCACATGGTCGACTCTACCTACGCCGTGTTTACCGGCTAATTGATTAAGCTGCTGAATAAGAGCCACGCCATCCAACTTTTTGCCATTAAGGCTTACCGGTATTCCTTCCTCGAAACCGATCTCTACATATTCAGGCTTATCAGGAGCTGCCGCCGGTGATTTAGTCCAGGCGAAAACCTCCTCCGGCGGCTCAACCCAGGGATCCTCCAGCACGCCGCATTCTATACTCCTGCCCCATAGATTCTCATCTATCGAGTACGGACTGGCTGCCTTAACAGGTATAGGGATGCCATACTTTTCAGCGTAGGCAATGGTCTCTTCTCGAGTCATACCCCACTCCCGCGCCGGTGCTATAATTTTTAGTTTTGGGGCCAGCGCCGCTACACTTACATCGAAGCGGACCTGGTCATTACCCTTACCCGTCGAGCCGTGAGCTACGGCAACAGCGCCCTCTTTTATAGCGGTATCCACCAGCAATTTTGTTATCAATGGCCGACCGAGCGCCGTAGCCAAAGGGTACTGTTTCTCATAAATGGCATTGGCTTTGAGAGCCGGGAAGACAAAGGAATCGACAAAAAGTTTTTTAGCATCAATTGTTAATGCCTTAACAGCTCCTATCTTCATCGCCTTTCTTTGGATGGCCGGCAACTCACCAACGCCGCCTATGTCTGCGGTAAGCGCAATTACTCCCATGTTGTATTTATCCGCCAGCCACTTTATGGCTGCCGAAGTATCAAGGCCTCCGCTATAGGCCAGTACTACCTTTTCTGCCATTCTTATAACCTCCGGACTAAAACTTTTTCCAGAATTCGCAACGCCTCGTCGACATCTTTCTCAGTAATGATGAGCGGCGGCATAAACCGCAAGGCATTCGGCTTGACCGCATTAACCAGCAAACCTTCTTTCAAACACTCCATCACTACATCTTGTGCTATATTATCGGTGAAGTTGAAAGCTAATAGCAGCCCACGACCTCTTATATCAGTTATGAAATTGAATTTGGCTTTCAGCGTTTCCAGGCCGGCTATAAAATACTGCCCCAGCTTTTTAACCTTGTCCGGTATGTTATTATCGATGATAAATTTCAAGGTTGCCGTTCCAGCCGCACAGACTAAGGGATTGCCGCCGAAAGTAGAGCCATGTTCCCCGGGGGCAAAGACCGAAGCCCGTTCCTTGGCCAGAAAAACCCCGATGGGCACGCCGCCACCTAACCCCTTGGCTAGTGTCATTATATCCGGTTCAACACCATATTGCTCGTAGCCGAACAGGCTGCCTATCCGGCCAATCCCGGTTTGAATCTCATCCAGAATAAACAAAATGCCTTTTTCATCGCACCAGTCTCGAATCTCCTTAAGATATTCATCATGCGGTACATTAACGCCACCCTCGCCCTGAATGGGCTCCACCATCACAGCACAGGTTCGACCGGTGGTCGCCGCTTTAATGGCCTTGATGCTATCGTAATCTACATTGACAAAACCGTCAGGGAGCGGAATGTAAGGTTGCTGGAATTTGTCCTGCCCCGTGGCTGCCACCGTGGCTAACGTCCTGCCGTGAAAAGAGCCATGGGTGGTTATGATTTCGTAAGCTCCATCCAGGTGCAGCTTTCCATAGCGGCGTGCCAGCTTCATAGCCCCTTCGACAGCCTCAGCACCGCTATTGCAAAAGAAGATCCGGTCAAGGCAGCTATTATCAATCAACAATTTAGCCAGTTGTACTTGAGGAATAGTGTAGAACTGGTTCGATACCTGTATCAGATTATTGGCTTGTTCTGTCAGCGCCTTGACGACCACAGGATGGCAGTGTCCCAAACTGTTGACCGCCCATCCGCCGACAAAATCAAGGTACTCCTTGCCCTCGATATCCCAAACTCGAGCTCCCTTACCACGAACCAGAGTAATGGGCAACCGATTGATTGTCCGCATAAATAATTTCTGTTCTAATTCTTGCCAGTTTTCCATTTTACCAGCCTATCGTAGTACCATCGCCTTTGCCCTCAAACTCATCAAGCAAAGCATGAGGTACTCTACCGTCAATAATTCGGGTCATGGGCACCTTGGTCATGGCCAGGAGGCAAGCCTCAATCTTGGCCACCATGCCTCCGGAAGCCACGCCGTAGTCAATCAATTCCCTGGCATCCTGCGGGTTTAATGTCCGGATGAGTTTCTTGGAATTATCGTAGAGACCCGGGACATCGGTAAGAAAAATAAGCTTCTCCACCTTCAGAGCAGCGGCAATCTCACCGGCAGCAGTATCACCGTTAACATTTAGCAAATTCGTATCCGTGTCCGAGCCTTCCAGCAAGCCGAGGCTTACCGGCGCTATTACCGGTATATATCCAGCCTTAATTAATATCTCTATGACAGCCACGTTAACTTTTAATTCCTCTCCGGTATATCCCAGCTCCGGCCTTTTGTTTTTCGCCAAAATTAGGCCGCCGTCAACACCGCTCAGGCCCACTGCCCTGCCACCCTGGCGCCATATAGCCGAGACCAGTTCTTTGTTGACCAGTCCGGCCAGCACCGCCGTAACTACCTTCAATGTCTCCAAGTCGGTAATCCTCAACCCCCGAACAAAGCTGGTCTCTATGCCTAATCTCCCCAGCCATGTGGAAACCACATTGGCACCGCCATGGACTACCACCAGCGGTACGCCTCTTTTTTGAAGCGCCACCAAATCTTCAATGGTGGTGTCGGCACTGCCCAAAGTACTACCGCCAATTTTAATAGCTATAGGATTCATTGGTTTTTATCTCGCAGCCCCGTTTAACTCGTGTAAGCGCTATTTATAGTAACATATTCCTCAGATAGGTCGCACCCCCAGGCTACAGCTTTGCCCCGGCCGAGATTGAGGCATAATCTAACCGATACTTCCTTATCGGCTAAACCGGTGCGCATCTCCTTCTCATCAAAGGCTACCGGTGAGCCATACTTCATAACACAGACGCCATTCAAATAAACTTCCAGCTTTCTCTCATTCACTTTGGCTCCACTCCGACCCAGCGCCGCCACAATGCGTCCCCAGTTAGGGTCATTGCCGTACATAGCCGCCTTGAACAGCGGCGAGCTGGCAATGGTGCGGGCCGCCAGGCGAGCTTGCGCTTCATTTAATGCGCTTTCAACAACAACCTCTATTAGCTTGGTGGCACCTTCGCCATCTCGAGCTATACACTTAGCCAGATAAAGACAGACCTCGCCCAGGGCTTTTTGGAAGAGTTCTCCATTGCTTTGTTTAATAGTCGCCGTGCCAGCTACTCCGTTGGCTAAAATCACCACCGTATCGCTCGGGCTGGTATCTCCATCGATAGTAACCATATTAAAAGAATTAGCTACTGCTTTTCGTAGTGCGGACTGGAGGAAATGAGCATCCACCGTAGCATCAGTAGTCAAAAAGACAAGCAGTGTGGCCATGTTGGGATGTATCATCCCCGCCCCCTTGGCCACGCCACCGATAGTAAATCGTCCCATTTTCGATTCAACAGCTACTGCTATCTCTTTTGCGAATGTATCAGTGGTCATCATCGCCTGGGCCAGCTTATGCCCTCCGTCCTTTGTCGGAACAATCCGGCTAATGCCATCTCGAATTTGGTCCATGGGCAAAGGCACCCCAATGACACCGGTGCTGGCGACTAACACATTCTTTGTCGGTAGCTCTAGCTTGTCGGCGGCCAACCCGGTCATCTCGACAGCATCCGCCATCCCCGAATCACCGGTGCAAGCATTGGCACAGCCCGAATTAACCACAATCGCCTGGGCTTTCCGGCCTTTCAGATGCTTCTGTGACAGGATTACCGGCGCTGACTTGATTAAATTTGCGGTAAAAACGCCAGCAGCAACACACGGCTTCTCGGAGCACAAAATAGCCAAGTCAAGTTTATCAGGGCCTTTTATACTTGCTTCGACTGCTCCGGCCAGGAAGCCTTGAGGAGAGGTAACAGTACCTGACGTAATAGCTTTAAATCCAGCCCCCATAAATGAGGGAATTATAATAGCACTTTTTGTCGTATATGGCTAGCTTTAATTACTTTCCAGTATAGACAAGATCCGAAACTATGCCGCAGATATGTATTTTTTGTAGTAACTACTACGGCCTGGTTAAATACTATTTTCCTTTTATAGCTTCCCAGACGAGCTCCGGCAGCATTTGCACTACCAGTCCTGCTTTCTCCCCCAGCTTGGCTTTCAGGCTGTAATAGCAGCCAGTACAGATATTTACTACCGAATTACTCTTTATGGCATCTATGATTTGTTCCATATGCGGCGGTATGTTGCAGCATAGTTTGTCGTCAATATAATTTACTTCAAGTCCCTTTATTTTCTTCAGAATGCGCACTGCCGGTTCAACATCGATCGGTTTATCTGTTATACGACGACGAAAACGGTAGCAACCTGCATAATAATCGATTTTTCTTTCCAGCTTGCCCCCTTTGAAATAGCGGTCTATGAGTTCGTGGTAGGGAATTACTTCCAGTTTAGTTAAATCTTTGTAGTTGGTGTAATTGGGTTCGCAAGCACCGCAGAAGAGTACTATCGATTTGGCTCCCAGTTCCTTGGCCTGTTTAAAATTCTCGACTATAAATTCTTTGGAAATTTCTTTAAACCTGGCTATATCTTCCTCATTTTTAGCTATAACCGCCGGCTGACCGATGGGCATCCAGCCACAGCAGTACTCTTTATTTAGCAGCGTATAATTTATTTTGAAACGGTCTAACAAGTTCTTAAAAGCATGAAACACGTGTGGCATGCCCTCAGCTTGAAAGCATCCTGTAATAATCACGTTCTCTGCTTTTTTACCTATGGGAAATCCTAGCTCCTCGACGAGTATTTGTCTTTTCCTTTCGCCGGTCCCAACAGCCATACCGTATTTCCTTATGTTTTCAATCGATTTTTCATCAACCATTGTGCTCTGCTTTCCTATTGTCTTTTGGTAAAACGACTCCCAATCATTATACTTGAATCTTCCCAGAAATCGACAGCTCGGCTCATGCCCTATTTACTAAAATTAAAACTGATATCCCTGAAACATTTTCCATCGGTGTGCATCATGCAACCGTCCACCCGGGGACAAACGCTGTATTCTAATCCCAGGCCGTCGAACCAGGCATAGATTCGTTCCATAATTCCGCATTGGTATTGGTCAATGACACCAATCTGCTTGATTCCATTGTAGGCGAAACAATTCTTCCACTCACCATGAAGGATGTTTTCTGAAGGGAAGCTGTAGGTGAAGTCCATAAAATCACCTGTGAGTATGTGAAAAGCTGCGTCTATCAGTGGCTTAAGCTCTTCAAATGTTTCCACCTTACCCATGCCTACGGCTTTTTGAATTCTTTGGATTTCTATTATTCCCATGGCCCTAACAGCAGCTTTATTTATCTTGTTCGTCCGCTCAATGCCGCATTCCTGCAAGCAGTGATAGAACCACATGGCATCATGCGTCATCCAGTTCTTAATCAAGATTTCCTTTAATTCACTCTTCTTCAGTGACTTCATGTCACATATCCCCCTATCTGTGGCCAGTCAAGGGTTTAAATTTATTCTTTTTTACGTTCTTCTACCCTTAATTCCACCATGATATGCCCCCAGCCGCCGCAGTTGACACCAACATCACCACAGCCTGTCCGCTTGAACCGCATCTCGTTGGGGTCGACACCGGCATAGAAGAGCTCACTCGCTGTATAAATCAGCGGTGCCATCGAATATAAAGCTGAGAAACAAATTCTTTTGGGACAGATTTTGGTCATAAGATTACCGGAACCATCAAAGTAGAATTTCTCACCCACCTTATGCTGACTATTACACCCATGTGACTCTACGACTTCGACAACAATCGTCTTATTCATCAATTCGGGTGCCTTGGAAATAACATCCGCATTTCTGGGATTTTCTCTGAACTTCTTCATTTCCTCGTCGCTGTAACCCAGATGCTGCTGGAAGAACTTCCACACATCTTCGCTGATTTTCATTTCTGTTCCCTCCTTTTATAACGATTTGTTATGCCGATAATAACAAGGCATGGCAGACTTGTCAATAGGAAATATAACAATATGTTATATTTGTTATTAATTTTTAGCTGATTATTACAAATTGTGATAAAATTCAACCATGGTCTACCGCAGCATCGGCACCAGAATTCAGGAGGCCAGACAGGAACTGGGCCTTACCCAGCAGGAACTGGCTTCCAGGCTGGGCCTGACACAGGCCGCCCTGTCCAATTACGAGCTGGGCAAGAGACGACTTTATCTCACGAACCTGGAGCAAATCGCCGGCGTTTTAGGCAAGCCGCTGAGCTATTTTACGGAATCAGCCGCCAGCACCGAAGAAAGTGATGTCCAAAGCTGGCTGTACCGAAATCCTCAGCGCTGAAAGGCGCCGGCAGTGGGGCTGGCAGGCGCCGCAGCCTGCCAGCGAAGGGCTAGGTCTGGCTGACGCCGGCGCTCACCTGTTTCGACCTGAACAAAACCGAAATTACAATCAGCGCTATTCCGGAAATCAAGAACCCTATTCCATACGTCCTGACCGGAGCCGTAAGGTCCGCAGCCAGTTGAGGTAATTTCGCCTGGAGGCCGGACAATATACCGGATGAGCCGATAACCTGACTGAGAACCTGGATGATGAGGTAATCCAGCAACGGGCCCAGAATACAAGCCACTCCCACCAGAATGAATGTGATACCGATAGACCGCGTAATCAGCTTCGGCTGCCACCAGTGCGCCAGTGCTATAAGTAATATCAGAAGGACAGCTGCAGCAATTAAGGCTTTATACGCGGTATCTATATAACCGACAATCTTTTTGACTTGCTCAAGTTGCGTCATTACCTGCGAGCCGGCAACCGCCTCGTTAAGTACAAAACTTGGCGGTATCACATTATCGATTCCGGTATATACCTGCGACATATAGGCATCTATCTGGCTTTGTGATGCTCCCTGCAGTTCCACAGGTAGCGAATTAGTTACCGCTTCTGTTACCTTTTCTTTGACCGCAGCCCTCACCGGCTCCAGAGAAATAACCACATTTAGCTCACGGTCTTCCTTGATGTAGGCGTAGACGGCATGAATAACCGTATTGGCCTGCTCTTCAAACCATGGCGTAAGCTCTGAGACTAGCTCATCCACGGTTGCGACATCAATGAACTCCTGACCTGGCAACTGCGCTTTCGCCTGCTCAATTACCGTCGAATAGACATCTAATTTTTCAAGTTCAGCGGTAACAAAGTCAGGATTGAGAATGGTCAGATTTAAGGAGATGATGAGGCCCAGCAGAACTAAGGCATCGAACAGCAGAAAATTAAAAACGCCCGAGAAAAAGCCTCTGACAATGCTCATCGAACCGTGGGCTAATTATCAACTATATGAATTCTTAGAGTCAACTTCACTAAGAAGAGAGCGCTAAAAACCTTTTCCTTTGTCATTCTGAGCGAAGCGAAGAATCTCACATGGCTCCATCCAGCTGTTCCAGAGGTCAGCCGACAAAAAGTAACTGGCAGTATTCAGGAAGCTCCACGGCCCGCCGCGGCAGTCGCCGGAGCCCGCCAAACATCATGCCGGATACGAAAGCAACAGGCGGCTTGGCAAGCTCCCAAAGCGTCTCATCTTGCCTAACTTACCCCGCCAATATACTATTGTGTATAGAGTAACCTTAAGTCATTTTCTACTGAAAACCCTAAAGATCCTTATTCTATATAAGCTGGCACCTACCAAATTAAGGTTTTTTGTATGGAGTATTTTGCTTTGGTTTGGCTGAGTGTATAATTTCCATACGAGCATTTTGCCAAATCAGATAAGGAGGCGATGACGATGAGTTGTAAGAAACAAGGCTATGCAAGAAAGGTTAGCACAAGCGCAACAAAGGAATTTTTTAGTGGGCATTCCGTAGAATTTGAAGATAGTATGAGGCAGATATTAGGCAAAAAGGCAAGTGGTACAGCCGATTTGGCAGGAGTTCCAACTGAGGCGAAAAGACTACTTCGAGAATCGACAAAGAAATTGTCAGTTCGTGTAGATGAAATAGTCACAATGGACACGAGGCTTCGTGAATTACTGGTATCAAAGCTAGATTCTCTGCAACAATATATTCGAGTAATTGATAAAACACCATCAGCAATGGATATATTAGGGATACTGTACAATCTGCTAGGTATATTACTTGGATATGATTGGATGGATTGTAAGGTATATAGAACACCAATCTACTATAGGACTAAGTCACAGGAATTTGCTGACTATCGAAAAATGATATCAAAAGACTGGGATAGCATACACCAGGAAGAAAATGTGTTGGTTCTTGAAAGGCGTAGGCTCTGTTTAGAACTTCGGGAGAAAGGGATGCATATAAATCAGGTTGCACGAGTACTTAACACATCGGAGTATGAGGTAAACCAATACCTAAAGGATGCCAATCTAGCTAAGTTGGCTAAATTATTGAACGAAGGTTACACATATGATGACATAGTGTTTAAGCTGAGAGATGAAGATATTGGAGGTTTGCTTTCTATACTTGGTGCTCTGAGTGAAAGACGGAAATCAGCGCAGAAAAGACTAGAAGGCTCGGCATGAAATGTGTATAGTCTTTAAGTCAGTTGCAGCTTTGTTCATGTAAGGGTTATTCTAATAGATAACACATCTGAGATGCTCTATGAAAGCCAGAAATAAACGAGTTCACAATAGAAAGCTACAAGTGAAGCTTTCACCCACAGTTGACCGAGAAAAACTGCTGGTGAGAATCAATACAGCCGATAAACCTACCGATATTAATTGGTATGATTACATTCATCTAATAAACAAAGCTAACGGTATGAAGGTTGTGTGCAAGCTTCATGGTGATGATATTCCAGAGATTGAGAATAGGAAAAGGGGACTTCTTTATATAAATGAGCCTTTGAGGGGCAAAATTGGAATTGAAAAGGGCAATGTGTTGGAGTTTACGATCAGCAAGGCTTCAGCTTCAAGATGGATTGTCTGGTATTACTTTGTTTGCTATCACCCAGATGATACAGTAAGAGTGGGTACTTGGTTAGGCATTATTGCTGTTATTATCAGCATTCTCAGCATACTTTTGGGTATCATCGCATTTATCTATTGAAAAAAGCGCCCCTGCAGACATGGTTACTCATAGCTTAACCACAAATACGACTTAGACCACCTGATTCCCAGTCCGAATGTCTTGCTTTCTCCATAAGAAATTAGTATGCTTAATATTAAACAACTATTGAACTGAACATTTATTAAGGGGAGGTAATTAAATGGATGTTGGTGCTTTACCTATTGTGGCTTGGTCATTCGTGACGGGCTTGGCAACAATTGGGACATTACTATTTGCACGAATCAGTATAGAAAGGGCGGAGAAGGATAAGAATGACCACCATTTAAGAATGGGATTTGCTGCAAGTATTTTAATATTGTTGAGTTTTCTAATTAATATCTGGTGGCGCATATATGTTACGTGGGGTATTAGTGACCTCATCGGAGCAATAATCGTATCTATAATACCTTTAGCTGTCCTTTTATTCTACTTACGTTATCGCAGTAAATGGGTTTTTATAATACCTATATGTGTTCTAGCGTTTTTGTTTTTCCTATTAAGCGCAATTATCGCATTTCAGTTAATGCGAAGCTGACAAATGTTTTGCTCCTTGATTTATTAAAGTAGTGCCTGCATACTCAAATTCAAGTGAACTAGATAGTGCTTTCGGATTGACCTTCGGAGTAACACTTCAAAGGTCAACCTCCCCATCTACACAAACAGAAAAGGCAGGACAACCCCGACGGTCAACTTCCTGCCTTTTACGTTCATTGGTAGCGGGGGTTGGATTTGAACCAACGACCTTCGGGTTATGGGTTCGAATCTGACCTCATTGCCTTCCGCTTCAGCTCGTAGAGCCTGGTGATGGCTTCAAGTGGGGACATGGAGTCGATATCAAGCTGGCTGATTTCTTCTATAAGCGGAGACTTATCCCCGAATAGCGCCAGCTGCGGAGGCGATTCCTTCCTGGGCCGCACGGCTTTACGCTGCTTTTGCTGAGTCTGGCCGTTTTCCAATCCAGCTAAAACCTCCTCTGCCCGATGCACCACCGTTGCCGGCAATCCTGCCATTTGTGCCACGTGTATGCCGTAGCTTTTGTCAGCGCCGCCGGGGACGACCTTGCGCAGGAAAATTACCTTGCCTTCCTCTTCGGCGACCGCTACATTGAAGTTTTTTACCCGGGGCAGAAAACCGGCCAACTCCACCAGCTCATGATAGTGAGTGGCGAAAAGGGTCTTAGCCCTGAGCCTGGGGTGGTTGTGTATGAACTCCGCTACGGCCCAGGCAATGGAAAGCCCATCATAAGTGCTTGTACCTCGACCGATCTCATCCAGTATAATCAGCGACTTCGGCGTGGCATTATTGAGTATGTTGGCGGCCTCAACCATCTCCACCATAAACGTCGACTGCCCAGCAGCTAAGTCCTCTTGAGCTCCGATGCGTGTGAAAATGCGGTCGACTATTCCAATATTGGCTGAATCAGCCGGTACATAACTGCCTATCTGTGCCAGGAGCACAATCAGCGCTACCTGCTTCAAATAGGTGGACTTCCCCGCCATATTGGGACCGGTAAGAATAATAAGCTGTGTATCTTTATTGCACAGATAGGTATCATTAGGTATAAAACCGTCACTGCCCAGGCTTCTCTCCACGACAGGATGCCGCCCTCCTTTTATAGTTACGGCATCCTCGGCGGTCAACTCCGGTCTGGCATAGCCATATCGGACCGCTGCCTCAGCCAGACCGGCAAAGACATCGATCTCGGCCAGTGCCCTGGCTGAAGCTAATATTTTTTCATCGCTGGCGGCTATCTGCTGGCAGACCTGCCGGAAAAGCGCCGTTTCAAGCTCAACAATTCTTTCCTGCGCGTTCAGAATGACCGACTCATACTCCTTAAGCTCCGGCGTGTAGAATCTTTCGCCTCCGGTTAACGTCTGCTTTCGAATATAGCTTTCGGGCACTAAGTTCAGGTAAGACTTTGACACCTCGATGTAATAGCCGAACACCCGGTTATATCCCACCTTCAAAGCCTTGATACCGGTGCGCTCTCTTTCCTGCCGCTCCAGGTTCGCCAGGTAGCGTTTGGCTTCGGATGCTGCCTGTCGAATCTCATCGAGCTCTTTAGAAAAGCCGGCCTTTACCACACCGCCCTTTTCCAGGCTGGCGCCGGGCGCATCGACAATCGCCTCTTCGATTAAGCTCACCGCATCGGGGCAGGGCTTAAGCTCGGAACTGAGCCAGCCCGGGAAACCTTCGCCACCTTCTATCTCCGCTTTCACCTCGGCCAGCTTCTCCAGGCTGGCACGCAAGGCAACCAGGTCCCGGGGCGTGGCCGTGCCGCCACCTACGCGGTTAATTAAGCGCTCCAGGTCGGCAATATTTCCGAGAAGAGCTGTAACCTTACGTCGAATTAAGGAATTATCATGGAACCAGGCGATAACTTCCTGCCGGCTGGTCAATTGCTTTATGTCAAGCAGCGGCTGGCCCAGCCATCTCTTGAGCAATCTGCCTCCCATCGCCGTTTCCGTCAGATCGATTACAGAGAGCAGAGAGCCGGAGCTGGCTCCCCAGCGAGCGCTGGAGAATAGCTCCAGGTTGTGCCGGGTATGAGCATCCAGGACCATAAAGGATTGAGTTGAGTAGGTAGTAAGCTGGTCCAACTGCCCCAGTGCCGCCTTCTGGTTCTCTTGCAGATAACGAATAATGGCGCCGGCAGCCATGACAGCCAGAGGCAGATGAGCACAGCCGTATCCTTCAAGTGAAGCCACGCTGAAATGGTCAATCAAAGTTTGCGCCGCGGTCTCCAAATCAAACCAGTATTCATCGACGCGGGTTATTAAGGCCGGTGACATTGCGCCACCGGTATCCAGACCTTCGGGAAGAAGCAGTTCAGCCGGATGCAGGCGCTCCAGTTCATCGGAAACCTGCCCCGTAGGGAGCTGAGCCGTGGCGAACTCGCCGGTGGTTATATCCACATAAGAGATGCCCGCTTCATCGCCGTCGATAACCAGGCTGACCAGATAGTTATTGCTCTTATCAGCCAGAAGCCCGGGCTCAACCACCGTCCCCGGCGTCACCACACGTATTACGTCGCGTTCCACCAATCCGTTACCGGGTGGGCTGAGCTGCTCGCAGATGGCCACCTTATAACCTTTGCCGATGAGCCTGGCCAGGTAGTTATCCAAGGCGTGGTAGGGAATGCCTGCCAGGGGCACCCGCTGCCCTTTTCCCATCTCTCTGGAAGTCAGCGTGATTTCCAGCTCTCGTGCGGTGGTCTTGGCATCATCATCGAAGGTCTCATAGAAATCGCCCAATCGAAAGAAAACGATAGCGCCGGGATATCGTTGTTTGATTCTAAGATATTGCCGCCTGAGGGGAGTTATCGGCAAATTCCACCCGCCACTATTTTACTACTTCCCTAGCCAAGGACAAAGATGTTGTATCAGTCGGGGCACTTAATGATGCAGTTTAGTACTGTCATTGCTACGAGCCCTTCCACGGAAGAGCGATATATTAATCTCAAAAGTGCAAAAACAAACCGTCAGAAGACAAAATGACAATTCAAAAGTTTAAAACAGGAGGTTTTTTCAGGTCTGTTCGTTTCCAAAAAGCTAAGGAAATAGAAGGTTATTACATGTTTTATCTGTATTTTTGATTTTTACCTTTTTGTCTTTGATTTCTTTAGAGCCTCGGCTTGCAGATTATCTCTTTGACCCTGAGAGCGAAGGCATCATGAGCATGAGCCGGCTTTACTACGATAGCCGTATCCGCCCCTCTGCCTGTTCCGGCAATGGCAATGACCTCTTCGTCCGGGCTTACAAGTCCGGCGTCGGCAGCCATCATGGTTATCTCAATTGCCACCTTCATACCCTGGCCAAACACCCTCAGCGTATTGGCCATGAAGTCGCCGAGCACGTGCGTAGCAAAAGTCCTCCTGATGGCATGAGATATACCACCGAAGGCATGAGCGCCGGTGAAAATCTCAGCCCCCAGCTTCTCTATTTTCTGCCTGTTTTCCGGGGTAAGCTCTTGCGTGCCGGGAGCCAGAAAACCACTGGCGTGTGTGACCACAACTACTTTATAGTCTTTGAATTCTTTAGCTGTCTTAACTGCAGTGTCGCCCTTCGTGGTGGCTACGATAATTCTCTTTATGCCCAGCTCCCCGGCCCTGGCTTTAGCCAGCCTCAATGTTTCCTCCGTGTTGTCGGGACCGAGGGAATCGAAATAAAAAATACTGGTTTCTCTTGCCATAAGCGCTTTTTCAGGAACTATCTGGCAAACTTATTACCCCTATTCCACCTTAAAAGTGGTACTGGCTTTTTCTAGCCCGTCGACACTTATTACGACCTGATAATCTCCCTTGGGCCATTTGTAGTCCGGTAGAGGACGGGCGTACACAGTGGATGTATAACCCTGACCCTCATTTGCAATAGTAGCCGTCTGCGTCTCTATAACAGCGTTTTTACCTGTAATAGCCTCGGTATTCGGGTCTCCCCCCACATATATCCATTTTGCTTCAAGCTTGGCGCCAACAGGAAAACCTGACATCTTGAATGAGCAATAAAATCCGGCGGCGTCCGTGGTAAAAACAGTGGTGGGATTAATCGGTCTGTTGTTACTATCTACGGCGGTTGACATGGTTATATCGCTAATAACGCCGGTTTCAGAGCTAGCTTTTTTCAGGCTGCATCCTGTAACTAAAACAGTTACTAATAGAAAAACTATGGCAATGCCAAGTGCTAACTTATAAATCTTACTTCTATTATTCATTAATGTCCTCCGCAATATTCTTTTCAGATAATTCAAGCATGGATAAAAATATTAAAGGATACGCCTTATTTTGTCAAACTCTGATTTTATAATTTCAAAAATTTTTCAATTTATCAACCAAAAATATTGACAAATTCATAAAAGTATGTTAGCGTGTTAATGAAGAATATTTCATAATTTAATATAGACCATAATGACGGTAAATTAAGGAGAAACAATAGATGACAAAATTGGCAGAAATAAAGAACAAGGTTGAAGAGGAGGAACCTCCAGGCTTTACCACTACGAGGAATGAAGTAGTGGTGGAGGATGAAGAACCTCCAGGTAGCATGGCCGTTACCTCTGGTACGGCCGTAATTAGTGAAATTACCTTCCTCACCAAAACATCGAGAGAAAATTGGATCGACTGGAAATGGCAATTTCGTAATAGAATAACCACCGTTGAAAAACTTTCAACCGTAATCCCCCTCTCAGCTAAAGAAAAAACTCAGCTTAAACTGGTAACCACAAAATATCCACTTTCAGTAACACCTTATTACCTTTCTCTAATCAACGTATACGACCCTGATGACCCTGTTAAGAAACAGGCTATACCCTCTATCGAAGAGATAACTCTTGGCAATCTGGGTTTTGAAGACCCGCTCGGAGAAAGAAGAGATTCCGTAGTCCCAGGTCTGGTTCACCGTTATCCCGACAGGGTACTAATGGTGCTCACAGACATTTGCCCTATGTTTTGTCGCCACTGCACGCGGAAGAGAGAATGGCACAACGGCGGCTGGGTACGCACTCCAGCAGAAATCAAGTCTATGCTGGACTACATCCGCAGGCACAAGAATTTAAGGGATGTTATTCTCTCCGGCGGTGACCCGCTGACTCTGTCGACACAGCGATTGGAAGATGTTATCTCCAAATTGAGGCAGATAGACCATGTTGAGATAATCCGAATCGGCACCAGGTTCCCGGTGGTATTACCGCATCGCATAGATAACGAACTATGCGACATGCTGGCAAAATACGGGCCGATATGGCTCAACACTCAGTTCAACCATCCCAATGAGATAACGTCTGAATCAGCGGCAGCCTGCAACCGTCTTTTACGGGCCGGAATTCCAGTGAACAACCAGTCAGTGCTTCTTCGCGGCATAAACGATGACGTTCAGACTCAGATTAGGCTCTGCAGCGGCCTGCTTAAGATAAAAGTGCGGCCATACTATCTCTTTCAGTGCGACGAGGTCCGTGGAACAGAACACCTGCGCACGCCCGTGGAGACCGGAATTAAAATAATAGACGGCATGCGCGGTCGTACCTCAGGCTTGGCTATTCCAACCTTCGTTATAGACCTGCCGGACGGCGGCGGCAAAGTGCCTCTGCAGCCGAACTATGTGCTGACACAAACAAAAGAAGAGCTGGTATTAAGAAACTATCAGGGCCGTTTCGTGTGGTATCGGAACCCCAAAGACAAGACCGCACTGGAACCAACTATCGAAACGGATTCAATCAATAATCCGTTTTCTGACAGCCTCAATGAACCACAACGTCAGCTACAACCAGTAAGAGTCAGAAATGAAAATAGGTCTCGCGTACGACCTTAAAGACGCGGTCATCTCCACATCGAGCAACCCCGAAGATGCACTCGAAGAATACGACTCGCCGGAAACAGTAGAGGCTATCGCCGCTGTAATTGAGCCTCTGGGGCATTCCGTGATTAAACTCGGCGGTGGCAAAGAGTTCATCGTTAGCATTCTCCAAAACGACCTCGACTTTGTTTTCAACATCTGCGAGGGGTTAGGAAACTACAAGAGCCGAGAGGCTCAAGTACCGTCCGTCTTAGAGATGCTCGGAGTGCCTTACTCAGGTTCAGACCCCCAGTGTTTGGCTATATGCCTGGACAAACCTTTGACTAAAACACTGGCGGCGGCAGCAGGTGTTCGCACCCCAAGATGGAGGTTAATCACCGATCATAATCAATTGTACGATATGAAGGCTGATGACTTTCCGCTCCCTGCTTTCGTCAAGCCAGCCTACGAAGGCTCGAGCAAAGGCATTCGGCTTGGTTCCAGGGCAGAAACCGTGGCACAAACATCTGAGATAGCCGCAGGACTCCTAGAGCGCTACCAGCAGCCGGTGATGATTGAGGAATTTATCGCCGGCGACGAGGTGACGGTTGGCATGCTGGGCAATTCTCCGCCGGCAGTTCTGGGCATTATGCGCATACTGCCCAAGCAGAATAACGCTCATTTTATCTATTCGCTCGAAGTGAAGCGGGAATGGGAGCAACTGGTAGACTACGAATGTCCGGCACGGTTAAGCACTGGCACTCCGGAGGAAATTACAGATTTATGCTTTAAGGTCTTCAAGACATTGGGCTGTCGTGATTTTGCCAGGCTCGACTTCAAACTCGATTCACAGGGAGTACCTTATTTTCTGGAGATAAATCCACTGGCAGGGCTCAACCCGAAGAGCGGTGATATGCCTATTATGGCATACAAGCTAGGCTGGACATATCAGGCTCTTATTTCAACTATATTTAATGCTGCCTTACAAAGGTACCCGCAGTGCGTCCGAAGATAGCTATTATCTATAACGCGCCTAACCCTGATCTCTATGGGACCGTAGTAGAAAAGAAGGCATCGCTTACCATCATTGATTCGGTAGAGGCAGTTTACCGGGCGCTTACTGAGTCCGGATACCCCGTGATTCGTTTACCTCTCCTGCCACCGCTCGAGTCAGCCAAAGACAGCCTTAGAAAGCTAGAAACAGATTTAGTTTTCAATCTGTTCGAAGGCTTTGATGGCTGCCCGGAAACGGAGCCGGCTATAACCAATTTTCTTGCCGAACTCGGTTTGACCTACACCGGTTGTCCCGGGACTGCCTTGTCCTTCGGGCTGGACAAAATAAATACGAAAGCTCATCTGGCGGAGATGGGAACAGAAACGCCCCGATACCAGCTATTAGGCCCGAAGACCTCGTCTTTGTTTTATCTGAGTTATCCCTGTATTGTTAAGCCGTATGGGGAAGACGGAAGCAATGGTATTTCGGAAGAAAGCGTGGTACACGATTTGGCTTCACTGGAAAAGCAGGTAGCAACCATAAGCAGACTTTTTGGGAAAAGAGCGCTGGTTGAGGAGTTTATTGATGGTCGTGAATTCAACGCCACAGTCCTCGGCACCAGCCCCCCCAAAGCCCTGCCTATCTCCGAAATAATCTATTCTCTGCCGCCCGAGCTGCCCAGGATTCTCACTTTTTCTGCTAAATGGGACCCTCAAAGTATCTATTTCAGCGGTACTAAAGCCGTCTGCCCTGCCGAAATAGATACTGAGCTTCAGGAGCGTATAACTCATACTGCTTTACTTGCCTTCAGGTTACTTGGCTCTCGCGGGTACGCCAGAGTCGACTTTCGGCTTGATTCTGAAGAGAAGCTGAAAATCATTGAGCTAAACCCCAACCCTGACATATCCCCTGACGCCGGCGCAGCTCTCCAGGCCAAGGTCGCCGGGCTGAGTTATAATCAGTTTATTGAACAGATTGTGCAACTGGCCCTGTAAAGAAAAATGAGAACAAAAGTCAGGCCGATGATTGCCCGGGATAAACCAGCCATAATACATATGTTGCTAAATATGCCGGAATTCAAGCCGCCCGAAGTGATTGTTGCTGAAGAAGTTCTGGACGATTACCTGCGTGACCCGGTTCGGTCGGGATATCATGTACTCGTAGCCGAAACTGAGTCATTGGTTGTCGGCTATATTTGCTACGGACCCACGCCGTTGACCGAAGCGACCTGGGACATATATTGGTTGGCAGTCGCACCAAGTCAACAGAGTCAGGGTATAGGAAAATCTCTGTTGGCTTTCGCCGAAGAAAATATTAAAGAAACTATGGGGAAGATAACTGTAATTGAAACCTCTTCCAAGCCGGAATACGAAGCCAGTGGACATTTCTACCGAGCACAAGGTTACGAACTGGCTTGCCGCATTGCCGATTTCTATGCGCCCGGCGATGATAAACTTATTCTCATAAAACGGCTGTTAATAGCTAAGTAAGCGCCCGACTTCAGAAACAAGCTTTATTTAATCTTTCCAGGGCTTTTTGCCAAACGCCTTTTCTGCTCTTCCTTCAGGATTTTCAATACATCTGCATCGTCGACGGGCTCGAATCGCAAGTAAAATTGTCCGACTGCAGAGAAAAAGCTTGGCGTGCGAAGGCACACCATTTCATCCACATCTTCCGCCAATCTCCTCACCACATCCTCCGGCCCTACAGGAATAGCTGCTACCAGGAGAGCGGGCCTTTCCTGGCGAACCGCCCAAAACGCCGCCTGTGTTGTAGCACCGGTAGCCACGCCATCATCGGTTACAATGACTATCTTACCTTTAAGTAGTACCCTCGGGCGTATCCGACGGACCAGTCGGGCACGGCGTTTGATTTCGGCTAGCTGCGCCGCTGTCTCCTCCTCGATATAGTGCTGGCTTATTCCCAGCTCAGTCACAACTTGTCCATTCAAGAATATCTTCCCGTTCTCGGCTAAGGAGCCCATGGCAAGCTCCGGATGTCCGGGTGCGCGCAGTTTGTGTGCCAGCACTATATCCAGTTCGGCATCCAGCGTTTGGGCTAATTCCCGGGCCACTATTATGCCACCACGTGGAATCCCCAGCACCACCAGATTTCGTCCGGGCAAGTTTCGCAACTCCCAGGCCAGAAGTTGTCCTACCTCTTGACGATCTCTGAAAGGCTCGCTGCTGTGTGAAATTATCCTTAATCTCGACATATTTCGCCCTTAGCCATATTCCTTGTTTTATTCATGTCCGGTCGAATCGATGAGACGACCGGCATCAGATAAGTCTTAATCAACCTATAGAAATAATATCAGCTCGCTAATTAAATAGTCATAAAGTCGCCAGGTAAATCAGTTAAATTTTTATTAAACCTGTGGTCTTGGGAAAGGCTTCCATTTAGCCCTGTCAAAGCCCGCCAGTACATTAGTCGTCATACATTAGTCATGGATAACCTATCTCGTTCTTAGCTTCTCGTATCTGTCGATAATGTACTGTAAAGTACTCTAATGCTATATTAATAACTTTATATATGTTTGTAGGTCTTGACAAGCTACAATTGTATGTTATAATGCCCGCATCGTCATTAAAGGGAGCATAATATAACATGGAACAATTACTTACTCCTCAAGAACTGGCCAAATACCTGAAGTTGAACCATACCACAATCATACGTAAAGCCCATAAGGGTGAGATACCGGCGATTAAAATCGGCAAGCAGTTCCGGTTCGACAGGGACCAGATTGATAAATGGCTGATGCAGCAGACAGTAGGTAGGCATGCCCAAATTTTAGTAGTTGACGATGAGGTCACCATAGGTCAGCTATTCAGAGACAGCCTGGAGAGGAACGGTTGCCAGGTAACTGCCATATCGAGCAGCCTTGAGGCACTCGAAATCGTCTCCAGGCAGCGCTTCGATTTAATTTTCCTCGACCTGGCCATGCCCGAGCTTGATGGCAGCGAGCTTTTCCGTCGTATCAGAAAGATAGACAAGCAGGTGCCTATAGCCATCATCACCGGCTATCCGGATAGCGATTTACTCAAGAAGGCCAGGGAGCATGGCCCCTTTTTAATAATGACTAAGCCCTTTACTGGTGATGAGATACTGCAGGCCGTCCATACCTTTAGCCAGCAGTCGGTTAACGGTAGCAGTAAACAGCCTGAGGCAAGACCCCGGTGATAGATAAAGAAACAACTGAAGGGGGAAGATTAAAATGGTTATTAATACAGAAAGACAACATGGCCAGGTAAAGACCAGGGGTAAGGTATTGATTGTGGATGACGAACCGGCAATTCGCAATATTTTAGCCAGAATTCTGTCAAACAAGGGGCACCAGGCGCAGACTGTGTCAAGTGGTAAAGCTGCCTTAGCCATGCTTCATGAAAAAGGTTATGACCTCCTTGTAGCTGACCTCAAAATGTCCGGAGTTAGCGGGATGGACCTTTACGAGACTTTGAAAAAGAAACGTCCGGATATGGCTGATAGAACAATATTTATCACCGGCGATACGATGACCGAGGAAACCAACGATTTCCTGGCTTCAAGCGGTAGGCCGTATTTGGCCAAACCTTTCACTCCGATGGAGTTCCTGGAAATAATTGAGCATGCCCTTGAAGGGAAATAACTGCAGGTGGTAAGAATATGATAAAAATTTTGATTGTCTTAGAAGAAGAGGACGGGATAGATTTTCGGGCTTATTCGCTCCAGATTTCAAGTACGTCTGAAGACTTGCCTCCACACGTCAAATTGCGCCTCATTGAGACTAACGAGGAGCCGGGTATTGACAACGCCGTAAAGGGAGTACAGCAAACAGGGTTCCAAGCCAATTGCCGTTATACTATGCCGCAATCAGGAAGAGCCCTGGAGACGCGGCAAATCTTTATGAATTAATTGCTTTTAGAGGGTAAGGAAACCAATTATGAGCACGAAAAACAAAGCCAAAATCTTAATCGTGGATGATGAGATGCGCGTAAGAGAAATCCTTTCCCGCAAATTAACCGACGATGGGTATAACTGTCTCACCGCACCTGACGGTAATGCTGCTTTAAAAATGTTGAAAAACGACCAGGTTGAGCTGGTTCTGTTGGACGTCATGATGCCGGGTAAGGCAGGCCCCGAGGTATTGAAAGAAATTAAATCCAGGTATCCAGATATTGCTGTCATCATGGTGACCGCCATAGCCGACGTGCAGACAGCTATAGGCCTGATGAGGTTGGGTGCTTATGACTATATAATCAAACCGGTAGAGCTAAACGTGCTCTCGGTCAGCCTGGACAGAGCGCTGGAAAAACGGAATCTCATAATCGAAAACAGGGACTACCAGCTTCATCTGGAACAAAGAGTTGAAGAGCAGACCAAGAAAATACGCCAGTCGTTTCTTAATTCGACTACCTCCCTGGCTTACGCATTAGAAGCTAAGGACAAGTATACTCACGGACATTCAGAGAGGGTTACAGAAATAGCCGTAGCAGTAGCTCGGGAAATGGCGGCACCGAAATATATGATCGAAAAGGTAAAGATGGCCGGATTGCTTCACGATGTCGGCAAAATTGGGATCAGCGAGTTCATCTTAAACAAGCCGGGTAAGCTCACCGACGACGAGTTTGAACTGGTAAAAGCACATTGCGAAGTAGGCGAGCGAATCCTGAGCCCTATAGTCGAAGATAAGGAAATACTTGAAATGGTCAGGCACCACCATGAGCGCTACGATGGCAAAGGCTATCCTGACGGGCTATCAGGCGAGCAAATGTCGAAAGGCGCCAGCATTATAGCGATTGCGGAAGCCTACACTAATATACTATCACAAGGAGCTATGGCTCTGGCTGTAGCCGATGCCTACGATGCTATGACTTCAGATCGGCCATACCGCCCGGCCATGTCTCCTGAAGCCGCCTGCTCGGAACTGGTAAGCGGCAAAGGTAAGCAATTTGCCCCGGTAATAGTCGATATTTTCATGAGTCTAGCAAATAAAGGTAAAAAAACAATTAAATTCATTCCTAAACCAAAAACGTCCCAGGAGAAGAAAAAATAGCCTCCCATTCCAGACCCGGCTGGACGGGAAGTATCTAGAGCCAGTTGCGATGAGGTTAGAGGCAAAATAGATGAAAAATAATAAATCGGCGGAACCAAATACGGCCGAGCAAATCCAATTTATGACCGGTCTGATAAAACAAGTTTCGCAGCCTATGATTGTAACCTCGGCCGATAGGCGCCTCCTGTATTGGAATGCGGCTTTTTCAAAGCTCACCGGCTACAACAACAAAGAGCTGAGCGACCCAATTATTAGCGCCGGCCTTACAGCACCCGAATGGCACGAGAGCGAAACCAAAGCGTTTGAAAGACTGCAGCGTACAGGCAAATCTCAGACTTTCCAAAAGGAATATATCCGTAAAGACGGCGTGCGCGTTCCCGTAGAGGTACTTGTTTATCAGCTAAGTGAGGGCAATGGCAAGGTGCAGTACTACATCGGACTTATTACTGACATCACCGAGCGCAAACAGCTAGAGGAAGAGCTGCTGAAATCGGAGAGTCATTATCGAATTCTAGTCGAGAACGCTATTGAGGGTATTGTGGTAATCCAGGACGGCGAAATAAAGTTCGCAAATCCCATTGTTGCCATTGCCACCGGATACTCAAGCGAAGAAATGCTGTCCATGTCTTTAAAGAAACTCCTTCATCCGGATAATGAAAAGGCTGCCGTAGAATCGATTAGCCAAGCGGTCGTTCCAGGCACCTTGCTGGTGGTGCCCCTGTTAAAAATACGGACAAAAGGTGGCGGAACCCGGTTGATTGAAGCCACTATTATATCCATTATCTGGGATGACAAACCTGCAAACTTGAACTTACTCAGAGACATTACCGAGCGCTACCAGGCCGAGGAGACGCTGCGTCAGTCAGAGAAGAAATATCGTTCTATATTAGAGGATGTTAGGGAAGGCTACTGGGAGGTAGACCTAGCCGGTAATTTTATTTCTTTCAACGAGGCAATATGCCGCCTGCTTGGCTACCCTGAGAACGAGATGGCGGGCATGAATTATCGGGCCTATACCTCTGCTGAAGACGTAGATAAAGTGTACCAGGCCTTCAATCAAATTTTCCGGACCGGCAAACCAATCAGGAACATGCATTACGAGATTGTCCAGAAGGACGGCAGCAAGAGGTTTGCCGAAACCTCAGTCTTCCCAGAGCGAAACGACAAGGGAGAAGTGATCGGCTTTCGTGGCGTCAGTCACGATATCACCGAGCGTAAGAATATAGAGGAGACACTAAGACACTCCGAGGAAAGATACCGGACTGTATTGGACGAGATGCAGGAGGGCTACTTCGAGCTCGACCTGGCCGGTAATTGCACCTTCACTAACGAAGCCAACTGCCGCAACCTGGGGTATCCCCGGGAAGATCTGATAGGCATGAATTATCGGGCCTACATTACCGCTGAAGACGTGGATATGGCATACGAGGCCTTTAATCAGGTCTATCTTACAGGCCAGCCAAGCAAAGCCATTACTTTTAAAATCGTTCGGAAAGATGGCGGTATGGGTCTGGCTGAACTCTCAGCCTCCCCTCTGCGAAACGAGAAGGGCGAGATAATCGGCTTTCGTGGAATCGGCCGTGAAATTTCTGAGCGTGCACAGATGCTTGCAACCCTGAGCCAGTCAGAGGAAAAGTACCGGTCTATCCTGGAGACTATCGAAGAATCCTATTACGAGGTGGACCTGGCCGGCAGCTTCACTTTTGTCAACGATACGCTGTGCCGCGGGTTTGGCTATTCCAGAGAAGAGCTTATGGGTATGAACTATAAGGTTTACACATCACCTGAGATTGTTAGTAAGGTTTATAAGGCCTACAATCAGGTATATCGCACGGGTGAGCCACTTGCATGGTTTCCTATGGAACAGATCAGGAAAGATGGAACTCGCTTAATTATTGAAAACTCAATCTTACCTATCAGAAATGAGAAAGGTGAAATAATCGGCTTTCGGGGAATCGGCCGTGATATTACCGAACGCCTGCGGATGGAGGAGGCTTTAAGACACTCGGAGGAAAAATATCGGTCTATCCTGGAGAATATGGAAGAGTCCTACTACGAGGAAGACCTTGCCGGCAATTTCACTTTTGTTAACAATGCACTGTGTCGCCATTTAGGCTATTCCAAGGAAGAGCTGATAGGCATGAACTACCGCGCTTACGTTCCCCCTGAAGAAGTCGACAGAGTGTTTCAGGCCTACAATCAGGCATATCGTACAGGTAAGCCGATTTCATCGTTCCGTACGCAAGAGATTAGAAAAGACGGAAGTCGGCTGTTTTCCGAAATCTCGGTCACTCCTTTAAGAAATGAAAGGGGTGAGACAATCGGCTTTAGGGGAGTCGGCCGTGATGTCACCAAAAGGGTACATATGGAGGAGACCATAAGGCAGTCAGAAGAGAGATACCGAACTATAATGGACGAGATGCATGATGACTATTTTGAAGTTGACCTGGCCGGTAATTACACCTTCGTAAACGATGCCTTATGCCGTAGCGTGGGGTATACCGTGGAAGAGCTGATAGGTAGGAACTACAGATTCACCATGAGTGACGACGATAAAAGAATTTATAAGGTTTTCAATCAGGTCTATCTTACAGGGCAGCCAATCAAAGCCTTTGCTACTAAATTCGTTCGAAAAGATGGCAGCTACGGAACGGGTGAACTATCGGCTTTCCCGCTGCGAGACGAGAACGGCGACATAATAGGCTTTCGGGGAGTCAGCCATGACATTAGCGAACGTGTACAGATGGAGGAGGCTTTAAAGCAGTCGGAAAAAAGATACCGGACTATCCTGGATGACATGAAGGAGGGCTACTTTGAGATGGACCTCGCCGGCAACTACACTTTTTTCAACGATGCACGATGTCAACAGTTGGGCTATTCCAGAGAAGAGCTGACGGGCATGAACTACCGGGTTTACGTGCCCCCTGAGAAGAGCAAGGAGGCATTTGAGATATACAATCGGATTTATCGTACAGGTGAGCCGGCTGAAATGATTGATGTGGTACAGATTAGAAAGGACGGGAAGCGAATATTTGTTGAAAGCTCGGCCTACCCAATAAAAAACGAGAAAAACGAGATAATCGGCTTCCGTGGAGTCTCCCGTGATGTTACCCAACGCCTGCAGATGGAGGAGGCTCTGAGACAGTCAGAAGAGAGATACCGGACTCTTATGGACGAAATGGAAGAACCTTATTACGAGGTGGACCTCGCCGGCAATTACACCTTTTTCAATGACGCGCTGTGCAAAAAATTGGGCTATTCCAGAGATGAAATGAAGGGGATAACCTACAAGGATTACACAGTCCCTGATGATATTAAAAAAGTTTTTCAGTACTTTAATCAGGTATACCGCACAGGCACGCCGGTCAAATGGTTCCCTTCAGAACAGATCAGAAAGGACGGAGCTCGAGAATTTGCCGAAACCTCAGTCTTTCCCTTACGAAACAAGGAGGGCAAGATAATCGGATTCCGCGGCGTCAGCCGTGATATCACCGAGCGCAAGAAGGCTGAAGAAGAAAAGAAACAAATGGAGCAGAAGGCTCAGTTTGCCAGTCGTCTGGCTTCTGTCGGCGAACTGGCTTCAGGCGTCGCCCATGAGATAAATAATCCACTGACCGGAGTTATCGGCTATGCCCACTTGTTGCTGGCCAGAAAGGACATATCACGAGACGTCAGACGTGATTTGGAGATTATCAATGAGGGCGCTCAGCGTGTAGCCGGCATTGTTAAAAAATTGCTCGCCTTTGCCCGTCAGACCAAGCCGGAGCAACGATACGTCAATATCAACGAGCTAATACGTAACACACTTGATTTGCGAGCTTACGAGTTGTCCGCCAGCAATATAAAAGTGGCTCTCCAGCTTACCCGCGATATGCCCATGACTATCGCCGACCCGGGTCAGCTCCAGCAGGTATTCCTCAACTTGATTATAAATGCCGAGACAGAGATGAAAATAACCCATGACAAAGGCAGGCTATCAATCAAAACAGAAAAGATAAATAACATCCTCCGGATATCGTTCAAAGATACCGGCCCGGGTATAGCCAGGGAGAACTTAGAGACTATATTCGACCCCTTCTTTACCACCAGGGAGGTGGGACAGGGTACGGGGCTTGGCTTGAGCGTCTGTCACGGCATAGTAACCGAGCATAACGGCAAGATATGGGCTGAAAGCGAACCTGGCAAAGGAGCTACCTTCATCATCGAGTTGCCCTTAGTCACCGAAGAGGGACAATTTGAGCCGCCCGAACCTGTCATCGAAGAGGCCCCCAGGGTAGCTAAAGCCAGGATACTGGTGGTAGATGATGAGCCGGTGATAAGACAGTTCGTAAGCCAGGTGCTGGGCGAGCAAGGGCATACGGTGGAAACTGTAGACAATGCTGCCAGCGCATTAAAAATGGTTAAGAGCAAGAGGTATCGCCTTATACTGCTCGATATCAAGATGCCTGGTATGAGCGGTGTCGAATTGTACAAGCAATTTCAAAAGATAGCTCCATCGCTGACTAAAAGGGTAGTCTTCATTACCGGCGACGTCATGGGTAAACGTACCCTGGCTTTTCTCGACAAAACAAAAACGCCTTATATGATGAAGCCTTTTGATGCCAGGGAATTGAAGACACAGATAAACCGCATTCTAGCCAGAAAGTGATTTTCTGAACTCCAGCCTCTGTAGGAAATCCTAAATCTCAAATACCAAATCCTAAATAATACCAAAATTCAAAATGTCCAAATTCAAAACGTTTTTAATTTGGATATTTGATATTATTTGGATTTTAGGGTTTGGGATTTCTTATTTTACGGTGGGAATATAATGGCGGGGATGCCAAATAGCCTAGGGAAAGGTTTTGGAAGTATAATAAACACGGCATGATTTCAGTTTCAAGGCTGCTGTGCGATGCCGCAGGGCCAGGTGACAGCCTCCGTTACGGCAGTAAACATCAGTCCATTGGAAAACAAAGACCTATCGTTGTCTGGAATTGCACTAGAAAATGCAATCTACATTGCGTTCATTGCTACGGCAGCGCCGGCGATAAAGACCCTGCCGAAATTTTAACTACCGAGCAGGCAAAATCATTCATCCATGACCTGGCGGACTTCGGCGTGCCGGTGATTCTCTTTTCCGGCGGTGAGCCTCTACTCCGGCAGGATATATTTGAGCTGGCCCACTTTGCCGGAGAACTTGGACTGAGGACCGCCCTGTCCACCAACGGCACTCTCATCACTGAGGCAGAGGCCAAAAAAATAAAGAATGCTGGCTTCGCCGAAGTGGGCATCAGCCTGGATGGTATAGGCGCCAAGAATGATCGATTTCGCGGCAAAAAGGGCGCCTACGAAGCGGCTTTACGGGGCATCAGGAACTCCATCTCTTTAGGTTTGAGAGTCTCCTTGAGACTGACTATCACTGTGTCAAACTATATGGAAATACCTGCTGTCTTCGACCTGATGGAACAAGAAGGGGTTGAGCGAGTCTGCTTTTATCATCTAGCTTATGTAGGCCGGGCTAGCGGCTTAGTCAAGGAGGACTTGAGCCATTCCCAAACCAGAGCTGTAGTTGATCTAATCTGCGACCGCACCCTCGACTTTTATCGGCGTGGCCTCAGTAAAGAAGTTCTTACTGTAGACAATCACGCCGACGGCGTTTACCTCTACCTCAGACTAAAGAAAGAAGACCCGGCTCGCGCGGAGAAAGCACTGGCTTTGCTCCGTGCCAATGGCGGCAACAATTCAGGTATCCGTATAGGCGCCGTTGATGAACTCGGTAACGTTCATGCTGACCAGTTCTGGCGGCACTACTCATTTGGAAACGTCCGCCATCGTAAATTTAGCGACATCTGGTCAGATACTTCAGATTCTCTGATGCGTGGACTCAAAGATAGAAACGGCTTACTTAAGGGGCGCTGCGCCAGATGCCGGCATCTCGAGTTGTGCAACGGCAATCTGCGGGTGCGAGCTGAGGCAGTTTTCGGCGACGTCTGGGCTGAAGACCCGGCCTGTTATCTTACAGACGCTGAAATTGGATTGGCCTGATGTCAAAGGACTACTACGTTGGGATTCGTTTAAGTGCACCCGGAGCATCGGCTCAGGGAACGATTTGAGCGGATTCTCCAATGCGCCCAGGCAATAAAATGGCCATCAGTATTTAGTATTTTGAATTTGTTTAGAATTTGGAGCTTGGGATTTAGTACTTCAACTATGGGGCAATATTAGGGCTTGCAAGGAAGGCAAATTGATGAAAAAAGACATCTCCGCTAGACTTCAGATGGTAGCCTGGGAGATAACCCGAAGCTGCAACTTGTTTTGCGCTCACTGCCGGTCTTCCTCTACATCCGGCGCCTATGAAGACGAACTGTCGACCGAACAATGCTGGCGACTGATAGATGAAATAGTTGAAATAGGCAAGCCTGTGATAATACTCAGCGGCGGTGAACCCCTGCTGCGCCAAGACCTTTTCCAGATAGCCGGTTACGCTGTCGAGAAAGGACTGCGGGTGGCAATGGGCACCAACGGCACTCTCATCACCAAGGAAATCGCCGCTAAATTGAAGGCAGTTCCAATTTCCAGGGTAGCTGTCAGCATAGACTTTCCGGAAGCCGAACTCCAGGATAAATTTCGAGGCAAGGCGGGCGCTTTCCAGTCCGCTGTTTCGGGAATAGCCCTGTTACGTCAGGCAGGCATCGAGATTCAAATAAACAGCACCATCACCAGGCTGAATATGAAATACTTGAATGAGTTGCTGGACCTGGCGCTTAAGTCAGGAGCAGCCGCCTTTCATCCATTTATGCTGGTGCCAACGGGACGAGGCAAGGGGCTGGAAACAGCGGCCATGTCTCCCGAGGAATACGAGCAGACGCTAAATTGGGTCTATGACAGGCAGAAAGAACTGGGCGACAGGATATTCTTCAAGCCAACCGATGCCCCTCATTACCAAAGGATAATCAGACAGCAAGCCAAAGAAATTAATATGCAGGAAACGGTTCAAGGACAAAAAGCAGCAATTAAAGCTGGAAATGAATCCATGAACTCTATGACACGGGGCTGTCTGGCCGGCATCAGTTTCTGCTTTATCTCACATCGGGGAAAGGTACAGGGATGCGGCTATCTTGATGTGGACGCCGGAAATATCCGAGACAGAAGCTTTAAACAAATATGGACGGAATCCAGGCTGTTCCGCGAATTAAGAGACCTGTCCAACATAAAGGGAAAATGCGGTGCCTGTGAGTATAAGAATATCTGTGGCGGGTGCCGTGCCCGAGCCTATGAATCAACCGGCGACTACCTCGAGGCCGAACCGTACTGCGTACATCAACCGGCAGCATTTCAAGAGAGCAGATAGATATGAGTCTGGAACTAGATAACCGGGATAAACACCTGCTCAATATCATTCAAGCCGAGTTCCCGTTGAGCCGGGAGCCGTTCTCCGCTCTGGGATTACATCTGGGCATAGCCGGCGATGAGGTAATCCGGAGAATCAACAGATTAAAAGCAGATGGAATTATCCGACTGATAGGACCCGTTTTTAATCCCAAAAAGCTCGGCTATCAGACGACGCTTGTGGCCGCCAAAGTGCCCGAAGAGCGGCTGGATAAGGCAGGTCAAATTATCAGCAAACACCCCATGGTGAGTCACTGCTACCAACGCGACCATGACTTCAATCTCTGGTTCACACTGGCCATGCCGGTAACCATGGATACAGATGACAAGGTAAGTAAACTGGGAAGCAGAATAAAGGCTGAGACCACGTTAAACCTGCCGGCCAACAAAACCTTCAAGATAGGAGTTTACTTCGACCTTGGTGGAGGAAACCCGGATTTGTCATTGCGAGCGAAGCGTGGCAATCTCAGTCCTGCCCCTCGCAACGCCAATAAACTCTCTGCCATCGACCGTGCCGTCATCAACGCCTTGCAGCAGGACCTGCCTTTGAGTGAAAAACCGTTCGACCTGATTTCAGCCGAACTCCAGATGGACACGGATACATTTCTAAGCCACTGCCGGACTCTGTCGCAGCGCGGAATTATGCGGCGCCTCAGCGCCTCCATCAACCATAACAAACTCGGCTTTATCGCTAATGCCATGGTCTGCTGGAAAGTGCCATCGGATATGGTGGATAAAACGGGCAAAAAGATAGCCACGTTTTCGGAGGTAAGCCACTGCTATGAAAGGCGGGCCAACCGGCTTTGGCACTATAACCTGTTTGCCATGGCACACGCCCGCAATAACGAGAACTGTAGAGCGTTAACTGATAAAATATGTTCAGAGACCGGACTAAATAGAAATGAGATGCTACTGCTTTTCAGCACCAAAGAGGTAAAAAAGACGAGGGTACGCTATAAAATATGAAAAAGCACGAGGCTGTTTCTCCATACTACCCCATCCTGCTCAATCTTCAAGGCAAGAAGTGTCTTGTTGTTGGCGGAGGCGAGGTAGCCCTGCGCAAAGCACGGATGCTTCTGGAACACGGTGCTATTGTGGAGATTGTCAGTCCCGCTTTCTGCTCCGAGCTTAATCAACTGGCAAAAGATGGTACTGTTCGAGCCATCCCCCGAGCCTATGAGACAAAAGATTTAAATGACGCCTTCCTGGCCGTAGCTGCCACCGACGATACCAAGGTAAATGAAAAGGTAGCTGCTGAAGCCAGAAAGACAGGAATATTAGTCAACGTCGTGGACAAGCCGGACATTTCCGACTTCATCGTCCCGTCCTATTTCAGGCACGGTGATATAATCGTCGCTGTCTCCACATCCGGCAAAAGCCCGGCATTAGCCCGTAAAATCAGAGACGAGATAGAGAGAGATTTGAAAGCCGAATACGCGCAGCTGGCGGTAATTGCCAGTGAGGTCCGCAGTGAGCTAAAGCAGCGTGGGATTACAGTCAGCGGTGACGACTGGCAGGAAGTCCTGAACTTGAACTCTCTTATTGAACTTATAAAGCGAGGTAAAAATAAGGAGGCCAGGGAAATCATGCTTACCAGACTGAAAACACCGGGACATAGAAAGCTATGAAGAAACCCTTCGGGATGCAGATTCACGTAGCCGGCGTAAACCACAGTACAACGCCAATTGAAATCAGAGAAAGACTGGCAGTAAGCAATGACCGCCTCTCCGACGCACTCAGCCTGCTGCATAAACACGTTTCACAGGGGCTTATACTTTCTACGTGCAACCGGATTGAGGTCTACTCCGTGGCCGAGGGAAGAGATTCTTCCCAACCAGGTATAGACTTCTTCAAATCCTGGGCAAATATTGCACATGCGGACCTACTGCCTTACATATACTGTTACCAGAATGAGGCAGCAGTAAGACATCTCTTCCACGTAGCTTCCGGACTTGACTCAATGATTATCGGCGAATTTGAGATTCTGGGACAGGTGAAAAATAGCCTGGAAGAAGCCAACAAAGCCCGAATGGTGGAGCACCCGCTGCGGACTCTTTTGCACCAGGCACTAAGGGTAGGCAGGCAGGTAAGAGAAAAAACAGGAATCAGCAAGAACGCACTTTCGGTCAGTTCGGTGGCGGTGGAGCTGGCAGCCAAAGCCATCGGCGATTTGACCAGATGCAAAGCCTTGGTCATCGGTACCGGCGAAGCTGGAAGATTAGTAGCCAAGGCGCTCAAAGAAAGAGGTATTGCCCAGATTACCGCTACCAGCCGTTCTTATGAAAAGGCGTCAGCCCTGGCCAAGACGCTTGGCGGAAGCTCGGTGGATATAGGCAGCCTCGGTCAAGAGCTGGCTGGCTGCGATATAGCCATCAGTTGCACCGGAGCACCTCATTTTATACTCGACCTTAAGACAATGGAAAACGCCATGTTGGCTCGCTCGAATCGCCCTCTGGTAATTATAGACATAGCCGTACCTCGCGATGTTGACCCCGAAGTCAGGCGCCTGAGCAATATCTTTCTTTACTATATTGACGATTTCACCCATATCTCTGACCGCAACCGGAAGCAGAGAGAGACCGAGACACAAAAGGCAATGGAAATTATTGAATCTGAAGTTAAAAGATTTGCCTCTAGGTGGCAGACTATGGAGGTGAAACCGATAATCAGCAGTCTGGTGGGAAAGGCAGAAGCCATACGCCAGGCACAACTTAAATTGACTCTTAAGAAACTGCGCAGACTGTCAACAGAAGAGCAACAAAGCCTGGAAGCCATGACTAAAGCCATAGTACAGAAGATACTTCATGACCCGATTCAGCACCTTAAGAAGGATGCCGAGGAAAGAGATGATTACATCAGGCTGATCGCCGAGCTGTTCCAGCTCGATAGGGACAAACCCGAATGAGGGAAATCGCCATTGGCACCCGCGGCAGCAAACTGGCGATGATTCAAGCCGAAGATCTGCTGGCCAGGCTCAGAGAAGTCTTTCCCGGGTTGAAAGCCAGCCTGGCCAAGATAAAAACCAGAGGTGATCGATACAGTACCACAGCACTGGACGAATTTGCCGGGCAAGGTATATTCGTCAAAGAACTGGAAAAGGCACTGCTGGATAGACGAAACGACCTGGCCGTCCACAGCTTGAAAGATTTGCCAACGGAAATTCCCGATGGATTGATGCTGGCTGCAGTGACCGCCAGGCTCGACCCCAGAGATGTCCTTGTCTCCAAGAGTGGAAGACTTCATGACCTTGCCCCCGGCTCCAAGATAGGTACCGGAAGCCGCAGGCGTGCTGTTCAGCTACTCGCCCTTCGACCCGACCTTCAGGTTTGCGACATACGAGGAAACATCGACACGCGGCTGCGAAAGGTCTCTGACGGTGAATTTGACGGCGTCATCGTAGCCGCTGCTGCTATGATACGCCTGGGTTGGGAAGAGAGGATAACTGAATATCTGGCCGTAGATTATTTCACGCCGGCAGTGGGACAGGGAGCGCTGGGCATAGAGATACGCTCTGAAGATAAAGAAATGGCGACTCTGGTCTCTAAAATAAATGACGAAACAGCATGGCAGGCAGTCACCGCTGAGAGAACATATTTACAGGCGCTAGGCGGCGGCTGCCGCGCGCCGATAGCCGCTCTCGGCATCGTCTCAGACGGCATATTAAAGCTCATCGGTATGGTGGCCGGTGCCGATAGTAATCACATTTTGCGTGCTACCGAAGACGGTAAGGCTTCGGCCGCTGAGCATATTGGAAGACGTCTGGCCGTAAAAATGGCGGAGATGGGAGCGCTGGTCCTCATTGCCGGAGCTACGGCGCCACCCCAAAATACTAAATCCTAAGCTATAAATTCTAAACAAATCTAAAACACAAAATAGAAATATCCAAACAACGGTGTTTTTAGTTCAGAGAATTTGTATTTAGATTGTTTGAGATTTAGTGCTTGGTATTTATGATTTCTCTCACGGTGGCGTCTTGACCTGCCAAACAAGATTAAGCTCGGCCGTTCCGCCGGGTTGCAAATCCAGCGGCAGCAAGAAAAGCAGGCAGCTCTCCTGATATATCAGTTCTATGCCGCCCTCGGAATTGGAGACGCTTTCCACGGGGAAGCGCCAGAAACCAACCTCCGGTTTCATGGTTAGTTCCAGTTCTATGCCCAGATTTCGATTGCCCAGTACTACTTCCTCAACTTCTGTCAGCACGCCCCGGGAATCGAGATGGCTGTCCTCCAGGGCAACTCCGGGCACTCTATAGTAAGCCTGCTCATTATGTCCGCCGCCGAGCAAGTTCAGGTTCCATTCGCTGCCATAAACGACCTGAATCGGTGAGCCGCTTGCATTCTTCAATCGGCAGGTTATATAGGCCTTCTCTTCGCTACTCACCAACCTGATTTCCTTCTGCACCTCAAACGGTAGGCTTTTTGATTGGCTCCGCACCATCCCACTACGTTTTAACAAAATCTTCAGCTCACTGCCTTTCCGCTCTACCATGAAATCGTACGGCTGGCCAACGAAGTCTCCCAGCTCGACATATAACTGGTTGGCAAATTCCTCCAGTTTGGTGCCCGAGTCAAAGAAGTGGTCAACAAGGCTGGAGCGGGGATATATGTCATATATTAAATAGCGCAATATGTCCTTATCTTTCACTATTATCTGTTCGTGTATGCTGGGAATAGCATTCCCACTTCCTGTCTCTTTCTCTGGAGGCGGCTCAGTAAGAACTTTGTGATAAGCCTCCGGCCTCCTGGCTAGCGTGCTTAACACGTTATAGTTATGACACCGGAGGTCCCATTCAAAAATAGTGCCACCTTCACCGGGGCTCAAATAGACGGAAAAGCCGTCGGTATCAGCCAGTAACTCTTCATTACCGTCATCATCGAAATCGAGCTTCTGCCACTCCACCCAACCACGGCTTGAACGGGAGATTCTGCCTAACCCTGAGCGGCTCTGATGTATTATGTTGTCAGCTTTGCTTTCAGCCTGAACAAGATAGCCGAAGGTGCTGGCTCGAATATCGGCAAGGTAAATCCCGCCGAAAACACCATGCCAGTACGGACAATTGCACTGCGCTTTCCACAGTTCTTCCAGTCCGCAATCGCCTTTTCCTAGAGTTCGAGCTAGATAAACCTTCTGGTGAACACGGAGCATTTTCTTGTGCATCCGATTTATCTCCGGGTATTTGACTAAAAAATTGCGCCATAGACCGCTGTACATAAATTGAGTTAAATCATGACGCCCCTCGGCTTCAAGCTGATGTTTGAGGTTGGTATATTCCCACGATTTGTTCGCTGGCAGAGACCACTCCATCATTTCCTCATAAGAAGCGCACGGCAGATAAATCCGGCCCTGAGCTGGAAACCGCTGTATATATTCACCTAATAGAATGATATGTAGCCAACTTTGATTAGCTTCCAGTTCTGTGAAGAATCTATCCATCCATCCCTTTTGCCAGCAATACTCACAAGTTCCTGGCCACATGCCAAATTTCTCACCGTCGTCACCGAGTATGGCTATCTTATCTTCTTCCGCCGATGCCTCCTTATTCAAATAAGCCATGACTTGTTCCACATCATGCCACGGAATAGAGTATCGCAGCTGCTTACTGATAGGAAATATATTTACGGTGAAGCCCTGCTCCTCGGTAATGTAATAGCCAAAGAGGTCTTTATCTTCCACCCCCAGCGACTTAAAAGCATTGTCATCGACCAGCGTCCAGTCCACACCTGCCTCAGCCAGAATTTTGGCCAGGTACGGTTCCCAAACACGCTCTGCCAGCCACAATCCTGTTGGTTTTGTGCCAAATCGCTGTGTTACAAAATCAGCCATCTTGGCAATTTGCCCCAATTTGTCCGCATCAGGAATAGCCGGCAAGATAGGCTCATAATAGGCACCACCCATAATTTCCACCTGCTGTCTGTCGACTAATCTGGCAAGACGGTCTAGAAAATCCGAATGGTTTTGCTCCAGCCAATCGATAAGGCAACCACTGTAATGCAAGGAAAGACGGATATATGGATGCTTCTCCAGCGCTTCAACCATAGGCAAATAAGCTTGCTGGTAAGCTTGCTCAAATACCCAGGGGAAGTTACCTAATGGTTGGTGATTATGTATGACCAGACCCAGGAAGATGTGCTCCAACTATTTATCCGCTTACAACTATGCCTTCCGTACTTTGTCCTTGGCAATCTTCAGTATGACTTTGTCACCAATTTTCTCAATATCGCCCGGCACAATTGAGACTTTCTTTGTGAAACCTGACTTTACTGAAAGGCTGCTTACAGACCCTTTGCTAATATCTATTTCCATATCCACAATCTTGCCTACCACTTCAGCATTCACATCAATCACTTCTTTCCCGAATAACTCTTTAGCCTTCATTTTTCGCTCTCCTCCTTGCAATCGATATTTACCAAATCTAGTCTATATACAACATATCCGTAATCTGGTCGAATAGATACCTCGCTGCTACCAGCTTGTAATAGTACTCTTTCTTCAGCTCCGGTTTACTATTACTTAACGATATCGCCTTATAAGCATTCAGCAAAACTTCGCGTTGAAGATTTAGGCCCCGATAAACCATGTTTACATCCCACATCGGTTTTTTGCTCGCCCACCAGAACTGGTCGCTGTGAAACGCGGCGTCCAGAGTTGTTCTGGCAATGTTAGCAAATTGGGATACGGTGTCATTATCAGCCAGTTCAAACGCCTTACGAGCCACATCCATAGTTATGGAAAGATGCTCCCATTGTCTCTGATGCACCTGGTTATTTTTGTCGTCCCACAGTGGATAATAATTCTGCATCTTTATATCATCCGCCGAAGTGCTCCATGATGATGGTTTAGGTTCGACCTGATTACCTCTGGGGAAAATATCCAGTAGCTGGCTTATGGTGACTATACTTATCTGCCTGTCCTCTTTGTCTTTTTCGAACTCGAACAACCTACGGTGCTGTTCGGCCAGTGGCTTCTGTTGGTGCAGGGTTTTATCGTGGTTTGGCATCGGCTCAAGTGTCTCAAAAATCTGCGCCAGAAATAATTTGTCCCAATGTTGAATATGATGGCCGAAGGTCTCGGCGTCCATAGCAGTAACGACATATATGTCATCCTGGCCGTTGTACAGCCGCTTCAGGTGCTCAATAAAGCCCGGACCATCTATATTCCGGAAGCTGATTTTATTGCTCAATATGTCATCACGGAAAAAAACTGCCAGCTTATCGTGCCCGCTGCTGATTTCATGAATCACATCCATCGGCCAGGCTACCGGGCAGGCAATTCCACTGAGAATAATCCATTCGTGGCGGGCTTCAATGATGGGCTCGACTATATCCCTGGAATAGCACATCTCGGGAGGAAAAGCACCTCGCGGCGCATAAACATCACCCAGAAGGCTCCGGTTAGTCTGATAATTAAGTCTTATCTGCCTTTCCATCTCTTCTATTGGTATAAGAGGTAGCACCGGATGATATTTACCTGAACCAGTAAACTCAATTCTCCCCTCCCCGGCCAGTTTACGTAACTTATCCAGCACATCTGAATATCCGCACTGTCCCAACATCTCGGTAAGTACACCGTTGATATTAACCGTAACCCGGGCATGCGGAAATTCTTCAAAGACGTCCACCAGCGGCCGATATGACTCGTTGCTGATTCTCATCAACATGCTGTTAGTTTGGGTCGGCGGTTGGTAGAAATGCAAAAGCGGTGCCCAATAAATCATGTCTGCGCTCCTGCTTTTACTCGTTGGAAACCCACATGGATGGCAGCACCGATTATCCCCGCGTTACTGCCCAGACGAGCCCGGACAATGCGCACACTTTGAGCCGGCAACCGAAAAGCTCTTTCTTTAATCACCTCCCGTGCCGGCTTAAGCAGCATATTTCCCATCTTAGATAAGCCGCCGCCGATTACAATCAATTCCGGATTAAAAATATTTACCAGGTTGGCTAAGCCTATGCCGAGATAATTAGCAGCTTTAGCTACGATATCGCACGCCACCTTGTCTCCTCGCCTGGCTGCAGTTGCCACCGTCTCGGCAGTGATATTATCGACTCCGCCGTCAACAAGCTCGGCAATAGAACTCCTTTCCCCCTGATTTATACGGGTCACTGCTTCCTTAGCTATTGCCCAACCCGAAGCCAGAGCCTCAAGGCAGCCAAAATTGCCGCAATGGCATTGCGGCCCATTAGCCTCTATCGTCATATGCCCCAACTCTCCGGCACATCCGTCGGCACCGGAATAAAGTTCTCCATTTATAATTATACCACCACCAATACCGGTGCTCACCGTAAGATAGAGCAGATTATCAAATCCCCTGCCAGCCCCAAAGCGTTGTTCTCCCAAAGCGGCAGCGCTGGCATCATTAATAAGATAGGTAGCCAGGCCCGACCTGGCGGCAATAATATCTCTTAGTGGAACATTACGCCAGCCGGGTAAGTTAGGCGAAGTGGACACCATTCCTCTCCTGGTGTCCAGAATCCCGGCCACCGCAATGCCGATGCCCATTAGCTCAGTTTTTTTAAACCTGCCCTGGGCTATTGACCGGTTTATGGCAGATGATAGCCTGTTTATAACGGCGCGAGTGCCTCCATCAGCCTGCGTCAGATAGTATCTGCGGGAGATTATCTTGCCGGCAGGTAGAACCACGGCCACAATCATCTTGGTGCCGCCAATATCGACAGTTAAGACAGGCCGCTGCCTATCTTCCGGCATGTCTCGGTAACTCCAAAACTTTTTGATAAAGAGATTCGTATTTTTTAGCCGAAGCTTGCCACGAAAAATCTAGCGCCATTATGCGTTGTATCACTTTGCGCCAAGCTTTATTCCTGTAGCCATTTACTGCCCGTTGGATGGCAGCCAACATAGCCTCGGAATTGTAATCCTCGAAAACAAATCCGCTGCCCTGACTTAGGTCAGGCGTTAAGTCTTGTACGGTGTCGACCAGGCCGCCGGTGTGGCGAACTATCGGGACAGTCCCATATTTCATAGCAATTAGTTGTCCCAGTCCGCATGGCTCAAATCGAGACGGCATTAAAAACATGTCGGAGCCGGCATAGACAAGGTGGCTCAGTCGCTCATCAAACTCAATAAAGGCAGCTAATTGCTGCGAGTATCTCTTTGCTGCTTCTTTCAGTAAATCATGGTATTCTTGTCTGCCCTGTCCCAGTACAACCATCTGGCATTTCGTCTTTTGGAATAAAGCATCAAAGCCGGCATCCAGGATGTCGAGACCCTTCTGCTCATCCAGGCGTGAAACCATTCCGATGAGCGGTATTTCAGCATCTGCAGCAAACCCAGCTATTTTTTGAAGTGCCAGCTTGTTGTTATTCTTCTTATCGGATTTAGAGACATTGTACTTAGCCGGTATGAAATCATCAGTTACCGGGTTGAATTCATCATAATCTAAGCCGTTGACGATACCGAACAGTCTGTCCTGTCGGTAGCGCAAGAGATAGTCAAGGCCTGCTCCGTATTCAGGAGTTAGAATTTCTGCGGCATAAGTTTCGCTAACCGTGGTTACTAAATCAGCCCAAATTATACCCTGGCTCATGAAATTCAACGGCGGTTCTGGCGCATTGGTAGGCCGCAACTGCCAGTCTTCTTTCAATCCGGATTTAGCTAAAAATTCGCTATTGAAATTCCCCTGATAGGCTAAATTATGTATGGTAAAAATCGACGCGTAATCATAATTGCCCGCTTTCAGCAACAACGGAATCAACCCGGTATGCCAGTCATGGCAATGGATTATGTCAGGTTGCCAATCCAACCTGCGGAGGATTTCTATGGCAGACCGGCAGAAAAGAAGAAACCGCTCCAGGTCATCTTTACCGTAAACCGCGCGTGAACCCGAAAAATCAGCGCTATCTACCAGATAAATCTTCAGCTTATTGGCAAGCTCAACGATTTTTGAAGAGACTGCTTTATCAGTCTGCATTACTGAAACATTAAAACTATCGATAACAGTGGTAGCTGACAACTTGTCGGCATCTATGGCGCCATATCCAGGAAGCATCACTCGGACGTCATGTCCCAACTCGTTTAAAGCTTTGGGTAATGAGCCGACGACATCTGCCAGGCCGCCGACTTTTATCAGCGGCTCAGCTTCAGCGGCGACAAAGAGGATTTTCATTATTCGATTCGACATTCTCTCTCGGCGAAGGAACGGTAATCGATTTTGGGGAAAACTTTATCCAGCTCCCAAATTTCATTGCACAGAGCCACGGCTGCTTTGTCGGCATGTCCGGACTCGGCGATATCTGCTAATTTCTGAAAGCGGTTGACATGCTCCAGGAATCGATTTTCAGCATAAACTCTAGCTTGACCTGTGGTTATCAAAAATGGCCAGTCGCTGGACTGCAGCAGTACCAGTTCCCTGGCTGTTTGATTAAGTATTTTCTTCATTGGCCCTTCAGTATCGGCGTACCTGGCGACAAGTCCTTCCATCTTTAATGCCGCCGACTGCATAATTGGCCAGATCCAGTCGGTATCGGCATTTTGCCATGTGAAATGTCCACCTCCTGACCCCCAGGAACTCTCAGGCAGGGCAAGAACATCCTCCGGCGGATGTTTTTCAATGAACTTACTGGCTGTAGTCGGTTCCACTAACTCGTTCTGACTTATATAACGTAAAACTTGCTTCACCCATTCGACACCCTCAAACCACCAGTGCCCGAAAAGCTCGGTATCATAAGCTGCGGAGACGATACCGAATTTGCCAGTCTCTTGATAAAATCGGGTAAGCAGCTCTTCGACTAACTGGGCATAATGGGCGCTATGCTCAGCAACACGCTGGCCAGCCCAGTATGGGTCATAATATTCTTTATATGCTAGGTCCACTTTAGCTCCTGTAACCTTCCAGTATTGCAGTCCGGAGATGCCATCCTTCTTATGAAACTCGCGATAATTGAAGTCACCGGGATAACCCCACTCGGCAGACCATACCTGCATGCTGGTTCGATTATTTCTGCCGATTACAGCCACTTCCGGAGTTCGTACCCAATATGGCAAATATGTGGTCCGCTCAGTTGGTATAGAATATTCGGGCAGCGGCACTACATACCGACGAGATATGTCGGCATACGGGCCGATAACTTCCTCTCTGGCTTTCCCCACCGGCTCACCGCCTTCCACCGTATGGGTTTCAGCAAAAAAACAGGTCAAGCCTAGCTGAGCCAAAAAAGACTCCAGACCAGGTTTAATATAGCTTTTGTCTGAGCTACCAACATAATACGCCGGCCGGTACCCACACTCAGGAAGCCAAACCGAGGATGGCTCCACACCAAAATGTCGTTTATAACTTTCTTTGCCGGTCTGCAGCTGGCCGTATATCGAAGAATCGCGCTCCAGCAGTGGCAAATAGGCATGCGTGGCGGCGCTGGTAGTTATTTCTATATATTCCTCATCCTGTAACTTCTTGAAGGCAAGTATTAAGTTACGTTCGAACCTCTCATTGAAGCTCTTCAGTATATGTTGATACCTGTCAAGATAGAACCTGGCTAAATATAAGAGATGGCCTTCATTAGCCTTATCGAAACGGTTCACATCCAATTGAGCCCGCTGTATTTTGTCCTCGATGAACTCGGCCAGGTGGTCAATAACCAGCGGGTCAGCGAGCTGCTCAACCAGGACCGGCGTAATGCCCAGGGTTAATTTGAAAGGACAGCCCTCTTTCTTCAAGTCATAAAGGGCATCGAGCAGCGGAATATATGTCTCGGAAGCGGCTTCATGAATCCACTCCTCGCCGTGCGGCCAACGCCCGGCATTGCGACAATATGGAAGATGGCTGTGCAACACAAAGGTAAATCCTCCGACTTTCATCAATACCTCCTACAATGGATGACGCCGAGGCGTTTTACTGGCCACGCTTTATCCGCTAGAAATTTCTTTGGATGCCCGGCCCATTTCATCGGCCCCCGCTAACCATTTTTCTATTTTAGCCCAAATTCTTTTCGAATGTCGAGTTAAGTGCCAGATATAAAAGTCAGCTCGACGCACTTTGATGGACTCCATCATGCTTTGTCTTAATCCATATAGCGAAAGACGTGGAAACAACAGCTAAATAAGGTTTGACTTTCAATATGAAGTCAACCTTGCCCTAATTCAACCACCAGAAGGTCGAGCGCCAGGTCGCCTTCATATTTCCCCGTTTTGATACCGATATCAGTTTCCAGGAGCTTGTCGTAGGCCTTTTTTATCCGCTCCAGGGTGAACGCTTTGGCCTGTTTTGCTGCCTTGTCCAGGCTGTAATTCGAAACTGCTTCCAGGCTATCTGTAATTCCAGGCTGGGATTTTTTTCGGCCCATGTCTTTAGCCATGACAATCAAACGAAGCTGCCGTGTAATCATAGCCAGTATATACGAAGGAGAAGCGCCATCTCGAAGTAGTCGATGAAGCAATTGCTGCGCCTGGCTTCTTCTTCCTTCAAGAATAGCATCCACCAGAGCAAAGATGTTTGCCTCCCTGGCATAACATGTCAGCTGTTTAACATTGTCTTCTGTTATAACCTGACCGGAGCCATAGGCCAGCAACTTATCTATCTCACCGCTCATAACCCACAGGTCGGCGCCGACCAGCCCAACCAGCAGCTTCAGCGCCGCCGGAGAGATGTTTCCGCCGCCCACTTTGATGCGACCCTGTACCCAGTCGCTCAAATCCCTGTCATTTAGCTGGGGAAAACCTTTGATTTTCGCCAGCGGAGCCAGAAACTTCATTAAACGATTGCCGGCCTTGACTTCGCCGTCAATCAAGACCAGTAATGTGGTCGGCGGCATTCGTTTGATATATTCCGGAAGGCCGGCCCATTCTTCCAGTGCCGAATTATTTTTCGCTTTAGAGCGGGCTGTCCGCCGTTCTGACCCGAACTTTGTCTCTAAGCGTCCCAGCAGCCCCTTAACGATGACAAGTCTGCACGGGCACAAGAACGGTACGGTGCTGCAGGCATCTATGAGCTGGCTTAAACGCAACTGCTGGCCATCTAATATGCTGGTATTGACCTCCAGCATCTCTTTATTGCCCAGCTCATTTTTTATCTCCTCTAATGCCTGCTGGAGAGAGAAATCGTCCTTCCCATGTAGTATATGGAACAATGTTTACACCCTCTACATTTTATCATATCTAAAATCCCGGGCACCCTGTTTAGCCCGTAAAGAAAGCCAGTTTGGTTGTCTTTTTTCATGTACTTGATTTTGACTTCCGTACTGGCTATACTCAATAAGTTGCTGCGACCTGGATAATTAATTAGCCGATTTCGAGGACTTACTCAAGCAACAGCAGCCACTCCGACTATCAGGCGTTTAAGGAAGCGGGTACTTTGTATTGAAAATAATGGTCATTGGCAGCGGGGCTAGAGAGCATGCCCTGGCCTGGAAAATCCAACAAAGCCCTAAAGTCACGGAACTCTATGCTGCGCCGGGCAACGCCGGTACGGCATCAATCGCCCGTAACCTGAACATTCGTCCTGATGACATAGAATCTTTAGCCGGAGCTGTCCGGGACATCGACATTGACCTCACCGTGGTTGGACCTGAAGCACCCTTGGCTGCCGGTATTGTAGACCGCTTTAAGCATCTCGGCATGTCCATCTTCGGGCCGACAAAAGCGGCTGCGCAAATTGAATCGAGCAAGGTCTTCGCCAGGAAATTGATGCAAAAATATGACATCCCTTGCCCCAAAGGTGTCACCTTCTCCAGCTACCCGGAGGCTAAAAGATACGTCGAGTCCCAGCCAACGCCAATTGTGGTCAAGGCTGATGGGCTGGCTGCCGGAAAAGGGGTCACAGTTGCCAGCTCCACAGACGAAGCCTTAAAAGCCCTCTCAGACATCATGGAGGCAAAGATTTTCGGTCCGGCTGGCGATAACGTGATAATCGAAGAATGCCTCACCGGCAAAGAAGTGAGCCTTTTAGCCTTTACCGATGGTAAGACCGTTATCCCCATGATACCAGCCTGCGATTACAAGAGGGTATTTGATGATGACCGCGGCCCGAATACGGGAGGCATGGGCAGCTACAGCCCACCCGGCTTCTTTGACGCCAAATTAACCAGGGAGGTAACGAAAACTATACTGCAGCCAGTGGTAAAGGCAATGGCGCAGGAAGGCATGCCCTATAAAGGGGTTCTCTACGCCGGGCTGATGATAGCCGCCGATGGACCAAAAGTGTTAGAATTTAACGCCCGATTCGGCGACCCGGAAACCCAGGCGATTTTACCCCGCCTCCAGACCGATTTAGTAGACATTCTTCTCGCCGTAGTGGATAATAAGCTCAGCGATATATTGGTGCAGTGGAGTGACGACGCCAGCGTTGGTGTGGTGATGGCATCGGGCGGATATCCGGGAAGCTATAAAACGGGCTTCAAAATAACAGGACTCGATAAATTCAATGATGACATTATGGTCTTTCATGCCGGCACCAGGCTCGGCGAGGACTCACAGGTATATACTGACGGAGGTAGAGTGCTCACCGTGACAGCTACCGGCAAAGACATGGCTGAAGCTAGAGCCAGGGTCTATGGTAATATATCTCGTATTCACTTCGATGGCTGCCACTACCGTAAGGATATTGCAGCCAGGGAGGTAAACTAAATGGTTCTAGTCGGCGTAGTCATCGGCAGCAAAACTGACGAGCCTCTAATACAGCCAGCCCTGGATATATTACAACAACTAAATATCACATATGAATTATCGATATTATCAGCGCACAGAAACCCGGATAAGGTTCGCGAATATGCTTCTAAGGCTGGGAAAAAGGGAATAGAAGTTATCATTGCGGCTGCCGGAGCTGCAGCACACCTTCCCGGTGTTCTGGCTAGCTGGACTACATTGCCGGTTATCGGAGTGCCGCTGCCTACCAGCGAACTCAAAGGCGTTGACTCTCTCTACTCCATCGTCCAGATGCCGGCTGGAGTACCGGTGGCCTGTGTCGGCATCGGCGCCTCAGGCGCTAAAAACGCCGCCCTGTTAGCTGCCCAAATGCTAGGTATAAAATACAAAGAAATTAAAGATGCCTATGAGAAATATAAACGAAAACTGGCTAAGACATAGACCTGGAGAAAAGACATGATTGAGAGATATTCCCGGCCGCAGATGAAAAAAATATGGTCTGAAGAAAATAAGTTCAATAAATGGCTTCAGGTCGAGATAGCTGTTTGTGAAGCCTGGGCGGAGACAGGTACTATACCCAAAGAAGCCATCCCCAAGATAAAAACGGCCAGCTGCGACCTCGACCGCATTGCCGAAATCCTCAAAGTAACTCACCACGATATGACTGCTTTCCTTCAGGCGGTGGCCGAAGGGCTGGGAGAGGAATCGCGATTTATTCACCTCGGCCTCACCTCATCCGATATCATGGATACTGCGCTTAGCCTGCAGTTGAAGGAGGCTTCGAAAATTCTGGCCCAGGGCACTGCAGAGCTTATCTCAGTTCTGGAAGATAAAGCCATTGAGCACAAGCGCACCTTAATGATAGGACGGACTCACGGCGTCCATGCCGAGCCTATCACCTTCGGCCTCAAACTGGCCCTGTGGGCACAGGAAATGAAACGCAACGCCGCCAGGCTGGCTGAAGCTGAAAAAATCATCAGCGTCGGCAAAATATCGGGAGCTGTGGGCACCTATGCCACCGTACCTCCCGAAATTGAAGACAAGGCTTGCCGCAAGTTAGGCTTGACCGCTGCGCCTATATCAAGCCAGATTATCCAGCGCGACCGTCATGCTCAGTTTGTCACCACTTTAGCCATTATCTCCGGCTCGCTAGAGAAGTTTGCTACCGAAATCAGAAGCCTTCAGCGAACCGAGGTATTAGAAGCGGAAGAGCCATTCGCCGCCGGGCAAACCGGCTCCTCGGCTATGCCCCACAAGCGCAATCCTGAGCTGTGTGAACGCGTCTGCGGGCTGGCCAGGCTGATAAGAGGCCATGCACTGACCTCCCTGGAAAATATCGCTCTGTGGCACGAGAGGGATATCAGCCACTCGTCCAATGAGCGCGTGATTCTCCCCGACTCCTGCCTGGTCCTGGACTATGTCCTGAGCATCTTCACTTCGGTGATGAAAGGGCTTCTGGTCTATCCCGAAAACATGCGTCGAAACCTTGAGCTTACCCAGGGACTGGTCTTCTCGCAGCGGGTACTTATAGCCTTAATAGATAAAGGCTTAAGCCGGCAGAAGGCTTATGAGCTGGTCCAGCATAATGCCATGAAAGCGTGGAAAGGGAGAACCAGCTTCTTAGAGCTGCTTAAAGCCGATTCCGAGGTAAAAGCCCGTCTTTCAAATAAGGAACTCGAAGTACTTTTCGACTACAACTATTTTATGAGGCATACCGATAACGTCTTTAGTCGGCTGGGTTTAACCGAGAAAAAGAAAGTTAAGTCAGTTAAAACAGCGGAACTGGCACCCCATTCGCTGTGATTTGCTTTACATTATGTCAATAACAATATCTCAGACAAACTTACCTCTTCCACTATTTTGCCGCGGAAAGGTGCGGGATACTTATAACCTGGATGGCATGCTGCTAATTGTTTCCACTGACCGCCTCTCCGCATTCGACGTTGTCCTGCCAAATCCCATCCCCGATAAAGGTCAAATACTAAATCAGCTATCACGCTTCTGGTTCGAGAAGACAAGTCAGGTAATGTCTAACCATCTGGTAGCACCGGTTGATACAATAGATGCGCTTAGAGCCTATTTCCCAGATAAGACCGCACCGCCGGACTATCTGCTGGGCCGGTCGATGATTACCATAAAAGCTGAACGTGTACCGGTTGAATGCGTCGTCCGCGGTTACCTCTCCGGCTCAGCCTGGTCGGAATACAAAGACACCGGCACCATATCGGGTATGTCCGCGCCCAAAGGACTTCAGGAAAGCCAGGAATTGCCGCAGCCTCTTTTTACGCCAACTACCAAAGCCGAGGCAGGGCATGACGAGCCTCTGAACAAAAAAGAGCTGGAAAGCCTGGTGGGTAAAACTACGGCTGCTAAACTCGAGGAAAGTAGCCTGGCAGTATATCAGTATGCCCGCGACTACGCCCGGGGCCGGGGCGTTATCATCGCCGATACCAAGTTCGAGTTCGGCTTTGCCGATGGCAAGCTTATACTGATTGACGAGTTATTGACGCCCGATTCAAGTCGCTTCTGGGATGCCAGCCAGTATACCGTAGGACGCTCTCAACCCAGCTTCGATAAGCAGCCGGTCCGTGATTGGCTGACCGCCTCAGGCTGGAACAAAGAGCCGCCGGCACCAGCGCTGCCACCCGAAGTAATCGAAGCTACCACAAAACGATATCGTGAAGCCTATCAACGATTAACAGGAAAGGCGCTATAAAATGTACCTGGCTAAAGTCTACATCACACTTAAGCCGACGGTAAACGACCCGCAAGGCCTGACCATCAAAGGCGCGCTGCATAACCTGGGTTTTAGCTCGGTCGAAGACGTCCGCGCCGGAAAATATATCGAGGTCAAGATTGCGGAAAAAGACATCGCCGCTGCCCTCAAGCAGGTCGATGAGATGTGCCGCAAGTTGCTGGCTAACCCCATCATCGAAAACTATCGCTTCGACCTTGAGGAAATTTAGCCTTCGGCTAACTCAACCTCCCACCATGCCGAGGAGCACGGCATATAGACCGCGCCACCGTTGGCATTTCTGACAAGCCCATTATTCAGAGAGTAAGTAATAGTATTGCTTAAAGATCCGCCTTAGGCTTATCAAGTGAATTGTTCCCTTCGTCGCTCTCATTTACAGCACCTGTTGTATCAACCTTCACCCCAACGGACCAACCAGTCCCGGTGTAATTATAAGTACCGAACTTTTCAGTCCTTGACTCGCCTGCAGCTAAAGAAGCTACAGAGTCGGTAGCCTTCGGCGAGCAAGGCGTTACGCAAGGATAAATGTATAATTCTGAAGTGCTGGCACCGGCTGCTAACCCACCATTATTCTTAATCTCATAATATATTTTGTCTCCTACTAACCAGATATTTTCCACAACCAGGTCCGGTTTCAATGTCAATGTACGTACCGGCCCAAGAATCAGACATGACCAGGACTCGGTGTATGAATTGTTGGCTTCAGAGCTCTCAACCACAGTACCGCCGGTATCAGCCTTCACCACTAGAGAATCACTGGGGAGCGTACAGGAATACGTGTAACCGGCAAAGGTTTCAGTTTTCGACTCGCCCGGAGCCAGAGAGCCCACACTATCATTGGCTACCGTAGCGCCATCGACAAGCAGCGTTGAAGTGCTCGGCCCGGCGGCTGCATCTCCCTGATTTTTTATCGTGTAGGTGACTGTATTTCCCGAGCGCACAATATCCTCGATTATAAGGTCCGGCATACCTGCCGCCGGCGCTGCACCTACCACCACCGTAACGGTAATACCGGTCCATCCAGCCGCGTTCGTTGCCGTTAAGGTGTAATTGGTGCTAGCCGCCGGTGACACAACTGCAGTCCCGGCAGAACTGACAGGGCCTACACCATTATCGATTGTCACCGATGTCGTTCCCGACACATCCCAGCCTAAAGTGGTAGAACCGCCAGCGATTATGACAGACGGATTAGCCATGAAATAATTGACTATCGGTAGATCTGGAGTCGTAGGTGTAGGTGTGGGCGTGGGTGTTGCCGCTGCTCCTGTAACCATGACCTGAGTCGTAGCCGTAGTAGTGCCGGCTGAGTTGGAAGCCGTCAGCGTGTAAATAGTTGTAGCCGCAGGTGCTACAGCCCTCGGCCCGGTCAAGGCTACATTGCCTATACCCTGGTCTATACTGACCGTAGTGGCTCCCGTGACGGTCCAGTTAAGAGTTGAGGATTCGCCAGCTGAAATGCTGGCCGGGCTGGCATTAAAGGAATTGATTACAGGTAGCTGGCTCGGACCGGTAATAGTAATCGGCCCACCCGGGTAGCAACCGGCTAAAAATAGCACCGCCAGCAGAAGCACAGGAACTAGTTTTTTCATTGACCACCTCCCAATTAATTTAATAAAAACTGATAATTATTACAGACCACTCATATCACAAATCAATACTGCTATCCGCTAATAAGCCTGGCTCCAGCGTCGACATTCCGGTCGACTACTTAATTTTTATTTATCCGGCTAATAGATTATCTTGGCTTCAGCCCATGCCGCCCAGTCCTGAGCCGAACTGCCATGCGCGTCCGTGCCTAGTACAAAATCTATGGTCTGACCGGCATAAGCGCTGAGGTCGGCTTCCAGTACCTTGACACCGTCAGCATAGGCAACAACAGGATTTAAAGTGGCTACAGCGCCAAGTTTTCCTATATAGAATTCAACGTTTCCGGCAGCGGCACCTTGTACCAAGCCGACTTTAATTCTCAGCTTGGCTCCGGGAGGCACATATACTCCTGAATATTTGCCACTTATCCAACCATTATTAACCCACTGGGGATGAGTCTGCAGAACTCTGGTATAAGTGTTTCCATCATTCAGCTTTACATTGTATTGGTAGTTGGCATAGCCCTTGTCGCTTGTAGCTCCGGGAAATGGTAATACAACTACACTTGAACTGATCATGGTCCACCAATAGGCTGTAGGCGCCTGCTCTACAAAATCGTAAGCTACACTCGTCCCGCCGCCACCGGCAACCGAAACACTAACGGTCTGACTGACCGGTCCATAGGCATTAATCGCTGTCAAGGTGTAATCGGTGCTGGCCGCCAGTGACACTAACATGGTCCCATGAGAGTCGACCGAACCTATGCCTTGGTCGATACTAACTGCTGTCGCATCGGACACATTCCAGCGCAGAAAGGTCGAACCACTGCCACCAGGGATAACCGGTGGGCTAGCTGTGAAATAATTGATAACCGGCAGACCGGCAGGTGATGATGGCGCGCCTGAAACTATGACCAGCGCAGTCGCTGTATCGCTACCAGCCGCATTGCTAGCCGTCAGGGTGAAGGAAGTGCTCGCCGCCGGTAAGACTATGGTGTTCCCTGAAGAGCCAACAGCACCCACACCATTGTCAATAGTTATCGATGTGGCATTTGACACATTCCAGCTCAAACTGGTCGAATTGCCAAGAGCTATACTGGACGGGCTGGCAGTGAAAGAATTGATCACGGGTAAGGCAGCAGGTGC
>JBEKIW010000006.1:0-91847 GCA_050011565.1 Dehalococcoidia bacterium
AAACTTTGCCACCGCAATTGACGGCGTGAATACTCCGGAGCTGCAACAAGCTGACAACGACTATGCGGTTGGTCTGCTGATTCAAAAGATCGCAGACAGCAAGTACGCCAACAACACGCTGATCTTTATCATTGAAGACGACGCCCAGGATGGACCTGATCACGTCGATTCGCATCGCAGCCCTGCCTACATCGTCGGTGCTTATGTGAAGCAGGGTGCACTGATCTCCACGCAGTACAACACCATCGACTTTTTGCGCACGATAGAAATGGTCCTGGGCCTCCCGCCGATGAACCTGAACGACGCACTCGGGAGACCCATGGCTGATGTCTTCAACACGACGCCGAGCAAGTGGAGCTTTACCGCCGCTCCCTCACCGGCTCTCTACAATACAGAACTGCCGCTGCCTCCCAAGTCGGCCAGCCTGATCGTGCCCAGGCCAACGCACGACGCGGAATACTGGGCAGAGGTCACGAAAGGGATGGACTTTACCTCCGCAGATAAGATGGATTTCCCGACCTACAATCGCATCCTTTGGACAGGGTTGATGAGCGGTCAACTTTATCCCGCCGCACCGACCGGAATGGACCTGAGGCAGAACCGCAAAGAGCTCCTCGCGAGATACGAACAGTCTCTGAAGCAATGACCCGTTTGGCGTAGGCGGCTACAACTATCCAGAAGGAAGTCTGGGTGAATTCTATTTGCTTCGTCGGGAAATTAACAATCGTTGTAGACAGTGACATTCTAATAAAACGGTTTATTAGAATTTTGCCTTCTATCTATGCTCGTATACTGCCTGCTGCCCATCTCTTCCAGTTGCAAGGAACAATCTGACTGAGCACTGCCTTTTTTAGTCAGTCTGACGCACTATTTGGTTCTCCTTTTTATTGTCTTCAATGTAATTGAACCAAAGCCTGTATTGTGCAACCCTGATTAAGAGGCCGGGCAGTCAAATACGCCTCGGATCTCCGTCAATTTTTTAAGGCAAATGTCTATATTTATTAAGGTATATTATCTGCCTGTTTAAGTAAACACTTGTCCACAAATGTTGAGCCCATGCCCCCCGTATTCTTTAGCCTCGCCCTTGGACAGCAGCCAAATATACTGCTTTGTGCATCTACTCAACTTCTAACGGAATAAGAAGTCAAGTATCCCATCTTCTGCTTTGTCGGGATGCTTATTGGGTTCAGTCTGAGCATCATCACGCCCACTACTAACTTCCTGTTTACTGACCTCCAAGAAACTGACTCTACGGCAAAGATCATCTACCGATTTTGTAATTCTATTCAGTGTCTCCTCAAGCTGAACGACTTTGCTGCTCGCGGTGTCTTTTTTAGGACTGCTTCCCAACGCCATGAGTTTATCTTCAAGCTTACCAAGTTTCTCCTTGATAGCTTGGAGTTCGTTATTAATGTCTTTGCCAATCTGTTGGTATGTATCCTCAAACGCACATACCTTGGATCTTAGAGTCTCAATTTCCGCTTTGCTAGAGTCCCCATTTCCCTCAGCCTTAGCAGTCTGTTCCTGCTCAAGCCTGGCCACTTCATTATTCTGCTCCACCATCGGGGCTTTGGCAGGGTTGTCTCGATTAGGCTTGACCTTAGCCTTAGGCTTTCCCTCTTGAAAGGACACGTCAACCAGTCGGTAAAACTCTTCAGCAGTCTTCATCTTTACCCTCCATCGTCTCTATGACTTTTTTAGCGAATAATTGATAGGCTGGTTCCTCTCGAATATAGAACTGGCAACCGCAGCCCCCATCCTTGGTAAAACACGAGTATAGTGGACGGTTCGATTTACTCAGAACCACCTTAACTCGGTGCCCGCAGAGCAGACACCTCACAAATATTTCCTTTTCTACCTTAACCATTACCGTAATACCTTAACCCCTCTTACCTTGGGCAGCATGAGTTATGGCAACCTCAAAAAAGCTCTGGACTCTTTGGTGTGGAAAAGTTATGATTGGCCTACCATCAATGTCAGGTCTTTCATATTTCTTGATAAATTCCTGCAATCCCGCAGACAAGGTTCATCCGTTAGAACTATCGAATTCTATGAATGTTGCCTTAAGCCATTTGTCCTGAACTATGAGCTTACTACCGAGGGCATAAATCAATTCCTAAGAAGTCTTGCATGCGGTAATGGCAAGCATGGATATTACCGAGCTATAAGGGCATTCTGTAACTGGCTGTACAGGAATGGTTATGTCAAGTCCAACCCTATCGAGAATGTCGATCCTCCGAAACAATCAAGAAAGCTATTGCCATGTCTTAATGAAGATGAGGTCGAGTACATACTTGAACAGGCAAGAAATGTCCGGGATCGGGCTATTATCAGTTTATTTGTTGATAGCGGTATAAGACTTAATGAACTGGTAAACATCAGGCTTGATGATATTGACTGGGAAAGCCAGACTGTAATGATTATGGGTAAAGGCAATAAGCAACGGAAAGCCCTGTTCACTGAGCGGACTGCGTCTATGCTTAAGCAGTTGAACATGGATAATGAGCATGGGAATATCTGGGGAATGACCAGACGAGGAATAATGATCATGCTCTACCGGTTACATAAGCAGACTGGGTTACCGTCTAATCCTCATACATTCAGGCGGACATTTGCATCGAATCTACATAGGCATGGATTGGATGTTGAGCATATTATGAGGTTAGGAGGATGGGAGAGCCTTGATATGGTGCTAAGGTATACAAAGAGCGTGAAGTTTGAGGAGAGCTTGAAGGTATACAGGGAACTTGAGAGCATGGGTTAAAAGGGTTAGATGGGTTAATAAAATAATGTATGGGCTGCTAATTTCCCGAATCTATTATATAATGACACTTATACTCTCCCAAACCAAAATAACAAAGGGGAAAGACCATGGCTTGGAAATTACCCAAACGAATTAGAGAGAAACAGTTTTCCATCTATTCAATTCCTTGGGCATTTTTGCTCCTTATGCTATCGATATCTATATTATGTATTGCAATGGCATATAATCTCTATGCGGTATACATGATCCTTCCAGGTCATTTGGTCACTATGAACACTCTCTTTTTTCTAGGGTCCGCCCAAATTATGGGGAGTGTGGGGTTTATTCTACTTGTCATTACAGTAGTATTACTTATTTCCAAACTCTTGTCTAAGACAAAAGACCCTGTAAAAGAAGACCTCGCAAAAATACATAAAGACAGTAGAAATATGGCACGTGAGATACATGAATTACGTATGTCTCTAGATAACTTTGTCAAATCTTTTCAGGGGGTTAGTAATGCCCAAACAACCATAAAGGCGAAGACAGACAAAAGGAAAAAGGAAGAGAAGGGTGGAAAAACATAAGATAACCAGAGACCAGAATTCTAAGATATCCCCATATACTTAAAAACCCTAACCTTATTAACCCTTTTAACCCTTGCGCTTGGACTCTAAGCTGTAGGGTAATAGGGTCAGATGGGTTAATAAAATAGTGTATGGGCTTGTTTGTTTGGAGTCCTGACCATCCCCGAATGGATCAAACTCCGGTCACATTTTGGCTATGTGGGTATCCTTTTAAAGAATTACTAAACAATCTCCAAGAAAGCACTTGACATCTTTGGTATTATCAGGTACAAATATTCTAATCTAGACTCACAGTATCAATGTAAATAGGAGCCGTTAAGTTGCCACTCTGTAAATGGCCGGTTAGATGGCGGGAAGCCTACGGTGAAAGAGGTTGAAAATGGAGATATCACATAAATCAGACTCAAGTCCGGTATTCGGCAGTCCAGAAAGACATATCACCAAGGAACAATTGAAGGTGTGTATCTACACTCCCACTTGCATGCTCAGCGGATATATTCATTGCTTGCAGAGGCAACGCCTTTTGGACCTACTCAACAACGTAGTGGTAGGCGAATTGCGTCTTGGCACCGACTTTTTGCCTGTGACAGAAGCCACCAGCCACAACCAGGATGGCACAGAAACAACAACGCAATTGACCCTAATTAATAAGGCAAACATCCTCTTCATAAATGAGATTGAGCAACATGGAGAGCCCAGTACAGAGGCAAGTTATAAGTTACCTACAGCGAGAGAGAAATTACCTATCATCGCCAAGCTCCACATACCACCCTATATACTCAGCGGAGAGATGCATTGTGCCAAAGGGCATCGATTGTCAGACTTGCTAAATACCAAGGATATGTTCCTACCTATGACAAATGTGGATATAGTCCCCTCATCGGGTATCAGACAATCGGCTGTCTTTGTAGCTGTTAATAAGGCGCAGATAATCTATGCCGAGGAGACATCGCCGTAAGTCGATTCAAATATATATAAAAAGGCTATTGGCAGTCCTTCTCTTTCTTTTTTATCCATCATTCAAACTACTTAAGCCAAACCCAATTATCTGATGTCTGTGATTGGACCTTGTAGTTACTAGGTACACAAAGAATCTTAACCGTAGGCCATTGCTTTTTTTGATCTGCTAATTGCTCTCGTAATTTGTAGTAATACTCTTTCATTATCTCTCTGTCGAAATCCAATTGGACAAAGTTGAGAAAGTATGGATTTTGCACTCGGTTGTCCTGATCAGTAAGTTTTTCAATGTCCCATTTTACTATGTCGAGTACTTCCTTAGTGTTTAATCTATCTACCCATATTTTAACTTCGACAGCAATCAGCAATTTAACCCTCGATAGAAAATCGTCCCAAGGCGCCCATGGTTTGAAGGCGAGGACATTTGGGTCTCTAAATGATACAGGTTCCAAAATTACCAAGTCATAGTGACCTCTAGCCCTTCTCTTACCATACTTATTAATGGTTGGAAATTCTGCACGAATGAGCTCAATTGCCTGAGCTTTCTCGAGTATGTCATTGTTCCTGAGATTAAATAGAAGGTTCCAATGTATGTCCCGTTCCGTCCAGTATCTATCAGGCCAACTTTGGAAATCTGTAACAACTTGACCAATCGCCCTCTCAAGTGCTTCTATGAGTTTTATCACTACCAACTCCGAATCAGCTGGGATTAGACGTATCTACTGCAATTATACTCTTGCCTAAACTACAATAGAATACTTATATATTTAAAAACCCTAACCTTTCTATCCCTACACAGCTTATATATTCAAACTCCAACACTCCCCCAACCTAACCTTCTGCACTCTGCGCCCTGCAACTTCCTGCAGTAATGCCTAGCCCAGGGCTCCCCTGCCTTCTGGAATTCAAAAACTAATGCAGGCGGCTTCTGCAGATAATGCAGGTAGCAGAAAACGCCACTTACCAGATGTCAGACTAAGCACTTGGTTTTATCCATGACAAACCTAAGTTGCAAATCCTGCGCACAAATTTAAAAATCGCAGAAACACTGTTAAAGGACACCAACATTCAATCGGATAGCCGCTAGATTTGAAGCGCAGGAACTGTAGAAACCAGATTCGGTCAATGTGGCATCCTCATGCAGAAAATGCAGAGGAGCTAAGTTATACCAATTAGCTACAAGATCTTTGACAGTAGAACAAGAGTCAACATGACCAGTGCGAATACGGCAAAGAAAATTCCAAAGATTCTGTATATCCATATTTCGCGGTTTCGTAAACGTAGGTTAGCATCATTGTCATCGGATCTTGCTACTTTCCCCCAAAACCGAGTGATCCAATCTACTAACCTGTCAGAAAAAATAGCCATTAATATTCCCGACAAGAAAACTAAAGAATAAATAATTGATATAGCTATTATTGACATGGTAAAGGTCCAATATGCCTGGCTATAGTCTCCAAGATATCAAATAATTCGAGACTGGGTAAGAAATAGCTCGTTCTGATCCTTGTACATCTATACTTTGGTTCGGGCACAATTTCCAGAAGGCCGCGAAGAGACCTTAGGTCCGTATTAAGCAACTTATTTTTCAGTTGATTATCGAAATTTAATTCTCGCACTAGGTCAGTATCACCTCTCCATTCCATGCCAACTATTTTGGCCGAATAAATATTGATGAAGATTAATAAGTTACCCCCGAAGCTTCGTTTCATTATAAGCTTAGCGTAATCCTCTCTCATACTAACATGGGGACTGGAAGTCCTCACTATAAAATCTAGGTACCACATATTCAAATACCGACTACGTACATTTACAACATTTATTACGTCGATATCTCTGCCCTCCAGTTTGATAACCCCCATAACGTGCTCCCACCATATATGAGGCTGCCCACTTATGCCCCACCAGTTAGTTTCTTTCATTACGGAGGCATTAATTCCTATCACTTGAAGATGCTCACATAGTCCTGTTACCCTTGTTCCTATTCCTAGTTCTACCATGCTCCCCCCGCTTTTCGGCCAACACCGATCTCTAGTTTATTAGCCATTTCTTTTCTACCTTGTCTCAAGGCCCATAATATAACAGAAATACATTAACTTCCAAAACCTGGCATTTTATATATTAACCAAAATTAGCTGGCCTTAAAATGCAAATAGGCATGATGCAATAAGGATATATGGATCATTTATCTTATTATTAAGGCCTCAGGGATTGGATCTGTACGGAATCAAATTTATCCTCGAAATTACTGCTGTTCCTTATTAACGTCTCGTTCCACCTCAGCAACAGCTTTATAAATGAGCCTGTACGCTTCTGCTACCCATTGCGCAGGATATTTGTCCTCTCCTATTTTAGTTGGCAAATTTACCCTACCTAAAAATGCAACTAGAATATCCCTTGCTATCTCATCGTTAGACATAGTCCACCTCCTAACGATGATTATATCACTAGGCTGGAAGGCGTCAATAACGGAGGAAGCCAAGTCCAAAGCTAACCAACAAGTTGGCAAAGCTACAGTTGACGTATGATCTAAATGTTGACATGCATAAATTCGAGCACCTGACTTTTGATCAGGGTGTCACAGGTTCGAATCCTGTACGGCCTACCATTCATGTCCTGTCTCGCCCGCAAGTCACAACTCGCCGCTCTGGGTAAGGAGAGTATATACCCCAAAAATATCTTTCGGATGTAGCCATATCTCTCTCATGCCTCGACCGTGTCCCTTACCACCTACAAGATCAGCATCGGTTATATCACCAACTACCCGAATTCCCATCTCTTCCGCCTTAGCTCTGGCTTTGCCGGCGTCCGGAGTCTTGAATCCAACAGCATAAAGTCCCTCACCCCTCTTGTCGATGAATTTGGCGACATCGCTGTCCGGGCGGGTTGGTGATAGTATTTCCAACCTATTATCACCGATAACGCTTATAAAACCTACCGCCTTATTTTCACCGATCTTTCTGAATTTAGCGCCCGTGAATTCCGAAAAGAATTTCTGGGCCTTTTCTATATCTTTAACGGCTATTACTACATGGCTAAGGTCGCCTATGAGTCGCTCTTCCTCCATATCTAAACCCCCTTTCAAGATTGTTATTAAATTATATAGTCATGGGCAGGAGTTCTCAAACACCTCACTTGGCAGCCACAGGAAACGCTATAAATAGGATCGAGGTTATGTATCACTAATGTTTGGACGAGTACAGCCTTTTTGCTCTTGCTCATAGTGCGTGTTAAAATGCTCAAAGCTGTCCGCTGTGTGATGTTTAGAGCCAGAACTAAGAGCATAGTACTGATATTGTCAAGCAAACATATGAAGCTGCGAGTCCATATATTGTCGACAATCTAAAACTTATTCGCGAGGTACCAGATGGATCGTAAGACTAAAATTGAGATGCTGAGGAGAATGCTACTGATCAGGCATCTCGAGAATAAGTGGGGCGAGGCTTACCAAAGGCAAGAAATTGATGGAATACCTCCTTCTCTCAGTACCGGGCAAGAAGCAGTGTCAGTCGGCGCCTGCATGGCCTTAAAGCCCGGCGACTTTGTCTTTACCACGCACCGTGGTGTTGGGCCACAAGTTGCCATGGGCATGGACCCGGACCGGATAATGGCTGACGTTTGCTACAAAGCTACCGGTTACAACAAGGGGAAATCATACCATGTAACCAGCATTGAACATGGCGTGGTTGGCACGGGTGGCATTGTAGGTGGGCAGATACCCGTGGCTGCAGGGCTGGCTTTAGCCTTTAAATTGAGGGGGCTCAAGCAGGTGGCCATGCCCTTCTTTGGCGAAGGAGCGTCTAATGAGGGAGCCTTTCACGAGGCGGCAAATTTAGCCGCGATTTGGAAACTGCCGGTTATCTTTCTATGCGAAAATAATATGTACGCTATCTCGCTCAGATTTGAAGAGTTCATTCCTGTTAAGAGTGTAGCCATAAGAGCTAAAGCCTACGGGATGCCTGGTGTAACCGTCGATGGGAACGACGTCATCTCTGTATATGAGGCGGTACGTAAGGCAGCGGAAAGGGCCAGAAGGGGTCTTGGGCCCAGCCTGGTTGAGGCCAAGACGTACAGACTCGCCGGCCATCTGCTCGATGACCCCGGCCATTATCGTCCTAAGGAAGAGGTGAAAGAACAGTGGTCTAAGTGCCCCATCCTGAGGTTTAAGACTCAATTAGAATCTGAGGGTATCTTAAAGAATGAAGATATGGATAGATTGGAGCGTGAGATTAAGGAAGTAGCGGAAAAGGCGGCGGATTTTGCCAGAAAAAGCCCCTGCCCGGAGGCGGAAGAAGCCTTTACTGATATTTTCGCTTAGGCTGTGAAGAAATGTTTCCCAGAAGACTTTTTGAACACGGCGCCAAAATTCCTCCGGAGCAGAAGAAGCTACCCGGTTATCGGGGTGCCATCAATGAAGCTCTTATGGAGGAAATGGAGAGGGACAGTCGAATCATAGTCATGGGGCAGGATGTGGGGAAAGCACCCCCCTTCGGCGTAACCCTAGGGCTACTGGGCAAATTTGGGCCAGAGCGGGTTCTGGATACGCCAATCTCAGAGATAGCTATGGTCGGAGCAGCAGTAGGCGCTGCCATCGGTGGTATGAGGGCTGTAGTGGAGATGCAGTTCGGAGACTTTCTTTCTTGTGCCATCGACCAGGTGGTACACCAGGCCGCTATGCTTCGGTACCTGACGGGGGGTCAAGTCAAAATGCCTATGGTAATCAGGTTGCCTTGTGGCGCGGGGCAGGGTACAGGGTCTCACCACTCTCAGAGCATGTACTCCTGGTTCGTTCACAGCCCGGGTCTCAGGGTTGTCGTTCCCTCCACGTCGGCGGATGCCAAAGGCCTGATGAAGACCGCATTGAGGCAAGATAACCCGGTGCTCTTCTTTGAGGGAAAGATGTTATACCGAACCAGATGGGAGGTGCCTCCCGAGTATTACAATGCCGATTTCACTATACCTTTCGGCAAAGCCGATATAAAGAGACAGGGACGAGATATTACCGTGGTGGCTACCCTGACCATGGTTCATTATGCCATTGAGGCGGCTAAACGTTTGGAAGCGGAAGGCACGTCTGTGGAAGTTATCGACCCTCGCACCCTGGCTCCTCTGGATGTGGAAACGATACTGGCCTCGGTAAGAAAGACCGGCCGCCTGGTAGTCGTAGACGAAGCTTATCTGGGCTGTGGCATTCAGGGAGAGATAATCGCCACCGTCACAGAAAAAGCCTTTCATCACTTGAAAGCACCTCCCATCCGTCTGGGAAACCCAGGCGTGCCTGTGCCTTTCGCACCGACGTTGGAGCAGGCGGTGATTCCAAACGTAGATAAGATAGAACAGGCAATCAGGAAAACGTTGAAAGCTTGAATCTTACCGCCGCCGGGTGTAATCTCTACAGTTCTATAACGAGGAGGATGCCGTGCCTACGGCCAAAGTCGGTGACATAAATATCTACTACGAAGTGGAGGGCGAGGGAGAAGCGCTAGCCTTGATAATGGGCTTAGGGGGCGGCATTCCTTGGTTGTTCCGGCAGGTTCCGTCATTCTCACAACAATACCAAGTAGTTGCTTTCGATAACAGAGGGACCGGAGGCAGCGATGCTCCGGATATTCCCTATTCGATGGAGATGATGGCCGGCGACCTTGCCGGTCTGCTGGAAAACATCGGTATTAAAACTACACATGTTTTTGGTATATCCATGGGCGGCATGATAGCCCAGCACTTTGCTCTACTTTATCCCGAAAAAGTGAAGACCCTCATATTGGGGGCTACTACGTGCGGTGGATCTCACAGGATAATGCCGGATATGGAGGCAATCAAAGTCCTTTTCGACATGGACCGTATGCAAAAGCTGACTCCGGAAGAGCGGGCAAGGGAGACCCTTCCCTTTGTCTTCAGCCAGGAGTTCATCAAAACCAATCAAGCGCTTATTCAACAACTTCTGGCGAAAATGGTGGGGCACGTCACTCCCCTACATGGCTATGTGAGGCAGGCGGGCGCGATAATGGGTCACGATACTTACGAGCGCCTACCGGAGATTAAGGCGCCCACTCTGGTAATCGCCGGAGACGCCGATAAGCTGGTACCGGTGGAGAACTCCAGGCTGATTGCCTCCAGGATACCCAACGCCGAATTGGTGACACTGAAAAACATGGGCCACGGTTTCAACATCGAGGCGGCTGATGAAGTGAACCATGTTGTGCTGCGCTTCCTCAACCGGCACAGCCGTCCTGGCTAGCGTCTACCATTCATTCAGGCTTTTAAACACCTCTTCGGGGTTAGTCCTGGAGCCCGTAACCAACCCCTGAGCCTCGCCGACCGCAATCTCATACTCATCTTTTTTCAATGAACTTATAACGGCTCTGGCCACTTCGGCTGGCGGTATACCTCTATTCGACTCCCCTTCTTCCTCTACTGACCCTTTACCCAGTTCCGTATCTACCATCGGCGGCACTATCTCAAACACTTTAATTGACGTATCTTTCAACTGATGTCTTAGGGACATGGTGAAAGAGTGTACGGCGGCTTTAGTGGCACAGTAAACAGGCATGGAAGCTATGGGTACAAAAGCTAAACCGGACGAGACGTTAATAATCGCCGCCTCTTTTTGCTTAAGCAGCAACGGAATAAAATAGGCTGACAAATATATAGCGGCTGCCAGGTTGATTTCGATTTCATTTTCTCCACCCGTTAAATCCCGGATTTCCTTTTTAAAGTCAACCATTCGCTGAATTCCGGCATTGTTTATTAACATATTGAAATCTTTAAAATTATCTTTAACCCAGTCGAAAAGTGCTTTGCGCTCCTTCTCTTTTGAGACATCGCAAGTGCGGATGTATATCTGGGGCAATTTACGCTTGGCTTCTTCCAGCTTGCTCTGTCGCCGGCCGCAGATAATTACCTTGTTTCCAGCTCTTACCAGCGCTTCAGCCAGTGAAAAACCAATGCCGGTAGCTCCACCGGTGATAAGTACGGTGTTATTTCTAATCTTCATTGTTTATGCTCCTTCTCGATAAATAATACGTGAAAAATCAGGATGTCTTATTGATTCAATGTACGCCTTCGAATTGCTAGTACTGGTCCTCTGCCTCGTCCCCATATACCTTCCCGGCAAATACTCCGTGCACATACATATTATAGACGATAATTATGGGCAGAATTATTCCGGCACCAAACAGCATAAATACTAAACTCGCCTGCGGCGACGCCGCCTGTGCTATGGAGAGTGAGAATGGAATGAAGTACGGAAATATACCGCCGATTGTGGCCGCAGCGATACCCAGGAATACAACAATAGCCCAAATATAGGGGGCTCTATCGCTCTTTTCATCTCTGGAGCTAATCAGCAGCATGATAAAGGCAAAGAGCACTACAAGCAAAAACAGTGGCACGAAATAAACCTGCGGCGGTCTAGACCATATCAGCGATAAAGGAGTATACGCCAACAACATCATAGCGATGACCGCAACAAACGATGCCAGGGCAATCGAAGCACTGCCCAGCAAAAGCCGCCGATTCTGAATTTGGACGGCTCCTTCCGTCTTACGCACCAGATGCGCCGCACCCATCATAGCGTAGGCAGCCAGTACTCCCATAGCTATGATGACCGACCCGAGATTCAGCCAGTCCCACGGCCCACCAACAAAGGAACCTCCCTCTATCTTCAGGTTACTGAATAATCCGCCAAAAATAAACCCCTGACCAGCGATAGCCAGGAGACAGCCTATCCCGAAGGCGATGCCCCATAAACGCTTATGCTCCGAATGGCCACGAAACTCGATAGACACGGCTCTGAAGACCAAGCCGAAAAGAAGCATCATTGCCGGGATATAAAGAGAGCTGAGTATAACGCCATAGGCCAACGGAAAAGCGCCGAATAGCGTAGCCCCACCCACAACAAGCCAGGTTTCATTGGCGTACCACAGCGGTCCGATAGCCACCAGCATAGTAGAGCGCCTGGACTCACCTGCATTTAGGGATAGTACACCGATTCCAAGGTCGGCCCCGTCCAAAGTGATGAACAGGGTCATGGTGACAACTAACAAAAAATACCAGAGCAGCGGTAGAAAAGCTCCCATATATCACCCGTCACCCAATGCCACTTAATTACCTCCGGTGGAATCCAGCTTTCTGTATGTTGGCAGAGGACTGGTCAGGTCAGGCCCCTTCTCGAGAATACGTCTGGTGAAATAAATGAACAGGCCAAGCAAGAGTACATAAATTACAATAAAAAGTGACAGGCTTGTGGCAGCAGTAGCCGTACTTACCGGAGATACACCTTCGGTAGTCCGCAGTATGCCATAGACGAGCCAGGGTTGACGCCCCACCTCACGTACAATCCACCCGCACTCGGTAGCCAGAAAACCCGCCGGTATGGCATAAAGCCAGAAGTTCCAGAATATCCTGTGCTTCGGTGCGGATTCGACTCGCAGCTTTTTCCGATACCACTGCCACAGAGCCCATAGGACTAGAAAGAGCATAACAAAGCCCAGCAAGACCATAATCCGGAAGGCATAAAACGGCGGTGCAACCGGCGGCTGGTCGTTGACCGGAAAATCCTTTAGCCCTATTACTTGCCCTTTTACAGAATGAGTACTGACAATACTCAGCATGTAGGGAATCTTAACTTCCCAGCTATTGTCCTGTGCCTTCTGGTCCGGTTGGGCCACCAAAACCCACGAGGCGCTGGTATCGGGAGGATTGGTAACCCAGTGAGCCTCCATTGCCGCCGCTTTAGCCGGCTGGTGCTTGATTACGGTAAGCCCAGAGGCATCTCCCAGGAAAATCTGAAGCGGCGCCACTACTATTCCGATAATAACCATAATTTTGAACGCTTTCAGGAAAAAGCCGACGTTGCGATTCCGGAGAATATACCAGGCGCAAATGCCGCCTACAAAAAACAGCGTGGTCTCGATACTGGCCACCCATATATGTGTGAACGCTATGGGCAGGTCCGGATTGAAGGTCGCTTGCAGGTAGTTGGTGATAGCAATCTTCCCGCCTTCCAGACTAACTCCGGCAGGAGTTTGCATCCATGAATTGGCAGCCATGATCCAGAACGCCGACAGAGAAGCGCCAAAGGCTACCATTATGTTGGAGAACAGGTGCATTCGCCTGGACACGCGATTCCACCCGAATATAAACACTGCCAGAAAAGCGGCTTCCAGCGCAAAAGACATTGAGGCTTCAAAAGCCAGGAGATTGCCAACTATATTTCCGGTAGCTGCAGAAAAGCGTGACCAGTTGGTACCAAACTGAAACTCAAGCGGTACGCCGCTAGCTACTCCTATCCCAAACGTAAGAATGAAGAGTATTGACCAGAAGCGCACCTGCCGGTAGTACATCTCGTCCCCGGTTCTGAGCCACAGAACTTCCATTACCACCATCAATAAACTTAACCCGATGCTGAGCAGGGGCCATAACATATGGAAGATGGTGGTAACCGCGAACTGGGCACGGGCTACATCGACTGCCGCGTATTCCATTCTTGATTATCCGGGAAAAGCGGAATTTAGAATCTGCATGCCAAGTAGTGCCAGCACCACGCTACAAGCTACTCCTCCAGCAGCCAGAGTCACGGCTATGCAAATCAGAGTCACGCTGCCCAGGCCTCCCAGCCAGACGAGCAAGGCCAACCCCACCGCAAGGACAAAGAAAATGCTCCCATAAAGCATCTTGCTCTTTAAAATATGCGAACGGTCCAGTCGTCGAAAACGAGTTTTCCCGTCCAGCAATCCAGCCAGGAAAGCTATAAGGACCAGGAGGGGAAGGAATAACGCCATCACCTGCGTAGTGCAGATCAAAAACTGTTCAACCGGTCCCGAGAAAAAGAACGTGGCGATGGTAAATACTAAAACGGCTACTGCAAATGAAGTCGGGAAATGCACCGCACTCGGATGTAGATGGAAGTCTAGAATTCTGCGGCGCGGTTCTGACATAGGGTCGGTATATGGCTCGAACATCTCCCGCGGTACGCCGCAGGCAGGACATTTGTCTCTTAACTTTGCCTCCCGCATGATATAGCCGCAGGACTTACATCGAACTAATTTCTCCACTGATTACCTCCCCCGATAATGCCAGTATAACATGTGAATATACGGTGGACAAGAGTTTTTATCAGGAGTCTCCAAAAGTTTCCGGCCCCAAAAATTCGATAGCCTGGCTACCATCGATGTCGAGAGGCAAAGATACTGCCCCGGGCAGCACCGACAAGGTAGCGAAAATTATTGACTATTAAAGCCGGCCACAGAGAAGGCCGGTATTTCCAGAAACGGCTCTGTCTCAGGTAGCGGGGATTAAAATAGAGGCTAAGACCACCCCGGATTATAGCGCGGTTGAGTTCATTGTTGCTGAGGTGTTCGGTGCGCACGTTGCAGATGAATCCATTGTAGCGGCTGAAATCCTCCAGGTTGGTTATCAAGCCTCGTTTCAGCAACTGCTCACGAGTCTCTGTCTTCGGATAGGGCGTCAAACACTGCATGATAGGATGGTCGACGCCCAAATCCAGTGCGAACTTAAATGTAGATTGTATATCCTGCCCCGTGTCATCCGGATGGGCCAATATGAAACCGCCGAACACACATATTCCCTGCTTCTGTAGTAAGGAGACGGCGCGCTTAGTATTTTTGAGAACGCCAACTTTACCCATAGCTTCTAAATTCCTTGAAATTCCGCTCTCAATACCCAGAAACACCCAGCGAAAACCGGCTCTGCCTAACAGTCCCGCCAGCTCCAGGTCCGAGGCGATACCCGGGACACTGGCCTGAATGGCATACGACATCGTGTTGAGATTCTCGTCGATAATAAGACTGCATAGCTGCTTGAGGCGCGGAACATCCAGAGTAATATTATCGTCTACAAAAAAGACCCCTTCTTTGCCCTTGCCTTTCAGTTGGTGCAACTCCTCAATCACTCGCTCCAGTGCGAACTTTCGGATGGAACGGCCGTACATCCGGGTGATGCTGCAAAAACGGCAGCCCATAGTGCAGCCACGAGACGTCTCCACGCAATCAAAACGATGGCCCAGGAAACAGGCGCCGTCCAAAACCCTGCAGTCACGATTGGGTGGCTTCAAAGTATCAAGGTTTATCAGAGAAGCCGGCGGATTGTGATGAAATTTGCCGTCCCTACGAAAGGACAGCCCGGGAATCAGCCGGAAGTCCCTTCGACCGGAAATCAGCTCCTTCACTAAACTCGAAAATGTGACCTCGCCTTCGCCGCGTACCAGGAAGTCGAAAAGCTCCGCTTCAGCTCCCGAGGCTATCTCCTGGTACATCAGTGAAGCATGGTATCCTCCCAGGACAACTGCCACATCAGGGTTTACACGCCGGCAGATACGGGACACACGGCAGGCGCTGGCATACTGGAAGCTCATAGCGCTCAGTCCTACGATTTCCGGCTTAAATTCTTCCATCAATCGTTGAAGCAGCCTGGCGATATGGCGATTGTGGAAGACCAGGTCGATTACTCTAACGTCGCATCCCTCCAGGTTGCCGGCGATAGAGCACAACCCCAGGTTTGGCACTCGCATAACCGGGTCCAAGGCAGAGACCGTATCGGGCATGGCAACGAGCAGAACTCTCATAACATTTTATTGTACTATAATCTAGTTGGAAACGGTGGCTGCGCAGCAAATCTATTGACTATTTATCTCCTATTAAGTAGATTTACTTATATCGGTCATAATTTAAATATGCCACATTTAAGTAAAGCATCTGCAAGTTAGTTATTAAAATAGGCAGGCAGTGAGGAGGTTAGACACCCGCCTCTCGAAAAGTCATAAAATAAGCCACGAGAAAGTTACAAAGTTATTACATTTTGAGTGCATCGACGGAAGCAGCTCATGGGCAAGGGCCTCACCCACAAAATCTTCTTGTTATCGATGGTCACTTTAGCTATACTTTTTATATAAGCGGGCATTTTATTTAGCTTCCAATTTATTAAAGGACGCTGCATACCAGATGAAGGTCGGCATTCTCGAATCCAAGTCTGACACATTTATCAACGACGTCATTTCCAAACTTAGCGGAGTTGAGATAGATTTTCTACACTTTCGCCAGCAGATGGCTCCCATTTCAGGTGACTTTAGAGTAATTGTTGACAGAGCCAGCTTCTGCGACATGTATTTGAAAGAAACAATGAAAAATCTGGCTTTAAGCGGCACTTATGTCATCAACAACCCGTTTGCGGCTACTGCCACTAACAAGCTGCTGGACATCGGAATAGCCTATAATCTCGGAATTTCGTTTCCAAAGACATTTGTCCTGCCCGGCGCAAAACTTTCGGAAGAAACAGAGGAGTGGATAGCTGAACCGATGTGGGAACAAATAATCGACGAAATAGGTTTGCCGTGCATTCTAAAGCCCTTTGATGGCTACGCCTGGACGAACGTACATATCGTCGACTCATTAGAGGAGCTAAAAAGAGTCTACTGCTCTATCAGCCCCAGCCAGATTATGCTGGTTCAAAGACTGATTAGATACCAGGACTATTACAGGGCTTTCTGCATCAATAAGAAAGATGTGCTATTCCTTAAATGGATACCAAAACCTTCCAGCATGGGACAATATCTCTACTCGGATTTGAAACCCATAGAGAATATGGTTGACAAATTGACCAAGCTCACGATTGACATGAATACTTGCCTGGACCTGGATGTTAACGCGGTCGAATGGTGTATTGATGAAAACGGACATCCCTGGGTTATCGATGCTTTCAATGAAGTCCCTGAAATCAATAAAGAAGCTCTTCCTGAAGCGTACTATAATTGGATAGTGCAAAAATTCGTGGACTGTATCCAGGATAAACTGGATTCCGATCAGAGAAACAAGACCGTTTTCCTATCGCCCGCAGAGCTTAATTACAATGTTTTTCGTATTTATCCCCCAACACACTTAAAGCCTTAATCTTTGCAGATAAAATTGCAGTCTAAGCCACAAATAAAGCGAAGAATCCTCAGATTTCCTTGGCTTGGGTTAACCAAAACGGGCTACCGAAAACCGCGAGCGGGGAGTTGGTCAGCTAGTCATGGCTGGCCATTTCAAGTCGACGAGTTTCTGAGTCACGCGCTCACGTTCCGTAGCATCACGGCAGATAGACCTGAAGCCTATTATCTTGCCCTCAGTATTTCGCAGGGGCGAAACTGAATCCTCCAGATATACCTTCTGCCCGCATTTCTTGACATTTGCATGGTGATACGAAGTTACTGGCTCTCCGGTCCGGTATACCTTATTCCACGTCTGATATACGCTGTCTATTTCCTCTTCCGGTATGTAGCATCGATAGTTCATTCCGACTAACTCTTCTTTAGAGCGTCTTAGCTGACGGCAGGCTGCCTCATTGACATACGTGAAATTACCGGAAAGGTCAACCTCGAAGTAGCTTTCGCCGATTTCCTCCATTACCGCCCGATATTTCTCTGCCGACTGCTTTAGAGCTTCCTCCTGCCTCACACGCTCGGTAACGTCACGGCCGATACACCTGAATCCCGCGACCTCACCGTACTCATTTCTTAACAGACAAGCCGACATCTCAGCAATCGCAGTGGTACCATCCTTACGAATGACCTGGCAATGAAGGTCTTTGACCTCTGTCCTACTTTGAAAGGCATCATCGAAAGCCTTATATACAGCTTCATAACACTCTTCGGTTATATGATCTCGACAAGCCGTTCCTGTCAGTTCTTCTTTAGAATATCCCAGAAAGCGGCATAATGTATCATTAACGAAAATGAAGTTACCGACAGGGTCTATCGCAAAATAGGCATCTGGTATCTGGTCCACGATAGTCCTGTGTTTCTCTTCGGCTTCCGCTGTGGTCTCTTTTAGTTGCACCTGGTTGGTTGCAATGGCTTTCTCTAGAATTAAGACCCCATTACCATTACCATTGCCGTTACTGTTACCGTTACCGTTCTTTTTTACAGATTTTAACTCGTAGGGGAATAGGGGATGATACTCAATACTCTCGGCCGCCTTCTTCCCGGAGGCTCCGTTACCATTTGTGCCAACATCGCCCGGAGAGTACCCACCCGATAATTCCTGTTCTTTGAAATCTGCCTCTTCCTTATGCGAGGAATCATTGGGCTTCGCTTTCTTTTCCTCTGGAACAATATAGATATCCGTGCCATCGCAATGTATCGAAACCTTAGCCATTATCGTCAACTCCTCCAAACTGAACTCGGTTTGTTCGACCGCTCTGCCCTATTTAAACCGGTAATTAACGTATAACTTCCCCTCAAGCTCATAATTCAAATATACTACCGTATAGGACTTATGTAAATAGCCTAAAGGTAACTTTACATATAGTAAAAAGGTAATAGGCCCAAAGTATATCACAGGGCTTTCAGGGCAATGAGATTAGCTATGACTAAGTGGTGTTTAAGCCTGCCAGGTTTGGTCTCAGAATTTCACTTTGCTGTAGAAGATTCTTTTTGTTATTTCAGCGCCGGCAACATATAACAGCACAATCACCACAATCACGAAAAAGAACCAGAGCGGCAATGGTTGGAAACCAAATAGTTGCCCGAGTGGAGTAAAAGGGAAGATAAACGTGACGCCTACGATCAACAGAGTGGTAATAAGCAAATACTTCCCCGGCTTGCTCCTAAAGAAAGGCTTCCGACTGCGAATAACGAGCACAATCACCGAAGCTGAAATAACAGACTCCATAAACCAGCCGGTTCTGAATTGGTTCGTTGTGGCGTGCAGTATAAACAGAAGTACGCCAAAGGTAAGATAGTCAAACACCGAACTGAGTAGCCCGAAAGTTATCATGAATTTGCGGATGAATTTGATATCCCAGCGTCGGGGTTTATCAACTGCTTCACGGTCTACGTTATCTGTGGCGATGGTCATCTCAGGAAAATCGGTAAACAAATTGGTGAGAAGGACCTGTTTGGGAAGGAGAGGAAGAAAGGACAAAAAGAGGGATGCTCCAGCCATGCTGAACATGTTCCCGAAATTAGCACTCGTCGCCATGAACACATACTTGAGTGTGTTTGAAAATGTCATCCTTCCTGCCTGCACACCCTGCTTTAGGACGCGGAGGTCCTTTTCGAGCAGCACAATATCAGCCGCATCCTTGGCCACATCTACAGCGCTATCAATAGAAATACTAACATCAGCAGCATGTAGTGCCGAGGCATCATTGATTCCATCGCCCATATAACCAACCACATTTCCAGCCTTCTTCAAAGCCAGAATAATACGCTCTTTATGATTTGGCTCGACTTCGGCGAAGACATCTACCTCATTAACTTGTTTAAGCAGCGCTTCATCACTCATCTTATGCAGGTCTGAACCCGAAATGATTCGTAGATTAAGTAGTCCTACCTGTCGACTAACACTAGCCGCGACAAGCTTGTTGTCCCCGGTAATGACCTTTAATGAAACGCCGAGTTCTTTCAATTCACCTATGGTTTTCGCAATATCAAGCTTAGGTGGGTCAAAAAGCGCCAGGAATCCTGCAAATGTCATACCAACTTCATGGTCTTTAGTGATAACTGAATCAGAGCCAACGTCACGATAAGCGACCCCAAGCGTGCGAAAGCCTTTACTGCTTAGCTCTTCAAAGCGCCCTTTTATCCTTTCCCGCACGGCAGCTATATCGACAACAGTTCCACCGGCAATTTCTATTGTGGAACAGACGGCAAGAACATTCTGTAAAGCACCTTTGGTCACCATTAAATGCCTACCATTGTCTGAGACCAAAATGCTAAGCCTCTTTCGAATGAAATCGTATGGCAACTCGTCAAGTTTTTCATAGCCAGACAAGTCAAACTGGCGATGGTTGCGTATCCCTTCATCAATAGGGTTCGCAAACCCCGTTTCATAAAACGCATTTATATAAGCATAGAAAATAACCTTTTCACTTTCGTTACCATCAATATCAACGGCAGAATGGACACGAACCACTCCTTCGGTCAGCGTACCCGTCTTATCTGAACAAAGCACATTCATGCTGCCAAAATTCTCAATAGAGGCAAGCCGTTTGACAATCACCTTGTCTCGTGCCATACGTTTGGCACCCTGTGCCAGGTTGATACTAATAATTGCCGGCAGAAGCTGAGGAGTGAGTCCAACAGCTAAGGCTAAAGAAAATAGAAAAGCCTCCAACACCGGGCGGGCAAAAAAGACATTGATGGCGAAAACAGCAACCACCAGTATTACCGTAACTTCCAGGAGGAGATACCCGAATTGCCTGACGCCGTGTTCAAATTCCGTCTCCGGAGGCCTCAGTTTCAGACATTCGGAAACTTTGCCGAATTCGGTTTCTTTACCCGTGCGAACAACCACGGCTCTGGCAGTACCGCTTACCACGTGAGTCCCCATAAGAATACTGTTTGTCCGTTTACCAAGGGGTGTTTCCGGTGACAAGAGCTGGACCAGTTTCTCTACAGGATAGGTTTCCCCCGTCAGTGTCGCTTCATCTACAAAGAGATCCTTTGATTCCAGAATCAGACAGTCTCCCGGAATGACGTCCCCGGCATTGAGGACAACAATATCTCCGGGCACAATCTCCTCGACGGGAACCTCACTCTCATTTCCATCGCGAAGCACTGCAGCCTTTATTTGCACCAGCGCTAACAACTTCTCGACGGCATTGGCGGCTCCCCTCTCTTGCCAGAATCCGAGCATGCCGCTCACGAAGATAATCGCCAGGATAATCAGAGCGTTAGTAGTATCACCCAGGAAAGAAGACAGTATTGCAGCAAAAAGAAGAATAAGAATGATGGGACTTTTAAATTGACTAAGTAAAAGTATAAGTGTGCCTGATCTCTTTTTGGGTTTAAGGACATTAAAGCCATACCGCTGGAGACGCTTCTTGGCTTCCTGGGTCGTCAATCCCCCGGATTTTGCTCCCAAACGTGCCAGCAATTCGCTAACCGGTAGGCTCCAAAATTCAGACAGGTTTTGATTACTCACTTCAATCCTCAAGTGAGAACGCCTCAAAAAATAAACCTACAAATGCCAATCACGCTGCCTGCATGGGCTAACTGCCAAGGCACTGTTAATTAGCAATCACGCCGTGGCGCGGATCTAACTAATTGCTGCTGACCCAATGAGTGCCCTTAGTTTGAATCTACATTATAGAGTTAGTAGTTGTCAAGGTAAGGCTGACCAGGGTAAAAGGTTGGTAGACTTCGTAGTAATCATGAGATCAGGTTTTTCATCTCGAAGAAATCTTACAGGTATACTTACGCACGATTATTGTTTCTGCTGGTTCAAGAAGTCTATCGCCCACTGGATTTCGTCATTGCCGGTGACCGTTAGAGTATAGTCCGGCTCTATGCCCTTCCCTTCTATAAGCTGGCCATTGGGTCTCAGCCAGCGGCCAACCGTTAAATATATATCGGAGCCGTCATCAAGCGGCACATTGATATCATAGCTGCCCTTGCCGAAGGTTTTAACGCCGGCTACGGTGGCACGATTATGGTCACGCAAGGCTGCAGTCAAAACCTCGCTGCCGCTGGCGCTGTACTGGTCGACCAGTACCACCACAGGCAGGTTGGTAAACACGCCGTTGGGATTCACCGGCACCGGGGTCTTACTACCATGATTATCCACCAGCGTCAGAACTACGCCATCTTTAATAAAGTGGCTGGCTACATCGACCACAACCGGCACTATACCTCCCGGATTACTGCGCAAATCGATGATGATTCCGGCAGCTTTTTGTGCCAAAATTGACTGCAGTGCATTGTTAAACTCGGCATTTGTCTTGGTGTCGAATTCGTTAATTCTTATGTAAGCTATATCCCCCTTCATCTCCGAGCTAACCGTAAACGACGAAATCCGGGCTCTGACTATGTCAATCTCCACCGGCGTTGTCTGGCCTTCATGCTGGATAGTCAACTTAACGGACGTTCCCGCAGGTCCGCGTATGTTCAAGACGACTTCGATGAGGCTCATACCCTCCGTCGATTTACCGTTAATCTCCAGGATAATGTCGCCCGTCTTTATGCCCGCCTTTTGTGCCGGCGAATTCTCCAGCGGAGCCACAATTGTCGGCTGATTGCTCTTATTCATGTTTACCTGGGCGCCGATGCCCTCGAATGTGCCTTCAAGGTCGCTTTCAAACAGCTTATACATCTCGGGGTCGAGGAACGCGGAATAAGGGTCGTTCAAAGCCGTCATCATCCCCTTGATGGCACCGTGGCTGAGGTTGGTCGAATCGAGTTTGCTCGGCTCTACATAGTCCTGGTAGAGTGCGTTCCACGCCTGGTCTATCAGGGGCAGACCGGCATTCTGGTCCTGTGCTGATTTACCACCCATCATGTAGCCGATGTTAAAAGAGAGGGCGATTACAAGTACGGCTACGATAGCAAACAGAGCATACTTTAACTTTTTCGGCATCGGATTCACCTCTTCTTTTATTCTTTTAGGTGGCACCTTCCCGCAGGTGCTCCGGTAATCGTGCCTGGAGCGGATGCTCCAGGCTACCCCAGTGGCTCCAAAAATATTCAAGCTTGCGTTATTAGTTCAGACGTGCAATAGGCGCATTTCCTGGCTTTTACGTGCACCTGAGACAGGCAGTAGGGACATTCCTTTGTGGTAAGCGCAACTCCCTTCTTGGACTCAAGCCTGGTGCGAGCATGAACGAAGGCACGTATTAAAAAGAACAATACTACGGCAACTATCAGGAAGCTTACTAGAGTATTAATGAACACGCCGTAGTTGATGGTAACAGCACCGGCTGCCTGGGCGTTAGCAAGTGATGCGTATGGACCTGGGGTCGTGCCTGCTTTTAAGACTGCAAAAAGGTTTGTAAAATCTACGTTGCCCAGCACCAGACCTATAGGTGGCATAATGATGTCCTTAACAATCGAGGTCACAATAGTGCCGAAGGCAGCCCCGATTATGATGCCCACTGCCATGTCCAATACATTGCCGCGCATCATAAAATCACGGAAGTCTTTTAGCATTGCTCCATCCTCCTTTTTTATTTCTAGATGGCACCTGCCCGCTGGCGACCGCACTCTGCCACTTACTCGCTGGAACAAATGAACCACGGATATCTGGTGACTTCTCTGTAGCCTATTTTTAGATAGACGGGCTCACCAAACTTGCTGGCCTGAAGCACGACTTTTCGTGCGCCCAGAGCAAAAGCTGCATTGCTCACCTCGCGGGTACAGTACTCGGCCAATCCAATTCCTCTTGCCTTCTTTATCGTACCCACCCAGTAAATGCCGGCGATGCCGTGGCTGAGCATAGCCATTGCAGTGCCTGCCGGCTCGCCTTTAAGATAGACCACTGCCAAAACTAAATATGGGCTGATTACGCGCTGCGCCTGAGCGAAATAGCTTTCGCTGACCTCTTTGGGATAGCCCAGGTCCTGGTAAGCTTCGGCCACAACTTGCTTGAAGCCCTGCAATTCATCCTCATTATCCACCCAGTGCAGCCCTGCCCCAGCCGGCACTGCTCCCCCCTTTATCGGTTCATCAAGTACCATTCCCGGTGCCTCAGACAGCAAGAAGATTTTATTGTCTTTACAATGCTGGATAATGGCCTGGTCGCAGTGACCTCGAAGTATAAGCGAAAACAGTGTCTTTCGTTTAGCGAAGAAGCCCTTTATTCTAGCCAAAAAAGCATCGGGGTGCTCATTTGGCTCTACTGCCAAGTTAAATGCGAAATTACAGCCGGGGAAATCCGTGGCCGAATTGATGAACACCGTGTCCTGGCACTGAAATATCTCTGAATTAGGAATACATTTTGAGCTCTCGCACCAAAACTCTACCAGGTTGAGGTCAGCCAGCCTCAATAACTCAGATTCACTCATGGAATGCTTCATTCTACACTTGCTTTATTATAACGCCTTTTCCTTTGCCCGACTTAGCTATCGCAAATACTGCTGGTGTCAGATTATCATTAGGTATTTTTTGGGCGTCATCTGCCTATAGATGATCCTTTATAAATTTAACAGTATAAATCGTTTATTGTAACTGCCAGCATTTACGAATTGCTAATGGAAGCTTCGGTATCATCCTAACAGGTATACCATCAGGTTCTAACTGAACACCAAACAAGCGAGGACTTTTTGTTTTTAGATAAGATGGGCCCTCCCAGATGCAGCCTCCGAGCAAATCAAGACACGTTGGATTAGTCATTTTCCAACGTCTATCTGGATTAAACGCTAAGTGGCAAGCATGAGCTACGCAGTCAGCAAAACTCAGCAAAGGCTCACTACCACTATCAACTGCTCTTACTTCTTGTAATTTATCAAAAAGAATTCTTTCTGTTACTTTCTTTTTTCTATAGAAATGGTTATAACGCAATTTCTGCCAAATATAATCCTCGAGATCTTGCAAATATTTGTGACTATCAAAGATAATGCAAGCTTTCTCACTATTGTCCGAAGCAAAATGAGTGGCAACACGTACCATTTCTTTCATGTAATATCGATATGCCCATCCTTTTTGACGTAATTTTTCAGAAGTAATCTCATTGATGCGTACTGCAACAATACTGATTTTTGTATTAGATGCAGATAATGCATGTGTTATATGATATTTGCTGTTCCCATCCAAATTCCGAAAATGTAATGTACGGTCAGATTTACTGCCTAGGCAATTGCAAATATCTTGATATAACTTCTTCATTATCACTACTTGTTCGTCTCTCAAAAGCACACATGCAAAACCGAACCATTCGGTTCCTTTAGTTCCCGGCGCCGGATTTCCCCATTCATCTACTAAAGCGAGCATACAAACGACCTGTGCAAAATAATTGTACCACTTCCTAAGTTAGAGTCTATCATTTTAGAGGTAGGCACACAGAGTTATACGCTAGCCGAGCGGCTTAACGGCTTCCTGGCTGCAAAACCGAATGACCTCGGCGAAATTGTTGATTCGCACCAGGTTGTTCGTTTCGGAGAAGCCGTCATAGGTCAGGCTAATCCAGGGTTTTTGATAAGCTGTGCTTAGCTTCTCGGCAAAAGCAGCTACAATACCACCGGGCATACAGCCATGGGGCATCACCGATATGATGCCGGCGAAATTCGGGTTCTCCAGCCAGTGGACGGCGCTGCCGATGCTGAGCACGGCCTCACTACCGCACTTCGGCGACAGATACCGGCTGGTCAGCTTTAATAGTTCGGCGGTGGAAAGTTCCTTATCGTCGACTGAACCATTGAAATGTTCCGCCACTGAATGCTCGTCGTGCTCCTGTATCCGCTTCCTTATGTAGCTATTCACTATCTTCTTGAACTTCCTGTCCTTTACGGCATCTTCCAGGTTCCGGTACGAGGTGTACTTTATCCACTCCCCCATGGGAGCCACCACGACCTCCAGACCGGCAGCTTCGCAGGCGCGAACCAGGTTGCTGTTGCTGAACTTGTTGGAGCGGAGGTATATCTCGCCGTTAATGCCCACCAGCGGCTTTCGGGGCAGGTCGGGGTCAATGAGGGCCTCGAACTCCGAAACCGCCTGCCGCAGGACATCGTCGAAAGCTTCTTGTCTGCGAACGTAATCCGCAATCCGCTTAAGACATTTGTCGAACAACTCGTCTGCTGCACCGGCATGCTTTTCATAGGGACGGCTGCGCCAGAGAAGCTTCTCCAGGCAGTCCACAGCCACGATTCCTCTCCAGGCCAGCCGTTCAAAGCCGGGGCCTAAACCCAGATCACGATAGGCATTATTCGATACCGTGCTGCGCACCGGCAGGTCAAAGCCGATATCTCTGAGCAACCGGTTCTGTTCAATAGCGTACTTGCCCAGGCGGCAGGGACCGTACGAACCGGCCATAAATCCCTCGATATCTCTGGCATCGGCGCCATTTTCGTAGTAATACCGCATGAAGTCGCCCAGGGTGACGCGGTAAGGCAGGCATTCGGCACCGGTTGTTACCTGATTGCTATATAAAATGTTTCGCTCATCCGGTTCGGGCAGCACAATGACCCTGGCACCGTTAGCCTCCATAGCCGCCGCCACAACTTCAACATACGGCGCCATTCTCGGAATCAGGATTGTTTTCTGCGAACTTACGGTAGCTACTGTTCCACGGTAGATGTCCTGGCGACGGACCTGGCTCTGTTTGGTAGAGCGGGAGAAACCGGTAATGGTGTCCACAAAGGCTTCGAGGCGGGTGACGATGCCGGCTTCTGCGGCGTGCTCATCTATTTCCAGCTGCCCTAACGGCTTGCCGCCCATTATATCTTCCACGATTTTGGTTATGAACGAATTGGGGCCGCATCCGAAATTGGTCAGTACCAGCCCGTAAAGCTTCGGGTCCGACTCAGTTATAGCCGCCCCGGCTATGTGCTTGCTTTCATACAGCCAGTACGGCCGGTCTGAATATTTCCTGGGATTAACCCGGCCCAGTGGCAGAAAGTCGAGCGGTATGGGCACCACACCGAGCTGGGCAAGCTTTTCGGCTATACCCAAATTCGCGCCCGAGTCCTGTGAAAGGTAAGACCGGGCGAAGAGCACGACTCCTAATTTGCCGCTGTCGCGGAGCTGCCTGAGCAGTTTTTTACCAGCCCGTTGTTTGTCCCTCTCAAATTTCTGCTGCGACTGGATGCCGGCCAGCGCTGCCTTCCGGCCACCGGTTTTGCTGAAACCCATCTTCACGGCAATATCGGCAAGTTCATCGATGACCTCGTCATCGCCGCGGCTGAAATCGAGCACCGGTATCAAAAGGCGCTCCTGTAGGTTCAGTGCCTCGCGTATTATAAACGGCGATGCCTGGACCAGCGGGCAGGTGTATTTCTGGTTCTCATCGCCCTCCTTCAGTCCCAACCGGATAGCACAGGGATACAGAATGTAATCTACGTCCGGCAGGCTGGCGGCGTGACCGTGAAGCAATTTAAGCGGGAAGCAACTGTCGCTGTAGCTCAACTCCACGGCTTTCTCTATTGTCTCTTTGGTGGTGCTGCTGGAAAGGACAACCCTGGCGCCGAGAGCATTCAAAAAACCGATGAGCAAAGGTGCGTAGTCGTAAGTAAACAACGCACGAGGAACCCCTACCGTGGGCCCGGTGCCGGCGCCATCCTTATATTCGCGGAAGAGCAATCTCTCCCGTTCGTCAAAGGCTGTTTCAACCTTTCCCGCGGCAATGGTGCTATCGTAGCGGTCGCATCGGCTGCCGTAGAATGTAGATTTCTCGTTCGGTACCTGCATTCGCGTTATGTTGCAGTTGTTGTCGCATCGCTTGCAGACAAACGTGGACAGGCTGGGCTCGCTGCCGATTATTTCCTGGAAACCTCGAAACTTTGACTCCTTGCCGGACATCCTTTCCTTTGCCAGGAGCGCGGCACCTATGGCGCCGCTTATTTCCTTATGTTCAGGCACTGTCAGTTTTTTGCCTTTAAGCTGCTCGCGGAAGGCAGACACAACAGCGTGGTTGTAGAATACGGCTCCCGTGAGAATAACCTTATTGCCCAGCATCCTATTTCCCACCACCTTGGAAAGGTAGTTCTTGGCGATGGAATTAGACAGGCTGGCGGTTATTATCGGCAGCGGCACGCCCTCCTGCTGGGCAGACGTCACCGCCTGGCCCATGAAAGCGGCACATCTCGTCCCCAAATCTATGGTGTAAGGCGCCTGGAAGGCTAGATTGGCGAAATCACCATTGCTGACAGAAACGTTGAGCATTTCGGCCAGCTCGTCGATGAAGCTGCCAGTTCCGGCGGCACAGGCCTTGTTCATCTGGTAGTCAACCACGACGCCGTTCCTTTTGATAACCAGCTTGGAGTCCTGACCTCCTATTTCGATTATGTCAGCATCGGCATCGATATCGGCGGCGGCTCTGGTCTGTGCCGTAATCTCATTTTTAATGAGGTCGGCGCCTATGAAGCTGCCTACCAGGTATCTGCCGGAGCCGGTAACGCCTACGCCGGCTATTTTTACCTTGTCCGCGCCGCAGCAGAGCAGGTTTCTAAAGACCTCTTTAACGGCATCGATAGGTCGCCCGGCGGTCATGAGGTAATGTTTTGCCAGCACCTTCCGGCCGGCTTCATCCATTATCACCGCCTTGGTGCTGGTAGAGCCGACATCGACACCTAGATATCCGGTGCACGGGTTCTTTACGTTCAGGTCTGCCCTAATTTCCTGAATCGACGCCGCCTCCAGCGCCGGCATTTGATAATAGCGCTGGCCGGCACCCGCTTCCAGCAGTGTGACAGAGTTCGGTCGTTTGCCTTTAGACAGCAGTGCAGCGCCGATGGCACCCAGATGCATGTAATGTTCAGGAATAGCAACAGTTGTCGCCTGCCCGTTTCTGACTGAAAGCACATCGTTAAGTGCCTTCACTATAGCGCGGTTGGAAGCCACGCCGCCGACAAAATAGACGGGCTGTCGAAAAGGGCCTTTCTTGATGGAGGTGACCATCCGGGCTACGCTTTCGCACAGCGCGTACAGCATCGACTCTACCGGAACGCCTTTTTGCTGGAGATGAATGAGGTCTGTCTTGGCGAAGACGCTGCATCTGGCGGCTATTCTGGGCGCGGCGCCGTTGCATTTCATCGCCAGACCGGATAATTCGTCCATGCTGATGCCGAGCCGGTACGCCTGCTGCTCCATGAAACGTCCGGTGCCGGCGGCACACAGTGGATTAGACGCCAGCTTCCACGGTTTCCTTAACCCATCCTCCAGCTCAATGACCAGCGAACTCTGGCCGCCTATCTGTATAACTGTCATAGCCTCAGGATGATAGTGAAGCAGACCGGCGGCAGTGGCTAGCGGGCTGCCATACTCTCCCCAGTTGAGCTCTTTGGGTATCACAGCCCTGCCCGAGCCTGTTACTCCGGCTGAAGCAACCTCCTCTAAGTTAAAGTCCCGGGCGAGTCTGGAAATTAGTGAGTTCAAGGCGGCTCTGGGGCTCGAGGTCACCTTCTCTATGTCAAGCCTGAGTATTTCGCCGCCGTCATCGATAAGCGACAGCTTGGCATTGACAGAGCCGATGTCTACCCCCAGAAGATAAGAAGCCATTTTCAAAGCCTAAACTTTAATGGAAAACCAGCCGTGATTTAAAACTTCAATGCTTGGACACGAATTCGAGGAGTATGGCATTGAACTCCTCCGTACGTTCCCTGGGCGCGGAATGCCGCGAATTATTTATCACTACGAGCTCGGCACAGGGCATTTTAGAGGCATACCCCTCCTTAATAGATACCGGCACAAAGTCCTCATCGCTGGTAATCATCAGCGTCGGGCATTTAATGGTATCCAAACGGTCGGCAACGCTCCACTTTACCAGCGCCCCGAACGCATTGGCATAGGCTAGCTTGTTGGTCACCGCCATGCGCTGAATCACCGACTGATGCGGGCGTTCCTGGCCGGATGCGGGCAGCAGTTCTCCACCGTTATTCTGTCGCCTATGCCTGATGCCATTGAATTGCAGTCCTACCAGGTGCTTGATACACTCCACGCCGTTGTTGAACGTACGCATAGAGCCTTCGGGGCAGCAGTTCACAGCCACCAGGCTCCTGACCAGTTCCGGGGCGTCTACTGCCAACTGGAAGGCAACCATGCCGCCCATGGAGAACCCGACCACGTGTGCCGACCTTATTCCAAGCGCTCTCAGCAGCTCCCGGGTATCGGCAGCAAACAGCTCGATGCTGTAGGATTCAATATGTTTGTCCGAGCGACCGTGGCCGCGAATATCGAACGTAATCACACGGTAGTGTTGAGAAAAAAGAGGCACCTGCTTTTTCCAGCTCCGGCTGCTCGAAGCCAGACCATGGATGAACAGTAACGGCTCGCCCTGCCCCGTCACCTCACAGTAGATACCGGTATTATTGACACGCAGCTTTGGCATTTATGTTTTCTGTAATTATTGTGCTACAAAAATGCCTGAGGATTCAAGTTTCAGAAATCCGGTAACCAATCACCTACTCTTGAGGATGAGAGAAGGACGCCAACCTATTGGAAAGTTTCTGCATAAGCCCATCGGCTGTTGCTATACCTTGGATTATACGTGCAAAATCCGGTCCGCCCAGCAAAGCCTGCCCGCCGCCGCTTACAAAATCTGCCGCGGCATCGGCAATTTTGATACAACTCGACAGTACTTGCTCAAATTCACTCCTGGCCTCGCGTAATTCCTTATCCTTGGGTTTGGATAGTTTTTTAGATCGCTCCAGCATTGGACGAAGCTTTAACCCCTCCATCAAGTCCAGCGGTGAAGCCGGCATGCCATCAGTGCTCTTTCTGGTAACAACGTTTATAATAGGTGACGCCTGTTCATAGACCGCCATAAATTCGCTTGGCCATTCACTTTTCTTCGCTTCCGGCTTCTCTGCTAAGGCTACAGTTTTTTGTTTCTCCGGTTTGGGGGGCTTAACACTCTTTTGCTTCTCTGATTTGACTAACGCTGGACTTTCTTGCTTCTGAGCCTGTGGTGCTATTATAGGAACGTCGCCCCGCTTATCCCAGCAGTTGCGGCATATAGGATGAGTCCCGGTCACATAATTGCATTCATTACAGACATACTGCTTGCACCTGGAACATAAATTAACGGCATCCGCCCCGGGATGATAGAAACACCTTATCACCGCTCCGGCATCATCCAACAAGATCGGCAACTTTAACCGCTCCGTACTAACCGCCCTCTCCGTCACTTTTTCTGGTGCAGGAGCTTCTTCGCTGGCGGCGCCGGCGACGCCGACATCACCGATGTCGCTGACATCCTTGGTAACTCCAACATCTTTTGTATCCCGACTATCCACTATATCCAGGACATTCTTATTAGGAGTGTAATCGAGCTCTTTTAGTTGCCGGTCATTAGGCGCACTGTATGGTCCCGTATCCGGCCATCGGTTGGTTACTGGTTCGCCCTCAAAGTCGCCGCCGTAGCCGATTGCCTTATTCTCTAAGAGTAGCAGGACAATAAATCCAAATGGAACGAAGAGTAAAAGTAATAACCACTTGTTCCTTGCCTTTCGACCAAGATACCACCACGTTATAATACAGGCAAATATAAGCAATACGAATCCGACAATAAAAAATACAACCGCGTATTGCATAGCTATACTTAATATATATGCCATGATTTCCGATTTTCCGGCACCAGAAGCAACAAGACTTAAAAGTCCACTATAAAGTTGTGGTAAAAATATCAAATACAAAATAAACGATACGATAGATGGAAAAAGATAGACTCCTAGAAAATAACTCCAGTTGAGATGTTTTTCAAACCAGTTCATCACCAGCTCCTGTGCACTTCAATAGCCAGCATCCATTGTCTCGATTATACGACAACTAAACATAAAATAAAATACCCTCGGCTTCGCTACGGCTATCCGACAAAAGGACTAGGCAAAGTGGCCGATAACCGCAGCCGTTAGTCTTAAGACCAATCTACGACCCAAAATCATACAGGTGCCCGATTCACTTCAAGCGATATTAGGTAGATAATATATTCAGAAATCGATAACCTAAACCAATTTAGCTTAAAATCGTTATAAATAGTAGAGAGGCAACAAGGAGGTAAAGAAATGAAGAAAATAAACAAATTCACCGCCGTTATCTCTCATGACAGACAGCTTATAAGCCTGTTCAGCGGCATGGTCCTCTCCTGTATAGGACTGCTTGGCGTGGTAGTTACCGCCTGTGTCTGGTACCTGTAATTAGCGTTGTCAATCAATTGAATCGGAACCTGCGTAATAATTAATCGGGGCCTGTGCTATTAACACAGACCCCGATTTCTTTTTTAACTCAACCTTAGACTTAAATCTTCCCGCTTTTCAACGTTTTGGTCGGCTCAAACGTCTTAATGCCAAACTTCTTAGCCAATTCCTCTAATCTTTTAGCCAGTTTGTCATAGCCTATACCCTTGGCAAGCTGGAACGGGCCAAACGCAGAGCCACCCCCATTAATCATGGCTTTGTCAATCTCATCCGCGCTCTTTACTACACCTTCCTCAAGCAACTTCGTGGCTTCATTGACCTGTATGGCAATCATGTCGGTCGGGTCGAAGTCCTCTTTTGCCTTGGACAAGTCTATCTCAGGTCTTCCCTTGGACCAATCGAAAATACCTTTTCCTGACTTCTTGCCCAGGGTCTTGGCATCAATCAAATCCTTCAGCCATTTATGCGGCTTATAATCCGGTGACAACACGCCGGCAAAGTAAAGACTGCCATGATAGAAAACGTCCAAGCCGACATAGTCCATCAGTTCGTACGGCCCCATAGGCATGCCGATTTTTCTCATCTTGGCGTCGATTTCCTCAGGTGTAGCCAGCTTCCTTTCGATTATTTCACCGAGATAGATTCCAGTAGGGGCATTAACCCTATTGTAAACAAAACCTGGAGAGTCTTTTTCAACCCTTACCGGAACCTTGTTCATCTTCAATGCCAGGTCGTAGGTCACTTTCATCGTCTCCTCGCTGGTCTTATTGCCCTTTATAACTTCAACCAGCTTCATCAGAACGGCGGGATTAAAAAAGTGCATACCGACAACCTGTGCCTGTCTCTTGGTATGCTCGGCGATCTCCGAAACGCTCATATTGGAGGTATTTGAAGCCAGAATCGCATGTTTCGGCGCCGCCTTATCCAGCGCCTCGAAAACCTGTTTCTTCAGTTCCATAATTTCCGGAACGGCTTCGATGACAAAATCAGCATCTTTAACGGCTTGGGCTACATCGACAAAGGTCTCAACGTTAGCCAGCATCACTTGTTTATTGGCTTCGGTTATTTTCTGCTTCTCAGTAAGTTTCTCCAGGCTCTCCTTAATTCTGGTAAGTCCCCTATCGACAAATCTCTGTTCGATGTCCCGCAAAGCCACTTTGTAGCCGGCGAGTAACGCCACCTCGGCGATACCGTGGCCCATATCACCCGCACCCATGACTGCAATCTTTTTAATGTCCTCTACTTTCATGTGAAAATCTCCTTTCTATTTATTATATACCGCTTTACGGCGGCTATTCACCTGTAAATACCGCCTCCCGCTTCTCAATAAAGGCTATGATCCCTTCCATGGCATCCTTTGTCTTCGCCACCCGCTGGGAACCCGCCAGCTCAATCTTGATTCCTTCCTCGGTAGTTGTTTCCAGTCCGCGAGTTACCGCGTCCAGAATTACCTCTACGGCAACGGGGGCCTTCTTCGCCAGTGCTCTGGCGAGCTCTTTGGCGTCCTTCATCAGCTCCTCTGATTTAGATACCTTGGTCACCAGGCCGATTCTTAGAGCCTCGGCGGCCCCGACTCTTGTTGACAGCAGCAACATTTCCAATGCCTTAGTCTTACCCACTAATCTGGGCAATCTCTGAGTACCACCCCAGCCTGGTATGATACCCCGATCTATCTCAGGTTGGCCCATGAATACCTTTTCGGAATCAGCGATTATCCTGAAGTGGCACGCCATAGACAGTTCACAGCCCCCACCCAACGCAAAGCCGTTTATGGCTGCAATCACGGGCTTGGGGTATTTCTCAATCTGGCTAAATACCACCTGGCCTTTGTCCATGGCTTTGGTACCCTCCGGGGTACCGCCGATCTTTAAATCGAATCCTGCTGAGAAACCCTTTTCGCCGGCGCCGGTGATGATTAAGGCTCTTACTGCCTTATCCTTTCGAAACTCATTTAGAACCGCTTCAAGTTCATCGAGGACAGTAAGGTTTATCGGGTTAGCCGGCGGTCGGTTTAGCGTGATTACCGCGATGTTCTCGTCTCGTTCAACAATTAAAGTCTCATAAGCCATAGTATCCTCCATTATTGAAATTATTGTACTGTGTCATGATTGTGCTATTAAAACTCCGTACTCTACAGCCTCCTTTCAGCTCGGGAGTTATCGGGATACTTTTGCACTAACACAACAAAGAAATGTTAACACCTATAGCTGTAGCTGTCAACGTACTTTAAGTCTAATGATACCTATTGATTTATTGAACGCGGAAACATATACTAAGGGACAAAAACAGGAAGGAGGTGACCTCGAATGCCAGAAGTTGAAATCGGGCACGTAAGCGATTTCTTTGCCCGGCCTGTGGTTGCCGGCATAACGCTAACCGGCACCTTAAAAGTAGGCGATAAGGTTCACATCAAAGGCCATACTACAGACCTTGAAATGACGGTTGATTCCATGCAAATCAACAATTTAAACGTAACCGAAGGTAAGGCCGCAGATGCTATTGGCGTTAAAGTAACCGACCGCGTCAGACCCGGCGATAAAGTTTACAAGGTTACTTAACTTCTAAAACGATGGCTTTAAGCAAATTCGCCATTTCTATGGCGTTCGATGCTGCCATAAAGCCACGATTGCCTGCCTTAGCTCCAGCTCGCTCGATGGCCTGTTCCAGAGTATCCGCAGTTATTATGCCTTGAATTATGGGCACACCGGTATCCAGGCTTACCCGGGAGATGCCGCGGTTCACCTCGGAAGCCACATACTCAAAATGTGATGTGCCGCCCCGAATCACTGCTCCAAGACAAACGACAGCATTATATTTGCCGCTTTCGGCAAGCCTTTTGGCTACCAGCGGAATTTCCAGCGCACCCGGCGTCCAGGCAACATCGATATCGAGCTCACCAACGCCGTGACGCAGAAAAGCGTCTTTGGCTCCATCGAGCAACCTCGCCGTTATAACTTCATTGAAACGCGATACAATCACACCGAATTTCAGCCCTTTGCCTAATAGCATACCTTCGTAATTCTTTACCATATACCTTACCCTCCTTAACTCACAAATTACGCTTTATCGTCTTCGTCTACGTCTAACATGTGCCCGAGCTTCTTCTGTTTCGTCTTCAGGTACTCCAGGTTGTACGGATTCGGCGGCGTTTGTAAATCGACAATCTCCACTATGTGAAGTCCGTAGCTCTCCAGCCCGATTACCTTCTTCGGGTTATTGGTCAGCAGTCGAATCTTATGTAAACCTAAGTCGGCCAGAATCTGAGCCCCGATGCCGTAATCTCTCAAATCGGCATCAAAGCCCAGTGCCAGATTGGCTTCCACGGTATCCAGACCCTGGTCCTGGAGAGCATAAGCCCGCAGTTTGTTATGGAAACCTATCCCCCTGCCTTCCTGCCGCATGTAAAGAAATACGCCACGCCCCTCGGCAGTAATCTTCTCCATTGCCAGGGCGATTTGGCCACCACAATCGCAGCGCAGGCTGCCGAAAACATCACCGGTAAGACATTCACTGTGGACCCGTACCAACACCGGTTCTTCACCCGTTATATCGCCTTTAACCAAAGCCACGTGCTGGTCCGGGTCAACCTTGCTCCTGTAGGCAATAACAACGAACTCACCATACCTGGTGGGCAGTTTGGCTTCGGCTACCCTTTCCACCAGCTTCTCATGGCGGCGGCGGTACGCTATCAAATCGGCTATACTCATAATTTTAATTCCGAACTTATCTGCCATGTCTTCAAGCTGGGGCAACCGGGCCATGGTGCCGTCTTCATTCATAATCTCACAGACAACTCCTGCAGGATAAAGCCCGGCGAATTTAGCCAGGTCCACTATAGACTCGGTGTGTCCGGCGCGCACCAGCACGCCGCCTTCTTTAGCCCGGATGGGGAACATATGGCCGGGACGGGCTAAATCGTCAGGCTTAGTATTGGGGTCGAGAATAGCCTTTACCGTTGCCGCACGGTCATGAGCTGAGATACCGCTCGATGTTTTATGCTTGGCTTCGATAGATACGGCAAAAGCGGTTGAGAACTTCGCCGTATTCTCCTGAACCATCAGGGGTATTTTCAACTCATCTAACCGATAGCCGATTATAGGCAGGCATATCAGTCCGCGAGCATGCCTGGCCATGAAATTAATTGCCTCCGGATTGACCTTCTCCGCAGCAATTGCCAGGTCTCCTTCATTCTCACGGTTCTCATCATCAACTATGATGATGAATTTGCCGGCTTTTATATCCTCAATTGCTTCAGGAACGGTAGCAAACACCATTAAACCTCACCTCGCTTTTAAGAAACCCTGCTCTTCCAGGAAATCCAGCATCACACCACGTTTATCTCTTTGCTGGAGCCTTTCCACGTATTTAGCCATTATGTCCACCTCAAGATTAACTACATCACCCGGCCTAATTATACCTAATGTGGTGTGCTTTCGCGTAAAATCTACCAAAGAGACGGAAAATGAAAAATCATCGCAATCGATAACAGTCAGGCTGACGCCATCGACGGCGATAAAGCCTTTGCTCACCACATACGGCATCAAATGAGGCGGCGCTGAAATCCTGGCAATATAGGCCCCCTCTTCGGGCTTCACTGATAGGACTTTTCCCACGTCGTCAACATGCCCCTGCACAAAATGACCGCCGAAACGCCCATCGGCCGGCACCGCTCTTTCTAAATTCACCCTGTCTCCATAATGAAGCCTGCCCAGATTGGTACGTCGAATCGTCTCCGGCATGACCTCTGCGCTGAAGTCATTTTTACTTGTTGAAGTCACCGTTAAGCAAGCTCCGCTTACGGATATGCTGTCACCCGGCTTGGTTCCCTCGACTACCTTATTGGCCTCGATATTCAGCCGCCCGGGACCAAGCTCTTTGACCTTGCCGATTTCCTCAACAATGCCGGTAAACATTATTCTTTTCCATTAACATAGCCACTGATTAAGACATCGTCACCGAATTCGAGCATTTTAACCCGCTTCAAACGAAGCGCATCGGCAATTTTCCTGACGCCGTTGCCACCGACAGCGCTCTTAGCTTGATCCCCACCTACTATAATAGGTGACACGAAAGCCAGAACCTTATCTACCAGGCCACCATCGAACAGCGAGCCGAAGAGCCCACTTCCACCTTCTACCAAAACACTGGTGACCTCTCGCCTACCCAGAACAGTCAAAAGCTCCTTTAAATCTATTACATCCTTTTCAGCCGGCAATTCGACAATTTCGGCACCGGTCTTTCCAAAGCGATCAGCCGCTTTGGCATTAAAGGGTTTAGCCACAGCCAAAAGTGTTTTTCCCGGCTCCTTAAAAACCTTTGCTGATATCGGTGTTCGCCCCCGGCCGTCGACAATTACCCTTAAAGGTTGCAGCTTGGTCTTACCACCTTTTCCGCTGCATCCCCTGGCTGAAAGCTGAGGGTCATCGGCTATCACGGTATTCGCCCCCACCATAACGGCGTCAACGATATGACGCAGATAATGCACAAACTTCAACGATTCTTCGCTGCTTATCCATTTGGAATCGCCGGTTTTAGTAGCAATTTTGCCGTCAAGGCTCATGGCAAATTTGGCGATGACAAACGGTATACCGGTAGTTATATATTTTATGTAACCTTCGTTTAACTCTTGAGCTCTGTCTTCATACTGGCCGACAAAGGTCTTGATGCCGGCGGCTTTCAATGTCTTTAATCCTTTTCCCGAGACTAGGGGATTCGGGTCAATCAAAGCCATATGAACTTCAGAAATACCGGCATCGATTACCGCCTGCGTACAGGGAGGCGTATGCCCGTGGTGGCAGCAGGGCTCCAGCGTAACATACATTGTTGCCCCTTTAGCCCTTTGTCCCGCCTGTCTAAGCGCCATTATCTCAGCATGTACAGAACCGGGAGGCTGCGTATGCCCCAATCCCACCACAACTCCGTCTCTAACCACCACGGCACCGACCGCCGGATTAGGGCTGGTATAGCCTAAAGCTAAACCTGCCAATGATAAAGCGGATTCCATAAAGTCTTTAGGACGAGCTAACACTTAAGTCCCCTTCACAAAGTTTTCATGGTACTTACTGGCGGTTGGCTCAGTCTGACCTTGATATTTGCTTCCCAGCTCCGCCGCCCCGTACAATCTGTCTACAGGAGAGGTTAGTCTAAGAAAAGAGATTTGTCCAATCTTCATCTTGTAATAAAGAGTAATCGGCAATTTAGCGACATTGGATAGCTCGAGTGTGAGGTGACCCTGCCAGCCCGGATCTACATAGCCGGCGGTTGAGTGAATTAAAAGCCCGATCCTGCCCAGAGAGCTTTTCCCTTCAAGCCTGCCAACTATATCATCGGGCAGTGTAATCGATTCCAAAGTGCTGGCTAAAACGAATTCACCGGGATTAAGAAAAAAGGCGTTGTCCTCTTCAATCTCCACGAGTTCATTTAAATGGTCCAAACTACGCCTGACATCTATATACGCCGGATATCGCTGCGACTTAAAGACCAGGAGTTTTTTATCTAAATGAAGGTCGACACTGGCCGGCTGGATGCAATCCGGACTAAGAGGCTCGATAATGATTCTGCCCCTGTTAATTTCCTCTCTAATTGTCCTGTCGCTGAGCACCATAGCTTCGAAAGACATTTTAGCATCTAGCTTCTTTGCAGTGCAAACGAGAGGACATCAATTAAATTCTCAAATATCATCCTCCGTCTGCATGTGGGGCGAACTCAACCTGACGTTGACAGCTACCAAGGCAGATGCTAACATCTGAGAAGCTATCTCATAGACAAATCTCACTTTGTCCGCATAATGTTCAGACGTAATCGCGCCAATCAAAACTGCCTCTAAGGAAACCTTAAAGTAACCCAATGGATACGCAAGAGCTAATAGCTTTCATAGACTCAAAGTTCCAGGTCCCCATAGTTGAAGGGGAAGATAAGCTCTGCCCCCTCGATGAAGCCATACGGAGGCATGTCAAGAAAGGAATGAGCATACATTTCGCCGGGCGTGGCGGAGCTTTATTCTATCAACTGGTAAGGGAATTCTGGGGCAAAAAGCCCGACTTCACAATCATAAACAACAGCGTAGCTGCCACTGTAATCTCTTTAATTCAAGGAAGAATGGTAAAGAAAATCATAGCCAGTTTCGCCGGAGATGGTTACCCAACGTCCGGACCAAATCCTGTCGTTCAGAAAGCCTATTTGTCCGGTGAGGTGGAGTTCGAGAATTGGACGATGCTTACCATCCCACAAAGGCTTCTGGCAGGGGCTATGGGCTGGGGTTTCACCCCTACCAGGTCACTCGTAGGCAGCTCCATGGAAGAGGATAACAAGGAATCGTTTGCTGTAATTTCCGACCCATTCGACCCGGGGAGAAAAATCGGACTGATGAAAGAACTAAGGCCCGATATAGCCCTGGTCCACGGCATAGCTGCCGACCGCTGCGGTAATTTAATAATGACCTATCCGCTGGGACCTGACGTCTTCGGAGCCTGGGGGTCGAAAAACGGAGTGATCGTCAGCGCTGAAAAAATCGTCCCCACAGAATATATACGTAACCACTCACATCTGGTCCGGATTCCATCATACATGGTCAAGGCAGTATGTGAGGTGCCTTACGGCGCTCATCCCGGTGGCATGACAAACTGCGGACTGCCCGAATTCGAGCATTACTTCGATGACTACGATTTTGTCACTGATGTCAGAAATGCCTCCAGAGACGAGGAAAAATTTCTGAAGTGGATAAAATACTGGATACTCGACTGCAAAGACCACAATGAGTACCTTGCCAAAGTCGGTAGAGACAGGCTGCTTTATCTCAAAGGAAAGGCCCATTCGGACTCATGGAAAGCTGAAATAATGGCTGAAATACCTAAGATGGATTTTAATAGACAGGCAAATTCCATGGAGACAATGGTGATAACCGCGGCACACGTCACCGCCGAGAAATTCATTACTGGAGGATATAAGACTCTATTAACCGGTGTCGGACTTTCGAATCTGGCCTCGTGGCTGGCTATTCACAGGCTTAAAGAAACAAGCCACGAGGTGGATTTAATGGCGGAAATAGGTATGTACGGCTATTTACCCAGGGCCTCAGACCCAACCATATTCGGCTACTATAATATGCCGACATGTAAAATTTTGAACAATATCGATACAATGCTTGGTGTCTTCGTCAGCGGCCCCACAAATCAATGTATAGGCGTTTTGGCGGCGGGTCAGGTAGATAAATTCGGAAATGCGAACTCGACATTAATTCCAGGTGTGACCTACCTCGTCGGCTCGGGAGGAGCCAACGACATAGCTACCAGTAATCGGGAAACTATAGTCGTCATCAACTCGGGCAAATCGAGGCTTGTTGAGAAAGTGCCGTATATTACCTTCCCCGGAAAAAATGTAAAGACACTCGTTACAGATGTCGGCGTCTTCGAGAAGATTGGGGATAAGGAAGCCTTCACGCTGACGTCCTATATTCCCTCAAAAACAAAACAGAAAGTAGAAGACGCGATATCCGAGATAAGAGAAAAGGTCGGTTGGGAACTCGACATAGCTCCGAACTTAAAGAAAGCCGAGCCGCCCACTGAAGAGGAAGTAACGCTGCTCAGGCTATTTGACCCCAGAGGGTTTTACATAGGGTCGTAGCACTGCTCAGGTAAAAACACCGTCAAAATCCGGATATTTCACTCATTTTATACCAGGAATAAGAACGTATCCAGCCACATAGAGTGAGAAGAAAGACTAATTAAAAACAAAGGGGGTAAATGAATATATGGCAAAAAGAGTTGGCATTGTGGGTGCGGCCATAACACCTTTTAAAGGCAGATGGTATCAAAAAACGTATTATGAACTGGCCCAGATGGCCACCAGGGAGGCAGTCGCTGACGCAGCCATTTCTATCAAGGATGTGGATGCCGTTTTTTATGGAATATACAACGACATTTTCGAAAGAGCCTGCATTCCGGAGAGTCCGCTGCAGGGCATACTGGGCATGCAAAATAAGTTTGGTATTCGCATCTCCAATGGCGGCGCCACAGGTGCTTATACCATATCAGCCGCCCACGCTTACCTGACAGGAGAAAGGTTTAAAACAGCTCTGGTTCTGGGCGTGGAAAAGGCAACTGATTGCTTTGACTTTTCATCTATGTCAGCAACACCGGAAGTCATTAAGAGTATCGCCTGGTCAGGTGACAGTTACTTTGAACAAAACATAGGCTGGAGCGCTTCAGACAGCTATGCCGAAATAGTGCTTGGCTATATGGATGAATATCCCGGCACACTGAAACCGGAGGTTACCGCTCAGATATCCGCCTTGCTCAGCCGGATGGCGAAGACTAATCCCTATGCCCAAAGGCAATTCGACCAGGTGACCCCTGAAGAAGTGATGAACTCAAGATATATAGTCTATCCCTTTAAAGAGCTGGAGATATGCGTCTACAGTGAAGGCGCCGCGGCTTTAATTCTGGCTGAGGAGGAAACAGCCAAAGCCATAGCTAAAAATACCGGAAAGCCAATTATCTGGATAACAGGTGTCGGGGAAGCCAACGAACATTCTTTTGCCGGAAAGAATCAGAAGGACATGTCTCACATAGTCTCCGATTTCCTGGGCGCTCATCGCGCCTACGACATGGCCGGCATAAAAGACCCGGCAAAAACGGTACAGGTAGTCGAACTTCATGATGCCTTCATTCATCAGCTTGAAATCAGTATGGCGGAGTTCGGCCTGGTGCCTTACCAGACTGTCGACTCTCTTATAGAAGACGGACTTATGTTGCCCGGTGGTAAATATCTGGTAAATCCATGCGGCGGCCTGACTTACTGCGGTCATGCAGTCGGCGCCAGCAACATCATGTCGGCCTGGTCAGCCAGAAAAGAGCTGACTGAAAGAAATCTTAAAACCGCGTTGATACATGGCACGGGAAGCACTGTGGCACAGTACACGGCCTGTGCCGTATTGGAACATGAATAATTGAGGAGGTGTAAAAATGTCAGAAAAGAAACGGAAGGTTATACCGGACGAGTTCATACCGGAAGTAAGCAGTAGAGTGGTAACCATCGATAATCAAGATTACTTACTACAGAACGATGCTATGTTCACCTTCTATCAGCGAAGTGCAGGCGAGCTATCACCCTTCTTTCTGGCTATTAAAAACGAGAGGAAAATCCTTGGCTGTAAATGTTCCAAGTGCGGCCTGGTCAGGGTTCCACCGATGATGACCCACTGCCCTGACTGCGAGTTCGCACCAACAAAGCTAGTAGAAGTCGGTCAAGCGGGTAAGATGAACTCGACCCCACCAATCACCTATTTCGCCACTTCATTGTTTATGGACAAAGCACCCTTTGGTCGTGGGCGGGTCATACTGGAAGGTGCCGATACGGCTTTGAGCGTTATGCTTTACACCACGACGGGTATACTGGTGCCTGGATTAATCAAGAAAGGCACTCAAGTCAAGGTGGTTTTCAGAGACGAGCGCGTAGGTCAAATATCAGATATATACTGCGTGCCCGCTTCAGAACTAACTGCAGAGCAAATTGCTAAGAAAGGTCTACTGGAGTCTGAAATAAATTGGGAGGCGCCGAAAGAACCTAAATTCCCGAAGCCAACGGAAAAGGATACGGCTGATTTCAAACAGTCTATTAAAGAGATGCAAGCTCTGGCAGTAAAAATGAGTCAATCAAAACGAGCTCGTAGGGCCATCGAAGGCTGGAAACGGAATATCGCTGTTAAGACAAAAGCCGGCGAGTTTGCCATGTATATCGATGACGGTGATTTCAAGATTGAAGAAAAGAAAATGGCGTCACCTGATTTCGTTATGGCATGTGAAGACCCAAAAACTCTTCTTGATGGGCTGATGTATAAAGGTGCTATCACCGATTCGGTCATAATGAAAAAGTTATGGATAAGCAAGAACCTGGAGTTCAACACTATCTTTAAACTGGACAGGTTGGCCCGGTTCCTGGTTATGGAGCAGAAAGAGAGAAAGCCAAGATAGCACTTATATACTGCTACTGGGGACCGCCAAAATACCTGCTAGTTGAATTGTAAAGTATGTACTATTTCTGAAAATAGCGTTTCGTCGTATTTTGCCAGCAGTGACGCAGTAGTTACCGCAACTATAATCCACTTGCCGTCTTTCTGTACGCCCAAGGCAAAAGTGTTAGCACTTAAGCCTTGAGCCTTCCATTTAACCGCAGCTTCAGTAGCTGGAGTACCATCCGCTAGAGTTGTTGCTCGCTCAGCTGTAATATTAATATCGGAGCCCTCAACCATCAGGGTGGCAGTAAGTGCCTCGGCAAAGGTGGCGCTATCTTGCACGGAAATACTTATTGCAGGAACTCTTTTCGCGGCAGCAGCAAGAAATAGAGTAGTCGCCTCCGTACTCGTTTGCTCCTTCCAGTCCTTAGGATATTTTACAGAGAAGCCATAATCTGTGCTCACATACTCGGCAGCTTCAAATGTGAGCGCACCTCCGGCTAGTTGCTCCGGTGGAGTCGTCTCTGTTGTATTCTGGCAGGTACAGGCAGGCAGGGTAAGACCTAGAATGAGCAGCACAAGAATAAACGGCATCACGAACCTGTGTGTTTTGTTTACCATCACGCCTCCTTTAAAATGTCAATCATGACATTATATCGATACATTGTACAGCCTCTGTCAAGCACCCGTATATTTACATGTCGTAAGAATTGAACAACCGGCTGTTAATATGTTAAGCTTTTGCCTTGAGACACCTTCTCAGATTTCGAGTAGATTGCCTTTTAGCCTAAAGTGATTTGTTTTCTTTTGTCAGAAAAACCTTCAAATAAACACTAAGATGCAAGGAGGCTGCTTATGTCCGGAATAATCTCTTATGGGGCTTACGTACCGATTTGGCGTCTGAATCGGGATGCTATAGGTGCCGCCTGGGGAAGGCCATCTTTCGGCGGCGAGCGAAGCGTGGCTAACAACGACGAAGACACCGTGACAATGGCAGTGGAAGCGGTGCTGGACTGCCTCGCCGGAATCGACCGCGACAGCATTGATGGCTTATATTTTGCGTCCACTACGGCACCTTTTCAGGAGAAGCAATGTGCCGCGATGATAGCAGGAGCCGCCGACTTGAAACCGGATATAATCACGGCCGACTTCGGTAACAGCTTACGAGCCGGGACCTCTGCATTAAGGGCAGCATTGGATGCAGTGAATAGCGGCTCGGCGGAGAACATAATTGTCACCGCCGCTGACTGTCGCCTCGGCTATCCCCGTTCGGATTATGAACAAAACTTCGGTGATGCCGCAGTGGCTTTGTTGGTAAGCAAGAAAGGCAAACCAATCGCCAATGTTAAAGCCAGCCACACAATATCTAACGAGATGTACGATGTCTGGAGACTGGATAAGGACACCTTCGTGCAATCCTGGGAAGACCGCTTCATAATCGAGCGTGGCTATATTGAAAACATGTCTAAAGCAATCACCGGTTTAATGAAAAAGCAGAACCTCACGCCCGCGTCTATCACTAAAGCAGTGCTTTACGCATCGACCGCCCGAACTCAACAGCAGCTTGCCAGGCAGCTGGGTTTCGACCCGAAAACGCAACTTCAGGACTTGTTGGCTGCTAATTTAGGTGTCTGCGGCTGCGCCCACACCTTATTACTGATGGTGGCAGCGTTAGAGGAAGCCAAAGGTGGTGATAACCTCCTTATCGCCAGTTACGGTGACGGCAGCGATGCCTCTCTTATCGAGGTCACGGCTGAGGTAGACAAAATAAAAACTGGAAGGCGCGGAGTCAAGGGCTTCTTAGCTTCCCGTCTGGCACTACCGACCTACGAGCGGTACCTCAGCTATCGTGGCATACTGGAACCGCAACCCGGAGAAGCCTTCCGTCTCTTCCCCTCAGCCAGTGTTAGCTGGCGAGAGCGCAACTGGTCTCTTCGCTTCCACGGCAGCAAATGCAAGAGCTGCGGACTGGTTACATTCCCGATACAGCGGATATGCTACCAGTGCCAGTCCAAGGATGATTACGAAGAGGTAAGGTTATCGGATAAGAGAGGAAAAGTATTCACCTTCTCTTTGGATAATCTCGCCGGCAGAAGCGACGACCCGGTAATCCCCCAAATAGTCATCGAGTCCGATCTGGAAAAAGCACGAATATACTCCATAATGACCGACTGCGACCCCAAGCTGATAAAAATAGGCATGCCCGTAGAAATGACTTTTCGAAGGATTTATGAAGGGGGCGGCATGTATAACTACTTCTGGAAATGTCGACCCGTAAGATAGGAGGCAAGAGAAATGGAAAGCATTAAAGATAAAGTCGCCATAGTAGGTATGGGGTGCACCAAGTTCGGTGAGCGCTGGGATTCCGGTCTTGACGACCTGGCTATTGAGGCAGCCTATGAAGCCTATGAAGACGCCGGCATCGCACCCAAGGATATTCAAGCTTGCTGGTTTGGAACGGTAACTGCGCCGGCAACAGGCATAGGAGCTACCCATGCCGCCAACTCTTTGAAGCTGCGCATTCCCATGACCCGCGTGGAAAACTGGTGCATTACCGGACATGAGACCTTAAGGAACGCCTGCTTTGGCGTGGCTTCCGGAATGTACGATGTAGTACTTGCCCTGGGCGTGGAAAAGCTCAAGGATACCGGTTTTCCCGGGCTGGGCACCGGTCGGGGCATGGGACCGGTATGGGAAGCCCGACGTACCTCACCCGGCAGCTTTTCACTTATCGCTACCAGATATTTCTATACTTATGGACTAAGCCCGGAGGAAGGCAAGAAAACTATCGGCAAAATAGCCGTCAAAAACCATAACAACGGCAGCATGTCCCCCAAAGCCCATTTCCGCAACAAGATCACCCTGGAGCAGGTAATGAATGCGCCAATCATCGCCTGGCCTCTGGGTCTCTTCGATTGCTGCGGTAACAGCGATGGCGCCGCCGCTGCCATACTGGTCCCGGCCAGCCAGGCAAAGAAATTCAGGCCTGACCCGGTTTACATCAAAGGCCTGGGGCAATCCTTCGACCCGCTGCTGCCACATGCCCGCCCCAATTTCGACTGGATAAACTGGGACGCCCTGCAAAACTCATCCCGTCAGGCTTATGAGCAAGCGGGCATACGGAATCCCCGTGAAGAGCTCGATATCGCCGAGGTCCACGACTGCTTCACCATCACCGAGCTTGCTATTTACGAGAACTTCGGCTTCAGTGCGAAAGGCAAAGCTAAAGAGGACATAGATGCCGGCTTTTTCGAGCTTTCGGGAGGATTGCCGGTAAACGCCGACGGCGGCTTGAAGTGCTTCGGACACCCGGTAGGCGCCAGCGGCCTGAGAATGACCTACGAAGTCTATAAACAAATACAGGGCAAGGCTCAACTGCCGGAGCGGCAACTGAAGGACGTGAAACTGGGTCTGTCACACACTTTCGGCGGCCCGCCACAGGTAAGCGCCGTAGCCATTCTGGGCAGGGATTTGGACAAAAGTAAGGCTAAATCCAGATGAGCTAGCCGGTTTTTTGTTATTCTACCTCGATATCTTTTACTCGAAACTCTGTCCCGCTGACAGTCTCTATATCTTCACTCCGGCATTTGGTGCAGAGATAGCGATAATCTTTCACAACAAATTGCTCCTGGCACTTCCTGCATCTGCCCACTACCGGAGTTATCTCCAGGTTGAGATAGGCTCCGCTGGCGATGGTATTCTCCGCCATCAGTCCAAAGTTAAAGACGAGTTGCGCTGGTACAATTCCCCTCAGTTCCCCCGCCACCACGTTGACCCTGGTAATCTTTCGGGCGCCTTCTTTCTCAGCGGCAGCAACGGCAATATTGACTATATTTCTGGCTATTGCCATCTCATGCACGCGTTTTGGTCCCGAACTTCTTTTGGTAATGCTGATTAAGCCATGATATCCAATCTGCTATCCCCTCATCGGTCACGCAAGAGATATCGATGATATCTAAATCCGGATGGACCTGACGCGCATTTGCCTTAGCTTCCTTTAAGTTGAAATTGGTATATTTCAGCAAATCGATTTTGTTTATTAGAAGCAGCGAAGATTCGTGAAACATCAGCGGATACTTAAGCGGCTTCTCATCGCCTTCGGTCACGCTGAGCATCATGATCTTGTAATCCTCCCCCAGCTTGAACTCGGCAGGACAGACAAGATTGCCTACGTTCTCAATAATCAAAATGTCAATTTTCTTTAGGTCAATATGAGGCAGAGCTGAAGCAACCATATTGGCATCGAGATGACAGGCACTGCCTGTGGTCAATTGAACTACAGGAAGCTTATGCTTTTCCAATCGCTCCGCATCGCGAGAGGTCTCGATGTCACCGGCAATTACACCCAGACGGAGCTTGCCCTTGAGTGCCTCACCTGTTTTCTCCAGCAAGGTTGTCTTACCGGCTCCCGGTGAGCTCATCAGGTTAAAAACCAGATTCCGATTCTTATTGAAGACATCACTATTGACAGCAGCAATGCGGTCATTGGCTTCAAGAATGTCAGTCATCACGTTGATTTTCATTTGTCACTCCTCGTGTCATCTGCTTCAGTGTAACATCATGTGCAAACCCGTGCAAAAGCAGCTAACTCAACTTTGCGATTTATACTCATAAAACCCCCGCCCGGTCTTCCTGCCCAGGTCTCCGGCCTTAACCTTCATAATCAGGCATCTTGGCGGCCTGAATTGTTCCCGCATTAATTCCCGGTAGTGTGTAGTGGTGCTGGCTATACCGATATCAAGGCCAACCATATCACGCAGTTCAAAAGGTCCCATCCTGAAATTATAGGCCGACTTTAAAGCCGTATCTATGTCCTGCGGTTCAGCTATGCCTTCATCGTACATATTTAAGCCCTCGTTGTACCAAATTTGGAGAAGCCTGTTGACAACAAATCCAGGCGAGTCCTGGCATACGCCTGGCTCTTTGCCCAGCTTTTTGCATAAGTCCACTATTGTATCCCGTGTCTCTTTAGAGGTCTTGTCGTGAACAACGACCTCTATGCCCCGCATAAGTTGCGCCGGATTGAACCAGTGCATACCAATGAACTTGTCAGGTCGTTTAGTTACCATTGCCATCTCAGTTATGGATTGGGCTGACGTATTAGAGGCAAATATGGTATCCGGGCGGCACATCTGGTCGAGCTCTTTATACATGTCCTTCTTAATAGTAATGTCTTCAACTATGACCTCGATGACCAAATCGACATCCTTGACTGCTTCTTTCAGATCGGTCATGCCTCTAATCCGGCCCAATATAGCATCGGCTTCAGCTTGAGTTATTCTCTGGCGCTCGACGCCGCCGCTGAGGAATTTCCGAATTTTGCCTATACCCGATTGCACGAACTCGTCTTTAATATCCCGCAAATTAACTTCGTACCCTGCCTGCGCGCAGACCTGGGCGATTCCATGCCCCATGACCCCAGCCCCTAGTACTGCAATCTTTTTGATTTCCATATTCATACCTCCAACATTTTTCGGATGCTAGCTATATAAATGGAATCCTCTACCCGTCTTCTTACCCAACCAGCCGGCATCGACCATTCTCCTCAACAAGAAACAAGGCTGATATTTAGGCCCAAGTTGCTGCGCCATTGAGTCCAAGATCTCGACTACCCTGTCCACGCCCATGTTGTCGGCAAATTCGAACGGCCCCATAGGCCAGTTCACACAGACTTTCATCATGTTATCGATGTCCTCTTTGGTTGCCAGCTTCGACGAATACATTACAGCCGCCTCGTTGACTATCGAAGCAATCACCCTATCCAGAATGAACCCCGGCGTCTCCTCTAGTGGCACCGCAGTAATCCCCACAGTTTCTAGCAACTCCATCACCGCCCGGACAGTCTCATCGGAAGTCTGCAGCCCCTTGACTACCTGAACCAGGTATTTATCCTCGAACGGATTTTTGGTGAAGTTTATACCGACAACTTTATCCTGCCTTTTGGTCCCCCCGGCTAACTGCGTCACCCACGGATTCGATGTTGTCGTGGCCAGTATCGTCTCTTTACGGCATTTGGCCTCACAGCTCTTGAATATTTTCTTCTTGGCAGCCAAATCTTCAGGAGCTACCTCAAGGACTAAATCAGACTCGCCCACCTGCTTGGCATAGTCCTCCTTCAAGTTAGCTATAAAGACCTTTAAGTTCGCTTTACTTAGAAGCTCTTTGAGCTTGTCCGCCAGTTCCCCCTCTCCGATAACGCTGACCGTACTTATTTTCATATTTGTCCTCCTTAAAACTAAAAATTAAGCATAAAAAAGCGCAAGTCTATTGTCAACCTGGGTCCGGCTTCTACCACATGCCCACTTAGACGGCTAAGCCGGCGGAGAAATTCAGCTTTCGATAAACTCCCGGATATAGGAATTAACCAGCGCCGGCTTCTCGTGAATGACCCAATGCGAGCCATCGGGAATGCGCTTGATGGTCAGGTGGGGTACGTACTTTTCGAGACCTTCCAGATTTCCGGTGAGCAGCCACTTATCTTGCTCGCCCCATATCACGAGCGTCGGCACCTTGACCGTAAACAATGAAGCGTTTGCCGACAATATATCGTCGCTTTCACCCGTAAACAGGCCGAGACGGGCGGCTCTATAATAATTAAGACCGCCGGTGAGCGAGCCCGGCTGCGACCAGGCTTCTATATACGCTTTCCTGTCTTCTTCCGTGAAGTAGCCCTGCTTTAGGCCTTCCTCCAGTAGATTGCTAGCCGGTAAAGCGTAGTTGTTTCGAGACAGTATCTCCTCAGCTTCAGGAGTTCGATACACGAGAATATACTGGCTGGCTTTCCGCTGCTCCGGGTTATCACGGAGTTCGCGAGTAAAGGTAACCGGATGTGTGCCGTTTATTATAATGAGCTTTTCCAGATAATCTGGATGGCGTATGGCAAACGGCCACGCCACTCCCGCGCCCCAATCATGAGCCACCAGGAAAAACTTCTTATAACCCAGGTACTCAGCAAGAGCACGTATATCCTCAATCAGATACTTCATTCGATACTGCTCGACATCGGCAGGCTTCGATGAGAGATTGTAGCCCCGCATATCCGGAGCCACGGCCTGGTAATCTCGCCCGAACTCGGCAAGCTGGTTCTTCCACTCATACCAGAACTCAGGAAAACCGTGGAGGAACATTATCAATCTCCCCTTGCCCACAGTCACATAGTGAATACTTATGTTGTTCACATCAGCATATTTATGTTGGAACATGTTTTTTCGCCGCGCCATGGGGTTTCTCCTCAATCCAGCAGTATACTCAAACCGATATCATTATGTCTAACTTTAAAATGTGTGGACAGAACTGAATTCCTGTTGTTGCTTTTAGCTTTTTGATAAGATCAATTTACGGCATGGATAAGATGGCTAAGACGCAACAGCAGTTGGAAACCGAAGGCTGGAAGATAGCCTCGGTCACCGGAGGCACGCATCTCAAGAGAATTTTGGGGATGTACCGCGAACTCGGGATTGAGGTTTATCTTGAGAAAGTAAAGCCTGAAGAATGTGAAGGTTGCACCCAATGCTTTACGGAAAACAACGAGGCTATTTACAGAATCTACACCAGACCGTATTCTACATGACTAAAACCGATAGGCTAGATCAGGTACTTCCCGTTTTACCTTACCGGTACCGGACAATCTGATATCATTTCCCCGCCTTCTTAAGAAACTCCTCAACCTTAGCCACCAGATCCCTCGGCTTAATAGGCTTGGAGATATACTCAGAAACATCAAAAGCAAACGGCTGGCCAAGCGACTCTGAAAAGCTGGTCAGTGCTAAAACAGGTACCTTGGCAAGCGACGGGTCTTTACGAAATTGGTCGGCAAACGTAAAACCATCGGCTACCGGCATCAATATGTCCAAAACGACTAAATCGGGCTTCTCTTTCTTTGCTTTTTCCAAGCCTTCCAGCCCGTTATAGGCTACAATCACCTCAAAAGCTTTGCTTTCCAAAGCTCCCCTCATCACTGTTACCAGGTCGACATCGTCGTCGACAAGCAAAATTTTTGGCCTCTGTTTCATGTTAGTTACCTCCTTAATTATTTCCGTGAGACCCAACTAGCTATTGTATTGACTACTTTTCAGCTACGAGCGCTCTATTTTTCGGCAAAGTAAAAGTAAATTTGCTTCCCTTACCCGTTTCAGCATCAGGACTCTCAGCCCAAATGCTACCTCCATGAGCTTCTACTATCCTCTTGGATATAGATAATCCTAAGCCCGTTCCCTTGGCTCCCACATTGCTACCCCGGAAGAAGTCATCAAAGAGTCGAGGCAGGTCATCAGGTGGTACACCAATTCCGGAATCTATTACTTCAATTCGGACTTCATTGTCACCATCTGCAGCTCTGACGAGTACGGTACCTTCGCGAGTATAATTGATAGCATTGCTTGTCAGATTAGTTACCACCTGCTGTAGCCTCCGGTTGGAAGCGTAGACACTAGGAGAACTTTCGGGTAATTCAACTCTCAGCGTTAATCCCTTCTGTCTGGCTAAGTTATCCAGGCCATCCGTCGCCTGCTTTACCACATCGTTTAATGAGATCTCTCTCATCTCGCGATTAAGCTGCCCGGCTTCAATTCGAGGTATGTCCAGCAGGTCGGTAATCAATGTCAGCAGCCCATCGATTCTTCTGATGCCTCTTTGCATCAGGTCTTTTTGCCCATCGGTTATCTCACCAGTATACCCATCCACAATATAGGATAGCAAACTCTGAGTTGCCACAAGAGGAGACTGAAGGTCATGTGCGACAACGCTGAGGAAGCGGACAAAGCGACGCCGCTCTTCTACTAATTTGACCACTTCACCAGAAATCTGCTCCAACTCTACCTTCCTTTGTTCAAGAAGCTGGTCTTTCAATACCACGACTTCTCGCTGCCGCCGTCTCAACTCACCGACAATAGCCGTGGCTACGTAAACTGTGGCATAGGCTAAGGTGACTAAAGCAACCAGAGCAGAGATAACAACGCCCAGATCTTTGTATCGATCCGGAGGTACGAATCCCTCTAGATTTACATGCGGTATTGTCCCCCGATATTCCATGAGAACGAGAGCTGTAACCATTACCATGGCAAAGGTGGTCAGTATATATACTCTACGTTTGGAAAGGAATATAGCTGCCGCATTGGTATGAATTATATACAGAAACAGAAACGGGTTTTCTACTCCCCCGGTAAAGTGTATAATTGCCGTGAGCATTACCAAATCAAGAACGACCTGTATGTAGCCATAGGCCTCAGCTTTTCTGACTACCGAGTCAGGTTCTTGTTTCTCCAGACCTCTTGCCAAAAGAAAAAGCCAAAAATTATAGCCGGCGATAATTGCGCAAATAATATAAACAGGCAGGGTGGGAAAACCAACGTGAAATATCAGGGATGCTACGAGGGTGGCAATAACGATTGCCGGAATGGCAAGCCATCTCAGATTGATATAAACCCTGAGCCGCAGTACCAGTGCGCGCTGTTCAGGGGAATAATCCGTCGTTTTGCCTGCTTCAGAGGATGTACTATTCATCTTGAGGATTCTTCAGATAGACTTAGTACATAATGACCTCATTTTACACCGTACGTCAGATATTCTAGTGCAAAACTCGGACAATCCTCGCCGCGCCCAAACTTTATTTCAAATGGGTTTAAAGCCAGCGATTAAGTTACCCAAACTGTCGCCCACTGCGAACCAAATGATAACTCTGAACGAGGTCCAGTGCAACCCCTAAAACAGTATTAAGGTCTCTGCACCGTCCGTATCAGGCTGCCATTCCTGTCCCTTATATTCACTTCAAGGGGCATGTTGCCCGGCAAGGCATGAGTGGCGCAGCCCAAACACGGGTCATAAGCTCTGAACGCCATCTCTACCATATTAAGTAAACCTTCCTTCACCTCGGGCCCCTTAACAAATTCCATGGCTGCTTTTTTAACGGATAAACATATCGGGGCCGCATTATGCTGGGTGGCTACTATGAGATTCACTTTTGTAGTTTTGCCTTCAGCATCTGCCTCATAATGGTGAATCAAGGTTCCGCGTGCTGCCTCCACGCAGCCAATCCCGACCTTGCCCAATTTGAGATTCATATTCCGTATATCTTTACTGGTCAGCAAGGGGTCATTAACTATCCTCTGCATGTGTTCTGCGGCTTGAAGAGCCTCAATCAATCTTGCCCAATGATAAGCCAGGGTGTGATGACTGGGCTTACCCCCGAGTATATCAAACATCGCCTCATATTCTTTCTGCGCCAGAGGCGTATACATGCTCTCAGCTACATTCAATCTCGCTAACGGCCCAACTCGGTAAAGCGAAGTTCCCTTATCATCGTTCAGCCCATTCCACCCCACTTTCCTCAGGTGAGTCATTCTTATATATGTCCAGGGTTCAATCCACTCACCTATGTGGTTTATGTAATCATGATAGTCGAACAAAGCAAATTCCTCGCCCTTTGGATTGACAACCCGCAATTTACCTTCGTAAAAGTTTACCCGCTTATTTTCATCAACCAGCCCCATATAATATGTGTTCAATTTATAGGCATCATTCAGTACCAGATTTAGATACTCCTTATTGTCCAGGACAACCTGTTTGAACAATTCCAGCGCAAACTGAGTAAATTCAACAGAGAAGTCAGCAGTGTCCCTCATCCATTTTCGGTCCTCCTCTGTAATACCCCTGGACACCCCTCCGGGTAACCCACCTTCAGGATGAGGAGGCTTGCTGGCGATATATCTGATTATCTCCCGGCACCTTTTCCTTACTTCAATAACTTTGCCGCCGATTTCTAACCCCACTTTGTTCACTACGCCGAGGATATTCCGTTCTGCAGGGGCGGCATTTGGCCCCAGCACAAAGTCCGGTCCGGCGAGAATAAAGAAATGCAGTAAATGGTCTTCCACCATAAATGCATTATAGTGGAGCCCTCTTATCAGCTTTGCCGTAGGCGTTGGCTCCACCCCATAGAGGTCGTCTAATGCCTTGACTGACGCCATATTGTGAGGCGTGGGACAAACACCGCAAATATTAGGCATAATTCGCGGCAGTTCCTCCACAGGTCTACCCAGGCAAAACCTTTCAAAACCTCTTAGCTCAACTACCTGCCAGTAGGCGTCGTCTACATTACCCTTATCGTCCAGGAAGATCTCAATTTTTCCATGTCCTTCAAGTCTGGTTATCGGGTTTATGGTTATCTTTTCGGTCACATTTCACCTCTTTCCTGTCTAATTCCTTAACCTCTTTTTTTCTTCAATCTTGAAGTTGGCACCGAGAATCTATACAGGTATCCTGCAAGGTCGGTAATCTGGTCCGCAATTCGGGTAATGTCTGCATCACTCTGTGCATCCATAATTGATGCTAAAGCAGAAACAAACTTAGCTCCCGAATCGGCTACTCCTTCCACTGGACCAAAGCATCCCCGGCATGGGACGTTGATATTTATGCAGGATTCTCCACAGCCATCCCTGGTGGCAGGGCCCAGGCAAATTATTCCTTGAGCTAGAAAACAGGTATCAGGGACAGCCTCCACCTCGTGAATCCTCTTAATTTCCCTTATCGCTAACCTTTCCGGCTTTGATTTATTTCGCTTGCAGCTATCACATAAAGCCCTCTGAGGCGCCAGGGTTGAGCCTTTAGGCGGAAGCTTATTTTCGAGGACTGCACTCAAGGCATACATCACCGAGTAAGGTGGAGGCGGGCATCCAGGTAAATAATAGTCGACATTGATTATGTCATTCAGTGCATAGACACGGTCATAGAATTCTGGGAGAGTGAGCTCTTTTCCGTTGACACGACTTTTTGTCTGTGGATATACCTTATCCGGATTGACCACTGTTGGAGCATCACGATAGACCCAGTTGAATATATCTTCTTTCGTGGTGAGGTTGGCTAATCCGGGTGTTCCTCCAAGGCAAGCGCAGGCACCAAAGGCGAGAATAATCTGAGATTTTTCCCTTAATAGCTTGGCTACCTCCTCCTGCTCAGAGTTTCTGACATTTCCGTTTATTATACTCAATGCGATATCGCCATCCTTTAGGGCTTTGATGCTGTCGTACTTAAAGTCCAGTGCCACCGGCCACAGAACTAAATCAACCGCTCCAGCTACGCTGAGAATTACTTCGTTTATATCAACAACTGCCTCGTCACAGCCGCCACAACCCCCCAACCAGCAAATTGCAACTTTTGGCTTAGCCATCCTATTTCCTCCCCCCAGCTTTAACCGCTTCTTTTTTGGATGTTTTCCGCACTTCTGTGCTCCTCTTCGGCGGTCCCAACTTTGCCAGGTCCTCCATCATCTCCTTAGCTAATTGCTGAATTCTGATACCTTCCGGGTCAACGGATAGCTCTATCCTGATCCTTTCCTTCTCTATACCAATTGACTCCAGCAGCCTGCGAAGGAGATATACCCTCTTTTTCGCCTCGAAGTTACCGTCTTGATAGTGGCAGTCACCTTCCGGACAGCCGAGTATCAAGATTCCATCCGCCCCTCTTTCAAATGCATCAATCATGTGCGTGGCATCAATTTTTCCTGTGCAAATAATAGGTATCCAATTATCTATCTGGTTGGAAAGGCTAGTTTCGTCTGTCAGATAACCCCAACCAAATTTGCAAGAGAAACACACTAATTTGGGTTTATATTGGCTCAATGTCATCCTCCTTGATAATACTTTACTCAAAGCATCTATGATAAGGCCGCATACACGCTGGCTATCCTCTCAGCCGTATCGTCATCAACCATTTTTCTGGCCTGAGATGGACAAGCGACAACACACATACCACATGACTTGCACTTAAACATATCCGTTTCAGAAACGATTTTATCACCGCGATTAACTAATCGAGATGCGTAATAGTTACAGGTATAGACACAATGGCCGCAGCCGCTACATTTGGCGATATCCACCTCAACCGGACTTAGAGATTTCTGAAATCCAATCGATACGCATGCTTTACAGGACAAACAGGGGCCGCAAGTAACACATCTTTTCGCTTCCTCTATTGCCTCTTTTAATGTCAAGCCCTTTTCAAAAAGTTGGAAATGCATTCTGTTTTCAGGTGGTATCCACAGTACCTCAGGTTCAGGCTTGTAGTCTCTCCTAACCGGTATCGTGTATCCCTCGTAGTCCCTTCTGCGGCCCTCCTTCATATCCACGCCCCTTAAACACCTGTCAATCGATTCGGCAGCCACAAGCCCTTCGGCCATAGCTTCTATCATAAAGCCTACCCTCCTCACATCACCGCCAATGAATAGCCAGGGCTTACTTGCACTTTGCAGTGTTAAATGGTCCACATCAAGCCTGCCCCGTTCATTCAAAAGATTTTCCTTCTGGAGTAACGGCCTGTCCGGAGCCTGTCCCACAGTGATTATAAGCACGTCCCCTGCCAAATCAATGCAATCAGTACACTCGAACTTCGGATTGAAACCCTGTTCATCAAACACACTAACACATGTTGGGCATTCGATTCCCTTGAACTTCCCATTCTGCCCCATAATCTTTCTCACCCCGCGGCTATAGACTATTCTTACACCCTCTTCCCAGGCTCCCCGGATTTCCTCTTCATCAGCAGGCACACCGTCTCTATGGTCCTTGTCCTCTCGTTCAAGCGCTACGACGGTCACATCCCCACCCTGCCTCCTGGCTGATCTGGCCACGTCAAAAGCCACGTTTCCACCTCCGGTGACTATGACTTTTTTACCCTTGAAATAATTTGAGGCGATATTGTTGTGGCTGACTTCGTAAAGATAAGTGTGGCCATACATCACACCCGACAGGTCCTGCCCCTCCACAAATTGTCCTTCAAAGGTTAATACTCTAGGATATGGCAATCCAGTTGCCAGAAAAACTGCCTTATAGCCCTCATTCTTCAATCTTTCCAGCGTCAGTCTCCCTTCCCCAAGACGGCTTTTATACCTGACATCTATGCCGGCAATCCTAATCAGGTTCTCGACTGTAGTCTGGAGAATATCCTTCGGCAGGCGGTAGTCTGGTACCAGCCATAAGGCGCCGCCAAGCCGGTCAGAGGCTTCAACTATCGTTACCCGGTATCCTCTCTTGCTTAAATCGTAGGCACACATTAGCCCGCCCGGCCCGCCGCCTACGACAGCCACATTTTCCTTGTTTTTGGGTATCTCTAATTCCTCTTGCTCCTTTAAATGTTCAGTATATACATCCGAAAGGAATCTTTTTAGCAGTCTCCTCTTGATTGCGCCACCCTTCTTGCCATAATTACACTCCAGTTCGCAAATACCGCAAATGTAACCACAAATGTTGAAGAAAGGGTTCTTTCCATAGAGATATTCACTAATCTGGATGACACCATTTTTCGCCAAATCCGGGTCTTCCGGGAGAAGAGAAATCAGCACATTTGTCCGCTGAATATCCTCATTTATCGGGCATTTGATTTGGCACGGCGGCAGACACTGTCTTACCGCTGTCTCCACATGCGTCACCCCGGTAGCTTCAGTTTTCCACATGTAAAACCTCCTTAGAAAGTTCGGAACTCTTAAAAAACAATGCATTAAAGAATAGTAGGAAGGTACTTCGGCTAGCATTCCAGGTCATAGCTGCAATGTCACCTTTGTTTTGAATTGTGGTCTCTTCACGAAAAAACCAAGCAATTATACCTATAATTGACTAAAGAAACAAGTAATTGCAATCGCGCAGCTAGGCCTTTTTTGTAAATAAGCTGTATATCAATATAGAACTGATGCAATCAACGAGTGTAATCCTTTTGATGCTCATATTGCTATATGCTATAATTCAGCGGTTTTGTCTATGGCCACGCAAATTTTTCTCCACCAATCAAGCGATTATCATTTCACAACATGGCAAAGTCCGTATCAGAACCAGGCCAAAGTCCGATGCCGGCCAAACAGGCAAACTGTTAAAATATCGTACTAGATACTCCGAAATAGTTACAATTTAGGAGGTGTCCTTGAAGCAAGCAAAGAAACCTACGACAACCAAGTCAAAAACCGGCAAACAGCTCACCAGCAAAACACTCCAGCAAATCAGAAAGATAGTCGAAGCCACTGATGGCAGGGCTGGGGCTCCAATTCGAGTGCTGCAGCAAGTGCAGGGGCTGGTCGGCTATCTACCACCCGAAGTTTTAAGAACTGTCTCCAAGGAGATGGGGATCCCACTGAGTGAAATATACGGCATAACCAGCTTCTATTCCTTTTTCTCGATGGTACCGAAAGGTAAATATGTCCTTCAAGTCTGTCTCGGCACCAGTTGCTACGTAAAAGGGGCCGAAAGGATTCTAAAGACGATGAAGAAGGACTACAGCCTTGAGTCGGGTGGAATTACTTCCGACGGAAAATTCTCGCTGGAGACAGTAAGATGCCTGGGCTGTTGCGGTCTATCTCCGGTTATGGCAATAAAAGAAAATGTCTATCGAAAGGTAAAACCAAGCCAGATAAAAGACATCCTGACTTCATATAAATAGGAGAATGAGATGAAACCACTTGCATCTGTAAAAGAACTGACACAGCTTAGAGGTAAAATACAAGAGAGGCTAGCCAAACAAGAGAAGAAGATCCAAGTTAAGGTTCATCTTGGCACGTGCGGTATATCCTCAGGAGCAAACAAGGTCCTTCAAGCTTTTCAACAGGGAGTGAAAAGCAACAAATTATCGGATGTCTCCGTGCTTAAGGCAGCATGCATCGGTTTGTGCGACCGAGAGCCGGTAGTTACCGTCGTGCATCCCGCAACCGGAAAAACTATTTATTACGACGTCACCGAGGACAAAGTCTCCAAAATTATCGAGAAACATCTTATTCGCAATAAGGTGGTCGATGAATGGAAGCTGGACACTACTGACCCGCTGCTCAAGCTACAGGAGATACGGGTAATGCATAACCAGGACCTCGACCCGATGAATATAGATGAGTACATTGCCCGGGACGGCTACCAGGGGTTAGCTAAGGCTCTTGCCCAAATGAAGCCGGATGAAGTCATCTCAGAAATCGGGAAGGCTGGCCTGAGAGGCCGTGGAGGAGCAGGCTTCCCCACAGGCACGAAATGGACATTCGTTCGCAGCGCGGCTGGTGATGAAAAATACGTTGTCTGCAATGGCGACGAGGGTGACCCGGGTGCTTATATGAACCGAGCCGTCCTTGAAGGAAATCCGCACTCAATAATCGAAGGAATGGCAATAGGAGCTTATGCCATAGGCAACGTACTCCAGGGCTACGCGTATGTCCGTGCCGAATACCCCCTGGCCATCGAGACATTAAATCATGCCATAACCAAGGCTCGAGAATACGGCCTGCTGGGGAAGAACATACTCGGTACCGGCTTTGAATTCGACCTGGATATATTCCCCGGCGCCGGCGCTTTCGTCTGCGGCGAGGAGACTGCCCTTTTAACCTCAATCGAAGGCAAACGAGGTAATCCACGCCAGCGACCGCCGTTCCCGGCTAACAAAGGACTTTTTGATAAACCGACTACGTTAAATAATGTGGAAACCTGGTCAAACGTTCCACAGATAATCTGGAAAGGGGCCGATTGGTTTGGAAGTGTCGGCACTGCAAGCAGCAAAGGTACAAAGACACTGTGTCTGGTTGGAAAGGTCAATAACACCGGGCTGGTTGAGGTTCCGTTGGGCACCAGCCTGGGTAAAATTGTATTTGACATAGGCGGTGGCATACCGAAAGGAAAGCAGTTCAAGGCAGTGCAGATAGGTGGGCCTTCGGGTGGAGTTATTCCCATCGAACATCTGAACACCCCCGTCGACTATGAAGCTGTAACCGCCCTGGGTGCAATTATGGGTTCAGGTGGGCTTGTAGTCATGGATGAGGATAGTTGCATGGTCGATGTGGCTAAATTCTTCCTGCAGTTCACCAGGGACGAGTCATGTGGTAAATGCACTCCATGCCGGGCAGGAATACCAAAGATGCTTGCTTTCCTGACCAAGATAACCGAAGGTAAAGGAACAATGGAAGACCTGAATATACTTTCGGAGCTGGCTGACATGGTGTGCTCCGCATCCATCTGCGGCCTGGGACAAACAGCTCCCAATCCAGTTCTGACCACACTGCGCCATTTCAGAGATGAATATGAAGCCCACATAATAGACAAGAAGTGCCCGGCTGTAGTCTGCCAGGCCCTGTTCAGGGCTCCATGTCAGGGAACATGCCCTGTAGGGCTCGATGCACCGGGTTATATCGCTTTCATTAAGGAGAATAATTTCGAACAGGCTTGCCGAGTTATTATGCAGCGGCTGCCATTACCCTTAAGCGTAGGGCGGGTATGCCCTCACCCGTGCGAAAGTAAGTGTCGTCGAGGCCAAGTAGAAGAGCCGATAGCCATCAGACAACTACACAGGTTCGCTACCGATTACGCTTTTGAGCATGGATTCGAATATAAACCGGATATTAAAGAGCGGAAGAAAGAAAAGATAGCTATCATCGGCGCGGGGCCGGCAGGATTATCCGCAGCCTGGGACCTCGCCCACGAAGGATACCAGGTTGCCATATTTGAAGCATTGCCTGTAGCCGGCGGCATGTTGGCCGTCGGTATCCCTGAGTACCGGCTGCCGAAGGACCTGCTTAAAAAAGAGATTGATATCATCCAGAAACTCGGCGTAGAAATAAAATTGAATACGCGGGTAGAAGATATAGAAGCCCTGTTAAAAGAGAATAAATATCAAGCCGTATTCATTGCTACGGGTGCCCACAAGGGAGATAAGATGAAGATTCCGGGCGAAGACCTGGCTGGAGTCTTCGACGCTATCAACTTTCTGAGAGAGCTGAATCTGGGAAAGAAAATAAAGGTGGGGCAGAAAGTAGCTGTCATTGGTGGCGGCAACTCTGCCATCGATGCAGCTCGAGTAGCTTTGAGAGAAGGTGCCAAAGAGGTACACATTCTCTACCGGCGGGAGAGGAAAGATATGCCGGCACTGACGGATGAGGTAGTAGCGGCTGACGAGGAAGGCGTTCAAATCCACTGTTTGACAGCCCCTACCAAGATTCTGGGTAATAACGGCGTAGTCACCGGACTCGAATGCATCCGCATGGAACTTAAAGAGTTCGATACCAGCGGAAGAAGGACTCCCAACCCCATTAATGGGTCTGAGTATACAATGAATTTCGACACGGTTATTGAAGCCACGGGACAAAGACCGGATACTTCATTTTTGGGTGGGGACGGTATTGGCACGGCCAAGGGCGGAACAATAGCAGCCGACCCGAGAACCCTCGCCACCAATCGCGAAGGCGTTTTCGCCGGAGGAGACGCAGTTACCGGCGCAGCAACAGTAATCGAAGCTATTGCCGCCGGACAGAGGGCAGCCTCATCCATAAAAAGATATCTCCGCGGCGAGAAACTCTCGCCGTTGGTAGAACGCAACGGCTATCAGCCAATTGCCATCCCTCCCATACCTCCTACTGAGGAGGAACTGAAAGAAAGGCCGAGGGTAGCAATGACAGAGGTAGGCAGCTCACAAAGAAAAGGCTCTTTTAAAGAGGTAGTCTTGCCCTACAGTCCGAAGGAAGCGAAAAGCGAAGGTAGCCGCTGTCTTAGATGTGATCTTGAGGTAGGAGAATAAGCATGAAAGAGATTACACTAACAATCGATGGTAAGCAGGTCAAGGGGAAAGAGGGCGATACTGTCCTCGAGGTCTGTCAGGCTAACAATATCGATGTGCCAACTCTCTGCCATTCAAAGGGACTGACGGACGTCGGCGCTTGCCGTATGTGCGTCGTCGATATAGAAAGAGAAAGACGACCTGTCCCGGCGTGTACCTACCCGGCACGAGAAGGTTTGGTAGTACAGACCCAAAATGAAAAACTGGAGAAATATCGCCGGCTGGTTCTAGAACTCATGTTCACCGAACGAAACCATCTCTGTGCCCAGTGCGTAGCCAGTGGCGACTGCGAATTACAGCAACTAGGCTACCGGTATCAAATGGATAATACGCGATATCCCTATTCATGGCCTTCTCTGCCGGTTGATTCGCAGCACGAATACCTGGTCATCGACCACAACCGGTGCATCCTCTGCGGCCGATGCATAAGAACGTGCGATCAAATTGTAGGTGTTCATACACTCGATTTCGGGTACCGCGGCTGGAAAGACGTAGTAGTAGCTGACCTTAATCAACCTCTGGGAAAGTCCACCTGTATTTCTTGCGGCGCTTGTTTTCAAGCTTGCCCAACAGGTGCCATCTTTTCCAAGAAGAGCGCCTACAAGGGCAAACGTCCGGATTCACAGGAGATAACCACTGTTTGCCCCATATGTGGTATCGGCTGTACGATTCAAGCGTTCGTCAAGAACAACATGTTGATAAGGATAGACAGCCCCGACGCTTCCCAACACGATGGTCTACTCTGCTATATGGGGCGTTTTGGTCCCTTAAGTCAGAGTCAAGCCAGAGTAAAGACACCGATGATGCGAAATGCCCGCGGTAAGCTGGAGCCCTGCACATTGAATGAAGCTGTTGATATGGTATCTAAGAAGCTCAGCCAGCTTAAAGCGCATAATGGGGGCGGCAGCATAGCCGGAGTGGCTTCAAGTCAGGCCAGTAGCCAGGCACTGAAAGCATTCAAGGAATTAATTACAGGAGCCCTGGGTAGTAAGTTTATGGATAGTCTCGACGGAGATGAGTATAGGGCCGTTATCAAAGGTATCGGCGCTTTCCAGGATAAGGCGGATTTAAGTACTGAAACGCCACTGGAAGATATTTTTAATGCTGACTGTGTGCTCCTGGTCGGTGCCGACCCGTTCAAAAGCCATCCTGTAGCCGGGTCTTATATCGTTAGAGCGGTCAGACAGAACAAGGCAAAGCTCATCATTCTTGACCCAACACAAAATGTTTTACCGGATTATGCGGCGCTGTGGTTGAAGCCAAAGAAGGGTAAGGAAGCTCTGACTCTTAATAGTCTGGCTAAAGCTATAATAGACAATGGTTTGACTAAAAATTCCGCACAGGTAAAGAAAATTGCTGCTGCACTAAACAAAGTCAATATTAAGCAGGATGCTGTAGCCGCTGGAATTAATTATAAAAAGCTCATTGAGGCAGCTGAAACACTCGGCAAAGCCAAGAGCAGCGTCGTCGTCTACGGTGAAGGCATTCTAAAACATCAAAATTCGGGGCTAATAACCGCCATATACAACCTGGCGGCTGTTTCCGGCGGACGGAACGGTGGCAAGCCGGGAATCATATCTCTAAAGTCCAAGGGAAATAGCCGGGGTGCCTGGGACATCGGTATAGCCAATAGTTCCGTTTCTGTTATAAATAACTTAGCTCAAAACGGTATAAAGGCATTATATCTGCTTTTAGCCGATGACCAGGTTGAGGCAAAAGAATTACCGGGACTGCTCAAAGGAGTGGATTTCCTGGTCGTTCAAGCCAGTTATCTATCGCCACCGGCCCAAAAAGCCAATGTAGTTTTGCCGTCACCAACCTGGACAGAAATAAGCGGAAATTACAGCACTCTGGATGGTTCGCCCATATCAGTATCGCGCTTAGTAAAGCCGCCAGAGGGGATAAGGGCAGATTGGGAAATCATCAACGAAATCGCCAAGCGCTTCAAGTAATTGATAAGGAGTAAATAATATGGCAAAAGTGAAGGTAGCTTCGGTCTGGCTGGAAGGCTGTGCCGGATGTCATATGTCATTTTTAGACATCGATGCAGCCATAATTGATTTAGCCAACGTGGTTGAATTCACCAGGACTCCTATTACCGATATAAAGGAGTTCCCACAGGTAGACGTCGGCATCGTGGAAGGCTCTGTGGGTAATACCGAAGAGGAGGAAGTCCTCAAAGACCTCAGGGCTCATTGCAAAATTCTTATGGCCTGGGGCGACTGTGCCTGTTTTGGCGGCGTGTGTGCTATGCGCAGTACCCTTGACAAAGAAGATGTGCTAAGGCGCGCCTATATCGAGTCTGAGAGCACTTTTGAGGGCAAAATACCGCGCCCGCCCGGTGTACCGGCACTTCTGGACCAGGTAAAACCGATAAATAATATCGTGAAAGTTGACTGTTACGTTCCCGGCTGCCCGCCGGAACCTAAAGCCATCTTGTATGGCTTAAATGAACTGCTGGCAGGTAGGATACCTGTTTTGCCCCCAGACATGATGCGCTTTGATTAAATCTGAGAGGTGTTGCTATGGTTTCTGAAGTTAAAAAGGCAAATGCCAAAAGAACAATTGAGATAAACCCGGTTAGCCGGATTGAAGGACACGGCAAGGTGACTATCCAATTGGATGAGGCGGGCAATGCCATTGATGCCAAGTTCAATGTAACGCAGTTTCGAGGCTTCGAGAAGTTCTGCGAGGGCAGGGTACTCTGGGAAATGCCCTCCATTACGCCCAGAATCTGCGGAATCTGCCCGGTAAGTCATCATCTGGCCGCAGCTAAAGCCTGCGATGCGATATTAGGCGTGGAACTAACTCGTCCGGCTAAATTACTTCGTGAGCTGATGCACATGGGACAATATATCCAGTCCCATGCTCTTCACTTCTTCCATTTAGCCAGCCCTGATTTGCTATTGGGTCTGGATGCCGACCCGGCAATAAGAAACGTAATCGGGTTAATTGGTGTGAACCCGGAGCTGGCAACTAAAGGTGTATTGCTTCGCAGCTTCGGGCAAACAATCATCCAGAGTCTCGGCGGTAAAAAGGTCCACCCCAACGGCGCTGTACCCGGCGGTATGAACACACCGCTGTCAACGGCCGACCGTGACCATTTTCTCAAGCAAATAGATTGGGCGATTGCCGATGCCGAAACCGCAATCAACATACTTAAACAGTACTACGACCAACACAACGAATTCGTTTGTAGCTGTGCCAGCTTCCCAACAGGTTATCTTGGATTGGTCGACAAAAACAACAATCTAGAGTTGTACGATGGTAAATTAAGGCTGATCGATTCCAAGGGCAAAGTACTTGAAGACCAGTTCAACCCTTCCAACTATCTCGATATCATCAATGAGCATGTGGAGGACTGGTCTTACCTTAAGTTCCCGTTTTACAAGAAGCTCGGCTATCCAGCCGGTACATACCGCACTGGCCCGCTCGGCCGACTAAACGTTTGCCAGGGAATATCAACGCCTCGAGCCAATGCCGAACTTAAGAATTTCAAGAAAATTGGCAATGGTGGCCCTGTAGAAGGCTCGCTATATTACCACTATGCCCGACTGATAGAATTACTTTATTCGCTGGAGAGGGCCCAACAGCTCTTAGAGGACCGGGATATTTGTTCCACCGACCTGATAGTGACATCGAACAAATTTAATGAACAAGGCGTCGGTGTCTTAGAAGCTCCGCGTGGAACTTTATTCCACCATTACTGGGTAGATGACAGCGGTAAAATAACCAAGGTAAATCTCATAGTAGCTACCGGGAATAATAATGCAGCCATGAACAAGGCTGTGTATACAGTGGCTAAAGAATTCATAAAGAATAATAAAATCACCGAAGGAATTCTTAATCGAGTCGAGGTTGCTATCCGTTGCTATGACCCCTGTCTTTCCTGCTCGACCCATGCTTTGGGTCAAATGCCGTTCCGAATCGAAGTCATCTCGGCTGACGGTAAGGTAGTTCAAGAAATAACCAGATAGATTATCCTGTATTCGACACGTAATTCGTCAGTAGCAAACCTTAGTAGGGGCCACCAACAAAGGGAGCCCCTACTATTTTTATACAATCCAGTTGAAAATCCCCAGCCTTTGAATCTAACGGCTAAAATTAGTAAACTTAGTAATCCACTAAGGCCAGGGGAAATGAAATATACACGCAAGGAGCTAAATTCATGATAACCGAGCAGCAAGTAAATAAAAGCATGGAAGAAGTCCTGGTTCCCGGTGTTATGCGCAGCTTGGTGAAATTAAACTTAGTCCGGCAAATCGCAGTCACTGACCAGAAAGTTGACATCACCCTCGCCTCTGCCGCCCTGGACTCAAGCGCAGAAGACTGGCTGAAATCCAAAGTCAGTGATACCGTCGGGCAATTGGCCGGTGTCAGTCAGACAAATGTAAACTTCGTTCCGACTGCACCGAAAGAAGTTAACGACGTTGGAAACGTGGTCGCTGTCATGAGCGGCAAAGGTGGTGTCGGCAAATCACTGGTGGCAGCCCTGCTCAGTATGGCGCTCGCCCGCCAGGGAAAAGAGGTCGGCATACTCGATGCTGACATCACAGGCCCCAGTATACCCAAGATATTCGGCCTGAGCGGAACTCGACCACGCAGCAGTGAGTCCGGCATTTTACCGGTATTGTCAAAATTAGGCATCAGTGTTATGTCCATCAATCTGCTGCTGGAACATGAGGATGATGCTGTCATCTGGCGCGGACCTATTATCAGCAGAGTCATTCAACAATTCTGGGAAGATGTGCTCTGGGGTAAGCTCGATTATCTCATAGTCGACCTGCCGCCGGGCACTGCCGATGCTCCTTTAACAGTATTACAAACCATTCCAACGTCTGGCATCGTCATCGTATTCAGCCCTCAGGAACTGGCAGTCATGGTGGTAAAGAAGGCAGTCAGAATGGCACAACAGATGAAAATCCCTATATTGGGAGTGGTGGAAAATATGAGCTACTTTACCCCACCCGGGAGCAAAAAGAAGCTGGAACTATTTGGCAAGAGCCGGAGCCAGGAAATGTCGGAGGCAGCAGGAGCGCCTCTCTTAGCCCAGATACCCATTGACCCCGAGCTGGCTAAGCTTTGCGACGAGGGCAAAATCGAGCGGTACAGCTCGGAAATATTTGACAGCCTCAGCCGGAACTTTATTCAAGCGCTGCCAATAAAGGCAAAACAAACATAGCGGGGACACGATATGACCGACGAATTCGACGAACTTGAAAAAGAAATACTAGAAACAATGAGGAAAATATATTCCGAAACGGTAATCGACCATGCCATGAATCCCCGAAATGCGGGCAAAATCCCGAATCCCGATGGCTTCGGTTCCACTGCCAGCGCTTGCGGTGAAACCATGGAGATGAGGCTCAAGGCAAAGGACGGCAAAATAACGGACGCCGCTTTCTGGACAAATGGCTGCAGCACCACAGTTGCCTGTGGCAGCATGGCATCGGAGTTAATAAAAGGTGAAGACGTGTCACAGGCGTTGGCTATCAGCCAAAATGACATACTGGAAGCCCTGGGTGGCTTACCTGAGGGCAATCATCACTGTGCCCTTTTAGCCGCCAACGCGGTCAAAGCCGCCGTACTCGACTACATAGCCATAAGAAAGGAGCCGTGGAAAAAGGCCTATAGAAAATGCTAAAGCCCAACCTTAGTTTAGGCTTCCACCGCTGTGAATTATGCCTCCCCATATCAATCGTTGGTGAATCCAAATCGGGGAAGACCACGCTCATTGAAAAGCTAATTTCGGAGCTGAAATCGAGGGGCTATCGCGTGGCTACAATCAAACACTCCATACACAGTCTAAGTTTTGATAAACCAGGCAAAGATAGCTGGCGTCACATTCAAGCCGGCAGCGCCGCCACAGCCATCGTTTCCCCCGACCAGGTTGTGCTAATCAAACCCCTTACTGGAGAGCCCGACCTGAACGAGATAGCTCGTCTCCTCGGTGAGGACTACGATATTATCCTCGCTGAAGGCTTCAAGCAGAGCCAGGCGCCTAAGGTGGAGGTTCACCGTAAGGCAGCCGGCCCGCCCCTTAGCCGAATAAGTAACCTCATTGCTATAGCCACTGACGAGCCTCTGGAGGCCAGTACCAGACAGTTTCCACTGAATGACATCAAAGCATTAGCCGATTTTTTGGAGAGCGGTTTTATAAAGTCCAAATAAGAGGAGCAACAACCTGTTAACGTTAACCATTGATGGCATCGAGGTCAAGGCCAGGGCAGGAACCAGCATACTCTGGGTAGCCCTAGATAATGGACTTTACATTCCTAATTTGTGCGCTATCAGAGAAGCCGGCACGCCCTTCGCTTCCTGCCGCCTCTGCTTTGTGGAAATAGAAGGCAGAAGTGCCCCCATTACCGCTTGCACTGAGCCGGTCAGCGATGGCATGGTAGTACACCTGAATACGCCAAAAGTTAAGAGACTTAGAAATACCGCCTTTGAGCTTCTGCTCAGCCACCATAATCTAGACTGCGTCCATTGTGCCAAAAATAAAAACTGCGGACTGCAGAAAACCGCCGCTAACCTCAAGTTAAAGCTGAAGCCTAAGAGGTTTAGACGCATACCACGAAATTTACCGATAGATTCCAGCCATACCCTGTTTACCTACGACCCAAACAAATGCATTGTATGTGGCAAATGCATTTGGGTGTGTCAACAGCAAGGTTCAGGCATACTCGATTTCGCTTACAGAGGCATTGACACAGTGGTCAGCACTTTCTCGGGTATGCCGCTGGCTGAGGCGGGCTGTACCTCCTGCTTGGCCTGCGTCACCGTCTGTCCGGTAGGCTCACTGACGGTTAAGTCCGGTGTGGGCACTATCTTTATTCCCAGGGCAGGTATTTGAGATTGCCACGCTTCGCTAGACGAACTATTACTCTTCCCAGGCACCAGGTCCGATAAGCGGTACGAAGCGGCAGCCACCCAGATTTTTGACCAGATGTTTCCTTTTTCTCTTGGTGACCTTGAGCAAGTCCTGTTCCCATCGCGACCCTACGGGAATTACCATTCGCCCCCCCGGCGCCAACTGCTCCAGCAAAATATCGGGGATATGCGGGGCGCCGGCAGTTACTATTATGGCATCGTAGGGTGCGCCGTCCGGCCAGCCCAGTGTCTCACCGGCGCTGTGAATCTCAACATTATTGCAATCCAGTTTATCAAGGACCCTCTTCGCCGACTCTGCCAGTTTATCAATGCGCTCGATGCTGACTATCCGTTTCGCCAGTTTGGCTAGTATGGCTGTCTGATAGCCGCTTCCGGTACCTAATTCCAGAACCTTGTCATCTCCTTTGAGTTTTAAAGCCTGTGTCATCAAAGCCACAATGAAAGGTTGAGAAATAGTTTGCCCGAAACCAATGCTCAGGGGCATGTCTTCATAGGCGGCATAGTAATAATCGGCTGATACGAAAAGCTCTCGAGGCACGCACGATATGGCTGACAGCACACGTCTATCGCGAATTTCGTGTCTCAGACTTTCAAGCAGTCTGGTTCGGGCTGCCTCTAAACCCACGCACTTATACCTTAAGGCTTCAATGTAGAATAAAAGCTAATACAAAGAGTATTAAAAACAAAGCACCGGCGATGATTCCTATTTGTCGCATCTCTGGTACCACGTATTGATAGCGGTTGGCCTGAGCGGGCGTTACAGCGGATTGAACCGAAGCCGCTACAGCTCTAGGTTCAGCCGAGGGTTTAGCCATCGGCGTAGCCATCGGTTTTGCCTGATAGACCGGTTGGACTGGTGCTCTTTGTGCTAGCCTGGCAGCTGCTCGAAGTTTAGCTTTACGTCGTGATTTTTTCCCCATATTATTGCTCCAAAAAATACAGCATTACATATTCTATAGTCAAGGTCAAGGGCGAAGCTCCACCTGAGTATATGCCCGCGTAGTCGAAATATGGGCATGACCCAGTAGCTCCTGAACAGACTGTAAGTCGGCACCGCTCTTCAGTTTATGCGCCGCAAAGCTGTGACGCAGGCTGCGAGGCGTGACCTTGCCGCTGAGCTCGACCTTATCGGCATAGCCCTGAACAATCTGCCAGAAGCCTTGCCGGGTGAGCCGTTCACCGCGGCGGTTAAGGAACAAAGCGGTCTCTTTCTCATCGCTCAATAACTCAGGTCGAACGACGTCGATATATTCTTTAACCAGCCGGGCCACAGGTGAGTCAAAAGGAACCACTCGGGTTTTAGAACCAGACCCCAGGCACCGCACCGTGTTTCTCTTGGTGTCGATATCCCGCGTGTTCAGGGACATCAACTCACTGGCTCTCAAGCCAGTGGCATAGAGCAACTCCAACATCGTTTTATCTCTCTTGGCGTCGACGGTAGAACGCTTGGCCGGCTCCGATAACAATCGCCGGACCTCGGCAACAGATAGAGGTTTGGGCAGAGGTTTGCTTACCTGAGGTGAAGCCAGGTTCGGCGCTAAATCGCTTCTCAGCTTTCCCCTGTCAACCATAAATTTAAGGAAGGATTTAGCTGCGGCTATCTTGCGCGCCACGGTAGATGGTGTGTACCTTCTGACTCGCAGACTATGCAGGTAACCTGACAGAATCTCAGCGGTCAACCTCGACCCCGAAAGCTCAGAGCCGGAAGTTGAGCCCTGTGATTTCACATACTCAGCCAGCTGGCTTAAGTCGTTCTTATAAGCCGCCAAAGTGTTTTTGGAATACTTCTTTTCGCTGGTTACATAATCCAAGAAGGACTTTATGTCTTCTTCCATTTTCAAACGCCCACGATATTCTATCACAATCGAGCCTGTCAAAGCTACGCATATGATAAGATTTTAAAAACTTTTTGTCTACTTTTCCCGCTCAATGATACAATAAATTGTAGCAGAACGATATGCCTCTTAAGGAACAGCTAAAAATATTACCCGCCAAACCCGGCGTCTATCTCTTCAAAGACAACCTGGGCAAGGTCATTTACGTTGGTAAAGCATCCAGCCTGCGTAATCGGGTTGGAAGTTATTTCAGCTCGAGTGCCAAGCTATCATCCAAGCTGGAGCGCCTGGTGGACCGGATAAGTGACCTTGAAGCCATAGTTACCGACTCGGAATACGAAGCCCTGATTCTGGAAAACAACCTTATTAAAAAATACCGCCCTACTTACAATGTGCTCCTGAAAGACGACAAGACCTTTCCCTATCTCAAGATAGACCTTAAAAATGACTGGCCGACCGTTCGCATTACCCGCCGTTTTCACAAGGATGGGGACAGGTATTTCGGCCCTTATATTAGCGCCTATTCCTTGAAACAGACGATGAAGTTAATAAGGAAAATCTTTCCTTTCCGCTCTTGCAACAGGACAATCACCGGGAAAGATGCCAGGCCGTGTCTTGAATATCACATCAAAAGCTGTCTGGGACCATGTATAGGCGCTATAAGTCAGGAAGATTATTACGACGTAATAAAACAGGTCGTCCTGTTTCTTGAAGGTAAGCAGGAGCTGCTGATTCAAGACCTGAAGCACAAAATGGAAGAAGCCTCGCGGCAGCTTCAATACGAGAAGGCGGCTTTGCTTCGCGACCAGATACAAGCCCTAGAAAATGTTGTTGAAAACCAGAGGATTGCGGTCACCGTTAGAGGTGACGAGGATGCTATCGCCCTGGCACAAACCAAGGACCTGGCTTACATGGAGATTTTCTTTATCCGTAACAACAAACTCATGGGGCGTGACTATGTTCTGCTCGATGGTGTCCGCGATGAAGAGCCAGACCAGATAATGACCAGCTTCGTTAAGCAATACTATTCGTCGACTTCGTCAATACCACCTCTAATCCTACTCCAGTTTCCTATTGATGAGCCTGATGTCATCTCCAGATGGCTGTCCAATCAAAGAGGAGCATCAGTAAAGTTGCGCGTGCCACAACGTGGAATCAAGAAACAGCTTATAAACATAGTCGAAGAGAATGCCCGGCAGGGGCTGGCCTTATACCAGGCCAAACAGTCAAAAATCATCGAATCGGCCCTCGTTCTGGAGGAGCTAAAGGATAGACTTGGCTTGCCCCGAATGCCGCTGCGGATAGAGGGCTACGACATATCCAATATTCGTGGCAATCAGGCAGTGGGCAGCATGGCGGTCTTCAGTAAGGGCCTGTCCAAACGGGCACACTACCGGCGATTCCGAATAAAGTCGGTATTCGGCATAGACGACTACGCCATGATACAGGAGGTGTTACATCGGCGGTTCAAGCGGTCGCTAGCGGCTGACGACAAATGGTCGGCAACGCCCGACCTCATTCTCATCGACGGCGGCAAAGGTCACCTCAATGCCGGCCTGGAGATACTTAAAGAACTGGGGCTAGACTCAATCCCCGCCGCCAGCCTGGCTAAAGAAAAGGAAGAGGTATTCGTACCCGGCAGGTCTGAGCCGCTTAATATTCCCCGAACTTCGGCCGCGCTCCACCTGCTGCAGAGAGTCAGGGATGAAGCCCATCGCTTCGCTTTAGGCTATCATCGAAAGCTGCGGCACAAGGAGAGCATAGCTTCGGCGCTGGACAGCATCCCCGGCATCGGCCCCAAGCGGAAAAGAGCCCTGCTTAAAAAATTCGGCTCGGTACGGAGCATCAAAGAGGCATCTATAGACGAGCTTTCCCGGGTACCCGGAATAACCGGCAAACTGGCTGAGAAAGTGAAGGAATACCTTTAAATGAAGCAGCACCACATCCATATTGCCCCACAAAATCCAAAATCCTAAGCATCAAATACTAAACAAATTCAAATCTCTAATACTCAAATGTTAATTAGCCAAACCATTTTTAAATTTGGAGAATTTGAATTTTGGTATTGTCTGTGATTTAGTATTTAGTATTTAGGATTTCTAATAGAAGCCGCACGGGTGAGGCTAAAGCCTCGCCCCTACTGTACTAAAAACCTTCTTAATGTCCTGGCATTATTCAGGGCATAACCGCCGGCATCGTTGTTGAAATAGATATAAACCGCCTTAAGATTTTCGCCTAACTTAGTGATTTTCTTTGCCCAGCTGTAAAGTTCCTTATCGCTGTAGTTGCTCCAGTATAAGCCGCTACTGCCGTGAAAACGTACATACGCGAAGTCGGCCGTAGCTACCACCGGGCTGGTAAAGTCCGGCATATCGAAGACGCACCAGCCGGCATTGTATCTCTTCAAAATATTAAAAACGCCATCATCAGACCACGACTCGTGGCGAAACTCGAAGACATGGCGATACATGCCGGGCAATATAGCCAAAAAAGCCTCCAATCTCTCGTCATTGCGCTTCATATTCGGTGGTAGCTGGTAAAGTAACGGCCCGAGCTTGTCCTTCAGTAAATCAGCTCTCTCTAAAAAGTTCTGCAGCGGCTCTTCTACGTTCTTCAGCCTCTTTATGTGCGTGATGAACCGACTGACTTTAACCGCGAAAATAAAACTTTCTGATGAAGCTTCCCACCAGTTAATGAAGGCTTTTTCCGAAGGCAGACGATAGAAGCTGTTATTTAGCTCTACCGTAGTAAAATGCCGGGCATAGAATTCCAGCCACTTCGACTTGGCCAGTTCCTCAGGATAAAAAAGCCCACGCCAGTCTTCGTAATGCCAGCCGCTGGTTCCGACGAAATACTCAGGCATTGGACTTCAGCGCCACCCCACAGCTATAATTAATTACCAATGAAACAGCCTGACAGCCAATCAAAACTTCCCGTTCCCGTAAATCCGCCGAAGCTGCTCAACCAGGGCTTCCTCTGGATACGCAGCCGCGGCAGCTCTATCAAAACGCGAAGGTTCTCCGGAATCTCCTCGGTCTTAATGGCACCCGTCTTCATGCTGGAATTCCTGTTCCTGGCCCTGCTTATAGGCATAATATTGCTCATCTTTGGACTTTATGTAATGTTCAACCTGCTGGTTTCCCTACCCCGGCTGAAAAAAGGCACTTAACGCCTATTGCTCGTCCAACTTTGCTAAATCAAACTTCATTCCGTCACGGGCCGCTATAACCTTGATGCCCGTTTCTTCGCTCAGCTTCTGGGCTAATTCCCAGGGCTTGGACCGCCATATCGACATGCCGAAATGAGTCAGTATGGCAGCCTTAGGTTTGACTTCCTCGATTATTTGCCTGGCTTCGACAAGAGACAGGTGATCGACCGGGTCCCTGGGCTCCATCAAAACCACGTTTATAACCAGCAGCTCAGCCCGATAGAAGCCAGCCAGCTCGGGAAAGTACTTGGTGTCGGTAATCCAGGAAAAAGTATGCCTCGGCGTCTTGAAAACAAATCCGTAGGTCTCAACCGGATGCCTGTGCCTGACCGGAGTTACAAAAGAGACGCCGTCTACGGAATAAGACCCGCCCTCAGATAAAATTTCTATCTTCTGCGGAAAATTTCGCAGGTACGGAAAAATCACCGCATCTTTATTCAGCGCATCGGATGGTGCGAACAGTACACCCCTTTGCCTCCGGCCACCTTCGGTCATGGCTTCAATCATAATGTTAATATCGCCGGAGTGGTCCAGATGCTTGTGAGACAGGATAATAGCCTTGAGCTTCAAGGCATCCAGCTTTCTTTTCACGCTCTGGACCAGGCAGCCGGGACCGGGGTCAAGAAGTATCTGGGTGCCACCCAGATTCAGCCAGGCGCCTCCCGAAGCCAGAAACTGCTTGGTCACCACAAACCGCGCGCCCGCTGTGCCCAGAAAGGTTATGGTATCCGACAGCTCTTCCACAGCCCCTAATTATATCAAGAAAACCAGCCATATCCCCACACCCTACTAACACCCCACAAATCCGAAATTCCAAACATCAAATCCCAAACAATATCCAATTTCAAAATCGGATAAACAAAAAATGTAGCGTAAAAGTAAGTACCTGTCATTGCGAACCCTTCGCGCTGGGTCATTTCGATCCCATCCCCGCTCATTCTGAGCCTGTCGAAGAATCTCCACTCAGGATAAACTCCGCGTGGCAATCTCACGGCCATCCTCTAGCTTACATATCATGTTTCTGTTAAAATTGGCGCAGCCTCACCACTAAGAAAAAGAAATCAAATGACCACACTACAGGACGAAATCGCCCAGTTCCTCAGGAAATACCAGGCAAAAACCGGTAAGCTGCTGACCATCGGCACCGTCGAATCGGCTACCGGCGGCAGAATCAGCGACAAGATAACCAATGTCCCCGGCAGCTCCGACTATTTCAAAGGCTCAATCGTCTCATACAGCAATGAAGCCAAGACGAATATCGTCGGTGTCAAAAAACAGACACTCAGGAAACATGGCGCCGTCAGCCGCCAGACAGCCATAGAGATGGCTAAAGGCGGTAGGAAACTGCTCAGGGTAGATGTCTGCCTGTCCGACACCGGAATCGCCGGGCCCACCGGTGATATGCCCGGAAAGCCCGTAGGATTATTCTATATCGGTCTCTCCGCTAAAGACAGCAATCTGGCTAAGGAGCACCGTTTCCAAGGCAATCGCGAGGAAAACAAGCAAAAAGCGGCTGAAATGGCGCTGACCATGTTGATAGATTATTTACAAAAGCGCGTCAGCGAATCAGCCGATAGCACCATGGACGAGAAACATGTGGTTACCTGCTTCCTGGAGCATGGCCGAAAAATCTTGATTTTAAGGCGCAGCAGCAAAGTTGGCACTTACCGTCGAAGCTGGGCTGGCGTCAGCGGCTACATCGAGACGAACGACATCGACCAGGCTTTCACCGAGATAAGACAGGAAACACAACTTTATCAAAAAGACCTGAAATTAATAAAAAAGGGCGCGCCGTTGGAAGTCATCGATAAGAACCTGAACCGCAAGTGGATAGTCCACCCCTTCCTTTTCCACGTAAAGGCGCCGGACAAAATCAAGATTGACTGGGAGCATACCGAGTCTAAGTGGATTAAACCGTCGGAACTGAAAAAATACGACACCGTTCCCGGACTGGCCAAAGCCCTGGCACGGGTGAATAAATGAAACGCGTCTGCAATTCCCCTTTTACCAGACCAGGAGCTGAACATGCTGGCTAAAGTAATGAGCTGTGCCGTAGTCGGGCTGGAGGGAGCCATCGTTGAAGTCGAGGTTGATATCTCTCCCGGGCTGCCCGCATTTACAATTGTTGTATCACCTTATCGAAATTGCCTATTGGAATCAAACCTTCAATAATAACTGTAAGTCTATCAATCCAGATTTTGACCTGTAGTGCCTGCATCGCCAATCGCTTCTGCACAAAGCCAAAATCATCTATGTTTTGGGCTGCCATTTCACAAAACCTCTTTATCCCATTCTCATTTATCTCAGCTTGTTTTGCTGTCTCCATTTGCATCTCCAGCTCATCAATTGCCTGTTCAATCCTTGCTCTCTGGTCGTAAATTCTCTGAAGTTCTGCCAATGTTTTTTCTTCGGACCTACCGGCATATAGTCGCAACCGTATAGCCCGAGTCTCAGCCTCATCCAAATTTCCTAGTCGACTCTGGTTACGTTGCAATTCCTCCTCTATGTACTTAACTTCTGTTTTCGCTTCACGCCGGCGCTTCAATTCGTGCAATAGCAGGTCTGGATTTTGCAATGTCTCTTTTACACGGTTCCAAACGATTGTCTCCAACCAATCAGCATTTACGCGATAGTTGCGACATGGCTCTGGAGACACAACCCTGCTCCGGCCCGGACATCGATAATAGCGGTATCGCTTATGCTCTGGTTCTCCACAATAACGTCGTTCACAATGGCGGCAAAAAACCAAACCCCTTAATAGCCACTGGTACTTCTGGTCTCTTGATGCTAATCCGACATTCATTTTAAGCTGTCTCTGTGCTGCCTGAAAGGTCTCTTTAGTTATTATTGGAGGTGTTGCATCCGGTAGCTCAATCCATTCTTCTCTGGGTCGCGGTTCCCGACGCGAGCCCACAGCCCTCATTATGTAGCTATATGTTTCCCCACAATAAACAGGGTTTCGCAATATTCGCCCTACTGTTGTTCTTCCCCAACGGACTCCACCTTTTGGTGCTGGAATACCTCTTACGACTAACCTTCGGCAAATCTCATTACAGGAACATTATTCTTCAATAAGCCACCTAAACATCATCGCTACGACGCTAGCTTGATAATCGTTCACTTTTCTTTTACCAGTTGTTGAGTCATAATCATATCCGTAGAGATTGACACCACCTGTTGGAAGTTTGCCCATCTGAGCTCTGCTTTTCCTACCTCTTGTTGTCCTTTCTCTTATCTTCTCTGCTTCCAATTTAGCAGCGAAGCCCTTTATATAAACTACTAACTTCCCTAGGTCAGAACTTTCTATTGTTTCAGTAACTAGGTCGAGCACAACACCTGCTCTGTTTATCTCCTCTTGTAGAATAATAAAATGACCTGGGTCGCGAGTTAGGCGGTCTAATGTGTAAGCAATAACAATATCCACATCTTTATCCTTCACCCACTGCCTAAGTTCAGATAGTTTAGGTCTATCGAGGGCCAACCCAGAGAATGTCTCCAGAACAATGAACTCGTCCGGCACCTCATAGCCAAGCTCAAAAGCTTTCTTTAGACAACCGTCTTTTTGGCTCTGTAACGATGTGCCTTCTTTTTGTTGGTCATCGGTTGATACTCGGCAATAAATTGCAGCCTTCATTAACTACCTCCTCGAAATGCGTCGTTCATCAACTGATGCCAAGCCACTTTCTGAGCATGTGTTGGAATAGGGAAACAGACTTCAGAATAATTGGGGCAATTCGTACAATCTCGACTACAAGCCTCATCTCGTCGCCCCTTTAATGACATAACGACCAGCTTTTCATCCTCTGGGGTACTGAAAAGCTGCCTGTATGCTTCCGCTAATGTTTCTGCCTGCTTCAGTTTTTGCATATCAGCTCCTTTCTAAAATCAAACAGGTCCTTGCCTCAGTCTTAGTCTGGCGAGAATGAGGCATCCCTACATTTTAGCCGCATTTGAATCTTTGTTGGTTGTAAGTACTTTTGCCCTCCATTTTCAACCATTTCTGTCTCTACTCGATAAACCTCATACCCGGGATTTTCCTTTTCCAGCTGTTCATAAAATCTCGGTGCTAACATTGTATAGGAACTAACAACGTCAGCATCGTCACCAACCGGAATTATCTCCCGAGTCTCGACTTCCTTGAGATGTAGAAATTCTGCTTGAATTTGTCTTAGGCTTTTACCTTCACGTTGCAATCGCCTAATATGCTGAATCTGTTCCAGTGTACAGCTTGGATAGTAAGTCACAGACCCGTTTCCTCCAAGCCCCTCCCTCCTCAGGGGTCGAGGTAGCAACCCTAGCCCCTTGTATTTCTGGAAGGTGGCAGGAGAAACAGCCGCGCTCTGAATTATCTCTTGGAAGGTTATTTCACTATCTGTTGGCAGTCTCATGTAGTATATCATATCATATCCTATATACTTTGTCAAATTACCCATTTGTTCTCAGAGAGGCTCCCAGTAAGCCAAATACTAGTGGGAAAGTGCAGGAAACGTTATCTGTGGTTCTCTATGGTTCTCTAAGGTTACCTATGGTTCTCTAAGGTTCTCTATGGTTCTCTAAGGTTACCTATGGTTCTCTAAGGTTATCACGGTTATCTATGGTTCTCTATGGTTCTCTATGGTTCTCTATGGTTCTCTATGGTTATCGCGCTATGGTTACCTGTGGTTATCTATGGTTATCTGTGGTTCTATGCAACCCTATGCCGATTCCAAGTGATTCCAGATGATTATCGATGATTCCTGATAACTGTGGAAAAGACTCACGTGGAATCGTTAGTGTTTACAGCTGCGACCTCAACACCGGGAAAGGATGATGGTAGGATCATTATCTCTTGCCGTGTTGTTCGACAAAGCAATGGCTGATATTTAGGGTGTTATCTCCTACATCGCTTGAGGATATGAACACACTGCCATAATGTGTTTATACAAATCAGCGACAAAGGGGTAAAACAAAATTGCACCTTACAGGCAAATGTTCAACAACTGCACATTCTGAGCTTCTGTTGCTCAAGTGCTGTTACAGGTTTTCAGTATGTTCTATGCTCTCGTGTGTATAGTATGGTCTTATTTTTTGAAGGGAGTCTTAATAACCACCTTAACCCCTGAAATAGTTCCAGAGACGGCTTTTGTGACGGATTGTGAAGCAGCTTCGCTAACTTCACGGGCAGCCTTCACTGCACCAGTGGCTGCTGCTGACGCAGCATCCTCAGCGCTTACGGAAACCTCTTTGGCAGCCTCGATAGCTCCAACTACTACGTTCTTGGCAACTGTGGACAAATCGCCGCCAACATTTGCCGTCCACTTTATCAAACCACTTGACATGTGCTGTACAGCCTGAATCACATCGCCACCTGTTTCCTTGGCGCCAATTATGGTTCCCTTGATAGTAGCTCTGGCAACGGTTCCGATATCTGCTCCTATGTCCTTGGCGCCGTGAATCGCTCCTCTGGCGATGCTAGATGTTGCATCTTCTATATCCAGGCCGACACTTTTAGTAGCTGTCAAGGCGCCGTGAGCAGCACCTTGAGTTGTTTTAGTTACATCGCCGCCAACTTCGGAGGTACCCTTTATAGCCGCCCGGATAATATCGCTTACTTCATCCACTGTTACCTTCGTAACCTCGCCTACTCCCCGTATTGTACCGACGACCGCCCCTTTGGCAACAGAGCCAAGTTCGCCACCAACCTGACCGGCTGCATGTATAATACCGGCTACAACGTCCCCTGCCAGTGCTGATGCCTCCGTTCCAATATCTCTTGCACTACGAAGACCATCTGCAACATTACTGCGGGCAACCTCTATTGCGCTTTTACCGACATCTCCTGCACCCTTTGCCGCTTGAACAAAAGCTTGGCTAACCTTCTTCCCCGGATTTCCCAGTGGCATACTATCACCCTCCTTATACTAAGATTTTCTATACTTTAGCACGCCAAACCTTACAAAGTCATAAAATCGGCATGATAATGGTTACAAAGCTATCTCATTTTCTCTAGGCGATATAAGAAATTGGTGCCACACCGGAATCAGCCCCTTTTTCTCAAAGAGAAGTTCGGAAACTGTCCAGCAAGTCCTATTGACTAGGTGCCAGTCAGTACTCATTGCACCTTACGCTATATTGTTGCCTTCCGTTTCATGTTGCGCATCTGAGTGAATGATATAATTAAATTATGGAGACAGAAAAACCAGATAATTTGCATCATTCACTCGACCTCTCCACATATAGGGAATACTGGACTAGTCGAGATGGGAGAACCGTAATATTAAGATCGATAACATCAGAGGATAAGCGAATAGAGAAAGAGCTTATCGACGGACTGTCGCGTCAATCATCTAGATACAGATTCCTCCACGCGATTAAAGAAGCCACTGAGGAAATGGTCAATCAATTTTGCGATATCTCTTATAAGAATGAGATTGCTATCATAGCTGAATACACTTCAAATAATAAGAAGCGAAACGTCGGTGTTGTTAGGCTTTGTATTGACCCCGGTCTACAAACCGGCGAATTCGCCATATTAGTAGCTGATAACTTCCAGGGCAGTGGTTTAGGCACGAAATTCATGGAGACCTTGATTGATATAGGACGGGAAAAAGGATTGAAAAGTATATACGGTATAGTGCTAGCAGACAATAACAGAATGCTGACTCTTGCGAAAGAGTTTGGTTTTAGTATTGGCGCAAATTCATACGGTGAAGTCAGAATTGTCCGGCAACTTTAGTTCGATAAATAGTGAACAAACATCAGGATATCTGTGCAAATGCAGACATCAAGTTTGGCAGTAAGCTAAACGAAAACGAAAGCACTCACAACTCATAAGTCCAGAATCTTATTATTTCCTTCTTCGAAGGTCACAAAATGAGTTATTGTTAGCCGGCGGGTTCCGCATCCATCGGGTCGAGAAAACTAAGATTCTGATGAGAAGTTTGCACTATCAATAAAACTTCGCCACCTTCTCCAACGGCTCGCGTGCGGAGCGGAATTTGGTTGCCGGGTGGTCCCAGTCGGGGTAACCGATGGGTATGCCTACCACGAAGAGCTTGTTATCAGGAAGCCCCAGCACCTTGCGCAGGACGTCCGGGTAGAGCACAGGTAGGATAGCTGGTAAGCTGCCCAGGCCGTGCTCTACAGCTAGCAGCATAATAGTCTGAGTGACTAAACCGCAATCGAAGATATTCAGCGAATTGGGGATTTCGCTTGCGTTGTAGAAATTCTTATCAATGAGCACGTAAATGCAACTGGGAGCACCCCACAGCTTCATGCCCCACAGGTTCCAATCGGCACGCTTCTGCTTGTCCTCGCGGGTTATGCCCAGCTTTTCCTGCATGCCATGCATTACGGCGCCGTACCGAGAACGCCAGGGTTCGGGATAGTTCATGGAGCTGGGGATATCCATTTTGGGCATCAGGGAGGCAGCAGCCAGCGTTGCTGCTTTGACATCGTCGAGCTTAGCGCCGCTTACTACTGCATATTCGCAGGGCTGGCTGTTGCCGGCGGAAGGGGCACGCAGAGCGGTCTCAACTATCTTTTTCAGGATATCCTCAGGAACTGGATCGGGCTTAAAGGCCCGGATAGACTGACGTTTAATGACAGCTTCGTTGACGTTCATTTTCTCACCTATTCTTCGTGTAGTAGCCTTTGATTATACCATGGATTGATCACCCTGCCCTCTCGCCATGCCGAATCCATCGCATCCTTTAATCTGTGCTCAGCTTCCTAATAAATACACGGCATATTTCATCAAAAAGAACCGATTATTAAACCATACGATCCCTCATTACCTCATCCCATCCACCGGACTGAACTTACTATGCTAGCTGGTAAAAGGATGGAGAATATCGGAAATGGTCAAAGCAGTAGGTGGATGGAGTTAAACAAAACGTCACATTGTTGACAGGGATTAGTCCTGTTGTACAATGGGGGCAGCGCTATTCGTAAAGGAGGTGTCAATAATGGGTATGTATGAATATACGCTGGATGAACATGTGGCCTTGCTTACAATGAATGAGACCAGATTCAATATAGATTCCGTTACCGCGTTTCTATCGGTGTTGGACCAAATAGAAAAAGACACTGATGCTAAGGTACTGATAGTCCGCTCTAGCGATGCGAAGATATGGTCCAACGGTATCGACCTTGAATGGCTATTGCCGTTTTATCAGAAAGGCGAAAAAAGCGTCACCGATATGTTCACTGCTAAACTGAACGAACTGCTCAAACGTATTCTTTTCTATCCTATGATTACTATTGCTGCTATTACAGGCCACGCCTTTGCCGGCGGAGCTATAATGGCATGTTGTTTCGATTTCCGCTTTATGAGGAAAGATCGCGGCTATCTTTGCTTTCCCGAGGTCGATCTGGGCATACCATTTGTCCCCAGCATGACTGCCATGATTAAAAAAGCTATGCCGATGGATTTAGTAGAAGATATGCAGCTAACTGGAAGGAGGCTTACTGCTGACGAGTGCGAAGCACGCCATGTCATACGGAAAGCCTGCACTATGGACGAACTGATGGGTGAAGTTATATCCTTTGCCAAGGGACTGAACAAGGAAAGATCGATAGTTGCTAAACTGAAGAATGTGATGCATAAGGATATATTGAAAGTCATAGAGGTTGATGACCCGGCTGCTTTAAAATCATTGTACCTTGGTTCCTGAGTCTTCGGTATTGTTGACTTTAAAGTAGAGAGTGTCCTTGATATGGGAAGCCTCGGATACCCTTGAACAAAAAGCCAAAAGGTGTTTTCTTATTCCCTCAGCCGACCCGGATGCATAGGCAGGTAACCGTTCTATTGATGCCTGAGATATTATGTATCTTTGTAGCAACAACGTTACCTATGGTGTTAAGGTCGGCTCCTTCAATCGTGACAATAATGTCATAGGGTCCAGTCACTGTGTCAACGCTCTTTATCGCCGCTAGTTTTTGCAAAGCACTAAAGACTTCTTTGGTCTTACCCACTGCTGTTTCAATTAGGGCAAAAGCCTTTGCTTCCATACTACCTCGCCTCCTTGATTGTGATAACTTGCTATTTCCAGTTGATACGCTATTATGGCCCCATTTACTGGACAAATGCAATGGTGATATGTCTCATGACTGTTACAAGCCCAAATACTGCAACCCTCGTAATCCATTACAAGCCTTTTGGGCAGGGATTTCAATCGTAAACTCAACATTTCATCGTAATGTGCAGTGAACAAAACGATGTAATGTGTAATCCTGTGCCTTGTCCCGACTTTGGTAATAATCTATACTTTGTTGTATGACTGAAGTTAATCCTGAAAATGGTAATTAAATTACATTTGGAGGTACAAGATGGCCAGAGACCCAGTATGTGGAGTAGAGGTGGATGAGAAAAAAACAAGATTTACCACAACCTATAAAACTAGGACCTACTATTTCTGTAGTGAAGTATGCAAGACTAAATTTGATAACGCAGTAAACAATCTTAAAAAAGCTGGTGGTGGTATCTGCTTCGGTGTCCGTATCGAGGAAGAAAAGGCAGCCAAGGAATAGCCGAACAGCTATATAATTCGGTCGTGCCTACAAGAACCTCAGTGCTATGCATTGAGGCACTATTGAATGTAGAACAACGCAATGTTAACGACGACACAAGATGACGGTTTGTTCAATTTCTGGTTGACCTAACTCATTGTAAACAGATTGATTATGTGATGCTGCTTTATTCTTCATAGATCTCTATGTTAATCTTCGACTAGTTTAGACAAAGGGGCCTGATGTGCAATAATACCAATGATTTTCTTCGATGATAATTAGAGACTCAAACATCACAAGGAGGAAACAATGAGCGACAAAAAGACCGTAGAGCCCAACGAAATCCGTCCCGATCTGGCCGAGGTGATCCAGCGCCATGAAACCACGCTGGACAGGGCGCGTCCCGAAATGGTGGAGAAGCGCCGGAACAGAGGGCATCGAACAATACGGGAGAATATCGCCGATCTATTGGACCCGGATGACTCCATCGAATACGGATCACTGATGCTGGCCGCGCAGCGGCGCCGCATACCCATGGATGAGTTAATCAAAACAACCCCTGCAGACGGACTTGTCGCCAAGATAGGGTCTGTCAATGGCCATCTGTTCGATCGCTCCCAGACCAGGTGTCTGGTGTTAGGATATGATTACTCCGTCTTGGCCGGCACCCAGGGCATGTTCAACCACAAGAAAAAAGACCGCATGCTCCAACTCGCCTACAAGCATAAACTACCCACGGTGCTCTTTGCTGAAGGTGGAGGGGGGCGGCCGGGAGACGTAGATACCATGGATTTTGTCGTGGCAGGGCTTGATTGCATGGCATTCGCGCACTACGCCAGGCTCAGCGGCCTTGTCCCTGTGGTAGGGATCGTGACCGGTTATTGCTTTGCCGGGAATGCGGCACTTCTGGGCCAGAGCGACGTGATCATCGCCACCAAAGACTCAAATATCGGGATGGCCGGCCCGGCAATGATTGAGGGGGGTGGCTTGGGTGTATTCAGACCGGAGGAGATCGGTCCCATGCCGGTACAGTCGCAAAACGGTGTTGTCGATATCCTTGCTGAGGATGACGCTGATGCGGTGCAGAAGGCTAAACAGTATATCTCCTACTTTCAAGGGAGCATTGGAGACTGGGAATGCGCGGACCAGCGCTTCTTACGTCAGATGATCCCGGAAATGCGCCGCAGGGCATATGATGTCCGCAAGATCATCGATACCCTGGCGGATACGGGTTCTGTTCTGGAGCTCCGCCCGCAGTTCGGGGAGGGCATAGTCACGGCACTTGTTAGAGTCGAAGGACGCCCCTTCGGGCTGATAGCAAACAATGTGAAACACCTTGCAGGGGCCATAGACGCGGATGGCGCAGACAAGGTCTCCCGTTTTATTCAAATTTGCGATGCTTTCGACATCCCCGTTGTTGTTCTTATCGACACGCCTGGATTCATGGTTGGCCCGGACGCAGAGAAGACAGCTCAGGTGCGTCACTTCTGCCGTATATTCACCAATGCCGTCAATGCAACTATCCCGATCTTTAGCGTGGTATTGCGCAGGGGATACGGTCTCGGCGCCCAGGCCATGGCAGGGGGAAGTTTCCATATCTCCGACTTCATCGTATCATGGCCGACAGGCGAGTTTGGCGGCATGGGGCTGGAGGGTGCTGTTCGGCTCGGCTTCAGAAAAGAACTTGACGCCATCGAAGATCCTGAGAGACGCAAGGCGCGATTCGAAGAGTTGTTAGCCATGCATTACGAGCACGGAAAGGCAATCAATATGGCTGCTACCCTCGAGATCGACGATGTTATCGACCCGGCGGAGACCCGCCACTGGATTATGTGCGGCTTGCATTCTATGCCCGGACCTGAACGGCGCAGCGGTAAAAAACGGCCGAATATCGACTGCTGGTAAAGTCGCTTGTTGTCCCATCAGATACAGTGAAGTGGTGGAATGCACCCACAACAGGGATTGATGAGAACGAGCACAACATCACCAGTACCACAATGAACTCAATGACGAATTATGTAGTGGTATGTTATCCGGTTGTGCTGATCTACCCCACTCCTGCTTAATCTCCAGTCTAACATTAATACTGGACTCATCTTCGGGAGAGTAGATCTCGGAAGTCACAGAAGGCTTCCCAAAACTCCCAATGTGGGGGGAAGATGGAGAGAATTCATTACCTCAGGACGATTGATAGTTAAATAAGCCACATTATTATCTTTCTTCTCATAGATAAGATACTTAAAATCCATGATAACCTTCTTTGAATTTTAAATACATCTCTACATTATCTTTGTAAATTATCGATGACTGTGGCAACACCCAATCCGCCACCGCAGCAAGAACTGAAGAAGCCATATCTCCCACCGGTCCGGATTAAATGACGCAAGGCGAACATACAGATTCTAGCCCCGGAAGCGCCATTGGGATGACCATAGGAAATAGCACCGCCTAACGGGTTCCATTTTCCGCGATCCACTTTTTCGCCCGTCTGTTTTTCAAGTTCTTTAATGACTGCCAGGTTTTGTACGGCAAATGCTTCGTTACATTCCATATGGTCGAAATCTGAAAGCTTCAAGCCCGCTCGCTTCATAGCTATAGGAATAGCATACGCGGGGGCAATGCCCATAATCTTAGGATCGACACCGTAATCACCACCGGCAAGCCATTTCGCCATCGGTTGATATCCCAATTCATTGGCTTTTTCCGCACTCATCATTAAAACAAAAGCACCCCCGTCATTTTGACCGGAAGAATTCCCGGCCGTTACCGTACCGCCCTGTTTGAATACAGCCGGAAGTTTGGCCAGACCTTCCAATGTAGTGTCAGGTCGGGGATGTTCGTCTATATCAAAAATCCTGTCAGGGGTTTTCCTATCGCCTTTAATGGTTACCGGGACGAGCTCGTCTTTAAAATAATTGTTTTCCATAGCCATCTTGGTTCTCATCTGGCTCTGGTAGGCAAATTCGTCTGATGCTTCGCGTGGAATATTGTACATGACCTGTAGATTTTCTGCCGTCAGGCCCATGCCTATAGACTCTTCCGGCACGGGGGATAACTCGCCCCGAATGGCTGCGGGCGGGATCAATTTGTAGGGTTGTGTGGACATAGGAAATTTTGCAAACACCTGGCTGTATGATTCCATCCCACCGGCAATGATTACATCTGCATGGTTAGCCAAAATTCTCCACGCTGCGTGATTGATTGAGTCAATGGCGGAACCACACTGCATTTCTATATAAGATGATGGTGTCTCTTTGGGTAATCCTGCCGCAAGAGTCATCCATCGTGCGGGATTCAATGCATGAGAACAATGGGCTGCTGACCCCGCAAAAACACAGTCCACCCTACCTCTTTGGGCAATTTCGGTTTTCTCGATCAATCCTTTCAGAGCAAAAGTAGCCACTTGTGATGCAAAGAAACTACGTAGTGATCCGCCCATTCTTCCAAAGGGAGTCCTCACACCATCTATAAAAACAACTTCTCTATCTGCCATTGTATCTCCTAAAATTTATTTATATTTAACTGATTTTACTATTTATTTTTGTTAATAGCAGCCATCTGTTGACCACGATCATTATGCTATTAGCCTTTTCTCAGTTCAGATTTGCCATACCACGTTGTTTCCATAACAGCAGACACGGATAATTGTTATGATTCTACCATCACTCCTAGTGTAGTACAATAAACTATTGTGATTTGGCGTTGCACTTTACTGACTATTGTGCACTTCCTATCCATTGAACAAGAACTCTGAATGTGCAAATTGCGACAACTTTATTGTAACTTAAAGAAATGGAATAACTATTGGCGACAGATCAACGGCAATAAAGACGGGATTGCGTTTCCCATCATGCTATCGTAAAAGACAAGACAGCATCTCATGAATTAAGAGAGGCATGAATAGTAGAGTATGGTTTGATAGAGTAAAGCGCTGTACAAGCACTCAATGCCTGCCTCAGGTGGGACTCCAGGACGGCGTAGTCGGTAATCCTGTGGCTGACTGACCAGGGATTACTATAATATAAGCCGTCATAGTTGAACTGCTAGAACTGTTGGCTGCAGTAAGAGTGTACATAGTGCTCACATAGGGCGACACTGTTATCGTACCAGCCGAACATACTGTGCCAATACCCTGATCAATAGAAACTGATGTTGCTTGCATTACATCCCATTTCAGAGTTGAAGGTTTCCCCGCGTCAACAATATGCGGATCCAAGGAAAAATCGTTAATAATAGGGGGGCCTGCCATTGCCACGGTTACTGTAGCTGTAGCAGTTGTTGAGCCAGCACTGTTAGCGGCAAAGAGATTGTAGGTAATATTTGTGGTGGGTGTTATTGACAGCGTTCCCTTAGAAGAGACAGTGCCTATACCCTGATCGATAGTGACTGATGTTGCTCCCGTGATATTCCACTGTAATGTTGAACTTTGCCCTGCGGTAATACTACCCGGGTTTGCGATAAAACTAGTTATAACCGGCAGACTCTGCGGGGTTACCATATTCGGGGTTACTATAACCGTGGCTGAGGAAGTTGTTGAACCAGCGTCATTAGTTGCATTAATGGTATACGTAGTGCTGGTGCTCGGGGCTACAGACTGTGTGCCGGCAGAAGACGTGGCGCCGATGCCTTGGTCTATCGAAACTGACTTTGCTCCGCCGACATCCCATTGCAAAGTTGCTGTTTGACTCTGCGTGATCGCCGAAGGGTTAACATCAAACGATTTCACTACAGGTGGCTTGAGCGTATTGAAGATAGCCCCATTTGCAGCAAGGGCAATTCCAACTATGATCAGCAAAATAAGCCCTGCTACTGGTAATGCAAAGCGTACCACCGACCTTTTCCTTTGAGGGGTGGTCCCTGAATAGTCAGACATAGATTGATGCTGTTCGGGATACTGATGTCCGTATCGATTTTGGGATGAAGGCGGTGATCCCCTTTTTGATGCAGGCCAGTTTAGCTTCTTACCACAATTAGGACAAAATTTTTGACCATAACCAACGAGCGCTGAACAGTAAGGGCAGGAATACATTTGTTGCATAAATACTATCTTCTTTTCTACGAACCAATACTCAACCTGCTTGCTTATATAATGTACATGTGAAAACTACCATTACATTGGATTATATCACTAAAAGACTAAATGACAATTTGAGCTATGGCATGCATGTTTTTCAACACGCAGGATTTGAGAACCATTCAGCAAATACAGGTTTAATTGCACATTCTAGCGTTTTGTGCACTATATAATGCGATGAATAGTTTATGTCATTAATTCACAATTGGGGTGGAGTGGTTGTCAATTCACTGCGCTGATGCGATGCTAACCGGTGCTCTGTCTGAGTGCTAGTACCTATTGAGATGGTTAACAATCAGTCAGGAGAACGTGAATTGAAGGATATTGACATAAACTGATCTAAAGGCTAGCATTTTAGTAGGGTCGATTTGTCTGAAACGACTTAACCACTACAGTTTTATTTGGACTGAATATGAGATTAACGAGATAGAAAACTCTATCCAAGATGACTAAGCTATCAAAGGATTTTTACCTTGCCTCAACCGTAGGTGGTTTCGCGTTGGGATTTATTCTTACCATCGTCGGAAGCATGCTCTATTCTACAGGTTTGGTGGTGATTGGGTTACTTCTTATTCTGATTGCTATCCCTATGTACATTTACAGCTTCGTTGTAGGGAGTCTGCTTGTCTACCGGATGTGGGAATCTATCCAGGACGGTTATGTCAGAGCTACTCCAGCTAAGGCTGTTGGGTTTCTTTTTGTTCCGTACTTTAACCTTTATTGGATATTTCAAGCATTATGGGGTTTTTCCAAGGACTGCAATCAGTATATCGATCGCCATCAAGTTACCGTTCGTAAACTACCTGAAGGACTTTCCCTGGCCTTTTGCATAGTGTCCCTTTTATCGTTTTTAGTACCGCCTATTATCGAAGTCCCGATAATTGGCGCCCTTATGATAACAGGGATTTCCCTGGCCTTTTACATAGTGGCCTTTTTGTCGTTTTTAGTATTGCCGATTATCGCAGACTTGATAATTGGCGCCCTTCTGATAAATCGTGTCTGTGACACTGTAAATCAGTTGCCTCAACCAAGTAACATCGTGCCAAGGAGGCGTTCAGAGATGATTGGCAATAATAAATCTCTGCACAATTATCTTGCAAGACGATGGATACGTAGAGTTCCGGAATTACTTCTGTTTAATGTGTTTATGGGGATCGGCTTTCTAGTAGTAATTGCGTCGCCATTTATCCCGGTTACAGCTACAACTGGTTGGGCTGCCTTCACATTAGCATTCATAAGAGCTACGAGCAATGTTCTCGCTATCATACTTCTTTCTTTTGTATATCTCGATCTTCTTGGATGGCGCGGTTTTTTGGCTGGAATACTAATGGGAATTGTCGTTTTGGTCTACAACTATAATGCAACTAGTCCCACAATTTACGTAACAGCGTGGTTATTTTATATTATTTTCTGGGTATATATGAACATTGATTATATAAAATATAAAAGATTGGCGAAGGAAAGGATTGATGCCATCGCTGAAGAAGCCTCTCCTAGTATTGACCAAACACTTGAAAAAGGCATACTACAGCAGATCATTTTGAGACAAAACGAGCGCGCAATTGCGACTCTGAGACCTGTCCTGTCTGTGGAAGGAGGAGATGCTCTGCTTTGGTATCTCACCGGTGTTGCCTTTGCAAATATGAAAATGTATTCTGAGGCTTTGTCTGCATTTGATAAGGCCATGGAGGCTTCTCCCGATGCAAAAACAGTGAGTAAGATTAATAGAAGCCGACGCATTGCACGACGCAGAATGCGATGACAATCTTAAATAAGAAAATCTTTAATACATCTAGGTATCTCTCTATTTCTGACTCTCGTTCAATGACCATGTCCTGAACAAAAGTCCAGATTGTTCAGCGACTGAGATTTCGTTTTATGCTCTTCAATCGGAGGTTAAGGGATTAAAACTCCGTCATTCCGACCTGTGCAACGAACTTCTATATCCACCAAATAACCGATAGGCATAACTGAAAGTATGATCAGAAGTCATCATATTAGCCTGCATAAAACCACTATTAATGACGATGTACTTTCTCCAGTTTGCAGGTAAACTTGATAATATGAGAAACCATGAATACGCTATAGCTAATACAATATTACCAAATGCTAAAAAAGGGGGGCTGAGAAGGAAAGAAATACCGGTTGTCTTTGGTAGTCATGGCATAAGACTGCAAGGCAAAATCATGCTTCCTGAACGCGCAGATATCAATAATCCGGTTCCCGGTGCAGTTCTCTGTCATGGATTCGGTGCAGACTGTAACGTCATGGAGTCCAGCGCCTTACTCCTGGTAAAAAAGGGGATAGCTACTATCATCTTTGATATGCGTGGTCATGGTCTGAGCGGCGGCTATCTCGATGGTAAGTCCTATGAAGATGTCATTGATGCCTGGAGAATTCTCACCAGTTTGCCTGAGATCGATAGTTCACACGTTGCCCTCATCGGTCATAGTCTTGGTGCTATGTCATCTATTCTAGCCACAAGAAAAATAAAGAAGCCGAAGGTAATAGTAGCTCTTTCATGTCCTTCTGAAATAGATGGAGCAGTGTTTAGAGATCCTTCTCACAAAGCCCACTCATTGGCTAGATGGTTAATTACATGTGTTTGGAAACTTACTGTTTGGTTCAGCCGTCTGAAAGTAAGAGTTGATTGGGAAAAATTCCTGGAGTCGTGGCCTAAGATAAAACTCACGCCCATACTTGCGGAACTTGGTGAATGTGCCAAACTCTTTGTCTTTAGCGCAAGCGATCGGTTATCCCCTTATAAAAGGTTCGCTCCATTTTATGAAAAAGCTCCCGGACCTAAGAAAACAATGTTGACCAGAGGGTCTCATGTAACTCCCATTGAAGCCGAGATTCTCCGTTTCGAGTGGGTTGGCTGGGCTGTGTCTGCGTTGACTCTTTCAAACTGATTGCATTAACTGAACGTTTGCCTGTTTTGTGTAATGGGCTGCTCTCCGGATAGGCTGAAGCGAAGACGAGTTCTGTCTATTGTACACTTAGGCCCACCATCCAATCAGGTAATATCATTACCACAAATTAGCTTCAATTCAAACCAAGAAGGTCTAGTTTTCTTATTTTTCCTTCGCAAAGGTGGTGATGTTATTACCTAAAATGACATAGCATATGGCACATGTGTCGTATGTCCAAAGGTTGTTCATAACATCCAGATATATGCTGAAGGAAGAGATGGGCAGCAGGCAGTACACGAGCATAGATAGAAGGCAAAATTCTAATAAACCGTTTTATTAGAATGTCACTGTCTACAACGATTGTTAATTTCCCGACGAAGCAAATAGAATTCACCCAGACTTCCTTCTGGATAGTTGTAGCCGCCTTCGCCAAACGGGTCATTACTTCAGAGACCTCTCGTGCCTCGCGAGGAGCTCTTCGCGGTTCTGACTTAGGTCCATTCCGGTCGATGCGGCGGGATAAGGTTGACTGCTCATCAACGCTGTCCAAAGGATGCGATTGTAGGTCGGGAAATCCATCTTGTCTGCGGAGGTAAAGTCCACCCCTTTCGTGACCTCTGCCCAGTATTCCGCGTCGTGCGTTGGCTTGGGCACGATCAGGCTGGCCGGCTTGGGAGGCAGCGGCAGTTTTGTATTGTAGAGAGCCGGTGAGGGAGCGGCGGTAAAGCTCCACTTGCTCGGCGTCGTGTTGAAGACATCAGCCATGGGTTTCCCGAGTGCGTCGTTCAGGTTCATCGGCGGGAGGCCCAGGACCATTTCTATCGTGCGCAAAAAGTCGATGGTGTTGTACTGCGTGGAGACCAGTGTACCCTGCTTCACATAAGCACCGGCGATGAACGCAGGGCTGCGATGCGAATCGACGTGATCAGGTCCATCCTGGGAGTCGTCTTCAATGACAAAGATCAGCGTGTTGTTGGCGTACTTGCTGTCTGCGATCTTTTGAATCAGCAGACCAACCGCATAGTCGTTGTCAGCTTGTTGCAGCTCCGGAGTATTCACGCCGTCAATTGCGGTGGCAAAGTTT
>JBEKIW010000007.1:0-55950 GCA_050011565.1 Dehalococcoidia bacterium
GGGCGGCCGCGGAGAAGCTCTGGGCAGGACCGACGCCGATCTTATAATTGAACTCAGTCTGCTTGCCGGCGGGGTCGGCCATGGTCTTACTGAAGGTGATGATGATGGTGGTGCCGGCTGTGTTGGTGGCCGCCGAGACAAACACCGGTGGCCCGGGCATATTGTTGGTCACGGCCTGGTCGGTAAAGCTTTGCAGCACGTTGCCGTCAGCAGCCAGCACCGTGCCCATGTTGTAGCTGACGGTGACGATATCCCCATAAACGATGGCGGTCCCGGAACAGGTTAAATCTATCCTGGTGTTATCCGCGTCCAGGGCAGCCGCGGAGAAGCTCTGCGCAGGACCGACGCCGATCTTATAACTGAACTCAGTCTGCTTGCCGGCGGGGTTAGCCATGTTCTTACTAAAGGTGATGGCGATGGTGGTGCCGGTCACGTCCGTGGCCGCCGAGACAAAGGTGGGTGGTGGTGCTGATGTATTAAGCAGTATGGAGACATCGTTGGTGCCCACATTGGCCACGGCCAGGTCGGGCCTACCGTCGCCGTTGAAATCGCCCACGGCCACAGAGAGGGGCCAACGTCCCACGTTATAGTTCACCGCATCGTTGAAGGTGCCGTCGCCGTTACCGAGCAGTATGGAGACATTGTCGCTGCCATAATTGGCCACGGCCGGGTCAGTCTTGCCGTCGCCGTTGAAATCGCCCACGGCCACAGAGGTGGGGTAAGTTCCCACGCCATAGTTCACCGCATCGTTGAAGGTGCCGTCGCCGTTACCGAGCAGTATGGAGGCATTGTCATTGCCATAATTGGCCACGGCCAGGTCAGTCGTGTTGTCGCTGTTGAAATCGCCCACGGCCACAGAGAAGGGGCTATTTCCCACGTTATAGTTCACCGCATCGTTGAAGGTGCCGCCGCCGACACCGAGCAGTATGGAGACATTGTCGCTGCCATTATTGGCCACGGCCAGGTCAAGGTTGCCATCGACGTCGAAATCGCCCACGGCCACAGAGAGGGGGTTACTTCCCACGCCATAGTCCCCCGCAGCGATGAAGGTGCCGTCGCCGGCACCGAGCAGTATGGAGACATTGCTGGCACCCCCATTGGCCACGGCCAGGTCAAGGTTGCCATCGACGTCGAAATCGCCCACGGCCACAGATGAGGGAAAAGTTCCCACGCCATAGTCCCCCGCAGCGATGAAGGTGCCGTCGCCGGCACCGAGCAGTATGGAGACATCGTTGCCGTTATCATTGGCCACAGCCAGGTCAGTCTTGTTGTCGCTGTTGAAATCGCCCACGGCCACAGAGAGGGGGCCATCTCCCGCAGGATAGTTTACCTTCGGTCTGAAGGTGCCGTCGCCGTTACCGATCAGTATGGAGATATTGTAACCGACGTTATTGGCCACGGCCAGGTCAAGGTTGCCGTCTCCGTCGAAATCGCCCACGGCCACAGAGCGGGGGGTATTTCCCACGCCATAGTTCACCGCCGGATTAAAAGGCATAGCATAGACATTGCCCTGAGGTACGGCAAGGAATGCGGCACAGAGAACTAATGCCACAAAAATCCGTATGAATTTCCTATATTGATGACTCAGTTTATCCAATCTAAACCTATCGGCTTACAAAAATACCATTAATTGTTGTTGTTGTAAACAACTGCTAGTTATATAGCATTCTATATTAATGCCACACGGTTGTCAAACGGCTCCTGGCACATAATGCGGCTGCTTAATGCCCTTTCGGGACTAATGTATTACGCCAAGCTATGCCACAGCGGGTCCGTTTAGCTCTGACCTAAAAAGAAAAGCCCCTCCTCATCGAAACGGGGAGGGGCTTGTTGAACAGTAAACTGACTATTTCTTGGCTGATGCGGCAGGCGCCTTGGCTGGTTTTCTCCTCTGCTTGCTCAAGGCATCGCGGTCTCCGCCGCTCATGCCGGCGATATATTTCACCAGCTTTTTCCTGGACTCGATGTCGTACTGGGTCGTGATGGCGATTTGCTCCATGACCGGTGAGCCGCCGCCGTGATAACCGCCCACATTATGTATGCCGCCGGTGGCTGAGCACAGCCCGTCACCCAGGTACCGCCAGAGTTGCGCCTGGTCCTCCGCCGACATATCGGGGTTGCGCTTGGTGTATTTCAGAAGCAGGTCTTTGGTCTCGGGGTTCAGGAAATCCTTCTCATGAGGGAAGGTGGCCATCACGCCGCCGCCTATGTCGCAAAGTATTTCCGCTTCACGCCAGACTGCTTCGCCTGAGAGGCAGCGGCCGACGTTACAGTAAATTGAATTTGGTATGTACGAGCCGGGACCGTAAGGCATGAAGCCCACGCCCGGTATATAGACCTCCGGCTTGCCCAGGTCGGAAGCCGTATATCCCGCGGCATAACCCAGCTCGGTGGTCATGATGAGCTCGGCTAACTTCTCGCGGACATGGGATGCCTTATGAACGTTGTTCGCCTCGGCGGCGAGAGCTGCCGTCCCCATGATGATGTCACCGATGGCCGGCTTGCAGCCCGAATAGGAATGGCGGTGGAACAGAGCGAACAGGAGCGCCAGCACCCCGCCATGCTGCCATTCACCGGCAAGGAAGACCCTATCCCAGGGTACGAAACAATTGTCGAAAATCATGTAAGAATCTGTGCTGCCGGGCATGAATCCACGCTTGAAGTACTCGCGGGGCCTGTAGTTATGGATGGTAACTACCTGCTTCAGCCCATCCCAGTCGCCCGGAACAGCGAAAGCGACAGCATAGTCTTTGTCTTCGGGGCGCAGCGCTCTTGTTGGTACTACAAGTACCTCGTCGGCGACCGAGGCCTCAGAGATATGCACCTTGCAGCCGCTGACTACGATGCCGTCGCTAAGCCTCTCCTTGATACGCACATAGGCATCCGGATTGGGCTGGTCGGCAGGCCTCAGCATTCTATCGCCTTTAACATCCGTCTGTGCCGAGCAACCCACCAGGTCCTCGGTCTGGAAGCGGGTGAGCCACTTCTTGAAGTTCTCATGGTACTGGGTGGCACCTTTGTTGATTTTGTCCGCTTCGTAGGACACGTTATATATAGCATTGGTGGCGTCGATGCCCATGCACCTCTGGATGCAGCCGCCCGCCTTCTGGCAGAGCATGCGGGTCATGTCCTGTTTATTGTGCAGGTCCTCGGTGTTCTGATGGACGTGGGTGAAGCGGTTAATCCTCTCGCCGGTGAGATGAGAGATGGCGGTGCACAGGTCTTGATTCTCCGGCTTAGCGGCTTCCTCGAATGTGATGCCCATTACGTTCAAGCAGTCCGCCTGCAGTTCGTCGGTCCGGTCGATTAGCGCGCCATCGTAGTAGACGTTCCGCTTCATCTTGGACAGACCTTTGATATATTGTTCTTTTGTCCTCATATGTCTCCTCCTTGGTTAATGGATAATCGGTGCCATAATGTTACTACTTCCAGGCGAAAAAGTCACATTTTGTTACGTTCCAAATATTTGGGATAAAACAAACTTTTGAGTGCCTTTAACTGTCAAAGTTTTTAGCCAAACCCATAATTTAGTGGTAGAATTGAAATCCTGGAAGGCATTCGACAGTTCCATGGAACGGAGGTAAGACAATGGAAAACGCAAAATACCAGTTTACCAGAACTTTACGCTGCAAAAACCTTAATGTTCCGGGCACATTGGGTAAGTTAGCCACCGCTATTGGCAAAGTTGGAGTGGATATTGGAAATCTAACAACCGTGCATCTGGGGCATTATTATACTATCAGAGACGTAGAAGTGCTGCTAAAGAGTCAGGAGGAGCTGGCACATCTTATAGAGGAGGTGTCGAAAATACGGGAGGTCACTGTTCTGGAGGTCAGAGACGATGTGCTCGACCTTCATAAGGACGGGAAAATTAAGACTGTAAGCATTCACCCCATTAACTCACTGGACATTCTTAGGAAAGTGTATACCCCTGGCGTCGCTGAGGTATGCCGGTTAATCGCCGACAGACCGGGCCTCAAATATACCTATACCAACATTCAGTATTCCGTGGCTATTGTCACCGATGGGACTGCTATCCTGGGTCTGGGCAATATCGGGGCGGTGGCAGGAATGCCGGTTATGGAGGGAAAAGCTGCACTGCTTCAGGAGCTGGTTGGAGTTAGTGGCATTCCTATTTTATTGGACACTACCAACGTTGACGAAATTGTGGAAACCGTAAAATACATCGCCTCAACCTTTGGAGGTATTCAGTTAGAAGACATAGCATCGCCAAGATGCTTCCCGATTCTGGAGAAACTGGAAAAAGAACTGGATATTCCGGTTATGCATGACGACCAGCAGGGTACTGCCGTAGTCACCTTGGCGGCTGTGCTCAACGCCTGTAAACTTAGTAACGTGTCACTCGAAGAGGCGAAGGTGGGACTTATAGGTCTTGGCGCCGCCGGTTTATCTGTTGGAAAGTTTTTGCTGAAATATACAGGCAAGCCCGCCCTGGGTACGGCTAAGACCGAAGCCAGCATTAAGCGGCATGTAGAACATGGAGGCATTGCCAGCAATTTGGGTGAGATTATGCGGACGGCTGATATCGTTATTGGCACCAGCGGGGTACCAGGCCTAATAGAACCGAGCATGGTGAGGAAAGGGCAGATTATTCTTGCTTTATCCAATCCGTTTCCGGAGATTGCTCCGGAGCTGGCTAAAAAATCGGGCGCGGCTCTGGCTGTCGATGGCAGGACGGTAAATAATTTGCTCGGCTTCCCCGGCATTTGGCGGGGAACGCTGGATGCCATGGCTAATAAGATAACCTATGAGATGTACAAGGCTGGCAGCCTGGCTATTGTCAACACTACCGACGAAGGCGAACTTGTTCCCAATCCACTTGACCCCAAGGTGCATCTGGCCGTGGCTCATGCTATAGCCAAAGCCGCCGTAGAATCCGGTGTGGCACAGCGGCCTCTGGATAACGACTACTTCGAAAATACCAACATCAAGCAGCCGCCCTGGATGTAATTTCGCACCTCATCGTGGCAAAGTCTGAGACAATTCCTATTGAATTGACCTCCATCTTTTCTTTTAAATAAAAGCGTGGTATCGTAAGGTAGGGCTGCTGAACAAGGAAAGAGCGATAATGTCTGTATATGAAGTTGTGCATGTGGCGGTAGGTCTCTCGACTGTGCTTGACGAAGAGCTCGTTAAAAAGGTTTCCGAAATTATCGGCAAAAACCCATACGAGACTCGACTTCGGCTGACGGGCAAGATTCCCAAAATCATCGCCAACTATGACGCTATGCAACAGGCGGAATTGACCACAAAAAGTCTGAGAGAGCTGGGCCTGGTGGTGATTCTGTTCACGGATTCGGAGCTACGTAAGCCATGGCAAATCTTTAAGGCACGCAACCTGAAATTCGAGGAACAAGCTATCATGTTTTGTGACAGGAGCGGCCAGACAAGGCGAATGGAGGCAAGTGAGGCGTTTTTGATTCTCAGCGGCAGGGTGCAGACCTACACGGAGACAGAATCAACCAAGACCACAAGAAAGTTAAATGTGACAGCAACTCTACTGACTGGCGGCATTCCTATAATGAAAAAGGTGGAAAAAAAGACGACGAGTAAATCGTTTCAAACTAAAAGTTTTTTAAGGCTTTACGACTGTATGTCACCTGAGCTAGCCGTGGAAATACTGCAGGACGATTTTGACTACTCGTTCCTGGGGACGGAAATGGTCTCCTCCGCTACGGCCAACTTCAGCATTGCTATTCGAAAAATCAGAGAGGCGTTTCCTCAGGCGATTTTCGATGACAGCTTGATAGAGCCATTCGGGGCTAATATGCCAGACACTATAGTGCAGGACAGTATCGAGTCCAACTGCAAGTTGCTTTATTGGTACCACCAGGCCGTGAACAACGTCGGCACATCGATACAGACCCAACTCGGATAGATTGTAGCATCTGCTCCAATCGTGCCTGGAGCGGATGCTACAGGCTACCCACTAGTAAAATCCTAAATCCCAAGCTCCAAATACAAAACAATATCAAAATCCGAATAATCAAATTCACAAAATAGGGACGGACATTCGGGTCCGTCTGCCCATCAGGAAAGTCCATGACAAGGCATCATACTCGCTTGACTGCTATCTGTAGCTCATCTACAATGATGATGGCAGATTGTTATGCTGTTTCGCCTTGATCACCAACCGGGCACCGGCCCGCTCCCTTCCCCGCCTTTAGATTCAATTACTTTCCTCTTGTCTCGGCTTTGTCACCAAAGGAGGTCACACGTTGCCTAGATTTTCCTTGTTTCCCAGGGAGCAGAAGTTCTTCGTCCTATTCGAGCAGAGCGCCCAGAATGCGGTCAAAATAGCTCAGCAATTAAAGGACATGGTAAACACCTGGGAAAACGTTAAGGAAAGAGTGGAAATGATAACCACCCTGGAGCATGATGGGGATGCCATTACCCATCAAGTTATGGCCCAGCTATATCGGACATTTGTGACGCCGCTCGACCGTGAGGACATTGCTCTGCTAGCTCAGACCCTGGACGATATTACCGACTTAATTCATTCATCGGCGGACGCCATGCTCCTGTACAAGGTGGAGCGTCCCACCGATAAAGTAAAGGAGCTGGCCGATATCGTGGTACAGGCGACGGCTGCGGTAGAGAAGGGCGTGGCCGAAATACATGACCGCATCGACCGGGATAAGCTTATGAAACAATCCATGGAGATTAACCGACTGGAGAACGTAGGGGACAGTGTCTACCGCTCGGCGCTGGCGGAGCTTTTTGTCAACTCACCGGATTTTGCTTATCTTATCAAGTGGCGCGAGATTTATGAAGATATCGAATCTGCCATCGACAAATGTGAGGATATAGCTAATATCCTGGAGGGCATAGTACTGAAGTATGCCTGAGACCCCATGTCAGACTTGTCTCTAACTCTGCCTGGCGGGATACGGTGGATTTAAATTTAGTATTTATAATTTTTATCATCCTCGTAGCCCTGGGTTTCGATTTTACCAACGGCATGCATGATGCCGCTAATTCTATTTCCACCGTCGTATCCACCAGGGTTTTATCGCCGAGACAGGCCGTTATCTGGGCAGCCTTTTTTAACTTTATAGCTTTTCTTATATTCGGCACGGCGGTGGCGAATACAATCGGCAAGGGGATGATCGACGTTAATACGGTTACCCCCACAGTTATTCTGGCGGGAGTCTGCGGAGCGATTTTTTGGAACTTGCTCACCTGGTATTTGGGGCTGCCTAGCAGCTCTTCTCATGCTCTGATTGGCGGATACGCCGGAGCCGCTATTGCCAAGAGCGGCTTCAGTGTGATTATAGCCAGTGGCTGGTACAAAACGTTGATTTTTATCGTCCTGGCGCCAGCTATCGGTCTGATTTTGGGCTACTTATTAAAAGTCATTACAACCTGGATTGTACGTAAACAGACACCGGCTGCGGTTAATAAATGGTCGCGGTTTGCACAATATTTTTCGGCAGCTCTATACAGCCTGGGCCATGGCGGCAACGACGCACAGAAGACTATGGGTATTATAACCAGCCTTCTATTCGCCGGTGGCTTAATCAGCGAATTTAAAGTACCTCTCTGGGTGGTTCTGAGTGCACACGCAGCTATTGCTCTGGGCACATTGAGCGGCGGCTGGCGTATTGTTAAGACAATGGGGCAGAGAATTACTAAAATAAGGTCGATCGACGGTGTTTGTGCCGAGACAGCCAGCGCTACCAGTATTTTCTTAGCCACTCATCTGGGTATTCCGGTAAGCACCACCCATGTGATAACCGGTGCCATATCGGGCGTGGGTTCGGCGCGCCGGCTTTCGGCCGTGCGCTGGGGCGTAACCATTAATATCGTTTGGGCCTGGATTTTCACTATTCCGGGAGCGGCTGTTATAGGGGCTATCATTTATTTCTTGATTCGGCTAATTGAGTTAATTTGAGGAAGGGATTGCGTGCGTTATAATATATTGATAGCACCTTGTTAAGTGGATTGACAACAATGTTTAATTGTTTACATTTAATCATATTTTATCTTTAAGGAGGTAATGATTTATGAAATGGATTGGGGTGGGGCTTACCATTGCCGGAGCTATTGTGGGGCTTGTTGCCGGGTTTCAATTCCACAGCTGGGCCTGGACTATTGGGGGCATAGTCTTCTTTGCTATTGGTATCATCATTCTCATTCTTTTTAGGAACGGTAAATAATTCCCAGTGGAGGTAATAACATGGAAAAGACTGCCGGTTTTAGCAAAGGTTTTAAGGAAATCCAGGATAAAGTGATGGGTATGGGCGACATGGTGACCAAAGAGATACACAAGTCCATCGAGGCACTAAAGGCCAGAGATTTAAAGCTGGCACATAAGATAATTGCCGATGATGCCGTAATTGACGAACAACGGTTTACTATCGAAGACGGGTGCATCGAGCTTATGGGCATGCAGAAGCTGACAATAGCCGACCGGCGTGCCATCGTGGCTGTGCTCAGTATCAGCACCGAACTGGAACGGATTGGCGACTATGCTGAGGGAATTGCCAAGATTGTAGTCATGATTGGCGATGAACCGCCGTTGAAACCTCTGATCGATATTCCCCGTATGGCGGAATTGACCATAGAAATGATTGACAAGAGCCTCAAGTCTTTCGTTGAACGCGATGTGAAATTGGCCAGGCACGTGGTCACCATGGATAACCTGGTCGACGGTCTCTACGACCAGGTATTTCGAGAGCTACTCACTTTTATGATGATTGATCCGAAGACGATCAATCGGGCGACGCGTCTCATCTGGGTGGCGCACAACCTGGAACGCGCCGCCGACAGGGTAACCAATATCTGCGAGCGTGTCGCCTTCACCGTCACCGGCAAGATGGAGGAGCTCGAGATTTCCAAATATTAGAATTCACCCTCACCCTAGCCCTCTCCCATCAAGGGAGAGGGAATTTTCGAAGCAAAGGTGATACAATACCTGAAGCGTTTTAGCCAGTCTGAGACCAACTCAATGATTGAAGAGATTTTACCTAGCCTTTACCGTGTCGAAATTCCGTTACCCCGGAGTCCTTTGAAGGCGCTGAATTCTTATATCGTAAAAGGGAATGGACGGTTTCTGATTATAGACACGGGAATGAACCGTGAGGAATGTCTGCATCCGATGCAAAAGGCTCTACAAAAACTGGATGTTGACCTGGACAAAACTGACTTTTTTATCACTCATCTGCACGCCGACCATTCAGGACTGGTGGGTGTTCTAGCCACCGATAGCTCCAAAATATACTTCAATAAGACGGAAGCCTCCTTTGTAAATTTCCAGCCGGCCGAAGATTACTGGAGAAAACACTTTGTTTTTTATGCCTCCCACGGTTTTCCTGAGGATGAAATGAAAAGGGTGTGGGAGGGTCATCCCGGCTATCGGTACAGCTCGCGGCGGCAGATTAGCTTCACCGTAATGGAGGAAGGGAATGAGATAGAAGTCGGGAATTACCTGTTCCAATGTATCGAAACGCCGGGGCATTCACCGGGACACATGTGCCTTTACGAGGCCGGCAGGAAGGTACTTATCTGCGGAGACCACATTCTTTTTGACATCACGCCTAACATAACGCACTGGGAGCAGCTGGAAAATTCACTTAAGCATTATCTATTAAACCTGGAGAAGGTCTATGCGCTCGACGTGAATCTCATTTTGCCCGGCCATCGCCGTATCTGGAACGACCACAGGAAGCGGATTGGCGAACTGCAGGAGCACCATCGGGACAGGCTGGCTGAGGCGCTAAGTGCAGTAAAAGACGGAGGTAAGACAGCCTGGGAGGTAGCTCCCTATATAACCTGGGATATAGACTGCAACTCATGGGCGGAGTTCCCTTCAGTACAGAAATTCTTTGCCGTCGGGGAGACCATCGCCCACCTGGACTACCTCGAAGCAGACGGCAAGTTGCGCAAACAGATAAGCGGCCAAAAAGTGCTTTATTCGCTGGCATGACGAAAATAAGTGATGGTTTAGAAAAAAATGAGCTATCGCAGCTACCGAAGTGACAACATTGCGCCCGTTTTAGGCATAATCATAGTCTGTTTTCTGGTATATATAGGCACCATCGTAGCCGGAATTATGGGGTACGACCTCGTCCCAATACTCGGGCTGCAAACTGCCTCCTTTCTTGAGCGGCCGTGGACAATCGTAACCAACCTTTTTATGCACGGCAGTATATGGCACATTTTATTCAATATGATTACTCTCTACTTTTTCGGCACCTTCTTAATCAGGCTTGTGGGGACTCGTGACTTCCTCATCATATACTTTTTGGGAGGAATCGTAGGCAATATCGTCTTTATGCTTTTTGCCTTCGCTGGTTTTTTCACCTCACCTTTCTCCATAGTAATCGGTGCCTCGGGGGCTATATTCGCCCTGGGCGGTGCGCTGGCGGCGCTGACACCCAGGTTGCGCGTGTTTGTTTTTCCCATACCCGTCCCCATGCCGCTGTGGGCGGCAGTAATCGGTGGTTTCGTTATACTGGTTTTTGTCGGGGGCGTCGCCTGGCAGGGTCATCTAGGTGGTCTGGTTTTCGGCCTCTTAGCCGGCCTTGTCCTGCGTAGGCGCGTGCGCACACCGTTCTCCTAGATTGATCAAAATATAATGAGAAGTCGGTTCTACACCAAGGCGGGTTTGCACCGTTTTCTTACGTCAATTGTCACCTCCGCTCAAGATTCTGTAACTGTTTATATTACTCCGGCTTCTTTCCCAGATTATGCCGAGTCGCTCATGCTGGGGAGGAAATATGATACGCATGGAGCTGAGATTAGGGAGGCGGTCAAGACCGAGGCGGTTATCAAGGGGGCCGGGAAATACGGCACCGGTGCCGCCATATTTTGGGGTGGGCTCGGCAAGCAAATTGTGCTGCCATCATTCCCCATCGCTCAGAATGAAGTATCGGAAGGCAAGTGTGATACCTCTGTCCTCCACGAGGTGATGGACGGGAAATACCTTATCGGCGTCGTCATGGTAACCTGGGGCTGGTATGCTTTGGGCTTGTTCGATGGCAGTAATATGGTGGAATGTAAAATAGGCACGGGTTACATACACAAAAAACACAAAAAGGGGGGCAGAAGCCAGAAAAGGTTTGCCCGCCGGACGGAGGAGCAGAAGAAGGATTTCCTGCGCCGGGTCGGCAACAGGATTGACGAGAGATTCAGCAGCTACCTGCCCGACCATATCTTTTTTGGTGGCAACAGACTGATCCTTAAACCGTTAATTCAGGAAAGTAGATATCTGCAGACCAGGACTGATAAAATATTGCCGCGTATTCTAAATGTAAGATATGCCAATAGAGAAGCCCTGGTCGGCAGCTTGGCCGAGATAAACAAATCGCTGGTCTTCACTTTCTGAAAAAATAAAAACGTTAATCTAAGGAGGTAAAAGCATGAAGAATAAATTTTGGGGTCTGCTTGCAGTTCTGTTATTGGTCGTGACCTTTTTACCGGCATGCACACCGGGTGAGGTCAAGGTGCCAACGCCGGCTAATATTAAGCCCATTATTTTTGTGCATGGTTTCGCCGGTTCATCGGCTCAATTTGAGTCACAGGTTATGCGATTTGAAAGCAATGGATATCCCGCCAACTATATATCAGCCTACGAATACGATAGCGCCGCCGGTCTCTCCCCTCAATTTCCACCGGCAAGCGTTCTTACCGGCGTTGACCAGGTCGTGGACGCCGTTCTCAAGAATACCGGTGCCGATAAGGTTGACCTTATCGGGCATTCTCTGGGTACCAAGGTGTCGCAGGCATACCTGACAAGCTCGCCGGAGCGTGCCGCCAAAGTTGCCCATTACGTGAATATCGACGGCTTTGCAAGCACCGATCTTCCCGGTGGCGTGCCTACCCTGGCTTTGTGGGCAGGGCGAAGGCCACCCGAGTTTCTTCAAGCCGGTGAAATTGTGGGTGCCACAAATGTTACATTTCCAAACGTGACTCACGTGGAATGTGCCACCTGCCCCGAGGCATTTGTCGAAATGTACAAATTCCTTACCGGCCAGGCGCCGGTAACTGATAAGATTGTCGCTGAACATTCAGGTAAAATTGAGCTTGCCGGAAGAGCGGTCATTTTCCCAAAAAATACAGGAGTTCAGGACCCGGGCGCCACTTTACAGATATGGGAAGTTGACGGCAAGACCGGCGCCAGAACCGGCAGCCAGCCACAGGCAACTTATCCTATAGGTGAGACTGGAGCCTGGGGCCCCTTTAATGCCAAGGGCGGTGTGAACTATGAATTTTGCCTGCTACAAGAAACTTTTATGACGCACTACTACTTTGAACCTTTTATAAGAAGCGACTACTTAATTCGCTTGAACACAGAGGTGCCCGGCACAGGGCTCAGCAGCCACGCCGATACCAGCGACCGTCAAAGCAACCTTTTAATTATGAGAAACAAGGAGTTCTGGGGCGACCAGGGCACCGACAGCGACGTCCTCACTATCAATGGCTCTAACATTTGCACTCCTGCCATATGTCCCCTTAACAAGCTGGTAATTGCTATATTTGTTAATGATAATGGTGCTGATGCTAAAACAGACCTTACAGCACCGATTCCTTATTTCTTTTCGGTAATTTCGTATTTCATAAGCGGAGCTGATCTCTATGTACCCGCAGCTAACCCACCGAGCGGGACAATACCCCTGATGCTTACACCACGGGGTGGTGGTGGGACACAGGTGATAAACGTCCCCAATTGGGTATGTGAGAAAGATAGAATCTCAGTCCAGTTTAACGATTTTATCCAGGCTAAATAATTTAAGATGAAAACCCTAGGAATTGTTGGCGGTATTGGGCCAGAGTCAACCATAGAGTATTACCGCCAGATTATTGCATCCTACCGCCAACGAAAACATGATGGAAGTTACCCCTTAATCATAATAAACAGCATCGACATGAAAAAGATGCTGGATTTGATTGGGGCGAACGAACTGGCTAGGCTAACGGACTATCTATTGCGGGAAGTGCAGAAGCTAGCTAAGGCCGGTGCAGACCTGGGATTACTGGCGTCCAATTCACCGCACATCGTATTCGATGGGCTTTCTCGCCAGTCGCCGATTCCGCTACTGAGCATTGTGGAGGCTGCTTGCGAAGAAACTAAGAAGTTAGGGATGAAACGAGTTGGCTTGTTAGGCACACGCTTTTCGATGCAGGGAAGGTTCTATCCGGATGTATTTTCCAGGGTGGGGATCACACTGATAACGCCTGGGGTAGAGGAGCAAGTCTATATTCACGACAAGTACATGAATGAATTGGTCAACGGCGTTATACTTTCTGAAACACGTGAACGATTGCTGGCGATAGTCGAGCGACTGAAGGCGCAGGAAGGTATTGAGGGCTTGATTCTCGGTGGTACCGAATTACCTCTTATTTTACGAGAAGAATCGTATCAAGGGCTTCCATTTTTAGATACAACGAAGATTCACGTTGAGCGTGCTGTGGCTCAGATGTTGTCGTAGGAAGTCCTACTAAGTCCGGTTCACCTGCAAAAGATCAAAAGTTGCCTTCTTATCCGGCAGGCGGACTGCGTCCGTACCCAGTATCTCGAAGATAATTACCTCGCCCACCAGCCAGGTGGTTACACCAGGTCGCAGACAGCCGGTGGTGGTTTTTCCGGCCCTACCCAGTGAGGCATGTATATGCAGCTTCGGTTTATCCTTTTTATCCGGAGCGATGATACCCACACCGACTACTTCATGCACGCCGTCTACGGGGACCAGCATCGGTTCGGGCGGCATCTCGTTTGACCGTCGCGGGCCAACGACCACCTCTCCGTCACCGATGCCGCCAATTAAAATGACCTGGCCTACCGAAATCTTCTTTTCCTCGGCGAAATGCTCGATGCTGGCGGGAACAGCATCGCCATCTTCAAGTCGAATTACAAATACGCGACCCAGTTTTCCTTCAGAAGCCTTCATTACAAGCCTCCTTTATGCTGACGGCTGCGGCTTTTGATATTTACGCGCTTCTTCCCGATACTGCTTGACATACTCAGCCAGCAGGTCCCGGATAGGGAGATGATAGGGACATCTTTCTTCACACTCACCGCACTCAGTGCAGCTAGCCGCCTTTTCCACAATTTGCCCCCAGAATCCTGAGAACAAGTGCTCCGGCGGCAGTCGCCGCACCAGGCTGGGATACATCATGACGGTGGATATCATAATGCCTTCACTGCAAGGTTGGCAGTAATCGCAGCGATGGCAGAATTTGGTGCCGAGTTCCCCCTTTAGTTTTTGCATCTGTTTTAGTTCGGCTGCCGTAATCTTTCTGGGGCCTTCCATTATCTGAACGATTTCCTCTATCTCCGTCACTTTTTCAATGCCGGCGATGGTCAGGATATCCGGAAACTGGAAGAGATATTTAAAGGCGATTTTAGCGTTGTCTATCATGCCCCCGGAGAGCGGCTTCATAACGATAAAGCCAACATCGTGTTTCTTAGCCAGTGGTATGAGTTCATCAGCGGCTTCGGCGGTAACAAAGTTAAACGGGAACATGATGGTCTCGAACCGGCCGCAGGCAACGGCTTCCTTGGCTACGTCTATCTGGTGGGACGTGATGCCGATGTGTTTCACCAGTCCTGCATCCCTGGCCTTTTCCACTGCCGCCATTGGCCCGTCAGGGGCGAGGACCATATCCAGTGAGGCCTTATCGCTGACGCCGTGGAACTGGTAGAGGTCGATATATTTCACATTAAGCCTCAACAGGCTCAGATTGAGGTGCTTTTCCACTCCCTCGCGCTTTCGTGAAGTAGACTTGGTGGCTAAAACAAGTCCCTCGCGCCGTCCGGCTATAGCCTTGCCGATGCGCTCTTCGCTGCTGGTATAGGCATTGGCGGTATCGAGGAAAGTTATGCCCAGGTCCAGGCATCTTTTGACAACGTTGACCGCTTCATCCTCGTTAAGCCTCTGAATCGGTATGCCGCCGAAACCCAATCGGGAAACGAGCATGTTGGTTTTGCCGAGTCTTATCCTATCCAACATTTTTCCTTAGAGCTGTACGCCGCATTTACTATCGTATTGTCATAGACACGCTTAGCCCGGGTCCCCTTTTGCCCAAGGGTTCAGTGGCAGCCGTGGCAACGACGACAGCAGTTATGCCGCTACAGAACTTGTACCGGGGGTTCTAGTTTCCTGCGGGGCCAAACGTGTTGACGTAGATATGCTGGTCGTCGGGACCCTTGCCGAAGACATAGATTTTACTGTTGAAAACAACCGGGGCTAACGCAGCATCAGCTATGCCGCCGCCTGGCACCTGTGCCGCCCCGCTCCAGTTACCTGCGGTATCAGACGTGTTGTAGTAGATACGCTTGTCGTCGATTCCCTTGCTGAAGAGGTAGAGTTTACCGTTGAAGACGGTAGCGGCTACCGAGACATCAGTCGTGCCGCCGCCCGGCACCTGTGCCCAACCGCTCCAGTTGCCTGCGGTGTCGGATGTGTTGACGTAGATACGCTTGTCGCCGATGCCCTTGCCGAAGAGGTAGAGTTTGTTGTTAAAGGCAGCTGCGGCTAAGGCGACGTCAGTTGTGCCGCCGCCCGGCACCTGTGCCCAACCGCTCCAGTTGCCTGCGGTATCATAAGTGTTGACATATTCACGCTTGTCGCCGATGCCCTTGCCGAAGAGATAGAGTTTGTTGTTGAAGGCAGCTGCGGCTAATGCGACGTCAGTTGTGCCGCCGCCAGGCACCTGTGCCCAACCGCTCCAGTTGCCTGCGGTATCATAAGTGTTGACATATTCACGCTTGTCGTCGATGCCTTTGCTGAAGAGATAGATTTTACTATTGAAGACAGCTGGGGCTACCGAGGCATCAGTTGTGCCGCCGCCAGGCACCTGTGCCCAGCCGCTCCAGTTGCCTGCGGTATCAGACGTGTTGACGTAGATACGCTTGTCGCCGATGCCCTTGCTGAAGAGATAGATTTTGCTGTTGAAGACAACCGGGGCTAGTGCGACGTCAGTTGTACCGCCGCCCGGCACCTGTACCCAGCCGCTCCACTGGTCTGCAGCAGCCGCCGGCGGAGGAGTTGTGCTGCCCGGCGTTTCCTCCGATGGGGCTGGTGGTGGCACTACAATAGGGGCTGGAACACAACCAGAGATAAAGAAAACCGCGATGGCAATTACGAACAACAATTTTTTCAACATGACCTATAACCCCCTTCTTTTTTTGCCTGTTGTTTCTATTATAAGTAGGTTTATCTAGCCCGTCAATGGGGGACGGAATTTGCGCCATCATCTAGGTTGCCGACAACGTCCTTTTTGAATAATGTGACGATTTGTTACATTTTTAACTGCCAGATTCACGTAGCCCTGGCAGCGGTTTTCTTTTTATAAAGTTGTGGCAGAAATTCGGGGAATCGCCCCATTTCCGCTATATTGTGCTTGCGTAAAGAATCAAGGAACTGTTGAGGTGCAATCGCGGGAAGAAGAAATGTGGAGCGCATTCGTGTCCCGTAAGATGTTTCTTCATACTCATGGACGACACAGCCGAGAGGTATGTCGTCGATGCCGGGGGCGAGCGGACTGCCCACATTGACGTGGCTGTAAATAGTGGTAATGGGAGAGGCACTCGAATCCTCCCAGCGTATGCGTAATATATGAGCCGGCACGTCGCTTATACTCTCGCACAGCATATGTATAGCACCGGCATCTCCCACCTGGCTCGGCGGAATTTGCCATTCAAGTGCAATATGGTCCTGGGGGTTCCACAGCTTGTAAGTATCGTTATCCATGTTGTCCCACCACCAGTCGAGCATCTCAGGTACAACACCGCGTAGCTCATGTTTCATAACCAGAGCCACGGGCTTACCCTTTAATAACTCCTTGTAGACCACCTCCGGGATGATTTCTTCATCTTTCTTTACCTCCTTGCTTCTTTAGCAGAGATTTTCGGCTAACAAATTCCCGATTAACTGATAGAACTCTTCGGGGTCTTTGCCGATTGATAATGTCTCCATGGGGCACATGTCTTTGTTGGGCTTCTGGATGCAGGGCACGATTTGGGTCAGGTGGTGCTTGATGCTATATTTCTCCAGCACCTCAATGGCAAGCTGGCTGCCCAGCGGGCTGTAGACTTCCTGACAGTCCGCTTTGATGAAAAGCAAAGCCGCAGCCCGCCCCACTATTTTGTCGAAAATGACCACGTTATGATGCTGGGAGGCGAATTTATCTATGTACTCGACCAGCGGCAGCAGCCTGTCCTTGTCTGAGGTGAAGATGAGCTTGCTGCCTTTGTAGACGCGAAGTGTGTTCTTGCTGGTCAGGAATTCATCGAATAAGGGTTGGTACACTACTCCTGTTTACCCTTTATGTTACCGGCGGTGAATTTCCCCACCAGCCAGATTATGGCGGGTATAGAAATCAACTGAATGACTATGCCCGGCCAACCCTGCTTAACCGTTGACCAGAAGGAAGCCAGTGGATTTGCCTCAGGACCCAAGGGGCTGTAGCTCTGCCCGCCAATGAAGTAAACGAGCGAAATCGCCAGCAGCAGCGCCATTCGTCCGCCGATAATGGCTCCTAGTAATGACCATATTGTTCGCAGGTGGTATTTCTCTCGCAGCATACCGGCGATAAGGCCATAAGCTGAAACTTCTATTACGACCTGCGGCAGAACGTTTAAAGCCGGCATACCCGAGATGAAATAGCTGGTCACCGGCGTAAACAGTCCCACAAGCAAGCCGGCGCGCCAGCCAAACAGCAGCCCGGCAATCAATACGAAGATGTGCATGGGCAGAAAGGTGGGTCCAGCCAGATGGAATTGGTGGAAAACCCAGGGCACAAATACAGCCAGCATAACGAAAGCGGCTGTAAGCAGATAGCTCCGAATGTCTTTGTACTTGAGCGCCGCAATTAAGGACTGGGGTTTAGAAAAAGCGATTCTGTTAGTCATCTGTAATATCTCCTTTCGGCATAGCCGCTGTCTCTACATCTATGTTATCTGTGTTTAAGCAGTATGTCACTGACCTGTGCGGCGAAGGCTTCGCTCTCGGGGTCGCCGGTAACCAGTTGAATTTCCTCAGGTGAGTTTATTCCCAGGCCCAGCTCAACGGCTCTGGTAATCTGCTCTTGTTCGAAGATGCGCCCCTGGCTTAGCTCGGGTGTGGTGCCGAACAGCCGTAGTATGGCTACTCCAACGGCATCGATGGCAATTCGGTCGCTACCGGCTAAAATTACATTGGTCTTTACATGGGTACCCGTGGCCGGTCCACCCTGGGTGAAGGCATCAACGCCATCGAGTACCACCAGGTCCGGGGAGTAGGCGGTGTTGATTTCGGCGAGCATCTGTCGCATGTGCGGCGAAGTATGCAGTTCCTGCATATAGGGATAACCTTTACCGGCCACCATACCCACCGAGTTTTTAAGGGAAAGTGTGAAATGCCCGCCGAAGGCGTGCGACTTCAGGCAGCATGTCTGCACGATAGCTTCTGCCTCGGCATAAATGCGAGGGAAAAGAAAGCCGTCTTTCCAGTGGCTGTCCTCGGGATGAAAGTGGACCCAGCCATCGGCACCGAGCTCCTCAAGGTTAACGATGTCGAAGTCCAGCTCTTTAGCCAGTTCGAATACGCCTTTATCTTTCATCACCCGCTGTGTAGGTTCCATCGGCCCGCAGCGTTCGGCCAGAGTAACGCGTGTAGCCCCCAGTTGCTTCAAGGTTAGGACCAGAGCACGCAGTGTGTCGTTATGGGTAGAACCGGGAGTGGGGTCGGCGGTATTGAAGTTGGGCTTGAGGACAACCGCTTTACCTTGTACCGGATTAGATTGGAGCAGAGCGATGGCCTTGGGCACGCCTTTCAGTCGGTCTGAGGTACGAACCAGGCTGACATTGACCAGCAATTTCTCTTCCGCGCGCTGCTCAAATTTACTGTGGCTTGTCACCTTCTTCACCTTTTCGAGTAGATTCGCTAAATATATTTTAGCTGACACGCGTCAGCGCGGTCAAAACATACATCTTGACAGGCGGTCGGGAAGCTAATAGGATTGATTATGGGAGGTGTTGGAATGCGAAGAATCGCTCTGTTAGCCGTTAGTTTGCTTGCGTTGATATTATTTACTATCGCCGGCTGTGCCCGGTCGGTAGTGCAGGAGGAACCAATAATGTCTCAAGATAGGGATACGGCATTGATGTTGACGAGTCCGGTTTTTGCGGGTGGGGGAGAAATTCCCGTCAAGTATAGCTGCGACGGGCAAAGCATATCGCCGCCACTCGATTGGGGCGATGGTCCGCCAGGTACAGCCTCGTTTGCCCTGATACTGGAGGACCCCGATGCGCCGGTGAAGAATTTCACACACTGGGTTATTTTCAACTTGCCGCTGGATTTGCCGGGATTGCCGGAAGCTGTACCGAAGGATGGCACGCTGGCCAGCGGAGCGTTGCAGGGGAAGAACGGGGGTGGGACCATCGGTTACATCGGTCCCTGTCCACCAAAGGGCTCTCCGCATCACTATTGCTTTACTTTATATGCCCTGGATAAATCTTTGGATTTAGGTGACGGCGCTACGAAGGACCAGGTGCTGCAGGCTATGGAAGGGCACATACTCAGCCAGAGCCAGCTCGTAGGCGTATACCAGCGATAGACAATAACGTGCGGAAAGTGCCGATAGCTACTACTAAAAGATTAGGCAGCATTGTACAATGTGTGCAGAAAAAAATAGGAGGTTAAAATGGGACTAATTACACCAGAAGAATACAAGAAGAGCCTTAAAGACGGCAGAGTGGTTTACTACGAAGGTGAGAAAGTCGAGGATGTTACTACACATCCGGCGTTGAAGGTATGTGTGGAGACGGCGGCTATAGATTATAAGATGGCAGAGATGCCGGAGTATAAAGATTTAGCTGTGGTTAAGCACCCGAAAACAGGCGAACCGATAAGCCGGTATTACTATACTCCCCAGAACGCCGAAGACCTGCTCAAAAGACACGAATTAATGGTAACGGCAACGCGGCTTGGTGGCAGCGTAATTCCTTTCATCCACGATATAGGCGCTGATACTTTGAATGCGGTGAATATAACCGCCAAGATGATGGGTAAGAAGGAGTACACGGAGCGAGCCGAAAACTATCGATACTACCTGCAAAAAAATGATTTGAGTGCAGCTTCTGCCGTGACCGATGTTAAGGGAGACAGAATGCTCCGGCCTTCTTCACCCAAGCAGGCTCATCCGGACTATTATGTCAGAGTCGTGGACAAGGATGACAAGGGGATTACCGTTAGAGGTGCTAAGGCGCACATCACTGCGTCTGCGTATTGTAAAGAGCTCTTCGTCATTCCCTGCCGGAACATGACCGAGGAGGACAAGGACTACGCGGTTGCCTTTGCCATTCCGGTAAACACCAAAGGGATTAAACAGATATGCCATCCCATCACCTGGAAGCTGGGCTCGCTGGAGTTTCCCATAGACCTGCCCATCAGAAATCATACTGACTCGCTCATTGTTTTCGACGATGTGTTTGTTCCGTGGGATAGAGTATTTCTTTGCGGAGAATACCAGTATGCCATAGCGCTGGTGTATAACTTTGCCTACCTGCACCGGCATACGGCGGCCAGCTATAGAATACCTGTATCTGAGGCTATGCTCGGCGCCGCTCAAGCTATGGCCGAATACAACGGCATAGACAAAATACCGCACATACGGGAGAAGATAACCAATCTCATAATCTATGTTGACACGCTGAAATCACTGGCCCGGGCTTCATGTATGGATTTTGTTACCCATGAAGGCATTCCCATACCAAATCCGGTAATTTCGAATATAGCTAAGTATCACTTTGCCGAAAATATACATAATTGCATCAAAGCCATCGAGGATATTGCCGGCGGGTTGCTCATAACCGTACCTACCTATAAGGACTATCAGAACCCGGAGACAAAGGGGTATATAGAAAAATATCTGGGCGGCAAGGCAGGTATACCTACCGAAGACAGGCTGAGGATGTTGCAGCTAATTCGGAGGCGTCTGGCAACGTTTGAGACGGAGGTCTTAGCCCTGCATGCCGAAGGCTCACTTCAGGCGCAGCGGATGACAATATATGCCGAGAGGATGTCCGAGGTTCAAAAGTACAAGCAGTGGGTCGAGATGGCTGCGGGGATAAAGAAGTAATATTCCGAGAAGTTTATCCTGAGTGAGATTCTTCGGTCGCTTCGCTCCCTCAGAATGACATAGAAGCCTTTATCGCAGCTTGCCGCGTGCCAATGAGGCGAAGATGCCGCCCAGGCACAGGACGGCGAAGATTATAAATGCTACATTCACGCTGCTGGTGAAGGCCGGGTAATATTGGGGCGTAATTTGTACATGGCCGATGTAAATACCGAATATCAGCATTACCATGCCCATGCTGAACGTCATTCCAATCTGCCTCATGGTGGCTAAGGTTGCTGAAGCTACGCCGTAGAACCTCTTGTCTACAGAGCTCATAACCGCGTTGGTATTGGGGGAGGAGAAGAAGGCAAAGCCGAGGCCGATAATAGCCAGACCAGCTACGATATACCACAGGTTTGTGGCGTTGTTTAAGAAAATGAAGAAGACAAGACCGACGACCGTCAGCCCCATGCCGGCTGAGGCTACAATTCGCGGCTCTATTCTGTCGGAAAGCCGGCCGGCAACAGGCGAAAAAGCAGCCTGCATAACCGGTGCGGCTATCAAGACCAGGCCGGCGTGCTCGGGGTTAAATCCTTTTATATACTGGAGGTAAAGGCTCAGGAGAAAGCTGACGGCGAAGGTGGCGCTGTAGTTAATCAAAGCCGCCACATTGGATAAGGCGAATACGGTGTTGTTTCGGAACAGACCGATGTCCAACACCGGGCTTTTCACTCTGGTTTCCCATATGATAAAGCCTGCAAACCCGGCGGCGCCGGCCAGAATCAAGACCACACCGACAATATCCGGCAGGCGGGTGAATCCATACATTATGGCTATGAGCATCAGGCTGTAGATTACGGAGCCGGCAACGTCGAATTTCTCTCCCCTGGCCTCAGCCCATTCTCCTTTTAGTTTCCAGAAGAGCAAAGCGATAATCAGCAGGCACAAAGGTACGTTTACCCAGAAGATGCTTCTCCAGCCGAAATACTGCGTTAGCAGTCCACCCAGAAATGGCCCTAAAGAAAGTCCTATATAAACGGCGGCGACATTTATTCCCAGTACCCTGCCCCTCTCGCTGGCCGGGAATACCGAAGTCAGTATGGCTACGGCGGTGCCGAAAATCATGGCAGCACCTATTCCCTGCAAGACCTGGACCGAGATAAGCATAGTAGCCGACGTTGAAATCGCTGAAAGCACAGAGGCAACGGCATAGACGAACACGCCTAAGGTAAATATCTTTTTCCTGCCATAGATATCAGCAATTCTGCCCAACGGGACGAGGAACATGGCGGCTGCCAGTAGATACGCCGTGGGCACCCAACCCAGCAGTATGGCGTTCATCGATAGTTGCTTTCCGATGGAGGGCAGCGCTATAGCGATGGAGGAGCCTAGAAACGGAGTCAGGAAAGAGCCTACTGTAGTCACCAGTAAGGCGGCCGGACGATTCGGCGCTTTCTCCGCTTCCGCACCAGTTTTCTGAATCTGCATGAATTCATAAATTCTACCATGTAGTTAATTAGAGATGGAAGTGAATTAAAGCAAAAGTTAAAAATCAAAACTTAAATACTAAAATGGCAAGTGAAAATGTATGAATATTTCTATTCTGTCGGCCCGTCATCCAAATACAAACGAGGACGACGGTCACCCGTAGGCGGGTGACCCGTAGTTAATTATATTGCGAGGTCATCCATCTCCAGATATCTGCAGACTCGACCCTTTAGGGTCAAGTTCTGCGGGGCTAAAGCCGCGCAGCTACATGTTCTTTTTAGAGAAAGGGCTCAGGTAAAAGTGATAAATTAAAATTGGTGTCCCGGGTGTGTGCTGTGATAAAATTTCAGCGGAAGGCGGAAGCATAAGCTATGAGACGTTCGGCTGATGCCTACCTCGATATAGAGACCACAGGCTTATCAGCATTTTTTGACTATATCACCGTAGTCGGTATTCTCCGTTGCGATGGTAGCCAGGATGAGCTAATTCAGTTAGTCGGCGAAGAAGTAACCAGGGGCAACCTGATTACGGCTCTCAGGGACGTAAGAAATATCTATACCTATAACGGCGCCAGGTTCGACCTTCGCTTCATTTCAAATTCTCTGGGTATAGACCTTTCTGCACAATACTATCATCGTGACCTTATGTATGACTGCTGGAGATGCAATTTATATGGTGGTTTTAAAGCCGTTGAGCGGCAGTTGGGCATTCCGCGGCGGCTGGTTGGAGTCAGCGGCTATGAAGCGGTGCAGCTGTGGTGGAGCTACGTGAAGGCTGGCAACCAAAGGGCACTGGCTACGCTTCTGGAATACAACAAGGAAGACGTAGTAAACCTCAAAGCACTGAGGGAGAGGCTTAGTTCGTTCTAAGTATTGCCGCTGCAATGGTGTGGCTGGTTCTCTAAGGCGCTGCGAAAGCCGAAATCCTGATATTTAAATTCTAAGCCAATTCCAAGATTCTAATTGCTTTACAATATCCCATTTTGTCATTGCGAGCGAAGCCTGGCTGGCAAAACATGCCTAACGTGAGCCGAGTTTGGCGTGTCTCCAGAGAATGAGGGAAGTTATCATTACTGCTATCCCAGTCACCATGGCAATGGTCAAGGCATATTCAGGCACCTCGATTCCGGTCACATTAAATATGGCAGTTCCCAGAAGTGACCTGGTTCGCAACCAGCTTTCGCTATTGTCATAAAGCCTTCTCATCATGTATTCCAAGTCGGTAATAGGACAGGACTTCAATATCCCCGTCGAGAGTGCCACCTGCAAGCCCACTGCTAGCGCAACGAAAACACAATAGAATATCTGCCAGTTGCGACGTTCTTTGAAGAAGCCTATGGCTAAAAGTACAACCGAAGTAGCAAAGAAGCCTATCAGGAGAAGATGTAGCCCTGTCACCACATCGGCAAGAATCTTCCAGAACATTGTATCCCAGCCAGCTTTGTGGCGAGTATATTTTATATTCAGTTCCGTGTCAACCTTGGGTAGTGGGTCAAAACATGCTTTCTGGTGGTATAATAGCTGGTTCGTGCTTTGGACACCTGTTTGAAGCTGGAAAAGAATTTTTATTTTGGCTACTGAGACGAAAACGAAGGGTTTTTACGGATGGTGGCTGCTATTTTTCCTGTGGATTGTTTATACCATCCCCATTGGATTTGCTTACTACAGCCCGGCAGTGATTTACCCGTTTATGATTCAGGGTATGGGATGGTCGCGCGGCGAGATAATGGTAGGCGCGATGGCACTGATGCTCCTCTTTGGTATCAGCGCGCCGCTGAATGCCTGGATGATACGCCGTTTCGGCGCACGTGTTACGCTGGCTACAGGAGGAATCATTGTGGTCGTGGCCAGTACTTTGATGGGCTTATTGGGCCACATCTATTCGATGTTCATCGTTTTGTCTCTATTTATTGGCCTGGGGGCTGCGTTTGCCTCGATGATTCCCTGTCAAATGGTGATTATTTCCTGGTTTAATGCCCGGCGTGCCATGGCGATGGGACTGGTCCTGGGAGGTGGAGCTATCGGTGGTTTCCTGGCACCACAGCTTATCAGCGCTGTTATTCGAAGTGCCGACGGTAACTGGCGAGTCGGCTGGTTTATTATTGCGGCGGCATCCGTTGCCGGGATAATTACAGCTTTAGCTACAGTGCGCAACTATCCATCAGATATGGGGCAATATCCTGACGGGCTGACTCCCTGCGAAGACGAAACAGTGGTTAGAGGTAGCAGCCGTGCGCCCCGGACGTATCGCACAGCTGTTGATTGGACTGTGCGCGATGCTGTAAGGTCACGTTCATTATGGCTTTTAATCGTTGCCGTAGTTTTCAGCGCGTTTGTATGGCAGGTGATTGTCACCCAGGGACCTCTTCACCTGCAAGACCGCGGTTTCGACCCGGGCATGGCAGCCTTTTTCTACAGCCTGGCTATCGGGTTAAGCATTGTCGGGCGTTTTACCATCGCTGCCCTGGGCGACATAATTGAACCGCGTTACTTATTTGCCGGCGGTATTTTCTTCATACTGCTGGGAGGGATACTGTTCTGGTTTGTTTCGCCTGCGGCCATGTGGATGGCTTATATTTATCCTTTGCTCGCCGGCTTTGGCTTCGGGCTGACCTATATCTGCCTGCCCACCATTATCGGCAACTACTGGGGGGCCAGCGCTTTCGCCGGTATCAGGGGAATCGACTCACCGATTGAGCTGACTTCTGCTGCAGTAGTTGCGCCAATAGCGGGATTTTTCTATGACCTCCAGGGCAGCTATCTTACGGTTTTAATCATCTCATTGATAGCCGGGGTCGTTGGTCTGGTGGCGATTCTATTGTGCACACCGCCCAGGCCGAAAGAGGCGGGCACGACGGAAGCAGTTTAATCGCTTGTGTTTTAGGATAGCGTAAGCTTTTTATAGCCCTTTCTGCTTGTAGCCGCGGGCTAAGTCAGTGTAGGTAGCAGCGCCGAGATTCAGTTCGTTCTGTTGTTCTTCAGTTAGCTGGCTTTTCACGTGACCGGGCACGCCGATAACTACAGACCGCTCCGATATTTTTGTATTCGGTGGTATGAGGCAGCCGGCGCCGATGATGCAGTAGTCGCTGATTTCGGCACCGTCCAGGACGGTGGCGTTATTGCCAATCAGCACACTATTGCCCACCCGGCGACAGTGGACAACAGCGCCGTGTCCGATGACGTTGTTGTTGCCGATGGTGACATCGGTGGCGCCGTGAATGACCGAGTTGTCTTCAATGCTGGTATTATGTCCGATGGTTATGTTGCCAAAATCCGCCCTGATTACGGCTCCCGGCCAGACGCTGGAGTTCTCCCCGATTTCCACATCGCCGACCACGTAGGCGGCTTCGCTGATAAATGCTGAAGCTGCTATCTTGGGACTTTTACCTTGGAAATCTCTTATCATTTCCGGTGCCTCCTGATTTTAGTTATGTGGTTAGCTCTTTATGATTAAAGGTCAGCCATTCACCGAAATTATTGCCAGGCTCTCAACCTCTTAAAGGCGGATATTTTCTCACTATCGCCGACCTTAGCTTTCTCCAGCGCCTGGTGGAGAATTTCGATACTTTTGTCGTAATTTTCTTTGTCGACGGGGTAGGGGTGGCCATCTTTGCCGCCGTGGGCGAAGCTGTACCGTGCGGGGTCACGAAGGCTGACGGGGACGTCATAGATAAGCTCCGATATCAGGCTCAGGGCGCGCAGGGTTTTGGGGCCGACTCCTTCTAGGCTTAATAGATTTTCAAAATTTTCCGGCTGGTGCTCGTAGGAGATTAAAAGCGTCTTATACAGGCGGTCGGGGTGTATATCATCGAGATTTAAATGATGGCGCGACGGCAGGTCCAGTGTCTTGAGCCTTTTTAGCTGGCTGATAATCTTTTCCGGTTTTTCTTCAATGGCAATCTGGGGGATGGTATGGCGTGCCGCTTCGCTCTCCGCGGCCACCAGGTTCAAGACTTCGCCTGTGGCTTGCGAGCAGATGGCGGAGTGAGGTTCGCAGACAAAATCGGACAAGTTTTCGCCCAGCCAATGATAACGTCGGGCATAACGGTTGCTCTCGTTCATGCCCTGCTGGACTACCGACCATGAGCCATCGGTGGTGAAAATGAAGACATGGTGGTAGAGCTGATAGCCGTCCTGAAGCGCTGAGTTGTCAACCTTGGCTGCCATTCGGCTGGCGTAGACCAGCGATGAGGAGTCCGATTTTAATAGATGGCCGACGCTTTCTATTTCGCTTGGAGTTTTCCTCGACGTTCTGCCCTTGCCGCCGGCCACGAATAAGCCGAGGTCGGTTTCCAATCCCTTGATTCCTTCTTTAAGAGCGCCGCAGACGGTGGTGGTAACGCCGCTGGAATGCCAGTCGTAACCCAGGACGCAGCCGAATGCCTGGAACCAGAACGGGTCCGACAGGCGGCGGAGCATCTCCTCCGGCCCGAACTCGGCAGTGATGGCAATGGTTATTTCCCGGGCCAGTTTGGTCATGCGGTCGAATAGCCACCGCGGCGCCTTGCCGTAGTGCAACGGCAGATTGGCGGTACCGGTTCGTTGTGCTGAGTTGGTCATTTGCCGGGCTTTACCGCATGGACTTTTATGCTTTTGATTGAGCCGCCGAGCTTTTTCAAATCCGTCTGCGATATTCCCAAATCATTGACCAGCGCCTCTATGGTAGGGTCTTTCACCGCGTAATCGCTTGGAAAAGACGTCTCGTCAACTATAGTTACTTCCTTGAATCCGGCAGCATTAATATTGTCCAGGTATTCATCTTTCATGGCGGCACCGGCTACGCAGCCGATATAAGCTGCCACGGACTTCTTTATGGAATCCGGAAGCTGACTCATTAAGACTATATCGGAGACCATTAATCTGCCGCCGGGTTTTAGCACCCGGAATGCCTCGCGGAAGACCCTGTCTTTTTCCGGCGACAGGTTGACCACGCAGTTGGAGATAATTACATCAACGTAATTATCGGCTGTGGGCAGGTTTTCTATCTCGCCCAGCCTGAACTCTATGTTGTCATAGCCGCCCTGGCGGGCATTTTCCCGCGCTTTTTCAATCATTTCCGGCGTCATATCAACACCGATGACCTTGCCGGTTTTGCCGACAATATTAGCCGCCAGGAAGCAATCGAATCCGGCGCCGGAGCCGAGGTCCAGGACAACCTCGCCTTTTTTAAGAGAAGCCAGGGCCACGGGGTTGCCGCAGCCGAGGCCCAGATTAGCTCCTTCCGGGACCGATTCTATATCCTGGTCGCTATAGCCTATCCTTTTGCTGATGTCCGTGGCTACGTTTGATGAGCAGCCGCACGTACTTTGCGGTGCGCAGCAAGAGCTGCCGCTTTTAGCAACCTGGGCATAGCCTTCTCTGACAGCTTTTCTGACCTCTTCTTTTTTCATTTTCTGACCTCCGATTTTAAAAATTTAGTGAATTGGGGTGTCTTTTTAGCTTTTTACTACCCTGACCGGGCAGTTATGCTAGCCCCCTCAGCCTCCATAGCCGCAAGAGCCCCCATCGCTCGGTGGGCATGGAGGGGACGGCGGGGTTATCTGAATGTCAAATACCGGGCTGGGCGGTTCCTTAACTGTGAACTGCCCGCTGAGGTCGCCAAGGGCGACTTTATAGGTCCCGGGTAAACCCTTTGATACCTTAAAACACAGCATGCAGTTGGCCCCGGCGGGTACATTCAGTTTCTGGGTCTGGTTGGTGACGCCGTCTATCTTTAGTTCGGCCGTGTAACTACCCTGGCTGCCTCCGATATTGGTTAATGTAGCGGTTATAACCGTAGTTTGGCAGACATCGACCTCATCGGGATTTATTGCCAGGTTGGAGAGACGGAAGTCCGGAGGCGACGGTTTTTGCACGGTGAGGGTTGACTCTTTGTCGCCCACCGAAACTTTGTAGCCTCCGGCATAGCTTCTGGTAAGCTCGAATGTCAAAAGCTCTGATTGCCCGGGAGCCAGCGTAACGCTTTTCCTGCTGTCGGCGACACCGTTGACCATTAAAGGAATATTATACGTATCAGTTTCGGAGTTAATATTTCTGACCTCAGCTACAACAGTCACTTTCTCACCTGTCGCGACCTTTGTAGGCGCCATATTAAAGGACAACACTTCGTAGCTTGGATGAGCCTCAACGCAGGCTTGTAGTAGACCAAGGCTAGCCAAAGCCAGTAAACATATTGCGCCAATAGTTTTTGTCTTCACAGTTTAAGGCCTCTCTTAGCTACTGAGCTTAATTCAATTTTATACAGTATGTTAAAGGATTACAATCAACCAGAAGCCTGCCACGATAAGAAGTACGCCCGAAGCCATGCGAACAGGCCCGGCGACCTTATTAGCAACGCCTGTCATTTTGCCCAGTCCTATACCTAATATAGCTGCCACCATGGGAAGACTGTACCCGATGGCGAATGCGGCAAGTATCAGGGCGCCCCAAACTCCCTCGCCTTTCAGGATAGATAAGCCCAGAACCACGGGTAGAATCATCGGACCGCAGCATGCCATAGTGTAGGTTATGCTGGCACCACCGACGCCAAGTCCCATAACCGAAGCCCCGATAAAACCACGTGGAAGATTCTTTTTGACCGGATTAAATGACGGAATGCGGAAGGGCAGAAGATTAAGTGCAGCAAATCCGAAGAAAATGGTTATGACGGCTATAAGTAGCTTGCCGTACAAACCGAATGTGCTTCCTGCCACCTGCCCGATGTAACCGACGAGATATCCCGCTGCTGATAGGGCAATGACAGTTCCCAGCATAAAGAAACCGGCTATTACCAAAATGTCCCTTTTCTGTGCCTCATCCCGGGAGCCGGCATATCCGACGACAGCGGCTATCAATGGAGCACTGCAGGCAATACAACCGATCGCCGTAATCAAACCCAGTAGGAATCCTGCCGGCAGGACCAGTATGCCAAATTGTGGGGCATTAAAGACTTGTTGAATCCACTCTTCCATGCCAGCTATTTCCCACCGCAACAGCCGCTGCCTGGGGCACAACCTGGGGCACAAACAGGAGGTTGTAAAACCGTCAGATATGTCTGCAGAAGATTTTCTTCTGTGATGTCACCGGTCATAATCGCTCCATTGCCGCTGACGCTAATGGCCAGAACCGCCGGTACCCCTCCAATACCCAGGCGGCGCATCGTAATTGAGAATTCGGGGTCGTCAGGGCTCAGGGTTATTGTCTCCACACGTGCACCTCTGGCCTCGATTTTTGCTGTGGCGTCGGAAATCAGGTTGGTAAGTGTTTTAGTTGATTTAATGTCATTATCTGACAGAGTCACAAAAATAAAATCATGGTCAGCAAATTTAGCAGCGAGACTTTCCGACAACTTTAAGTCTCCGATGCCCGTTGCCTTAGGAAAATTTATGCTCGTGTATGAACCTGCCCTAGGAACATTTAGGCTCGTGTATGAACCTATTAACGGCACATTGCCCAAGGGCCCACTCGAAGCGGCGCTGTCACGTGTTGTCAGGGCATAGGTCACGGCAACTGCAATCAGAAGTATTCCTAAGGCGAAGACGGCAATCTTCCACCATGGCTGCCTGCTTGGGGGTTGCGGCTTAGTAGTATCCGCCGGGGACGGACAGCATCCCTTCTGGTCGCAACAATCTGTCTTTTGCACCTTTTTAAAACCTTTATCGCTCATTACGCAGTCTCCTTTCTAGCATCAGAAAAAATCAAACGTTGACAGGCTGCTTGAAAAACTCAGCAAGGTCATCCAATGTATTTGGGTCAACCCAGCACTCAACGGTTTGTCCTCGTCTTCTCATTTTTATCAGACCTGCTTGGTAAAGCTCCTTGATGTGGTGGGAAATGGTTGATGGAGCAATTCCTAAGTCTTTGCCAAGCTTGCCGACGCACTCGTACATCTCCGTTTCCGTATTGCAGGCACCTCCGGGAAGACAGCATGAAGCCAGGCGCATAAAAATGCTCAAGCGGTGTGGATTCGACAGCGCCTTGAATGCTCCGGCGAGCCGCTCCGAGCTGTCATTTCGAAAATTCGACATGTTTCGAATTATAAGCACAAGAACAAGCCTTTGTCAAGGGGGGTATTGGTTTATTTAGAACAATTTGTCATGTTTGGTCATGGTTAGAGGCTAATTGCTTGGCAAAGAACCTTCGCTGGAAATACAAAGCTACATTGACCAGGCTTACCAATACCGGCACTTCCACCAGCGGCCCAATAACGGCGGCGAAGGCCTCACCGGAGCCGATGCCGAATACGGCCACGGCCACGGCGATAGCCAGTTCAAAATTATTGCTGGCGGCAGTGAAGGCAATGGCGGCCGTCTTGGAATAATCGGCCCCTATTTTCTTACCCATGTAAAAAGAAACCAGGAACATTATCACGAAGTATATGAGGAGCGGGATGGCAATGCGTACAACGTCCAGCGGCAATTGGACAATGATTTCACCTTTCAGGGAGAACATGACAACTATCGTAAATAAGAGAGCTGCCAGGGTTACCGGGCTGATTCTGGGTATAAATTTAGTTTCATACCACTGGCGTCCTCTTGCCCTGATAAGAGCAAAGCGGGTAATCATTCCGCCGAAAAATGGTATGCCGAGGTAAATGAGTACGCTTTGAGCTATCTGGGCTATGGTTACGTTTACGGCGGAGCCTTTCAGCCCGAACCAGACCGGCAGCACCGTTATGAAAATATAGGCGTAAACCGAGTAAAACAGTATCTGGAAAATCGAGTTAAAGGCCACCAGCCCGGCAGCGTAATCGGTATCGCCTTTAGCCAGTTCATTCCAGACAATAACCATGGCAATACATCTGGCGAGCCCTATTAGAATAAGGCCTGCCATGTAATCGGGATAGGCGCGCAGGAAAAGAATGGCCAGCAGGAACATCAACACCGGGCCAATCAGCCAGTTCTGTATCAGAGACAGGCCGAGTACTTTCCAGTTGCGGAAGATGAGGGGCAGGTCCTCGTATTTAACTTTTGCCAGCGGCGGGTACATCATCAGGATAAGCCCGATGGCTATAGGTATGGAAGTGGTATCGACTTGAAACAATGAAATGAAACCGGACACGGAAGGCACGAAATAGCCGAGTCCGACTCCGAAGCCCATAGCCAGGAATATCCAGAGAGTCAGGAAACGGTCTAGCAGCGAGAGTTTACCGGTCGTAGATTCCGGCTGGTTTGCCATAGTTTTTACCCCTCACTCTAAAAGTTTGGCTAAAGCGCGACGGTTTTCAGCAAATTCAGGCTGCTCCAGGTAAGGGCAATCCTCAAGGCGACACTTACCTTTAGCCAGGTCAATGGCGAAGGCAAGGCAGGTCTTCTTGCCGCATTTCTGGCAATCGGTCTGGGGCAGTAGCTTATACAGCACCAGTCCCAGGCCCATCTTCGATTTGCCGGGTTCGACGGCCTGCTGCGGCTGGCTTAATTTAGCCACAATTTTGTGGACGATAGCCGGCTCAGGATAGGCTCCCATGTCATAAAGCGTGTAATTCATGAATGCTACCGGATTCTCCTGGTAGCAGCTCCGGACCGCCTCTTCAATCACTTTTGGATTCAACCCCGGGACTTTGATGTCTCTTTCTCCTGGTTTGCAAAGCAGGTTGATGATGCTGACGATTTGCTGGTTAAATCTGTCTATTAGCTCCTTCGGTATATTGGACAGATACGGGGTAAGGGCTTTAGAGCCGATGATACGTTTAGCTTCGTCGATGCCGTTCTGTTTAAGTGCCAGCAGCGCTTCGCCGGGCAAATGCCCGGTTGATTCCCTGCCGCAGAGCACGATGTAACGAATATTCGGGTTAGCTACGATATTGCAGATTATCTTCTCCAGCCCTAAATTCTCGGTTTGGAGCATTCCGGAAAGGGCGGCACCTGCGTCTGCGGCGCACATAACGAGCTCGTTTAAATCCGGCGGTATCGCGAAGTCAAAGGTATCCAGAATGACACAAACGGCTACGGGAGAGTAGTCGTTACCTCTAACGTAACGGCCTTCCTCTGGGGGATAACCATCAGGTGGTTTAACTTTAAGCATTAGCCTTTAACTACGTTATTCTTCTCCAGCCAGATATACACGAATCCTGGTATTCACCAGTCTATCGAGTGCCTCGTCATCATCTTTCACCAACAAAATTTCCGGTACAGCGATAATGTGTTCGGTATCCGCTCTAACTACGTTTATGAATAGTGAGAGAGATGTTGCTCCATACTTGTTAACGATAGCCGCATTGTTCTTGTCATTCAGATCAATACTTTGGAATGTCAATTTGCCACTGGCCAGTTCCTCAGGGAAGTTAAAAAATAAGGTACTTTGGATATATTCACCCGGGGTTGCCTGACAGTGGCATATCTCGCTATCGTAAAAATAAACGACATCTATTCTATCCGGCGGACCAAGCTGTTCCTTTGGTAAATTCGTTGCCGGTGTTGGATTGGAACAGGAAGACAGCAAGCCAAGCACCAGCAGAGAAAGTAAAAGAATGTAAGTTTTATTAGCTTTCTTGTTAGCTTTAACAAATATGTTCATATTTTTAGCACATGCTTATAATTTTCTAGGATTGTATCCACAGCACCACATAATATATACCAACTCCTATAAAGATAACGGAGACTATTATACGGATAATTCGTTCGGCGCGGGTGATGGCATTAAGCCAGGTAGCAACTCCAGCTACACCAGCAGACAGAAGCGTACCGAATACTAAAACAGGCAGCCCGGTGCCGATGGCGAATACTGCGGGCAGCGCCACGCCGCCGGTTGACTTGAGGGCCACGGGTATCAGTGCGCCGAAGAATAGTACGGCGCTATAGGGGCAAAAAGCCAGGGCGAAAATGGCACCCAGCAGAAATCCGCCTATCATACCCCACTGTGCTACTTTACTCCCCAACGAGGCTAATATGTTACCTCCCGTGCCGAAAGAGAGCCTGTCGATGAATAGCATAAGCAGTCCCACTATAATCAGCAGCGGTCCCAGGACCCGTTCACCGACGTCTTGAATGGTTGCAGAGACCCCCGGGATTTCCAGGCCGACCACGATGATAAGCACGCCAAGAACAGAATAGGAGAACATGCGACCCAAAGTATAGAGGGAGCCGGTAATGACTGCGTACTTACGGTCCGTCACGTTGCGCGTGATGTAGGCCACAGCAGCGATGTTAGTAGCCAGAGGGCATGGGGCAATGGCGGTTACTAACCCCAAAAGCAGTGCCGTAAGCACCGGGATATTAGGACCGGACAAAATGCTGCCCAAGTCCATTATTCTTCGCCCCTTAGGCTTCGCTCGATAACGTTCTTGACCTGCTGGTCGAAGCCCGCTTTATTGGTTCTGCAGCTCCAGGACCAGATGTCCTGTATATCTTTAATATTATCAGTGCCATCCTTCACAGTATCGATGAACAATTGTGAGCCGACAGCACCGTATTTTTTGACGATATCGGTATTTTTACTGTCTCCTATGTCATATACCCCAAAAGTCATCTTGCCGCCATTTAACTCGTTCTGAAAATATGTGTTCACGACATAGCGGATGCGCTCCTCGAAACATAGGCAAGTTGGGCAGCGTTGGGGACGGTGGAAATAGACGACGTCTACTCTGTCAAGTGAGCCAGTAGACTCATCCGGGATCTGCGAAGTTGACGAGTTGTCTGATGGCGCCGTTGTCATTTCAGACGGCGCGGCAGGTTCATCTGGCGAGGTCGGTTGTGCAGGCGGACTTGAGCAGGCAAAGAAGAGCAATAGGATAGCCAGGATAGCGATTATGATTAAGTGCGTCTTTGTCCTGAGTGATAAATTCATGTTTTTCAATATCTCCTTGTCGCTTTGATTTTGCTTATGTCTGCAAGCGGACTGAAATCTCAGGCGCCTTTTTTCTGCTCTTCTCCAGCCAGGGAATTTATTATAAGCTGTGTAACTTCTGCTTTCGAAGGCACCTTACCAGAGCTGATTACCTGTTCATTTATTACCAGGCCGGGTGTGGTCAGGACGTTGTAAGCCATGATTTGACGCATATCCTTGACCTCCTCTACGGTGGCGTCGATACCCAGCTCTTTCACCACCTCTCTGGTGGTCTTTTCCAGCTGGCGGCACCTGGAGCAGCCCGTTCCCAGAATTTTTATATTCATAGCAGTCGCCTCCATTTCGATTTTTCGGTTAATCCTTAGTTGGATTTACCTACATTAAAGTAATCTCTGATGTTAGCTTTTGACGGCTCATAAAATTGCATTAAACAAATAACCAACGATAACAATGCCCAGGGCCACCACGCCGACAAATACACCCAGTAACTGCCATTTAAGTACCCGGCGCAGGATTATGGTCTCAGGCAGGGAAATGGCCACTACAGACATCATAAAAGCCAGCACTGTTCCCAGCGCCGCGCCTTTTTCCATCAGGGCTTGTACCACAGGGATAATACCGGCGGCATTGGAATATATGGGCACACCAATCAATACTGCCATGGGCACACCCCACCAGGCATCTTTACCCATGAATGAGGCCAGCAATCCTTCAGGCACGTAGCCATGAATTACTGCGCCAACTGCTATACCGGCCAGAAGATAGGGCCAGACTTTACCCACTATTTCACGTACGGCATTCAGGCCATAGTGGACACGGTCTTCGAATCGCATACCCGAATTTGCTGTAGCCGTCTGAGACAGCTTAATATCGAATACCCAGTCTTCTACGAACCTCTCCATTTTCAGTTTGCCTATAAGCCACCCCGCGATTATGGCTATGATGAGCCCGGTTACTATGTAAATTAGCGCGATTTTCCAGCCGAACATGCCGTAAAGTAGCACAACAGCCACCTCATTTATCATAGGCGACGCAATCAAAAATGATAAAGTTACACCAAGGGGGATTCCTGTCTCCAGAAATCCTATAAAGAGCGGGCAAGCTGAGCAGGAGCAGAATGGAGTGACAATACCCAGTCCCGAAGCCATGATGTTCCCCATAAATTGCCGTTTTCCAGCCAGCATCTGCCGGGTGCGTTCCGGGGTAAAGAAAGACCTTATAATTCCGACTGCAAAGATGATAAGGACCAGCAGCAACATCACTTTTGGTGCATCGTAAAGAAAGAAAGCAACACTGCTGCCAAGGTGGCTTTGAGCGGGGAGTTTAAATACGTTGTATGTCAGGAAGTCAGCAGCCGGTTTAAGCCAATAGTACAGGAAGCCCCATAGCACCAGGCAGCCGCCGAGCATAATAGATAAATTTAGTCTATTTTTGGTTGTTCCGGTCTCGGTGAGTGTGCCGCCGGGGCCGCCATCAGAATTAATATTTTTGCCTACCATGACGATAAAGTTTTATTCCTTATAACCTTTACAAAAATAGAGACGAGCGAATCAAGCGGTGCTTAGCTTCCTAACCACACAGTTTGGACCTACTCTTTCCGTCTGTTGCAATCGCTGTCTATCCAGTAGGGCTATTTCGTTTCCTTCCAGCGCTTTCCCAACGGCTTCAACCAGGTTGGTGTAGTGCTGCTTTAAACCTTCCCTATCGATGGAATATAGTGCCCAAAGTCCCTCTCGCCTGAGCTTCAGGAAGCCGGCATCATAGAGGGCACTCAAGTTCCTTGAAGCCCGGGACTCGGAGATGTTGAGTACCTGCATAACCTCGCAGACGCAGCATTCGCGCTCCAGCAGCAGGTTAAGAATCCTAAGCCTGGTTTCGTCCGACAGGGCCTTGAAGGCTTTAACTAACTCTCTCATCACCAAACTCCATTACTATATGCGCATTTACGCATATATTATAGATAAATAGTAATACGCAGGTCAAATATTACGGAGTTCAACCTCACCTCCAACTTGATGGTTACTTGCCTATTAACTAAATCTATGCCAGAATGTAAGATACGCTAATATTATGGCTATGATAAGTGTTGTTATACCGGCTTTAAATGAAGAGAGATTCATCGCTGAATGCCTTGAGTCCTTGAAGAATCAAGACTACCAGGGCGAATATGAAATCATAGTCGCCGATAACGGCAGCAGCGATAACACCGCTAACATTGCTCGAAGCCACGGTGTAAAGGTTATTCTTTGCCTGGAGAAAAAGAGCGTGTCCTATGCCCGGCAGGTCGGTGCCCATGCCGCTCGCGGCGACATAATCGCCCAGGCCGACGCCGACACGGTTTACCCTCGCGATTGGCTGACGAAGATAGCCGACCACTTTGCTTCGCACCCGGATGCAGCAGCTCTTACCGGCAGGTTCCTCTATAAAGACCCGCCATCGTGGGCTGGATTCGAGTATTTTTTAAGAGATTGGACAAACAGGTTGAGCGCGGCACTTTTCCACAGGCCGCTGCTGGTCTCAGGTGCTACTTTTGCATTCCGTAAGCGCGCCTTCCTGGATGTGGGCGGCTATAGCGACACTTCTTTTTCTGCCGACCAACTCGGCATTTCCCGCCGATTGAGTGAAACGGGAAAGGTTTATTATGATAGAGATTTTTATGTCTTAACTTCTTCGCGCAGCGTGAGGAAACCCCTCGCGGTGTGTATTATGGAAGCGGTGGTTCATATAGGTCGCTGGGGCGGCTATATGTGCCGCACCTACATGAATAGCTTCGAGGAATTCGCCAATAAGACAACTTTAAGGCGAGTTGCATTTAGAGTCTCCCCGGTGGCGGTAATTATCATCCTGCTTGCCTACGGGTACTTCATACCGACATCACCGGTTTTCGGAAAGGTCTACTATAAAGGAGACAATCATAATAAGGTTGTCGCCCTGACCTTCGATGACGGCCCGAATGAGCCGTATACGTCAGAAGTGCTTGATATCCTTGATAAATACAATGTTAAGGCGACCTTTTTTTGCGTTGGTAAAAACGTGGAGCTTTATCCGGAGACCGCCAAACGTATAGTGGCTGAAGGAAATGTGCTGGGCAACCATTCATATACTCATAATGCCAATCATGCGCTTACCGAATATGGCGCCAGGGACCTGGTGGTGGCGGAAAAGGCGATATTCGATACTGTTGGAGTTGAGCCTCACCTCTATCGGCCGCCGCACGGTAAAAAGACTCCGTGGGAACTTGAAGCGGTTAGAGACCAGGGTATGATCGAGGTAACGTGGAGTGTTGCCACGGGTGAGTTGAATACGCACTCATTTGCAAGGGTAGCTGAGAGAATTGTCGACGAAACTCATCGCGGCGAAATAATACTTTTGCATGACGGCTACGGCACGTCGCATAATTGCCGCCAGGCTGACAAAAGCCTCACCGTTGAGGCGCTGCCATTGATTATCGAGAAGCTTCAGGCCGAAGGGTACACGTTTGTCACGGTTCCCGAGCTTCTCGATGTCCCAGCATATAATAATTAGGTACCCGGATGAACCTGGAAGCTCTTTTTCAACAAGCCTTTAACTTAGCCGGCACTTTTAATCCGACGCTGGTAGTTTTTCTATTCATTATCTGTTTTATCGGCGAGTTCGGTATATGTATCCCGTATCTACTTGAGACCATCTGGCTGTTATCCGGATACAACTTCGGCACCGGTGTAATTCCACTTATCGACCTGCTGCTATTGTGGCTGGTAGCGCAGGTCGGCCGGCAGGCAGGCGGAATAACGCTATCTTATCTCGGCAGATTCGGCAGTATGCCCATAATCAAATTTTATAATAAGCATTTTGAAGCCAACGTATCCGAGAAGCTGGCGGAGAACAATTCTACAACGGTCAGCTTCTTCCGCAGAATAAACTTTTTGTCGCCGTTTTCAGTAGCACTGGGGCGGTTGGTCTGGCTCCGCATCCCCATAACGCTGATACTTGGCGCCAAGAGGCAGTTAAAAACGCTTTCGCTGGGTATTTTGCTGGCCAGCCTGGTTTGGGACGGCATGTATATTTTCCTGGGTGCCGTGGTCGGTGCTCATTCAGCGTTGAAACCGGCACAGATGATTATATATTCGTTGATAGGCCTGACTTTATTGTATGCAGTCAGTTTCGCTGTCCGCCATTTGTGGAAGCTTAGAATGTCTAGAAAGCGCGTCAGGGAAGAAGCCTAGCCTCAAGCCGCCTACTTTCGGAAATCCTAAATTCTAAGCTCTAAATCCAAAACAAATTCAAAATATCAATAACTAAAAATAAATGTCATTCTGAGGGAGCTGAGCGACTGAAGAATCTAGATCCTTCCCCTTCACGTCGTTCAGGGTCGGGATGACAGTGAATGGCTCAGGGTGATAGTACGGGGTTGCCCAGAGCATCCGTTCTAGTTACGATTGGAGCAGATGCTCCAATTTACCCGAGTTTCTATATTGTTTGAGATTTTGCCGGGCGTCACGGTGTGGTGGGCACCGGTTCCGGCTGGTAAATCTTCTCCTCGGCAAGCTGCTCATCGGTGAGCCCGACATCGGCTTCGATATCTCTGCCCTCGATACCTCGAGCCAGAATTTCCTTGTAGTACTCATGCTGTATAATCAGGTTCATGATTTCACTGCTGCCAGTCCAGATCATGGCCAGTCTGGCTTCTCTCAGCGCCCGTTCCACGGGAAAGACATTCGTATAGCCGATGCCGCCCAGAATCTGCATGGCGTCGTTTACCACCTCCCAGTGCGTTTGGGTGGCCAATCTCTTGACTTCAGATACCAGCCTCCTTTGATAACCCGGAGTACCAATGCCATCATCGATTGTCTTAGCCACGGCGTAGGCTAAGGCGCTGACGGCATCTATTTTAGTTACGCAATCGGCTATTTTGAAGCTGACTCCTTCGAAATTTCTTATAGTCTGGCCGAAAGCCTGCCTCTTGTTGGCATACCTGGCGGCTATTTCCAAAATAGCCCTGGAACCGCCGACTCCGCCGGAAAGTAGTCTTTCCGGCACCATCAACTTATAAAATATCTTGGACCCGTCGTTTTCTTTCCCCAGCAGATTCTCCTCCGGCACGGGCACATCGCGGAAGACCAGCCTGCCCGTACCAGCCCCTCGGCTGCCCATCAGGCCGTAGACATGCCTGACTTCGACGCCCATGTCTCTCTCGACGATGAAGGCGCTGATGGAGTCGCGGCCGGCCCCTGGATTGGTAACGGCGAAGACAAGGAAGAAATCGGCGCCTTCAGAGCCGACGACAAAACGTTTTTGACCTGTAAGATAGTACTTGTTGCCTTTCTTCCTGGCCACGGTGGTGGCGCCGAAGAAGTCGGAGCCGCCTCTGGGCTCGGTGAGCGCCTCACCAGCCCACTGCGTGCCCGCCAGGAGTGGTTTAAGGTATTTCACCTTTTGTGCCTCGGTGCCGAAGACATTTATGCCTTCGCCGACAATCGAGACCACCGAACAAAGGCAGGCAAAAGGTATGCCCAGTTTATTGATTTCTCCTATGGCGAGGATTTCATCCACCCATTTAAGGTCCCTGCCGCCGTACTTTTTTGGAAATCTGAGCCCGAGCAGATTTCTCTTGCCGGCTTCCTTGACGAATTCATCGGGAAACTTGACCTTATCGGCATCCATATCGAGGATGAGCTGCCGTGGGACGCTTTTGACGAAATCCTGTACCTCGCGCTTGAATCTCTTTTGCTCTTCAGTCAAAAACACCTCTAACATTTTTCTCCTCCTTGTGTTGGCTTTAAGAATGGGTGATATTGCAGCCCTGAATCAAGATATGCTGATTCTATTCCTTTTTTAATGAAATGCCAAGATATATGGGAATGTAGATGTATTCGTGATAAAAAGGCGGGGCAGACATAAAATTCCACCCCGCCACTCTCCGGTTCTACCACACCGCTGAGATTCTAGATTGGGCACTGGCTAACGGCACAGTGAACGGTCGGAACATGTACTGCAGAATCTCTTTATGCAGTCACAATATCTATCACATGAGCCTCTGTCACGCGGGCACTATGGTGATGGTTCGCACGATGGGCATCTATTATATTGATCGTAATACGGGTATGGATAGTAATATTGGTACGGATAGTAATATGGGTATTGCTGTTGCTGTTGAGGACATTGTGGGCAGGTGGGGCATTGGGGACACAGAGCTGTGCCGGCCTGCAGTCCTTTAGCATAGCCTTCATTGTAGCCGGTTGACTGACCCTCCGTTTTGCCCGCGTTGTAGCCGTCGTTGTAACCTTCTAGTTTCCCCTTATCGTACCATTGCTGGCAGGCCGTGGGCATTGTTCCGGGTGGAGTGCAGGCGAATCCGGCCAGGACAGCCCCGAGTACAACAAGAACAATTACAGGGAGCAAAATACATAATGTTTGTCTACTTATTTTCATCTGTTTCTCCTTTCTCTAGCTCCTTTTGTTATTCTAGCACATTCTGTCAATTTCATAGCGGCTTCGGGCAGATTGGAGCATCGGCACCAGGTCATATCCCTCAGGTCCTGGCGACTATGGCGGCACCTAGAGCGGCGATGATTTGAGGCTGGGCTGGCACCAGGAGGTGAGTGTGCAGTTCCCGTTCCAGGGTTTTTATCAAACCGATGTTGAGTGCCCCACCGCCACAGATAGCGCATGGTTCCTCTAGTTTGATTTTCTTAGCCAGTGAAGAGATTTTGCTGGCCAATGCCTGATTGACCCCGGCGGCGATGTCCTCTTTCGGGATGCCTTCGGCGACTCTGGTGACGGCCTCCGATTCGCCGAATACAGCGCAGCCGGTACCGAAAGTAACAGGTTGTTTGGACCTAAGCGAAAGCGGGCCGAAATCCTTTAAATCTGTTCGTAGTACGTTGGCGATGACTTCGATGAACCGGCCGCTGCCGGCAGCGCATTTTTCGCTGACGGTGAAATCGGTCACCATGCCCTGTTCGTTTACTTTTATTACTTTACTGGACTGGCCGGACACCTCGATTGCCGTCTTGACCTGGGGGAAGACGTTGTTTATGCCTCTGGCAGTGCAGACTATTTCGCTGGCACTGCGGCTGGCAAAAGTAACATTGGCGGCACCGGTACCGGTGGCTACAATATCGGCGATGTCATCCTGATTCAGGTTGGCCTGTTTTAAAAGTTCCCGCCTTATCGTCTCGGCGGCTGTCTGGTAATTGGCTCCGGAAAGAATTACGTGGTAGGCGGCAAGCTCGGAGTCTTTGATTATGACTCCTTTGCTATACGCGGAGCCGATATCGATGCCCATAAACCAGGTCATTAACATTATTAAATCCCAAATACCAATATCCAAATTGCAAACAAAGTCAAAACTCCAATTCTCACATGTTCAAAACACTTTTTGATATTTGCATTTATTTGAGATTGCCACGGCGCTTCGCGCCTCGCAATGACAATAAATATTTAGCAAAAACCATTTTCTCAGTGGAAAAAGATAGCTTTGTCCAGGCGGCGTGATTTAGTGACGATGGGCTCGCCCTGGCTGGTTGCCTTCATATAGTTTTCTTTGGCCAGTATAGCAGCTCCGAGCGCACCGGTGAGCAGCGGCTCTTCGGGAACGAGAAGCTCGCAGCCCAGGCTCTCTTTCATCGCCTTAACCATGCCGATGTTCTTGGCTACACCGCCGGTAAGCACCACGTCAGGTTCTATCTTCAACCTCCGTGCCAATGTTGCCACCCGGCTGGCCAGAGCAAGGTGGAGTCCAGCTATGATGTCTTCAACTTTTTCACCGCGGGACAGCAGAGCTACCACCTCCTGCTGAGCAAAGATGGTGCATAAGTTGCTGAGCTGGATATTCTTGGTGGATTTCAATGAAATATCGCCCATGTCTTCCAGCCGGATACCCAGGGTGGCAGCGGTGACTTCCAGAAACCTGCCGGTACCTGCGGCGCATTTATCATTCATGACGAAGTCGATTAGCTTGCCGTTATGAATCTTCAGGCACTTGGCATCCTGTCCGCCGATGTCGATAGCAGTCCTGACATTTGAGAATATGCTGGATACGCCTCTGGCATGGCAGGAAAGCTCCGTTATCTGGTCGTCAGCGAAAGGCACGTTCACCCGGCCGTAGCCGGTAGCTATAATGTAGGAGATATCATCGAGCCGCAAATTGGCTTGCTCCAGCGCCATTTTCATAACCTCGTTGGCTAGCTGGCGATGCTCAGGGCCGGTTGGTCCCTTGATAGCAGACAGTACCCTGTCGGTCGTGTCTATAAGCACGACCTTGGTCATGGTGGAACCTATATCGACGCCGGCGAAGTACAAATTAGTTCTCCGGAGCAGTGCTACTAGCTGATGGTCTCAAGGAAGGCTTCGACTCTGGTCCTTAACTGGGCCACAGCTCCCATGGTGTAGTCATATTCTATGTAGGTGTTGGGAATACCGATGCTGTCGAAATAATCCTTAAGCGACGGCATTTCAAAAGCGAACGGATCGCAGTACCTGACGAGCAGCATTACCGCGCCATTGATCTTCCAGTCTCTGATGATGCCTTTAAGGTAACCGAAGCGGCTTTGCAGGTCTTTGGCGTAGTCTTTTTTGGTCTCACCGAGCACAGCTTGTCTGAAGGTGCGGGCACAGGTTATTTCTTTCATGTAATAGTCAGCCAGCCCGTCTAATGGGTCTGTGGTCAGCTTTACCTTACCTCTGAAAGCTCTGATGCCGCCACAAGTCTCATCCATGACCACATTAGCTTTATCTTCGAAAATCTGCATGATGTCGGTATCATCGAGTGTGCTGCTCCAGATAAGCAGGCGTGCCGGCTTCTTACCGGGGCCATCGCTGCGTTTCTTGACCCCGTCTATGACCTGGTTTAGAAGCTCGTTTCCTTCAGCTACGGGGAGGCTCATCAGCGCTTTTATTACCTGGACGAGTTCCGTCCCCGAGATAAGCGGCGGGACCGGCTTGGTCAGCTCGTATAATTCCTGCACCAGTGCGCGCTGCCGGTTATGAGACTTTATAGCCGATTTAAGCTTAGCCGCCGACAGCTTCTTTCCCGTGAAAGACTCCAGCGTTTTCTTGAAATCGTTCAGCAGCGACTTGAAATACTCGATAGACTCGGGGTGGACAGTGCTGGGCATATCCAGGAAGTGAAAATACTTATGACTGATATAGGATTCCCAGACGCGAGCTGTTTTCTCCTGCGGGTCGCAGGAATGGACAGTGACCATGCCGTCAAGAAAATCGTATTTGCCTTTTAAGGCGCAATCGAGGCAGGTGCGCATCATAGGACAGAATGAAGTGGGCAGGGCTCTATCGGCTTCAGTGACCGGTTCTTCTATGGAACCGCACACCCGGTAGGGGACGAGGTCGAAGGCGGTCAGTATTTCCAGAGGAACATAGGCACAGGGGTAACCTATTATCTTCTTGCCAGCCTTCTTAAGTTCCTTAATTCTTTGCGTCCGGTTTAAGTAGATATCCCTGGCTCTGCTCAGTCCCTGGTTTTTATCCGGCATCGGTGGCACCTCATTTATATGTATGTATTTAAATGCTTGTTTCACCCTCACCCTAACCCTATCCCATTCCCCATATCCCAGCGGGAGTAAATCCTCGCTGGATGCCTGCCCACCCTTCCTCCCCCAAGGGAGAGGGAAAAAGAATCCTCCCTCCCCTGGCGGGAGGGAGCTAGAGGGAGGGGGATACTAAACTTCACCAATCGAAGCCTTCCTGTTTTCTGACCCGTCTATAGTGCTCCATGGTTTCTTCGAAAGGTTCTGCCCTGGCCAAAGCGTCTTCAGGATTGAACAGTCTGAGGTCGACGATGTCTCCTTCGATGCTCAGTGAAGGCACTTTCAATTTTTCCATCAACATGTTTGATACATAAGGCAGGTGTGTGGAGGCACTGCGGCAGCTGATAAGCGGATGAAGCATGGCACCGTCGCATCTCCATTCTCTGGCATATTTAAGATAGGGATAAGACTGTGAGCCGCCGAGCACATTTTGCCTCCGGGCGTCTTCATAATAGCCGGCAAAAAATTGGAGGCTAAACCTGGTGATTCGTTCCAGCGGGTCTTTTACCTGGCTGAGGTCAATGGGTATTGGCGGTCGGTAGCCAAAGCTCTCGACGACGAAGTTCCAACCTCTCTCCGCCAATCTGTCGAAAAACCCCAGGCTGTGCCACGGCGGGAGCTCAGCGAACAGCAAACGGTATTTCTCCTCAGGTATGGCTCCTATATGATTATTGACCCTGTCTTTGACTTCGGCGTACATGTCTTTAAACCGCTGCAGTGAGTCCTCGAGGTCGCCGGCCAGAAACAGTGCCGCCGGCATGGCGCTCCAGAAGTCCCGGCTATGCATGGGGCATGGCCTTGCCTTCCGCAATTCATTGACTTCATGCCATACCCGGTTGACCTCAATCATCAGGTTAACTGTTTCGTCCAGTTTATCCCAGTCCATTTTTCGGTTCAACATGCGCTCGACGAAGTCGACGAAATCTCTGAGGTGCTTGACGCCCAGGTCGACCATTCTTTCGAAGGCGCCTTCCATAAAGAATTCTTTTAGCCCTGGGCTTGGCGATTCCAATGTCCATACCGGCACGTCCATGTAACGGCCTAATGCCTGGAACCACTTGTACCTGGCGTCGCAGATAGCTGATGATGCCAGAAGAAATAGCGGCTTTGGCATTCCGCCCAGGGGCGCCTCCGGAGGCACCTCACCTTTGAATTCCCGCATCATCCTCGACGTATAGCCTAGACAAGTCAGGCTGTAGCCGCAGAGGTGGGTCGGATAGCCATCGGCATAAGCCTGCTCCAGGTACTGCTGAGCAACACCGAAAGCCGCGGCCAGCGCACCGTAGTTTTCAGGATAGACCACTTCTACGTCCATGGCCTTGAGTATAGGGTCGCCATAATAAAAGTTAAGCATAGCCCAGACGGCAGGTTTACCTGCCTTGATGGCTTCGGCGCTCTTCAGATAGGTCTCATTTACCTTGGCCCGAAGCGGATACATTGTTTTCAGCCGGTTTATGACCTTCTTTTTTTCTTCCGTAACCATGGTTATATTTACCTCCCGGGGATCCCAGGTTATCTTGCAGTGAAAATTAGTCGAATTATAGCACAATGGATGATATCGAAATTCAGGTTCAGCCCAGTCATAAATAAAATGACCCTAACATTTATGTTTTGGGATTCGGGGTAGGCCGCGAGAATAGAATATTGAGGTCAGCAATAGTTAGGCTGGGGGGATTCACAGCTTGTGTCTAACAAATTGAGGTACTCTTGTAACAAATCTGCGGCAAGAGCCGTATTGTTATTTTCGAGAGCAGACAGCGTATTTTCCAGGATGCTGATTTCACGGGTGAGGTGTGCCGAGATATTGCTCAAAGAGCCGCAGCAGGGCGCCATCCCCTCGGACCGCCACAGTAGAGCCTCTTTTATCTCCAGCATCTTCCTTACGTCTCTGATGGCCTGTTGTATCTTTTTTGGGTCAGCTATTTTCTGTCTGGTAGCGCTGACGGTCTCTTTATCGATTATCATCATTGGCTTTTCCCCCTCCCTCTAACTCCCTCCCGCCAGGGGAGGGAGGGTTGCCATTTTTTCCTCTCCCTCCAGGGGGAGAGAGAAATTGCATACATCTAATGCTTGAAGTGGCGGATGCCGGTGAGCACCATAGCCATATTATATTTATCGGCGGCGGCGATTACCTCTTTATCTCTTACCGAGCCGCCGGTCTGGATTACGGCGGTTACTCCGCCTTCTCCTGCAACCTCGACGGTGTCAGGGAAGGGAATCATGGCATCGGAGGCGAGTACGCTGCCTTTGGCGGCCTTACCGGCTCGCTTCAAAGACAGCTCGACGCTGACTACCCGGTTAGGCTGGCCCGTGCCCATGCCGAGCAGTGTATTGTCTTTAGCCAGGACGATGCCATTCGACTTTATGTGTTTAACGGCTCTCCAGGCGAAGATAAGGTCGCGCATCTCTGTCTTGGTCGGCTCGCGCTTTGACACGGTCCTGGGCTTGAACTCTTCCTCGGTGTAATAATCCTGCTCTTGCACCAGGAAACCGCCGCTGATGGGACGGAGGTCGATGTTTCCGGTTTTACCTTGCTGTTTCAGCACCGGCAATGAGAGAAGGCGCAGATTCTTCTTACGCTTGAATATGTCGAAGGCTTCATCGCTATAGCCGGGGGCGATAATGCAGTCATAGTGAGTTTTGTCTATTTCAGCAGCCAGTGCCAGGTCTATGTGTCGATTGCAGGCAACGATGCCGCCGAAGGCGGATACCGGGTCGCCGGCGAGAGCCCGTTTATAGGCTTCAATCAGGTCTTTGTTGCTGCAAAGCCCGCAGGCATTGTTGTGCTTGATGATGGCTATGGTGGGGTCGGTGAAGTCGCAGGCGGTGCTCCAGGCAGCTTCTAAATCAAGGAAGTTATTGAAGGACAGCTCGGGCCCGCTGAGCAGTTTAACCGAGGTCATGCCCGGCGGCCTCTGGCCTACGAACTGTTCGGCGTATATGGCAGCTTTCTGGTGAGGATTCTCCCCGTAGCGCAGGTCGTAGAGCTTTCTCATGGCTATAGTCATATCCTGTGGGAAGTTTTCTTCGCCGCGGAGGTACTGGGCGATGGCGGTATCATACATAGCCACATGCTGGAAGGCTTTTTGCGCCAGCTTTTTCCGCTCTTCCAGGCTCACTTTGCCCTGACGCAGCTTATCTAGAATGACGTCATAATCTTCGGGGTCGACAATTACGAGTACAGACGGAAAGTTCTTGGCGGCGGCACGAATCATTGTCGGTCCACCTATGTCTATGTTCTCCAGTGCCTCCTCAAGTGAGACATTGGCCTTAGTCACCGTCTGGACAAAGGGGTAGAGGTTCACTACTACCATGTCTATGGGCTCGATTTTATTCTTAGTTAGCTCCGTCATATGCTGGGGCAGGTCTCGTCTGGCGAGTATGCCGCCGTGGACCATCGGGTGAAGCGTCTTCACCCGCCCATCCAGTATTTCGGGAAAACCGGTGATTTCCGAGATGCTGTGGACGGTGATGTCCTCGGCTGAGATGGCCTTTTTAGTGCCGCCGGTGCTGTAGATTTCGACATTTAAATCTCTTAGCTTACGGACAAAATCGACCAGACCTGTTTTGTTGGAAACGCTGACGATAGCGCGCAAGTTAGCCTCCTTTAAGTGATGGTTATTTTTTTGCTATCCGTGGATTTGATAACTTTACCAATTTTCTGGGTTTCAGGCAAGGCTGTGGTGAGTTCAGCTACCCGCTGCGGTGAGCAAATAATTACCATGCCGATGCCCATGTTGAAGACCTGGTACATCTCGACCTCTTTTATTTTGCCTTGCTCCCGAATGAGTCTGAATACCGGTGGGACAGGCCAGGCATCTTTACTGATTTGTGCAGCCAGTCCCTGGGGCAGTATTCGGGGGACATTTCCTTCGAATCCTCCGCCGGTTATATGGGCCAGCCCTTTAACCAGCGGTAAAACCGGCTTCAATTCCGGATAGTAGCAGCGGTGCGGCTCGAGAAGCTCCTCTCCCAGAGTCCGCTTCAACTCGGGGTAAAAAACCTGCAGCGAAGAAGGGTCCCGGTCCACCTTGAAGACCTTACGCACCAGCGAGTAGCCGTTGGTGTGCAGTCCGCTGGAAGGCAGGCCAAGTATGATATCACCTGAAGCAATAGTATGACCGGTTATTATATTTTCTTTTTCCACCACGCCGATAATAAAGCCGACTAAGTCATAGTCGTCAGACTGGTATATACCGGGCATTTCAGCCGTTTCACCGCCGATGAGCGCACAGCCGACGTTCTTACAGGCCCGGGCTATGCCTCCGACGATACTTTCTACTCTCCTGGGCAGGAGTTTACCCATGGCAATATAGTCGAGAAAGAAAAGTGGGCTGGCGCCACAGGTGAGTATGTCATTAACGCAGTGGTTGACTAAATCAATGCCAATAGTATTGTGTTTTTTTAAAAACGAGGCGATTTTGAGCTTGGTGCCAACGCCGTCGACGCTGGAAACTAGTACCGGCTTGTTATAGCCCGTTATTTGGAACATGCCTCCGAAAAAACCGATATCCGTCAGCACTTCGGGTCTGGAGGTAGAATGGGCAAGTCGTTTAATCAACTCTTTGGCTTTATCGGCAGCCTTGATATCAACGCCGGCCTGGGCATAAGCCTTACGAGCCACCGAGTTCACTCAAACTCCCTGAAGGTATGACTTCTAGGGCCAGTTTGTCCATCTCCAGCTGCACCGGTATGGGGTAATCTCCGGTGAAGCAAGCCAGGCAGAACATGTCTTTAGGCAGACCTACCGCCTCGATTAAGCCCTCGATGCTGATATAACCGAGTGAATCAGCGCCTATAGCCTCTCTGATTTCCGGTATGGTCTTTTGGGCAGCGATAAGCTCCCATCTGGTTGCCATATCTACGCCGAAGAAACAGGGGTGGCGGATGGGTGGAGAGCAAATACGCAAATGGACCTCTTTAGCGCCGGCTTTCTTGAGCATGGCCACTACCTTAGGAGTGGTAGTGCCTCGGACGATGCTATCATCAACAACTATCAATCTTTTGCCTACGATAGTTTCAGCCAGTGGGTTAAACTTCAGCTTAACGCCGAGGTCTCTTAGTCTCTGGTCAGGCTCGATGAAGGTGCGACCTACATAACGGTTTTTAATTAGCCCTTCGCAGTAGGGGATGCCTGAAGCTACGGCATAGCCGATGCCGGCAGCGGTAGCGGAGTCAGGTACACCCATTACCAAATCGGCGTCAACGGGATATTCTCGAGCCAGTATTTTACCCATTGCCTGCCGGGCCGGATAAAGCAGCTTGCCCTGTATAACGCTGTCGGGACGGGCGAAGTAAATGTATTCGAAAATGCACAAAGCTTTTCGCGGGCTCTCCTCGGTAAAGCTCCTGACACCACTCTTATTTATGACCACTATTTCGCCGGGTTCGATTTCCCTGATAAACGTGGCTCCAACGTGTCCCAGGGCACAGCTTTCCGAGGCAATTACCCAACCTCCATCGATAGTTCCAAGACAAAGCGGCCGCACTCCCATCGGGTCGCGAACGCCAATCAACTTGTCTTTGGTTAAAATTACCAGAGAATAGGCACCTTGCAGCCGGCGCATAGCATATCTTATCTTATCTACGTGGTTCTTTTCCGTAGAGGACATAACAAGATTGGCGATTATTTCGGAGTCCGTGGTGGTGGCAAAGGTGTATCCCTGCTGGCAAAGCTCGTCGCTGAGGAATTTGGCATTGACTATGTTGCCGTTATGGGCTAAAGCTATTGCAGTGGAGTTAGCTTCAATTAATATGGGTTGGGCGTTGCAGGCACGGCTGGAGCCGGTGGTGGAATACCTGGTGTGACCTATAGCGATATGACCGTGGAGTTGGGCCAGTTCATCCTCGGTGAAAGCCTGGGAAACCAGCCCCATCGAGGTGTGAAGGTAGATTTTCTTCCCGTCGGCGGTGGCGATGCCGGCGCTTTCCTGTCCACGATGCTGTAGTGCGTATAGGCCGAAGAATGTAATTCGGGCGACATCTACGCCGGGAGCATAGATGCCGAAAACACCGCAGCTCTCATGCATAGTTATATTTACGTCCTAGTAATTATAAGCTTTTTGCTATGCAGAGGTCAATTTTGCCGTTGCCGTGAGCCAATCCAAAGCGGTGTTTACGGCTTTTTCTTCTAAGCGCAGCCTGTGACCGGCGCCGGGTATTATTAACAGTTTTTTAGGTTCGCCGGCTTTTTCAAAAAGCTTGTGGGCGTGCTCCACGGGCACCAGGTCGTCTTTATCGCCGTGAATCAGGAGCAGGGGACGGGGTGAGATTTTATCAATCCAGCGAAGCGGGGAGACTGTCTTGAAGCCATCAAGCCATTTGTCCACTGAAGGCGGGAAGTCGACATCTCTGATTACTCCGATGCTGCGGAAGTGGTCGATGGTAGCCCTGGCGCTTTGTTTATCGGCCAGGAAGCTGAATTCAGCCGGGCAGGCGAGAGTGACCAGTGAAGATATTCTCGGCTCATTGGCGGCGACATAAACGCTCACAGCGGCGCCGGCGCTGGAGCCGAGTAGACAGAGGCGAGACTTATCGACTTCTTCCAGGCTGGACAAATAATCGATGGCAGCCATTAAGTCTCGTGTCCAGCCCAGCATATCGAGGTTGCCCTGAGCTTGACCGGCTCCACGGAAATTGAAAATCAGTGCGATAAAACCGGCAGAGCAGAATTTTTCCGCCAGTCCGGGATAGCCTGAGTCATCGCTTGAGGCGGGTTGTCCCGACGGAATACCGTGACAGAGGCACAGTGCCGGGATTGGCTTATCGATTGTCTCGGGGAAGTAGACCTCACCGGGAAGGTTAAGGTTATCTACTTTCAGAGTGAAGTTTCTTTTCATGTTTTCTTCTGTCATTGCGAGCGAAGCGTGGCAATCTCTGCGGTTGCTCCGGATCTTATGCCCCGCGCAATGACAAATAAATGCTTTCTTTTCATGTCATTTAGTTTGGCTAGGAGTCAGAAGTACCAGAAATTCTTTATTTCCCTCGGCGCCTAAGATGGGCGAGGCAACCAACTCGCGCAGCCTCAAATTATTTTCGGTAGCCCAGACGATAAAGCGACCGAGGACGAGGGCGTGAACCTGGGGGTCTTTGATTATGCCGCCCTTGCCCACTTCTTTTCTCCTGGCTTCGAACTGAGGCTTGAACAGAACGATTATGTATCCAGGTTGTGTAAGGTGGTCGATGACATTGGGGATTACCTGAGTCACCGAGATGAAGGACAGGTCCATGGTGGCTATATTGACCTTTTCCGGTAGAGAGAAGGGGTGATGGGCATTGACCCTCTCCATGACCACCACTCTGGGGTCTTGCCTCAGCTTGTAGTCGAGCTGGCCGTAGCCGACGTCAATGGCGTAGACACGTTTGGCACCATGCTGGAGCAGGCAGTCGGTGAAGCCTCCCGTAGAGGCACCGACATCCATAGCCGCCAGGGAGGTGACATCGAGCTTGAACTCATCGAGGGCATGAGCCAGCTTAATGCCGCCGCGGCTGACGTAGGGCAATTTCTCAGCTAGCTTGAGTTCAGCGCCTTCATCAACCAGAGTACCCGGCTTGGTGATTATTTTACCCGATACGGTAACCTCGCCGGCCATAATCAGAGCCTGTGCCAGTTTCTGGTTTTCAGCGAGCTCTCTGGTCACCAGCAGATTGTCCAGTCGCTTTTTTGACACAGGCTGATTATAGATAAGAGACCACAGGCTTTCAACAGGTTCGTTGCTTCGGAGGTAATAAAACGGGCTATTGCTCCTAGTATTGGGAAATGTACAGGTAACATAAACTTTTAATAATAATCCATCGTTTATAACTGAAAAAGGGGGTATGTAAATGCAAGCATATTGTATGACATGCCGCACCAAAAGGGAGATGAGCCATCCGAAGACTATTAAAACGGAAAATGGTAAGCCAGCTATAAAAGGCAGTTGCCCCAAGTGTGGGACCAAAATGTACCGGATAGCCCAGAGCTAAATATGGCAAGAACCAGAAAAAATTGAAGCCGGGTATCTTTAACGTATCCAGCTTCTTGTTTGTGAATTATTAATTAAGGACAATTGTTGCCGAGAGACCTTATCCATCGTTACATCCGCCAATGGCATAGAACCAAAGTTGTCGTTATCTGGAAATCGCCGTAGATTCCGGGATGGGTTGCCTTCCGAGCTGTTCTTGTGGAGTCGATTAGCTCACACGGTGGGAAGCGCTTTTCCGTCGGAAGTCAATGAGGTCACCACGCCTGTATCTGCGGTCGCCTCTCGTCCCCATACGGTAACATGGCAGCATACGCTGGTCACTCCAGCGTCTTAGTGTGTTCACGTGTAGATTAAGAAGCTTGGAAGCTTTAGAAATTGGCAGCATTTGATCGTCGGGTGAAACCTTCTTATTGCCGACAGCTCGACCCCTAAATATCTGCCTCACCCGCTCACGGGTGAGTCCTAATTTGCGCCCAATTTCGGCATAGCTCGACCCGTTTCTCCTCAATTCATTCAGCCACTTGTGTCCGGTGTTGTCGATGAGCTCCCAATTTGCTTCGCGCCGAAGAAGGATGAACCGATGGTTGCTGAATATATCGACAAGTTCGAGCACCGCGCACCGGTCAAGTGAATAAGCGCAGATGGCGATAATCTTGTGCCTTCTGATGACACTATCCGCCACCGATTCATAGCTGATCAGGTTGTGCCAATCCCTCCGCTGAAGGTCGAATGTGTGAGCACAAACACGAAGCCCATTGAAGCCTTTCCCTAAAGCTAGGTCCTCCTTTTTCAACCAGGACTGGAGCATAACGCCGGCATCGAATTTACCTGCTCTGGTGTACCACTCCCTCTGGTCTAATATCTTAATGTGACTCTTTTTTATATAATTGTCCAGATGCTCCACCGCTTTACTTAAGGCCGCTGTTGCCTCGTGGACTTTCAGCGGCTCAGACGTAATCCACATGCAAAGTTCATTATTTTCCAATCCGGCTTTGAAATAGGGCACCAGAACATCTATAAGATCCTGTTTGGTGTGGTATAACTGGCAGACATGGGTTCCCCAAGTGATATCGTTGACGATATTTCTGCCGGCTCCAGCCTTATTTGCCAATGCTCCTACCATAGTGCGATATTTATCCTAGAGGTTAGTAGCCGCTGAACCGCCTCAATCTCATAAGCATCCATATGCCTAGCGACAGGATTACGGCAGCAATAATGCCACCGATAAGCCACCAGTGGATTTGAGACGGCTTCGCCGCCGGAGTTACTTCAAATTCACCATTTAGGCCAGCTACTTCTACCTGGTGTTTGCCAACAGAATCTCCAGTTGTAGTGAAGTTCACTGCTTGGCTTGCCCCGGCAGCAATAGTCACCTGCTTTGTTGATTTTGTCGTGCCATCGACTTTGAGCTCCAGACTGTATTTTCCACTTGTGCCGCCCGTGTTGGCCACGTTTACGCTAAAGGTAATTTCCTGATTGAGCCCAGCCTGGGTTGGGCTGATAGATAGGTTGTTTGTCTCAAACTTAGCTGGCGTAGATGCCGGCTCTGCCAGCTTAGCTAAGACCGCGAAAAGCGAGAAGTGACCTACAATGCCATTCGCTTTGCCGGCCTCGGAGACAACCCCTGGTGTCTGTGCCAGCGCCAGCCAGCCTTTTTGGGTATCATAATTGGCAATGAACACTTCGGCAGCGTTTTCGGGTAGCTTATCAGGGTCATAACTTAAAATCAGTCTGGCTGGTGGCGAGATGGTGATAGGAGATGGCGTTGTCGCGGATGTAGAAGAATAGGCGTTGAGCTCGTAGACCGGGCTGACTATGACAGTGTTTTCTGGGGTTGGCGGTGTGGCAGATGACTCGCTGAATCTCAGTATCAGTGGTACTATGTTGCCGGCGAGCATTACCTTGGTGTCCTTGTCTATTTCGAGCGTGTGTTTGTTTGCTGTGTCCTTTGCCAGGCAGGTTTCACACAATAACCCACCCTTGGTCATTGAGACTGCGGTTATGTTGCCCTGCATGTCTACAGCCAGCGTTACCGGGCAGGCAGTGTATGCTGCAGGTAGGCCTCCGAAACCGCCACCTCCACCGCCACCTCCGCCTATGGGAGGTATAGTTGGCAGTTCCAGTCTCACTGCATCAATCAATAAGCCAGAGTCAAAAAAACGGTCTTCTTGATCGGCAACAGTAAACTCCAAGGTATAGTTACCAGGGGCGACTATGGTGTAAGAGAATACTATAAAACCACAGGCGCCACCATCAAAGGCGGAGCCGTCGGTTAGCCCGTAGCTAATCACTGTGTAGTTAATTTCGTCCAGAGGTGGAACATCAGGAAAGGGAGACTGATAATTCGGAGCATCAGGAACACTGCCGGTAAGAATTTTGGACCCATTTAAATTCACCATGAAGAAATCATCATGTCCGCCGACTTCAGCACTTAAGAAATTCCATCTGAAGCTCAGAGTAGCCGGCACCTGGTTCGGTAATAAAGTAAAGGTCTGCCACAAGGCAGCAGTGTCATTATCAGGGAACGTATTACCATCCAAGTCAGGGCCAAGAGCCAGACTTACCTCACCGTGACCGGTAGACAATAAAGCGAAATATCTGCCTTCAGGAGCAGCTATCTCAGGTTCAAAGCTATCGGCACTGAGAGCTTCAACATTGGCGCCCAAGCCGGCAACAGTCCACCCGGACAAATCCCCGGTTTCAAAGCCGCCATTTACTATTGGGTCAGCACTGGCATTTACCTTTTTCAATGATGCCGGCCCAGCAGACAGAGATATGGTTACGGCTATTATCGCCAGGAACGAGAAGAGCTTGATTATTTTTGCCACTTATTGCCTCTCAAAAGCTCCCAGCACATCAACATCCGAAATCCTACCGGCTCGAATAAACCGCCTCGTTGCACTGTACTACACAGGTGCTGTCACTAATTACTCATATAGACAACCACGTAGCTAATTGTCATCGTTGTCGTCGTATCATTGTTTATCCTCAAGCCAAAGCCTGAGACCGGGTAAGAAGCATAGCGAGCACCGGCTGCCACAACGGTGGTCCAGATCGTCACATTCCAGACATCAACATTATACCTAAGTCCAGTACTCTGAATGCCTATAGTGCCCATGAACGGTAACGTGCTCGGTGTTATGATATCTACAGACACGCCCGGTGCCAAAATAATGTCTCCCCTGGCGCTGCCCAGCAAAACTCCCGGTGATGGAGGTAAAACAACCGTAAAGCTTGCCGCAGCTTCAACAGAACCACCAGAAGGTATGTCAGCCAGCACCTGGTAAACTCCGGCTGCTATCGCTGGTACCGTCAGAGTGACTCCTGTTGGAATGAAACCGGCATCAGTGGTAGTCACCGATACTCGAGGCTCAACAAGTTCTATGGCACCATTGCCATTGCTGTCAAAACCGACTGCACCGACAGTATTCGGCGCAAAACCGCTGCCGGTAATCGTTATTACTGTCCCTGATGTTCCCGAGACGGGACTCAAGGCTATAGCTCTGACGAGCACCGTGAAGTTGGCCGAGGCTTCAACAGACCCACCCGAAGGTATGTCAGCCACCACTGGATAAGTACCTGGTGCCACTGCTGGTACCGCAAGGGTGATTCCAGCAGGGATGGCACCAGCCGCCGTAGTAGTCACTGATACCCGAGGCTCACCAGGGTCCAGGGCACCACTGCCATCGCTGTCAAAACCGACTGCACCAGCAGTATTCGGCGCAAAACCGCTGCCGGTAATCGTTATTACCGTACCGGGTGCTCCCGAGACAGGACTCAACGTTATAGCTCTGACGAGCACCGTGAAGTTTGCCGAAGCTTCAACTGGCATGCCCACAGGTATGTCAGCCAGCACCTGGTAAACTCCGGCTGGCACCGCTGGCACCGTCAGGATGGTTCCGGCGGTGATGGCACCAGCCGCCGTGGTAGCCACCGACACTTGCGGTTCACCGGGGTCTATGGCACCATTACCATTGCTGTCAAAGCCGACTGCACCAGCAATATTTGACCCAAAACCGCTGCCGGTAATCGTTATTACCGTACCGGGCACCCCTGAGGCGGGAGTTAAGGTTATGCTGGGTACAGGTATGGTAAAGCTTGCCGCAGCTTCAACAGGCACACCCACAGGTATGTCAGCCAGCA
>JBEKIW010000008.1:0-11716 GCA_050011565.1 Dehalococcoidia bacterium
AACACGTACTCTTGCGAATCTGGCCAGTTGAAATAGGTGTTGAAGGCATCTGGCTTGCCGTCGGTTCTAAAGACGCGGTTGTAGCCACTCGTCAGGACCAGCAGGGTCTTTTTATCCGGACTCACCAGGGTAGTAGCCGCCTGCCCGGCCAGCCAGTTTGGATTGTCGGCCAGACCGGGATTCAACGGTTCAAATGTGGAACCCTGGGGTGCCAGCGGCGAAATCTGTTGGCCCATATTGGGTAGGAACTGGATGCCCTTCGGGGTTGGTTGGGGCACTGGAACGCACGAACTCAGGACAGTGGCGGCAATAACCAGCACAGCCACCCACAAATAAGCCATACGACGGATTTTCATTTCTTTCCCCTCCTTGGTGTTTAGTCACAAAAGATCACTTACATTAACCACTTTTGTGAAGGTATGTTGTTTGGTTAAACCGGGGCTATAGTGCTGTCAATGATTACCTGAAATATGTCTTGCCGATTTTTCAGGTATTCCTCCCTAGATATTGTTTTTATGTTATAACGCTTCTGCATTATTCCACTTATTACCTTTGGTTTTTCCTGTCACCTTTCCTGTATAAAAGTGCCGTAAAATACAAAGACCCATTTCAAATCGCAACTAAGCGATTATCAACCATTATCCTTCCCTTGTCATGATCATATTTCCTTTCTACGTGGTTGTTAATGCCACTATATCTCATACAGCAGAGATGGATATTCGACAGTCCCCTATAACAATCAACTAACTGTACCAAAATAACTATCAAACTCATTTTAATTTGAAAACGTCTACTGTTTGCCTAAGAACTTATTAACTCTGTTTTGAGCATTCGCGCGAAGATTGTAGTAGTAAAAAGGAATATCAAAGCTATGGTAAACCCCACTAGGGAATGCTCCTGGATTTTTAGTTGATGGTCCCGGAGACCAGAGACTTGCATCAGCAGTACTGCAAATCAAAACACCGTTAGTTTTATCGATCCTGGCATCAGCGTACTGCGGCTCTTGCTGCCAGGATACAAAATTCGGCGGAATTGGCATGAATGATCCCTGGCCTTCGCCAGTGGTTGCTAATGTTTCGTCTGTCTTCCAATTGATCGGATTTATGACACGACCAACCATGCCATATAAGACTGGATTGATTCCACCTATCACAGGAGCTTGAGTGTTATATGAAATTATCACTCCAGTGTCATCAGGACCTGTGGCAAATTTCAGGTGCTTATTATTATCAAGGTATGCCTGAGTTACTGGATGGCCGATAACGTATGCAGCAACCATATTTTTATTTACCTCCGGGTGATCTTTCATGTATCCGGACAACAGGTTGCTTATTACAGTTGCGCCTTGCGAATGTCCGACTAAAATAAACGGACGGCCGTTGTTGTAGTGCTTGATATAGTAGTCGAAGGCCGCAACTGCATCCAATGTCGGTATGCCTGCTATAACGTTTAATCGATCGGTTGACGACAAGTTATCTTGTCTATAGTATGGCGCGTAAATATTACCTACGGTTTCAAAAGCAGTAGCTTGTCGTGCAAATGCTGCGGGTGCCTGTGTTAACATGGTTGGTTCGTCGATAGCACAAATCTGTGGATTATTAGGATCAGTACTCGTCCAGGCTGTTGGGTAAAGGTAAAATACATCTACTGCTTTGACTGTAGCAGGTAAAGACAACCAATGCGCAGTTTGTGAGTAATCAGTAGCTGGTTCCTTACAGCTTGCCGAAAGCAGTCCTGCCGCGACTGCGCCCAGCGCCAACACGACGATCCCCGCTGTTTTGATGAAACCGCGACGCGTAAAGCCCCAATTAGTATCAGACATACTTGTCCTCTCCTTTTAGCAGGTTCAAATTTTCTTTACTTCAGTTTTACTCATTAACCGGGATTTCCCATATCAATCCGCAACCAAGCGATTATCATCCGTCATTGCCCGGGGTCATTATTATAGCAGATAATTTTAAAGAAAAATGTTAAACTGAGTGAGAAACTAAGAATAATTGAACAGTTGCCTGTAATGTGCAATTTGGTTTTACCCCTTTGTCGCTGATTTGTATAAACACATTAGGGCAAAGTGTTTATAGCTGCTAGACAAGATAAAAGCCATGCCCTACGAAACAGCCGTGCCCTCAAAGGACAAACACTTTCCCAGAAATGTTAGTCCTTCACCCCCACCCCCTCTCGATGCCGCACTTCTCCTTCATTGGAGTATAGCTAGTGGAACTGGCGTGTCCGGAGGTTGACCATAGCTGTGCGCAGGTCGGGCCAAACATGCCGATGGAATGTGTCCTCTCAGGGTAGTCACGAAGGTTTTGCCCATAGATTCTCATACCATCGGCGATGTTCTTCACCCGCAACCTTCCGATATCTCGCTGTGGTATTGAAACTGGCGTGGCCCAGGTGCTCCTGAAGCAGGCGCAGTGCGTCGCCGGAGTCGTCGAGCTTCATTGCGTGAACGCTGAAGGCATCCCTTAGGCGGTGAGGGCTAATGCCCCTCACCCTTCCTGTTTCAGGATTCACCAAATCCGGAAGCCCTGCTTTACTAGCACAGTCCCTGACTATCTGCCAGGCTCGATGCCGGTTCAAACGGAAGATCATCTCCGAAGTACCACTGCTGGCTGGCCGATTACTAATGTAGTGCTTCAACATCAGCATGGTGCAATTGTCAACAGGTAACGTTCTCATGCGTCGTTTCTCTTGCTGACGCTTAGTAGCCTCATTGACTTCCTCCCCGCAGCTAGGGCAGAATTGATGTCTCTTGGCTAGTCTCGCCTTGCACTTCGGACAGGACAGCCTGATGCGCGTCTTGAGATGCAGGATTGTCACAGTACCTTCCCCGAAATCAATGTCGCCTGCCTTAAGCGCCAATGCCTCTGAAACTCGACAACCCAAGCGAAACAGAAGCCTGATAAGCAACCTATCGCGCAGGTGGCTGGCAGCTCGCTCCAACAGTTCTACGTCAGTAAGGTCAAGATAAGTTTTCATCTCCTGATTCCGTTGGCAAATCATCTCTCTTGTTTTCCTTGGTATGACTCGGCCCTCTGAAAGGAGCATCTATAACCTGTAGCCTGAATGGGATGACTGAATATGCCGTAAGCGACGGTAAAAATTGCTGTAGTGGTAGGTCTCGATGCTCAGTTGTTTGAGGTTGAAACGGATATTTCGATTCGTGTTTCAACATTGACCATCGTCGGCCTGCCCGATACCGCAGTACAGGAAGCCAGAGAACGCGTCCGGGCGGCCATACGTAACTCCGGCTGCACTTTCCCCATGAGGCGTATAACGGTGAATCTTGCCCCTGCTGATTTAAAGAAAGCCGGTCCCGCCTACGACTTGCCCATCGCTGTCGGCATATTGCTCAGCTCCGACCAGATATCTGCCGATGTCTCCAAAACGCTTTTCCTGGGCGAGCTTTCCCTTGATGGCAGCGTGCGCCATACCCAGGGCATACTGCCCATGGTGGCTCTGGCTCAAGAAAAAGGTGTACCGGAAGTCTTCGTGCCGGCGGATGATGCCAACGAGGCTTCAATGTTAGACGGCATTAAGGTCATGCCATCCATCTCATTAGCCCAATTAGTCAGCCACCTTCGCGGAGAGCTATCGATTCCTCAGTACCAGCCGGATAAAGACTGGAGACACGTTACCTCTGATTTCGCCCATAGCGACCTGGCCCATATAAAAGGCCAGGAGCATGCCAAACGTGCTCTGGAGGTAGCGGCGACCGGCGGCCACAATGTAATTATGTCCGGTCCGCCGGGCAGCGGCAAGACCATGCTGGCCCGCTCATTGCCCTCCATTATGCCCATGATGACCTTAGCCGAAGCCTTGGAAGTCACTAAAATCTACAGCGTCAGCGGTCTTCTCTCTCAGGACACGCCGCTTATAAACCAGCGTCCCTTCCGTTCGCCTCATTACACCATCTCCCACGCCGGACTGGTCGGCGGCGGACACTGGCCTCGACCCGGCGAAATAAGCCTGAGCCATCGCGGCGTGCTCTTCCTCGACGAGTTCCCCGAGTTCAGCCACATGTCTCTGGAATCGCTGCGCCAGCCGGTTGAGGACAAGGTGATTACCATCAGCCGTGCCCAGGGCAGCGTCACCTTTCCCGCCAACTTCATGCTGGTAGCTGCCATGAACCCATGTCCCTGTGGCTATTTCGGTGACCCGGTAAAAGACTGTAAATGCTCCTCCGGCGAAATCTCGAGCTACCAGAAGCGGCTCAGCGGCCCGCTTCTCGACCGCATCGACATCTTCATCGAAGTTCCCCGTGTCGAATACGAAAAGCTCACCGATGATTCCGTAGGCGAAGGCTCGGATAAAGTTCGTAGCCGCGTTGAGACCGCCAGGCAGATTCAGCAAAAGCGCTTTCAAGGCACCAAGCTTACCTGCAATGCCGAGATGACTCCCGTAGAGGTCAGGGAATTCTGCCGTGTCGAGCCGCCGGCTCAGAGCCTACTGCGGACAGCCATGAAACAGCTCCACCTTACCGCCCGTTCTTTCCACTGCGTCCTCAAACTAGCCCGCACCATCGCTGACCTCGACGCCGCCGACATTATCAAAGCCAACCACCTCGCCGAAGCCCTCCAGTACCGCCAGCGAAGCACAGGATAGGTAACAATACAGGCTTTTGTTACATCATTGAGGCTTATCGGAATGGTGGCGTCCTCAACACGTGGGAATATGCGAGTAGGCGCCGGCTCAACGGAAGACCGGCGGCAGTAGCTGCAGGTAATCCTTGCCGGTTATGGCGCTGGCACAGATAAACCCGGAGTGAGCAGCGCCCTCTATACCTCCTTCGTTAAGATGCTTGCCGTATGTATCCCCGGCAAAATACAGCCCCTCAAGGGATGGGCACCTTACATCAACCCACTCATCTTCCGGATGCCGCCACAGTATGCAGGTATCACCAACGGTAAACAACATAAACTCCAGCGATTTTCGCCAGCCTGGAAATGCCGTATCCGCAAACTTCAACATCCGGTCAATCACCATATCCACCTTCTTCTTATCGTGTGCCTCTTCAGCCAGGATGCTGCTGGCCATACCCGCCAGGTGCTTTCCTTCGGGGGCCGTTGTCGGTGCCATTGTGGACATGGACACTATATCAAGTGGAACATTGCCCCGGAACATCCCTTCGCTTTCGGGAATCAACATGGAGGTATGATAGAAAGACCTGGGGTCTACCTCGAGCTCACAGAAAGCACTCAGCGGCTTTGTCATGCCGAACTGGCCGGCAACCATAGAAGTATGTATTATATTTTTAGTTAATTTAACAAAATCCACTGGCAGCAAATTTTCAGGCAGGATTTTTAGCAATACCTTCGGCGGGACAGTGCAGATTACCGCCGTGGATTTTATTTCCATCTCTTCACCATCAATTTCAGCTAACACGCCGGCCACTGTTCCATTCCGGATGATAACCTCTTTGACCATAGCATTGGTAACTATGTCGCCTCCTACGTCTATGACTGCGGCAGCAAAACCCTCGGTAATAAAGCGGTGCCCCGGTGCGCCGGCGAAACCCCAGGAACCATTGGTTATATGCACCCCGGTTTCCTGTACCTGTAAAAATACCTTGAGATTCTCTCCGGCAGCATTTAGTGCCGGGTCATTAATGATGGTCTGAAAAGTCCCCATGGAATAGTGGAATTCTTGCGCCAGCTCACTTTTAGTTATTCCTTCCACCCAATCTTTCAAGGTTACATGGTCGAGTTTTTCAGCCTCAGCTATGGTACGTACCTGGAACTTGTGCTTATGGACCTTAACCATTTCAGCATAATCTTCATTTGTCATCCAGCCGTACTTCTCTCTCCTGCCCACGATATAAGGCTTCCAATCGTGGTCATACCACACAAAGCCGGAATTGGAGTAGAAAATCGAAGCCTTGTTAAACAGTGCCAGGGCATGGCTTACACGCCCCCGGTTAGTGTACCAGGCACCCCTGCCCCCAGCTTCCAGGATGTACCCATTGAGCAGCTTCTTCTTTATCAGTGTGGGTAAATCAGGCTCTGTCCTATCACTAGTCCATGAATGAGCCGACAATGCCAGTGTCTTACGGAACTCATCAGCATCCCTGATACCTTCTCCGCGGAATGATATGGCACGCCCGCCAATCTGCGACGAAGACTCAAGAATGAGAACCTTCTTTCGTTCCATGTTGGATAATATTGCACCTACAAGCGACCCAGCTATCCCGCAGCCGACTATTATGACGTCATAATCCTTTGATATTTTGGTAAACATTTTTGTCTCCCATTTTAGGCAAATTTAGGACATACGACTCACCAAAGTTCTCCTTTGGGAAGATAGCTAAAACCCGTGTGAGAGCGCCGAATGATTTGATGAGGTGGTAATTCAGGACTTCGTTAGGTTGCAAATGTCGTGGAGCATTGAAGACGATACTCGCCATGACTACCTCCTCCTACAACTTGTTCAGTCTGTTCATTTGGGAATATACTACTAGGTAATGCCCTTGTCAATACATTCACAGAGCAAAGCAAAGCTGACATTCTCCCATTGCACAAACTGCCCAAATGTGACATTGTTGATCTGCCCCCAATTATTGTACCACTCTATACGTTATAGCTGTCATATAAGCCTTTCTGACCACCGACCGCTGCTCGCATTTTCAGCTGGATTAATCACCTGAGTAATTCAGTGCTGCGAATCTGAAGCTCGGACGTAGGCGTGAACGGCGGTTAGGGCAAGCGTTGACTAATCAACGCCATAACGACTGGATCCTTGCAGTTTCACTATGGTTACCCCACCGCCACCCTCTTCCTTGCCTGCTTGCCCAAAGGACTTTACCAGAGGATGCCTCCTGATGAAATCGTGAACTATCTGCCGCACGGTGCCGGTGCCAAAGCCGTGTATGATGCGCACCTGGCTCAAGCCTGAAACAAAAGCATCATTAAGATAGATGTCGAGTTTCGGCTCTACTTCATCAGCTCGCTTACCCCGAAGGTCAAGCTCGAGTGAGCTTCGCTTCTTTTCACTGCTTGTTTTCACCACCGACGATGGAAATGCTGCTGCAGTCGGCAAAGGTGAAACCTTCTCCACGCCTTCCGACTTCATCTTTAGCTTGATGTCCCCTGCTTGAATCTCAAGCACACGCCTGTTTTCCAGAACTGAAAGGACTACCCCCTCCAGCCCAGTCTCGATGAGTCTTACCCGGTCACCCACCGCAATGGCGGAGGTCTCCTCCATAATAGGACGACTTCGCTGAGTTTGCCAGGCGTGGCTTTCCAGGTCTTGGTGTACTCCAGCCAGCACCTTTTTTGCCCGCTCGATATTTGTTTTTGTTTTCGCTTTCTGAATTGCCTTAATAGCCTCACGTATGTTTTTCTCCAGCGAGGCGGCTTCCTTCAGGAGGTTGTCCTTGATTTGGCGTAGCGTATTCCGCTCCTCCACCTTAAGCCTCTGAAGCTCGCTCTTAAGCTCCTCTCTCAATCCATCGATTTTGCTTCTGTCACTTTCCAGACTGTTGCGTAGCTCTTCAACTCTTCTCTTTTCATCCCCCAGGCCTGAAAGCAGGCTCTCCATCTCCAAGTGCCCTTCAGGCATGAATTTTTTGGCGGTAGCGATAATCTCCGGCTCCATGCCTAGTTGGGAAGCTATAGACAGGGCATTGCTGCCGCCGGGCACGCCCATAGTGAGGTGATAAGTGGGTTTCAAGGTAAGCGGGTCAAAATCGAGCGAAGCGTTTTTCAATCCTGCGGTCTGGTGAGCGAAAACCTTGAGTCCGGAATAATGAGTGGTAGCCACGACCAGGTTCTTATTCGACAGGAAATTCAGCAGTATTGACTGGGCTAGGGCAACTCCTTCAACCGGGTCGGTGCTTGTCCCTAACTCGTCCAGCAGCACCAAGCTGTTTCTGGTGGAATCCCGAAGTATTCGGACGATATTGCCCATATGCCAGCTAAAGGTAGACAGCATCTGTTCGATGCTCTGCTCATCGCCGATATCGGCAAAGATGCCGTCGAAGACAGGGATGCAACTTTCAGGCGCTGCCGGTATAGGTATACCAGCTTGTGCCATCAAGGTTAGCAGCCCGACGGTCTTCAGAGCTACAGTCTTGCCCCCGGCATTGGGGCCACTGATGACGAGGATAGAGAAGTCGTTACCTATCTCAATAGACAGAGGCACTGCTTTTTCCTCAAGTAGAGGGTGACGAGCACCAATCAGATAGAGCCTGTTCGTTTTAGTTATTGCATCCGGGCTATCCTCGCCGGTAGCGGCAATAATGGGTTCGGTGGCATTGACCTTTTCCGCATATCTCGCCTTGGCCAGAGCCAGGTCTATTTCAGCTGCCAGAGCCACGTTCCTGGAGATTTCAGCACAATGGATGCCCACCTTGCTGCTCAAATCTGTGAGAATCCTCTCTACCTCCTGCTCTTCACCTAGCGCAACCTCCCGCAACTGGTTGCCCATCTCTACGGTTGCCAACGGCTCGACAAATACTGTGGCACCGGTGTTGGAGATGTCATGTACTATGCCTTTGATCTCCTTCCTCAGCTCTGCCTTGACCGGAACAACGTAGCGGTCGTGGCGCATCATGATCAGTGACTCTTGGAGGAATCTCTGGCTGTGGCGGGATTTGATTATGGAGTCCAGGCGGCCTAAAAGCTCTTCACGTGTCCTTTTAAGCTGTTGCCTCAGGCTCGATAGTTTGTCCGAAGCTGAATCCAATATCTCGCCTGTCGGTGTCAGGCATCTTCCTATTTCAGCTTCCAGGTGAGACAGGTCTGTAATACCGTTGGCAATGTCCCATAAAGCGGGGAGCTTATCTTTTAGCTTGCCGATAACCGCGCGAAGAGAACGGGTTTCTTGCAGACTGTCTTTAACACCTACTAGAGTGGACGTAGCGAGAATCTTGCCCCGGCTTGCCATTTCCGCCTCTACACGGAAATCAACGATGCTGCCGATGGAGCCGCCGGAATTTAAAGCCAGAAGTCGCCGAGCTTCAGCTGATTGCGTCAACAAAAGGGAGACAAGCTGTGGCTCCACTGATGGCATCAAATTGAGGGCAAGCTCCTGACTTGCCGAAAAAGAGGTGAAGCTCGCCAGAATTTCCCTCACTTTGGGAAATTCCAATAACTCAAGGCTGGTTTGGTCCACGTAGGCTACTCCTGGCTATAAGTCTATCACTAAACAACCGAATCTGAAAATGGAGATATGCGACAATGTTGGGCAACCTTTGTCAAAGTTGTTACACAATGTTAACAAAAGCGTTCCTTTTAAGGTGGCTTTGTTGCGGTAGCTTAGAAGAAACAATACGCTAAAAGGTGCAGCGGCAACAAAATACTATAAAGTGACTAACACTATTAACAAGGTGCTATAATGCGAAGTTGAGAAGGAGTTGCTCCTGTGCCTGCAGTTGAAGTCAATCATATAATCAAGTCCTACGCAGATAAGGCGGCGGTTAACGACCTAGCCTTTTCTGTGAATCAGGGTGAGATATTCGGCCTGATTGGTCCTAACGGTGCAGGCAAGACTACCACCATCAGGATGCTTATGGACATCATCAAGCCAGACTCGGGCGACGTGACAATCCTCGGAGAGAAGTTGAGTGAAGCCAGCAAGAATAAGCTTGGCTACATGCCTGAGGAAAGAGGCCTGTATAGAAAGCTAAGTGTCATTGACTCTATCATCTATCTTGCCTCGCTGAAGGGTATGCACAGGCACTCAGCCGAGGAAAAAGCTAACGAGTTGCTCAACCAAACAGGAATGCTTCCCAACAAGAGGAAGAAGATTGAGGAGTTGAGCAAGGGCATGGGACAGATTATCCAGTTCATCGTTACTATCATCCACGACCCAGAACTGGTTATTCTGGATGAACCCTTTGCCGGTCTCGACCCGGTTAACACTGAGTTGTTGAAAAAGATGTTTGTTGGTCTGAGAACTCAGGGTAAAGCCGTAATTCTGAGCACACACCAGATGAATCAAGTAGAGGAGCTTTGCGACCGAGTATTAATGATAAACGACGGACGGGCCGTCCTTTACGGGAATCTGACTGAAATCAAATCAAGGTACAGAAGTCATTCGGTTATTCTTGATTTTGAAGGTGAACTGGGGCAGGTACCGGGAGTCGCCGAGAAGCGCATGCACAAGGGCTACGTCGAGCTGGTCCTTGATGGAAATACAGCGCCTAAACAAGTCCTGGAACGATTGGTAAGCACAGGCATAGTAATCAATCGCTTTGAGGTAGCTACTCCTTCATTGAATGAGATATTCCTTGAGGTGGCAGCTAAGGATCATGAATAAGACGTACTTGATATTCAGGCATGAATTCCTCCACACAATAAAGCGGACCGGGTTTCTTATTCTTACCCTCGCCCTACCGGTACTGGCTCTACTGGGCATAGGAGTTTTCCATATTGTATCAGGAATTACAAAGCCTCCCACAGAAGTGGCCAAAGTCGGATACGTCGATGAAGCCGGAGGATTTGACCAGTTTACAACACAGGGGAAAATAACCCTGGTCCGTTTTGATACCCAGGAAGCAGCCACGCAAGCATTGACTAAAAAGGATATAAGCGAATTTTTCGTTATTCCTCCAGATTATATCTCCGCGGGGATAATTGATCGTTATACTGTGCAGAAAGAGGTAACTCCCCCTTCTGCCACCGAAACCGCGATCAAGAATTTTCTAACGAGTAATCTGTTAGCGGGGAAGGTGCCCGTAGCAACTATAGCCAGGATTGAGGCGCCCTTGAACCTGGTCACCACTACTCTCACCGGTGCCGGAAACGTCGCCACGGAGCAAGGTGGATTGGGAAACCTTATCATCCCTGGTGTTTTCGGCTTTCTTCTGGCGCTCGCTTTGATTTTCTCCTCCATTTATGTACTTCAAGCACTTGGCGAGGAGAAAGAAAATCGCCTTATGGAGATATTGTTATCCTCTGTTTCTACACGGCAGTTGATGACCGGCAAAGTTCTAGGAATTGGTTTGGCGGGGTTGGCGCAGGTTGCAGTCTGGGTGGTTTCAATTCCATTGTTGCTGGGTCTGGCTTCATCATCTATCGGGGGCTTTATCAGCACGATACGAATACCCGCTAATTTTCTGGTGCTAGGTGTAACATATTTTTTCTTGGGCTACTTGCTGTTCGCGGTGCTGTCGGCTGGTGTCGCAGCCATAAGTGCCACTGTACGAGAAGCCCAGGGATTAGCCGGGATCTTTACCATTTTCGCAATGGCCCCATTCTGGTTTTTCAGCCTGATCCTGTTGTTTCCGAACAGCCCCATCTGGGTTGTGTTCAGCATCTTCCCCTTCTCAGCCCCAGTGTTGGTAATGTTACGGCTTGGCATGACAGGCGTCCCTGCATGGCAACTTACCGTCAGTATAGCTGTGTTGGTCTTATCCATCGTTGGGGGGCTGTTGCTGACCGCCAAGCTCTTAAGGACTTACTTACTGATGTACGGGAAAAGACCAAACCTCGGCGAAATTTTCCGAAATCTCATGATTGGATAGGCCATGTAGGACGAAAGCCAGCTCAATGCCCTGCTTCTATCTATCGTACAGTATTTCCCATCATGTCACATTCTGAGTTTTTGTTAACAGAACCGAGAAGTGTGAAATGAAGTGCCAGCTTCTGCTCCTGTCTTATCGATTCCGTGGGGATAGCCAAACGATTGCAATACCCACCACAAACAAAATAAGTAAGTTGACAGCACTTTGTTCACTCGCTACCGCGAATGTAAAGATTGGATCCACGAAAAA